>NZ_JBIBJK010000003.1:240087-540287 GCF_042958635.1 Streptomyces sp. NPDC007971
CGGGGTTCCGTCAATCCAGCCACCATCCCGGTCGCTCCACTGCGACCACCCCGGGAACCGAGAGCCATCGGACAGATAGACCGCCGTGGACAGGTTAGCGTCTGAAGTGGCGGCCAGCGTACGGTCTGAAACGGGGGCTAGGGAGACTGCCAAGAGCACGAGCACGGCCGTGCCCCATGTTCGAAGCTTCAGCATAGGCTCACCTTCCGCGGTAATGCGCGATCTGGGCCATCTGGTAGTAGCCGGAAGGGCCGACGTGCTCGCGGAGCTGACGCATCTGATAGATGAGGTGCGGGATCGGAACACCAGTGGGGTGAGTGGGCGCTCGGGTTGGCCTATCGGATGCGCCCTCTGGTGCCCAGGCCTAGCGCTGGCCACTCTCTCTATGTCTACAAGTAAAAGGCAGGCCGGTCCACCACGCCACAGCAGCAACAGGGGAAGCGGCCACACCCAAGGTGATCAAACCTCTATAGAGGCAGTCTTGAGGTGGTCCTGGGACTCGTAGAAGTTGAGGTGGTGGTCCCCCACCTGAAACCTGCCCTGCGTACGCCTCGGTGTCTTCCCGGACAACCCGTTGACAGGGGACCGCCGTGACCAAGCGGTACCAGAAGAACGTCGAGACGAACCATGGCACCGGGCACGGACCGGTGGTGTTGGGCGGGCGCCGGGTGCCATCAACCGGCCACGGATGCGCGCCATCGACGGCTCGGGTGAGCTGGCGGTGCCCGCCTATGAGCTATTCAACCGCACCGAGATCCTCGCCCCGGATGGTGATGGAGCGCATGCTCGGCGGCCTGTCGACCCGCCGCTACGGCCTGGGTCTGGAGCCGGTGGGCCAGGTGGTCACCGCACGGCGACGAGCAGGTCCGCGGTCTCCCGCAAGTTCGTGGCCATGACGGAAACCCCCCTCAAAGAGAGGGCGACCGCCGACCTGTCCGGCCTGGACCTAGGAGTTTTCGTCAAAGTGTCACGCCCACATCAGGAGCGATGCAAGGGTGACGGCTGCTTGGTAGGACTGGGCGGACTTGTCGTACCTCGTGGCGATGCCACGCCACTGCTTGAGGCGGTTGAAGCACCGTTCCACGACGTTGCGGCGCTTGTAGACCTGCTTGTCGAAGGCCGGCGGGCGGCCTCCAAGACTGCCCCGCCGGGCCCGGTTGGCGATCTGGTCGGCCCGTTCGGGAATGGTGTGGGCGATGCCGCGGCGCCGCAGGCAGGTGCGGATCGCCTTCGAGCTGTAGCCCTTGTCGCCGATGACGTGGCTGGGCCGCACGCGGGGCCTGCCCCGACCGAGCCGGGGCACCCGTATCGCCTCCATCACGGCGGTGAACTGCGTGCAGTCGTTGGTGTTCCCGCCCGTCAGGACGAAGGCCAGCGGGCGGCCGGCTCCGTCGCACGCCAAGTGGATCTTGCTGGTCAGTCCGCCGCAGGACCGGCCGAGCGCCGGGTTGCGGAGCCCCCGTTTCGGGCTCCGGCCGCGTGCTGGTGGGCGCGGACGACGGTGGAGTCGACCGACACCAGCCACTCAATGTCTCCCGCGGCATCCGCCCGCGCCTGCGCGGCCCGGAGCATCCGGTCAAAAGTCCCGTCCGCTGCCCACCTGCGGAAACGGGTATGGAGGCTGGCCCACGGCCCGTATCGCTCGGGCACGTCCCGCCACGCGACCCCGGTCCGGAACTTCCACACGATCCCGTTGAGGACCGTCCGGTCGTCCAGCCGTGGTCGCCCCAGCGCAGGCCGGGGCAGCAACGGCTGCACGAGTTCCCACTCAGCGTCGGACAGTTCATGGCGGCGTATCACCACTCCATGATCCACAATCCAAGATCACTTTGACGACAGAACCTAGGGCAGCCGGGGCTGCACCTCGAAGACGTCCGCGAGGCCGGTGGCGCGCAGCAGCCGCAGCAGGTCCGCGCTGTCGGTGACCAGCCGCAGCCGGCCCTGCCGGGCGAGGGTCCGGTTCCGTGCCCGGCACAGGACGCCCAGTCCGGTGCAGTCGATGAAGTCGACCTGCCGCAGGTCGAGCACCAGGTCGTGCCGCGGCCGGGCGGTGAGCGCGTCGAGCCGGGCGATCAGCGTCTGCGCGACCAGCAGATCGACGTCGCCCTGCAGGGCCACCACCGTCGGTCCGCCGGCCGCACCGTCGGTGGCGGACAGATCCACGCGCGAGCGGTTCTCGGGCATGGCACGATCAAAGCGGGGCCCGGGTGCGCGTGGTAGGGCCGATCGGCCCCCGGAGGAACACGGCCGGGGCGTGCCCGAGCGGGCCCGTGCCCGACGTGCGGGGCTCCCGTCGTCGGGCGAGGGACGACCGGCCCGGGCGGACGCCCATGCGCACCGTGCGGACCGACCGTGCGGGGCAGTCCGGCATCGTGCCGGGGCCCGGCCCGCATCCTTCGCCGTACGTGCCGGAACCCGGGTCCCGCGGCAGACCGAAGAGGGTGAGGAGCGTCATGAAGGGCTTCGTCTTCCACGGTCCCGGGCAGGCGTCCTGGCAGGACGTCCCGGATCCGGCGATCAAGGACCCGGCCGATGCGATCGTGCAGGTCGGTGTCGTGACCATCTGCGGGACGGATCTGCACATCCTCGCGGGTGACGTGCCCGAGGTGCCGCAGGGAACGGTGCTGGGGCACGAGGCCGTCGGCGAGGTCGTCGAGGTCGGCAGCGACGTGCGCAGCGTCCGTCCGGGGGACCGGGTGCTGCTCTCCTGCATCACTTCCTGCGGCCGGTGCCGCTCGTGCCGTGACGGCAGCTACGGCCAGTGCCGGGGCGGCGGGGGCTGGGTCCTCGGCCATCTCATCGACGGCTCCCAGGCCGAGTACGTGCGGGTGCCCTGCGCCGACCTGTCCGTGTATCCCCTTCCCGGTACCGTCAGCGGCGCGGATGCCGTGCTGCTCGCGGACGTCTTCCCGACGTCCTACGAGGTCGGTGTCCTGAACGGGCATGTGCGTCCCGGTGACACGGTGGCCGTCGTGGGTGCCGGTCCGATCGGGCTTGCCGCGATCGTCACGGCGGGTCTGTTCTCGCCGGAGCGGATCATCGCGGTGGATCTGGTGCCTGCCCGGCTGCAGGCGGCCCGGCGGCTGGGAGCGGACGCGGTGGCGGACGTGCGGGAGGAGCCCTGCCAGCTGGTGGACGATCTGACCGGCGGGCTGGGCGCGGACGTGGTGATCGAGGCGGTCGGTGCGGCGGACAGTTTCGAGCTGTGCACCCGGATGGTCCGTCCGGGCGGCCACGTGGCCAACATCGGTGTCCACGGCGGGCCGGCCACGCTGCATCTGGAGGACCTGTGGATCAGGGACGTGACCATCACGACCGGGCTGGTGGACACCTTCTCCACCCCGACGCTGCTGCGGATGGCCGCGGCGGGCCGGCTGCCGACGGGGCAGCTGGTCACCCACACCTTCCCCCTGGCGCAGATGGAAGAGGCCTACGACGTCTTCTCCAAGGCCGCCGAGACCGGCGCCCTCAAGGTGGTCCTCGGCGAGGAGCCGCACGCGGAAGTCGCCGTCCCCGCAGCCTGAGGGGAGCGTCCCGGCCGGGCCGCGCCGGGCGCGGGCGCGGCTCGTTCAACCGGCCCCGGAGGTGAGGGCCACCACCGGACGGATCATCAGCCCCGAGGCGGGGCCGGTCGGTACGGCTCCCGACCGTCGGATGTCGTATACACCGACCTCTCGCACGGGGCGACGTCGAAGGCGGATACCGTGGGAGGGATCCGACCGGACCGGGTCCGCCCCGGGCGGCCCCGAGGAACGTGGTGGTGAGCCCTGACGAACCCCGACGAGCCCCGCCTACGACTGCCGCGGCTCAAGCTCGACGAACTGCTTGAAGAGCTGCAGGCCCGCATCGACGCGGCCAGGGCCACCCAGGGCCGGGTGCACAGTCTGCTGGAGGCGGTGCTCGCCGTCGGCCGGGAACTGGACCTGGAACAGGCCCTGCACGCCATCGTGGACGCGGCCGCGGTCCTCGTGGACGCCGAGTACGCCGCACTCGGCGTCATCGGACCGGACGGCAGACGGCTGTCCGGGTTCCACACGGTGGGCGTCACCGAGGAGGAGATCTCCCGGATCGGCCCGTACCCGGAGGGCCATGGCATCCTCGGCGAGCTGATCCGCCACCCGGAGCCGCTCCGGCTCGCCAAGATCTCCGAGCATCCTGCCTCGTACGGCTTCCCGTCGAACCACCCGCCGATGAGGAGCTTCCTCGGTGTCCCGATCCGGGTGCGCGACCAGGTCTTCGGCAATCTCTACCTGACCGAGAAGCGGGGCGGCGCCGAGTTCGACGAGGAGGACGAGTCGGTGCTGTCCACGCTGGCCGTGGCGGCCGGCGTGGCGATCGACAACGCGCGCCTGTACGAGGACTCGCGGCTGCGCGAGCGCTGGCTGCGGGCGAACGCGGAGATCACGCACAGCCTGATGTCCGGCAGTGAGCGCTCCGAGGCCCTCGGCCTGATCGCCGAACGAGCCCGGGAGATCGCGGGCTCGGCCCTCGCCGCGGTGGCGATGCCCATGGCGGACACCGCGTCGCTCTGCGTGGAGATCGCCGTCGGCGTGGACGCGGAGGCGCACCGGGGGCTGGTGCTGCCCCTGCACGAAAGCCTGATGGGACTGGCGTACTCCGGCGTCGCCCCGGTCGCGAGCGACGACATCACCCACGACACACGGGTCTGCCCGGAGCCCCCGCGCTTCGGCGGGCTCGGCCCTGCCGTCGCCGTTCCCATCGGCACGGGGGAGGGCGGCCCCCGGGGCGTGGTGCTGCTGGCACGCGAGGTCGGCCGGCCGGTCTTCTCGGAGAAGGAGACCGAGATGCTGCGGGGCTTCGCGGCACAGGCGGCGATCGCCATGGAGCTGGCCGAACGCCGGCAGGACGCCGAGCAGATCGCGGTGCTCCAGGACCGGGACCGGATCGCCCGGGACCTGCACGACCTGGCCATTCAGAGACTGTTCGCCACCGGGATGACCCTGCAGAGCGCGGGCCGCTTCATCGAGCATCCCGAGGCCTCGGAGCGGGTGTTGCGGGCCGTCGACGACCTGGACGAGACCATCAAGATCATCAGGTCGACCATCTTCGCGCTGCGGGCCCACGAGGGCGGCGCCGGGAGCGGTCTGCGGGCGCGGGTGGTCCGGGTGGCCGGCGAGACGGCCCCGCTGCTGGGATTCGCGCCCAGCGTGCGCATGGAGGGCCTGGTCGACACCGACGTGCCGCGCGACATCGCCGACCACGCCGTGGCCGTGCTCTCGGAGGCCCTCACCAACGTCGCCCGGCACGCCCACGCCGACCGCGCCCAGGTGGTGCTGACGACCGACGGCCACGAGGTGTCCCTGACCGTCTCGGACAACGGCGTGGGCATCCCGCCCGAAGGCCGCCGCAGCGGTCTGCGCAACATGGCCGAGCGGGCGGAGCAGCTCGGCGGGCGACTCGACGTGAGCGGCCCGGACGGCGGTGGCGCCCGGCTGGAGTGGCGCGTCCCGTTGCCGGCGCAGTAGGGGTACGGCGCCGGGAGCGCCCCTGGCGCACCGGCCGACGGGGTGACCTGGCAGGCCGGGCGCCGGGTGGTCAGGCGGGGCCGCCGCTGCCGTAGGGGGCGTAGAGGTCGAGCAGCGGTCGCGGGAGGCGTGCAGCCGCTGGGCGACCGTGCGGCCGACCCACGCGGCGATGTCCCGGCCGAAGGCGGGGTCGTCGGCGCACATCGTCCGGACGGCCTCGGCGTCGAACTCGCCCACCCGGCGGACGACCTCCTCTCCACGTTGAACGAGCGGGTCAGGGCCGGTGACATCTCCCGGCGTGAGGCGGCCGACATGGGCATGCTGTTGCTGATCGCCGAGCACGAGACGACCGCGAACATGATCGCCCTGGGCATCCTGGCCCTGCTGCAGCATCCGGACCAGCTGGCCCGGGTGCGCGAGAGCGACGAGCCACGGCTGATCGCCTCGGCGGTCGAGGAACTCCTGCGCTACCTCAGCATCGTGCACAGCGGGCGCCGCCGGGTGGCCCTGGAGGACATCGAGATCGGCGGCACGACCATCCGCGCCGGCGACGGCATCGTCCTCGCAAACGACATCGGCAATCGGGACCGACCAGTACGAAACCAGGATCCAGGCGTACGGCATCTTCCCGCCCGGCGCGGACCTGCGGATCCTCTGCGGAACCCCGTCGGACGGCCACTTCGCCGCCGTCTACGGCCACCACGGGAGGGTGGTCGGCGTGCTGGGCTGGAACGCCCCGCGCCAGGTACGCGTGCTGCGCCGGCCGGTCGTCGTGCGCGCGCCGTGGACAGCCTTCACTGCCCGGCCTGCGCTTCGCCCGGCCATCGTCAACTGATCCGCGACCCGGCCCGCTTGCGTATCCGGCTGCGGGCCGGCCCCCTCAGAGAGGGATCTCCGGCCATCCGCGGCCGCTCCTGCCGTGTGGCCGCCCCCCGCCCCGGCCGCCACGCCATCCGCCGGCGTCTCGCGTGCCCCTCATCGGGATTCCACGCTGTCTCGGCGAGGGGCCCGGACAGCCCCGGGAGCCGGAAGCCGCTCCACCGGCCGACGGCAGTCCTTCGCATCCGGCCGGGCGGCGTGCGCCTGCTGCACCGCTACTCGTCCGCGGCCCCCGGCTCGCTGATCCTGCGGGCAGCCTCGACGACGGCCGCGCGATGGACGGCCAGCCGCTGTGCCGGCCAGGACTGCCACGCACCCTCCGTGCCGGCACCCTCGGCGGCCCAGAACCACGCCTGGGCCACGGAGAGGACCATGGTCAGCAGGTCCTCCGGCGCCAGCCCCGGGGCGAGCCCGCCGCGCTCCTGGGCGGCGGCCACCTCGGCCGTCTTGCGGCGGTAGGCGTCCGGTTCGAGTCCGGCGGCGGAGGGGCGTTCCAGAAGCTTCCACAGGCGCAGCCGCATGAGGTCCGGCCGGGCGACGAGATGGTCGAAGATCGCACCCGCGTATCCGGGCAGGTCCTCGACGTCGAACGGCACCGACTCGGCGCCCGCCGTCATCGCCCGGTGCAGCACCTCGTCGAACAGCTGCTCCTTGTTGCCGAAGTAGACGTAGATCAGCCGCTTGTTCACGCCCGCCGTCTCGGCGATCCGGTCCACCCGGGCTCCGGCGATGCCGTAGGCGGCGAATTCGGCGAAGGCGGCGTCGAGCAGCCGTGCCTTGGTTGCGCTGGAGTCCCGTGTCATGTCCGCCACCCTAGCAAGTAACTATCTAGTTATTGACACCGGCCGAGCGCGGGTCTACGGTCATGTACCTATCCAGTTAGTTATGGAAGGAAGCAACCTCGTGGAACACCGCACACTGGGCAGTCAGGGCCTGATCGTCGGAGCTCAGGGCCTCGGCTGCATGGGAATGAGCGCCTTCTACGGCGCCACCGACGAAACCGAGTCCCTGGCCACCGTGGACCGGGCGCTGGAGCTGGGCGTCACCCTGCTGGACACCGCCGAGAGCTACGGCCCGTTCGTCAACGAGCAGCTCCTCGCCAAGGCGCTCGCCGGACGCCGGGACGCCGCCGTCCTCGCCACCAAGACGGGCGTCGAGATCACCGACGACGGCCGCCCGGTCGGCCTCAACGGCACGCCCGCATACGTACGCCGGGCGCTCGAACGCTCTCTGCGGCACCTGGGCACCGACCACGTCGACCTGTACTACCTGCACCGCATCGACCCCGAGGTGCCGATCGAGGAGACCGTCGGTGCGCTGGCCGGGCTGGTCGCCGAGGGCAAGGTGCGCCACATCGGTGTCTGCGAGGCGTCCGCGCAGACGATCCGGCGTGCCCACGCCGTGCACCCGCTCACCGCGGTGCAGACCGAGTACTCGCTCTTCGAGCGCGACATCGAGCACAACGGTGTGCTCGACACCCTGCGGGAGCTGGGGATCGGCCTGGTCGCGTACTCCCCGCTCGGGCGCGGCTTCCTGTCCGGCGCCATCACGAGCCCCGAGGACTTCGCCGAGGACGACTGGCGCCGGACCGACCCACGCTTCCAGGGCGAGAACTTCGACCGCAACCTCGATGTCGTCCGCGAGGTCCGCCGCATCGCCTCCGCCAAGAAGGTCGCCCCCTCCCAGCTGGCGCTCGCCTGGGTCCAGCACCAGGGAGCGGTCCCCATCCCCGGCACCAAGCGCCGGCGCTACCTGGAGGAGAACGTCGCCGCGACCGGGGTGACCCTCACCGCCGAGGACATCGCCGCGATCGAGGCGGTCGCTCCCCACGGCGCGGTCACCGGTGACCGCTACACACCCGAGCTGATGAAGACGCTCAACGGCTGAGAAGCCGCCGCCGCCTTCGTGTCATCCGGGCCGTGCGGGACGCCGCTGCGGGCGCCCGTGTTGCGGCCGCTCTGGAAGCGGAACTTCCCCCGGAGTCCGGCACGTTGACGGTGGCGCATCTCGATCTGGCCGACCGCTCCGCCGTCGGGACATTCGTCGCCGACCGGACGGGGCCGTTGCACATCCTGGTCGGCAACGCCGGCGTCGTCTTCGAGGACTGCGCACAGGCCGAACCGGTGACCGGACGGACCGGCGCGGTCGCCGATCAGCAGTAGAGGCTGTCGCCCGCCGGGGTGCCCAGGATCTGCACGAACCGCTGGTAGGCGTCCACACGGCTCTGCACCTGCGCGGGGTTCTTGCCGTCGCACTCCAGGGAGCCGTTGATGCTGCGGATGGTCTGGCCGAATCCCGCGCTGTTGACCATGGCGTCGTGCGACGTCATCGTGCCGGGCCCCGACTGCGTGTTCCAGTACCAGAGCCCCGTCTTCCAGGCGACGGAGGCGTCGTTCTGGACGAGGTCGGGGTTGTCCAGCAGATCGATGCCGAGCGCGTCGCCCGCCGCCTTGTAGTTGAAGTTCCAGCTGACCTGGAGGGGGCCGCGGCCGTAGTAGGCGGACTGACCGGCCGGGCAGCCGTAGGGCTGGCTCCAGTCGCAGTAGTGCGGGTAGTTGGCGGTGTTCTGTTCCACGACGTAGACCAGCCCGCCGGTCTCGTGGCTGACGTTGGCGAGGAAGGCCGCGGCCTCCTGCTTCCTGACGGTGTCGCTCCCGGTGGTGGCGAAGCCCGGGTAGGCGCTCAGTGCGGACACGAGGCCGTCGTAGGTGTAGAAGGGGTTCCGGTTAGGGAACATCTGGTTGAACTGGGCCTCGCTCACGACGAAGGCGGCCGAGGGGTCGGTCGGGCCGCTGTCACAGGCGTAGGGATCCCAGTACCAGGTGCTGATGGTGGGGTCGTAGCCCGGGTTGTCGTGCTCTGCGACGTAGGCCTTGCCGTCGGTGTGCCGGACGATGTCGCCGGTGACGTAGGACGTGCCGGCCGTCCAGCTCGGGTAGTCGGAGCAGGAGGCGGCGGAAGCCGCTGTGGCCGGCAGCAGCACCGGTGCGGCGGTTGCGACCACGATCGCGGCCAGGCATGCGGAGAGGCGGCGCTTCGACACGGAGTCAACTCCTTTGCGGAGGAGGGCTGCACCGGAGGCAGGCCAGAGCCTTGTGCGCACGTGCCGGCGGGGGCGGTCGCGGCGTCCGGGACAGCTGCGGTGGGGGTGTGGGGCCACACTCAACCGCTTTGGTCTGTACCAGTCAAGGGTGTAGACCAGTCGGATCCGACAACGTTGGCAGACCCCCCGGGGCGACACCCCCGCGGGCAAGGAGCGAGCCCGGGTGCCCCGCAGCGCGCGATGCGCCGCGGAGCCCCCGGGCGTCAGGTGCCGAAGTGCCGCCCGGCGGCCTCGCGGTGACCGGGAATCATGGATGCCGACGGCGGCGAGGCCCGGACTCAGGGCGCGCCGTCGGTGTCCCGCACCAGCTCGATCGCCCGGGCCAGGGTGGCGAGCCGGGCTTCCAGGTTCTCCCCGGCCGGGTAGAGGCGCACGGTGTCGACGCCCGCTGCGCGCCACACCCGGAGCCGCTCGCGCACCATCGTCTCCGTCCCGATCAGCGTCGTACCCAGCACCATCTCGTCGGTCACCAGAGCCGTCGCGCCGTCCCGGTCGCCGGCCTGCCACCGCTCGCGCACCTCGGCGGCGACCTCGGCCCAGCCCTGACGGCTGTAGGCGTTGTTGTAGAAGTTGGTGGACGAGGACCCCATGCCGCCCAGGCTGAAGGCAAGTTCCTTCTTGCGTCCGGCGATCATCGCGGCGAGCGCGTCCTCGTCGGGGGCGAAGGCCACCTCGGCGCCCTGGCAGACGTCGAGGGCGGTGCGGGTGCGGCCACTGCGGGCCAGTCCGTCGTCGAGGTGGGCGAAGTACGCGTCGTCCGCCCCCTCGGGCACGAAGCTGGTGCCCAGCCAGCCGTCGGCGGCCTCGCCGGTCAGCCGGAGCATGGCCGGCGACAGCGCGGCCAGGTAGAGGGGAATGGTGTGCTCGGCCCGCGCGGAGAGCCGCATCGGAACTGCCTCGCCCCCGGGCCGCGGGATGGTGAACTCCGCGCCGGAGTAGGAGAGTTTGCCGCCGTCGAACAGCTGCCGGACGATCTCGACGGTTTCCCGCATACGCCGCAGCGGCCGGGCGAAGGGGACCCCGTGCAGCCCCTCGATCACCTGCGGGCCCGAGGCGCCCAGGCCGAGCAGGAAGCGCCCACCGGACAGGTTGGACAGGGTGATGGCGGTCTGCGCCACGGCGGCCGGGGTGCGCGTGCCCAGTTGCATGACACCGGATCCCAGCAGCATCCGGTCCGTGAGCGCGGCGTAGTAGCCCAGCGCGGAGGGGGCGTCGGAGCCCCATGCCTCGGCGACCCAGCAGACGTCCAGACCCAGTTTCTCCGCCTCGACGACGAAGTCCGCCTGCTGCGTCCAGTTCCCGTCGCCCGACGCCTCGATCGTGGTGGCCGTACGCATCATGCCTCCGCCCGCTTCTTGATCTGCTCCAGGGTCGAGGCGATGCCCCGCTCGAACTCGCGCAGCCGTACGAACACGATCTTCTGCTCCTTGTCCGGCATCGTGTCGATCGCGACGGACAGCCCGGAACGGCCCGGACCCAACTGCATCCACTCCGACAACTCCGTGCCGCCGCCCCGGGACCGAAGACGGAAACGCCAGATCGCCGCCGGAGCGGCGGGGTCCTCCACCGCCCAGGCGAGAACGGCGTCCGGCTCGCACTCGATCACATGCGAGGTCGTCGACCACTCTCCGAACGCCTCGTGCCGGCTGTGGCCGACGAATCGGGCACCCACGGACGGCCCGTCGGCACCGTCGAGCCATTCGACCGACTGGAGCTCCCTGCTCATGGCCGGCATCAGAGCGATGTCGCTCACCACGGCCCACACCCGCTCGGGCGGGGCATCGATCCATGTCCGTCCCTCGACCGTGGGTTTGTCCGCGTACCGCGCGCCCGTCCACTCCACGTCCGCCGGCCTCCTCGCTTCAGGGGATGCGATCACTGCGACCAACAGAGTTGCTTCATGAGACTTAGCTGTCAAGGGGGGCGTCAGGGGTGCGGTCAGTTCGTGCCGAACCGGCGCTGCACATCCGGCCTGCGCTTGAGTCGCTCGGGATAGCCGGGCCCCATCCGCATCGAGGTCTCCTGCACCGCCAGGGGTCTGCGGCAGGCGGAGCACACCACCTCGGGTGTCGTGTCGTGGTCGCAGGCGTCGTGGTGGAACACCACCGGCACGCCCTCCTCGCCCGCCAGCCAGCGGTCGCCCCACCGCGACATCGCGGCCAGCACGGTGAAGAGATCGCGCCCCTTCTCCGTGAGGACGTAGTCGTAGCGGGGCGGTTCGGACTCGTAGAGCCGCTTGTCCAGCACCCCCTCGTCGACCAGGCGGCGCAGTCGGTCGGTGAGGGTGTTGCGCGCGATGCCCAGTTCCTGCTGGAACTCGTCGAAGCGGCGGATGCCGTAGAACGCCTCCCGTACGACGAGAGGCGTCCAGTGGTCGCCCAGCAGATCGAGGGCGCGCGCGATGGAGCACGGCCAGTTGGCGAACGAGGTGCGTTTCATGTCTTCGATGATAGTTAGTCTCGCAAGAAAACTCAGCTGATGAAGAGATGTCAACGCTTCGGGATGACGACGTCGGGACCCGCTTCCCGGCGGGAGGCGCACGAGGACCGTCCCAGTGGCTGGGGGGCGTCCCGGTGGCTGGCGTAGGGCGGCCCCCGCCGGCCCGGGCCGGCTCCTTCTCGGCTGGGCGGCCAGGAGGGCCGTCCAGCCGGGGCGCCGGGGGGTCGGTCCAACTCCGAGCGGTGCCACTCTGGGCCGTCCCCACTCCGAGTCGGTCCAACTCACCCGAGAGTGCGACCGGTTGGAGGCGCCGCTGCGGTGGGCCGCGACATACGCCCGCGGCCGTCGAGCGGGTGAGGCCGGCCGCGCCAAATCCGGTCGCCGGGGGCGGTGCGGTTCTGCAGACTTCGGTGTGTGGACCGTTTGCAGGAGATCGCGGATCGGCTGACCGACGTCGGTGGCATCGTCGGAGTGTGTCTGGGCGGCAGCCGGGCGAGGGGAACACAGCGTCCCGACTCCGATGTCGATCTGGGGCTCTACTACCGGCCGCCGCTGGACACCGCGGCACTGCGCTCCCTGGCGGCCGAGCTGACCGGCGAGGTGGTGGAGGTGACGGAGCCGGGCGGCTGGGGGCCCTGGGTGGACGGCGGGGCGTGGCTGACCGTGGACGGCGACCACGTCGACTGGATCTACCGCGATCTCGACCGGGTGCACGAGACCTGGCGGCAGTGCCGGGAGGGCCGCTTCGAGATCGGGATGCAGGCCGGCCACCCGCTGGGCGTGTACTCGCACGCCTATGCGGGTGAGGTCGCTCTCGGACGGGTGTTGGCCGATCCCGGTGGCGAACTGCGGGCCCTGCAGCAGGAGACCCGTCGCTATCCGGAGCCGCTCCGCGAAGCGCTGGTCGCACAGGCCCGCTGGGAGGCGCCCTTCATCCTGGCCTGCGCCCGCAAGGGAGCGGCGCGCGGGGACGCCTTCTACGTCGCCGGCTGCCTCTTCCGGGCGGTCGGGCTGCTGGTGCACGCCCTGCATGCCCGGGCCCGCTGCTGGGTCGTGAACGAGAAGGGGGCCGTCCGGGCGGCGGGCGCGCTGCCCGGTGCTCCGGCGGACTTCGCCGCACGGGCACACGGGTTGTTCGCCCTCCCCGGGACCGACCCGGACGGCCTCACCGCCGCGCTCGACGCCGCCGACGGTCTGGTCGCCGAGGTCTGCGGGGCCTGCGCCCCCTGACACCGGGACCGGAAGGGAGGCCGCGTGGCGCGGCGAAGGCGCGCGACGGGACGTCAGGCGTTCGGGTCGAACCGGCAGGGTGGCCGCCTGGCGTGGTCGAGGCGCGCGGCGGGACGTCAGGCGTTCGGGTCGAAGGGGATCCCGGAGGGCATCGAGTGCGTGAGTGCGTACGCGAAATCGCCGTCCTTGATCTTGATGGTGGCGGCGCCGAAGTCGGCGTTCACGAGCTTGTCGCGGTAGCCGGCGGGATAGCCGTTCCAGCCCACCAGGCGGGGGTAGAACCAGCCGCCGGTCACATTCTCCGCAGGCTCGTCGTTGGTGTTGGCGAACCGGAAGTCGTGGGTGGAGACTCCGTCCTTGTGGTAGACGATCTTCGGGTGGGTGCCGTCGAAGCGGACCGAGGAGCGGGCGGCCACCTGGTAGCCGGTGTGCTGGGACACCGAGACGTACTGGACCTCGTTGGTGTCGATCCACACCACGACGTGCTCCCAGTCATGGGTGTGGCCGATGGCCGCGGGGCCGAGTGTCGCCTGGTCCTTCTCGAAGTAGCTGGCGTACATCACGGCGCACCAGCCGTTGTTGCACTTCTCCCGTGAGTAGGTGTTGGCGTTGGCCAACTGGGCGTAGTCGTGGCAGTGGCCGTTGACGTCGCCGCCGAGTTTCAGGCCGGGGTTGAGGGTGCCGTCGGCCCCGATGGCCGCCGTGGCGTAGCAGCCGTCACCGTCGTAGTCGTAGGCGGGGGAGAAGGTCTGTTCCAGGCCGTCGGCGTTCTGCGGCAGCAACTGCAGGACGGCGGCGTCGGCGTGGGCCGGGAGCGCCACGACGAGGGCCAGTGCGCCCAGGACGGCCGCCAGCTTGGTGGTGGACAACGGGTTGCGCATGTCGGCTCCTCTCTCCGGGGGGAACCTAGAGGCCCGGGCACACTTTCGTCAACTAATGAAGTAAGGTGCCGGAGAGGTGAGTTACCGGCTCCCGGCCCGTTTCGGAGCTGGTCGAGCAGTACCGCACGCAGGCGCGCCCGCTCGGGGCTGCCGTTGTCGGGGGTGGCGGTGTGGGCGGCGATCAGTTCGCGCAGCAAAGGGCCCACAGCGAGCACGGTCGGTGTGTCCAGGCCGAGCGGGTTCTCGGTCGCGGGCAGTCCCCCCAGATGGAGTTCGAGCCGGCCATGGGCCTGGTGGGCGTACACGGTGCCGGCGGGCACCCGGATGGCACGGTCGCCCGGGGCGACCCAGGAACCCGCGTCGGTCGTGACGGTCAGCACCCCCCGGCCGGCGTGGACGATCTGGTGGTCGTCATGGCGATGGGCGTCGATAGCGGCGCCCGGCGGCAGCCGGCGGATGTGGGTCGGGGCGATCGCCTGATGGCGGATATGCGGCATCAGTTGGCACTTCATCGGAAGCGTGACACGGCCACGGCTCCCGACCATGACGAGGTGCGAACAAATGCATCGATCACTCTGCTGTCCGTCGGACATGCCTGCGTCGACGTCTACCAGGGCGCGGTGGCCTCCCTCGTCCCGTCCTTCGTCGCCGAGCGCGCCTACGGCTACGCTGTCGCCTCGGGGATCGTCCTGGCCGCCTCTCTGCTCTCATCCGTGGCTCAACCGCTGTTCGGTGCCCTCACCGACCGCTGGCCGATGCCCTGGCAGCTCCCGGTCAGCACGCTGCTGAGCGGCGCGGGCATCGCCCTGAGCGGGCTGAGCGGCTCCTACGGGATCAACTCTGCTGTTCGTGGCGGTGTCGGGGGTCGGCGTGGCCGCCTACCATCCCGAGTCCGCACGCGTCGCCCGCCTCGCCGGGCGGGGCAGCCACATCGCCATGAGCTGGTTCTCGCTGGGCGGCAACGTCGGCTTCGCGCTGGCCCCGCCGCTGGTGGCCGCCGTGAGGGCCGGCGGCGGACTGCGGCTGACGCCGCTGCTCGTGCTGCCGGCGCTCGCCCGAGCGCGCACTGTGCCTGCCGGTCCTGCGCGCGCTCCGGGCGGCGCCCCGGCGTGGTGTTCGTACCGGGGCCGGCCCTGTACGTGTGCGCGGCGCTGACCTCGGCCGGCCTGTACGTGCCGTTCTCCCTCCAGGTCACGCTCGGCCAGGACTACCTCCACTCGCGGTTCGGCACGGCCGGCGGCATCACCCTTCGGTCCCGCCGTCAGCGTCGGCGGCCTGGTGAGCCCTCTCCTCGGCCACGTCGCCGACGCGACCTCCCTGCGGACCGCGCTGGCGCCGCTGATCCTGATGCCCGTGCTGAGCTGGTTGCTGTTCCGCACCCTGCCCGAACCGGCTACGGACGGCGAGGTCGCGGCGCCGTTGGCCGCAGCGATCAGCGTGCTGGGCTTCTGCATCCGGGTCGGCCCGACGGCGGACGCTCGGAGCCGCTCGGTCGGGCCGTGTCCAGGGGCCGGAGTTCGGGCGTGCGGATGTCCGGCGCTCAGCCGCGCGGCCACCGGCGTCCAGCCTCACAACTGCCCAAGCAGGGCCAAGAGTTCGGCAGGGCCCCGCCGTGCGACGATCGCGGAACCTGCACAGGCCGCCCAGGACCCCTGCGGGCGAAAGGATCACGCAATGGCGACCGAAATGACCACACCAACCGCCGACCCGGATGACGCACGGATCCCCGACACCGCCGCCGGCGGCACGGTCATCCTGCTGAACGGCACGTCCAGTTCGGGCAAGTCGAGCATGGCCCAGGCGCTCCTCGAAGTGCTCGACGGCACCTGGTTCCACATGCCCGTCGACGCCTTTCACGCCATGCGCTGCGACCACCCCATCGCCGACGAGGACCTCCAGGCCGAGATCGACCGTACCGCCAAGGGGTTCCACCGCGCGGTCGCCGGCATGGCCGCCGCCGGCAACAACCTCGTCGTGGACCATCCGCTCAGCCGCCGCTGGCGGCTGCTGGACCTCCTCGATCTGCTCGTGCCCGACGACACGGTCCTGGTCGCCGTCCGCTGCCCGCTGCCCGAACTGGAACGCCGGGAGCGCGAGCGGGGCGACCGGCAGCCGGGGCTGGCCGCCCTGCAGTACGGCCAGGTGCACGCCCACGGGCCGCACGACCTCGACCTGGACACCAGTCTGCTGTCGCCGCAGGAAAGCGCCCTCCGCATCCGGGACTTCCTGCCGGACCGGCCGCGGCCCACCGCCTTCGCGAGGCTTCGGCGCACGGTCGGGAACCAGGACTGACCCGCCCCGGCCCGACATCTGGTCGGGCGTCGGGACGGGCTGCGCGTCGCGGGTGTGAGGGCCTGCGCCCGGTCAGCCGGCTGCGCCCGTGGTCCGGGCTGCCGCCAGGTAGTTGTAGGCCGAGGCCCGTGAGATGCCGAGGCGGGCGGCGACCTGCTGGACCGCACCGCGTACGGCGAACACGCCACGCCGGTCCAGATCGCGGAACAGGTCCAGCCGCTCGGCGCGGCCGAGATGCGTCCACGCCTTGGTGCTGCTCAGCCGGCGGGCGTCCACGATGGAGTCGACGACCGCACCGACGTCGTCGCCGAAGGTGGTGGTCGGCAGGCCCGCCGGGGCTCCGCCGATTCCTGCCAATTCCCCGACCAGGGCGTGCACTTGTCTGATCGCCGTGACGTCGAGATTGACGCACAGGGCGCCGAACACCGCGCCGGTCGAATCACGCAGCGGCATCGTGGAGGACTTCACCAGCTTTCCGTCCTGGGTGCGCGTGAGGTAGTTGAGTTCGTCGCGCGCCTCGTCCCCGAGCGCCAGGAGTTTCATACCGATCTCGCTCATGGATCCGCCGACTCCACGTCCGGTGACCGATCCCGCGAGGGCCACGACGGAGTGCTCCGGGCGGCGGAAATCGTGGATCACCACCTCGCAGCAGGCCCCGAAGGTGGCGGCGATCCCGTCGATCACCGGCGTGAGAGCGGCGATCACCGCGTCCTGTTCCTCGGCAGCCCCGCCGATCCGGCGCCGCGCATGCACCGCTGCCCGTGCGTCCGACCCTGCCCGCCTGTCCGGCCCTTCCCCCGTGTCGGCCGCTGGCCGCGCGTCCGAGTCTGTCCCTGTGTCCGCCCCCGTGCCCGCCCCTGCCCGTGCGCCCGTCATCCGCTCGTCTCCGCTCCAACCAGGGGGTATGGACTTCCTGTCCAGATGTTAGACAATGATTCTAGACGAGTGACCGGATTCCAGAAGCGGTTCCCGGTGGTCCCGCGACTGGCAGACCCACAGGCAGGTCCGCGCAGGTGGCCGACCGTGCCCAGAACGGAGGACGTACATGCCCCACAGCCAGCCCGTCACGCTCCAGGACGTCCGGGAGGCCGCACAGCGCATCGGGGGAGTCGCTCACCGCACTCCCGTCCTGCGTTCACGCACGCTCGACGACCTCGTCGGCGCCGAGGTCCACATCAAGTGCGAGAACCTCCAGCGCGTAGGCGCGTTCAAGTTCCGCGGCGCCTACAACGCCGTCTCCCGGCTGTCCGCCGAGCAGCTGGCCAAGGGGATCGCCGCCTACTCCTCGGGCAACCACGCGCAGGCCGTCGCCCTCGCCGCCCGTGAACTGGGCACCACCGCCGTGATCGTGATGCCGGAGGACACCCCGCGGTCCAAGCTGGAGGCCACCGCCGGGTACGGCGCAGAGATCGTCACCTACGACCGCTACACGGGCGACCGGGAGGCGATCGGCGAAGCGCTCGCCGCCGACCGGGGCCTTGCCCTCGTGCCCCCGTACGAGCACCCGCACATCATCGCGGGGCAGGGCACGGCCGCCCTGGAACTCATCGAGGAGACGGGTGAGTTGGACGCCCTGGTGGTACCTGTCGGCGGCGGCGGGCTGATCGCCGGCAGCGCGGTGGCCGCCAAGGGGCTGCTGCCGGACATCCGGGTCATCGGAGTCGAACCGGAGGCCGGCGACGACACCAAGCGGTCCCTGGAGTCGGGCCACCGGGTCGCCGTCCCGGTGCCGCGCACCATCGCCGACGGGCAGGCCGCCGACATCCCCGGCGAACTCACCTTCTCCCTCAACAGGCATCTGCTGGACGGCATTTCACTGGTCAGCGACGAGCAGATCCGGGACGCGATGCGGTTCGCCTTCGAGCGTCTGAAGACGGTGGTGGAACCGAGCGGCGCCAGCGCGCTGGCCGCCCTCCTGGCCCACCGGGTCGATCAGCTCCCGCGCCGGGTCGGCGTCATCCTGTCCGGCGGCAACGTGAGCGCCGAGCGGTTCGCGGAGCTGCTCAGGGGCTGAAGCTCCGGGGCGCAGGGGGTGCGGGGCGCAGGGGGTGAGGGGAAGGCGCACGGCGGGGGAGGGGCCTGCCCTGCGCCCGTCCCCGCCCACCCGGGCGCCCGGAGTTCCTCGTCGCCCCTTACGTACTGCCCGTACCGCCCGTACCGCCCTGACCCACTGGGCCGTGATCTGCTCGACGCGGGCAGGCAGCCTGGCGGGGGCGGCGAACGACGAGCCTCACTCGGACCCGCGCTCGGCATGCTCGGGGGAGCGGCGGCTCTCGGAATCATGGCGTTCCCGGGTGCCGCCGACCGCAGCCGCCAGCGGTGCCCGGCAGGCGGGGTGCAGCCGGATCTCGATGTCGTCGGACGGCGTCTGCGGCGCCGGGTCGGCGCTCACCCGGACCCGTATCGGACGCCCGGTGTCCGCCTCGACGAACGACAGGGGCGGGCGGCCTTCCTGCAGATGGGCATCGCCCCACTGCATCAGTGACAGGAGCACCGGCAGCAGCTCCTCGCCGGCCTTGGTCAGCCGGTACTCGTCCCGGGCCCGGCTCCCGGGCTTCTGGTAGGGAACGGGCGCGACGATCTGCGCGGCCTTCAGCTGGGCGAGTGCCCGCGACACCGCGGGTGCCGAGGCCCCGATCCGTGCCACGAAGTCGTCGAACCGGGTCGTGCCGTAGAAGCACTCGCGGATCACCAGGAAGGCCGTCTTGGTGCTGAGCAGGTCCAGCACCCGCCCCGCCGAGCATTCGTCGCCGATCGGCCAGGGGTCCCGGTCGCGCAGCCGTTCCTCGAAGTTCATCGCCATCCCACCAGTGTAACTAACGCTTGCGTTATCCAGGGCGGCGTGATTCCATCTAACTAACGAGCACGTTATCCAGATGGGAGGAAGCCATGGTTGCGGTGGCAGGCAAGGTGGTCATGGTGACCGGGGGCCGGCGGGGACTCGGCGCGGCGCTGGTGGACGAGCTGCTGGCACGCGGGGCGCGAAAGGTGTACTCGACCGCACGCGGGGCGTACACCGACGGCCGGCCGCAGGTGGTCACCGCCGAGCTGGAGGTCCGCTCGACGGAATCGGTCGCCGCCCTCGCGGAGGCCGCCGGCGACGTCGACATCGTGTTCAACAACGCCGGGATCCTGCTCCCGGCTCCGCTGCTGACGGGCGACTTCGAGGACGCCACCACGACGTTCGACGTCAACGTCTTCGGGCTGCTGCGGGTGGCACGGGCGTTCGCGCCGATCCTGGCCGCGAACGGCGGGGGCGCGCTGGTGAACATGCACTCCGTGCTGTCCTGGCTGGCCGGCAGCGGCGCCTACGGGGCGTCCAAGGCGGCCGCGTGGTCCGTCACCAACTCGCTCCGGGTCGAACTGGCAAGTCAGAAGACCCAGGTCGTCGGCGTACACGCAGGGTTCATCGACACCGAGATGGTCTCCGCCCTGGATCTGCCGAAGGCGACGCCGGGCGAGGTGGCCGCGCGGATCGTGGACGGCCTGGAGGCCGGGGTCACGGAGGTGCTCACCGACGACGTCACCGTCGCCACCAAGGCGGCGCTGTCCGGCCCCGTGGAGGGCCTGACCTTCCCGACCGCCCACTGACATCCCGTCCGACGCCCGGCCAGACCAAGGAGTACCGCCGTCATGCCCCTGTGGACCATTCACCACACGCCCGGAATCTTCAGCGACGAGGAAAAGCGCCGGCTCGCCTCCCGCATCACCGACCACTACGAGAAGATCGGGCTGCCCCGGTTCTACGTGGTCACGCTGTTTCACGAGACCCGGCCCGAGGACATGTACGTCGGTGGGGAGCCCACCCCGGCCGGGGTCCGCATCACCATCGACCACATCGCCCGCCACAACCCCGACCAGGAGAGCCGGCGCCGGACGGCCCAGTGGGTCAAGGCCATTCTGAAGCCCCACCTCGAAGGGAACGCCGGGCTGCACTGGGAGTTCAGTGTCGACGAGACCAGCGAGGACCTCTGGATGATCAACGGGCTCGTACCGCCGCCGGGAGGCTCCGACACCGAGAAGCTCTGGGCCGAGAACAACGCGACCTCCCCCTATTAGTCGCGCCGCCGGTACCGCGTTCCCGTGCAGGTCGGCGAGGGCGGCACACCGCGGAGGACCCGAGGCGCCGCCGGAGCCGACGGACGATGCCGCCGGCCGCGCGGCCGGAACCGACATCGTCCGCGCTTCCGTGAATCCGTCCGTGAATCCGTCCGTGCGGACCTCACCGTGCGCGAGAGCGACGACCGCGTACGGGCGGGCCGCACCATCCTCCGACTGCGGGCCGGCTCCCCCCCGAACCGCCCTGCGCCGGGTTCGGCCGAACACGCATGCCCGGGGCCCCGAGGGGTACGCGAGGCGGGAGCACGCCGGGCGCCCGCCCGGCCGTACGACCGCCGCTACCTGGGGATCTGCCATGGAGACACCCGCTTACGACGACCTTCCGACGCCCGCCCAGCAAGCGCTCGACGCGCTGGCCGTGAACACCGAGGACCAGGCGGCCCTGGACACCCTCGCCCACAGCGACGTACTCGTCCCGGTGCCGGACGACGCCGTGGACGGCGCCGACTCCTCGACGGTCGCCCTGCCGGTCCTCGAACAGGCCGGCGGCGAACCGGTCGTCCCCGTCTTCACCTCGGAGGGGACGATGGCCGAGCTGCTCCCGTTCGTCTCCCGCTACCGCCTGATACCGCTCGGTGCCCTCGCCTCGCAGTGGCCCGAGGACGAGGGCCTTTCCCTGGCGATAGACGGCAACTCGTCCCACGGTCTGACACTGACCTCGCAGGGCGTGCGCACGCTGCTGGCCAGGTGAGCCGAGGGCGGACCGGCGCACGCGAGGCACAGCCCACGGCGAGCCACAGCGCACCGACAGCCGTCCACGAATCCCGGGCCCCGCCCCTCCGGCGTCAAAATACCCCCATGCAATGGATCTCCGGCGTGGCAGGCGGACTGGTACTGGTGCTGGTCCTGAGCAGCATCCTCCGCACCCTCGTGGTACCCCGAGGCCTCTACTCCGCGCTGGTGTTCCGCCTGTGGTGGCTGCTGCGCAGACTCCTCAGGCTCACCACCCTGGGCGGCGGCTACAAGGCCATCGACCGCGCCCAGACCTGGCTCGCCCCGCTGATGCTGATCGGCATGCTCGCCAGCTGGCTCGGCGGTGCCCTGCTCGGCTTCGGACTGCTGCTGTACGCGGCGTCCCCGCTGTCCTGGGCCACCGCCTTCCGCGAGGCGGGCTCCAGCCTGTTCACGCTCGGATTCGCCAGCGGCGCCCGGCTGAACCTGTCGGTGCTGGACTTCCTCGCCGCGGCCACCGGCCCCGTCCTGATCGCCCTGCAGATCGCCTATCTGCCCACCCTCTACGGCGCCTACAACCGCCGCGAGCTGGAGGTCACCATGCTCCAGGCCCGGGCGGGCGAGCCCGCCTGGGGACCGGAGATCCTCGCCCGGCAGTGGCTGGTCGACACCGAGACCGCGCTGCCCGAGCTCTACCGCGCCTGGGAACGCCTCGCCTCGGACATGGGCGAGAGCCATTCCACGTATCCCATCCTGCTGACCTTCCGCTCGCCCCGCCCGCACCGCAGCTGGCTGGTCGGGCTCATCGCGGTCATGGACGCCGCCGCCCTGCAACTCGCGCTCGCCCCCCGGCTCGCGCCGCCGGAGGCCCGGCTGGTGCTGCGCGCCGGATTCACCGCCCTGCGGGACATCGCCCGCGCGCTGCGCATCCCCTTCGACGCGGACCCGTCGCCCGGCAGTCCGATCGAGCTGGCCTTCGCCGAGTTCGACGACGCGGTGGCCATGCTGGGGGCGGCCGGCTTCCGGGCGGAGGTGACCCCGAAGGAGGCCTGGCCGCACTTCCAGGGCTGGCGGGTCAACTACGAGGCGGTCGCCTACGAGCTGTGCCGCCGCTGCGACGCGGTGCCCGGCCTGTGGACCGGGCCCCGTGACTTCCCCGGCGGACCCATCGCACCGGCCCGCCCGGTGGACCGGCAGCCCGGCGCAGGACGGCCGGAACTGCCCCCCGTCCCCGAGTAGTCACCCTGCCTTCCGGCGGGAAGATCCCAGCGAGAGGTCCGGTGCGTGCGAAGGAGCCGATGATCGTGAGGGTCGTCCTGCTGGGCACCGCCGCCGGAGGCGGCTTCCCGCAGTGGAACTGCGCCTGTGCGCTGTGTGCAGGCGCCCGGGACGGCAAACTGCCGGCCCGCACCCAGGAATGCGCCGCCGTCACCGGCAACGGGCGCGACTGGTGGCTGCTCAACGCCTCGCCCGACCTGCGCACCCAGCTCACCGCCACCCCGGCCCTCTGGCCCGGCCCCGGCCCCCGGGACACCCCGCTGCGCGGTGTGCTGCTCACCGACGCGGAGGCCGACCATGTCACCGGCCTCACCGAGCTGCGCGGAGCGGCGGACCTGAAGGTCTACGCGGCCCCGCCCGTGAGTGCCGTGCTCGCGCCCGTCCGCGCCGCACTGGACCGCTACGCCTCCTGGGGGTGGGCCGACAGTCTGGCCAGCGGCGGCTTCGTGCTGGCCGGCGGACTCGTCGTCACGGCCCATCCCGTGGGCACCAAGATCCCGAAGTACGTCCGGGCGCCGACACCGCCGCCCGAGGCCCCGTGGGTGACGGCGTACCGCGTCGAGGACCTGGCCAGCGGGGGAGTGCTGGTGTACGCACCCTGCGTAGGCGTCTGGAGTCCCGCTCTGGACGACCTGTGTGCGTCGGCCGACTGCGTGCTCCTGGACGGCACCTTCTTCGCCGCCGACGAGATGGGCACGGCGGTACGCGGCGGTGCCGGGCAGGCGGCGATGGGCCACCTGCCGGTCACGGGCCCCCGCGGCTCATTGGAGGCGCTCGCCCGCCACCCCGGACCGCGCCGGATCTACACCCACCTCAACAACACCAACCCGCTGCTCGACCCGGCCTCACCGGCCCGCGCGCGGGTGGCCGAACAGGGCGTGGAAGTCCTTCCGGACGGGGCGGAGCTGGTGCTCTAACCTGCCTGCGCAGGCAGCATGCGCTCCAGCACCGCCCGCTGCAGCGGCAGTACCTCGGCGTGCAGATCCCGGCCCCTCTGGGTGAGAGCGACCCACACACCGCGCCGGTCCTCCGCGCACACCGAGCGCTCGACCAGGCCTTCCTTCTCCAGCCGGCCGATCAGCCGGGACAGCGCGCTCTGGCTGAGATGAACCCGTCCGACCAGGTTCTGCACCCGGCAGTGGTCGCCCTGCGCGGGCGACTCGGTGGCCAGGAGATCCAGCACCTCGAAGTCGCTGGCGCCCAGTCCGTGCGGGTGCAGGACGCGGTCGATCTCGCACATCGTGTGCGCGTGCACCGAAAGGATGTCCCGCCAGCGTTCTTCGAGCCGGCTGTCGGCCGTCGTGACTGCCATACCGGCACCGTAGCACCGATCCAGCCAGTCGTTGAGTATGCAACTAGTTTGGTTGCATCAAGGGTCCGGGGGCTCAGGCGACGGGGTCCTGGAGGAGCCCCACCAGGTTGCCGTCGGCGTCCTTCACCGAGGCGACCAGCCTGCCGTTGCCGACGTCCCGCACGTCCTGGAGCAGTTCCGCACCCGCGGCCAGCAGGGCCGCGAGCCGCTCCCGCAGATCGGTGACGTGCCAGAACGGCACCGGCCCGGTCAGGCCCTGGGCATGCCCGTTCGGGTCGAGGCCGACGTCCTGCCCGGCGGCCTTGAAGCCGATGTAGTAGGGCTCGTCGGCGTACGGCTCGACGCCCAGCAGGGCGGTGAACAGGGCCTTGGCCCGCTCCGCGTCCTTGACGGGGTAGATGATCGTCTGCAGGCCGGCGGTCATGGGACTCACTCCTTCTGAGCTGCGTGTCCCGACGGGATGTCGTCGGTGCTTTCACGCTAGGGCCCAGGAGCCCGCGGTGGCTTCTTCGATCCTGACCGCTTACGGGGCTCCACCGCTTACGGGGCCCCCGGGTGCCGGTGCCCTCGCGCGCGAACGGTGGTCCTCGCTGGTGAGACGGGGCTGGTGGGATCCGGGGAGCGGTGGTGCGCCGCAGAGGGGCGCGGGGAACTGCGCGACCGGCCGACAGCGGAGCCGCAGACGTCTGCCGCCGGATCCGGGCCGATCGCCCGGAGACCGGCGACACCCGGTCGACGTGACAGGTGGCCGCTTGTCCGCAGTTTTGCTGCTGTGCGCTTATGTTGAGCAAGCGTCGCGGCTGATGTGTGCAAATTTCCCTTAATGAGTGATTCATCAGGAGAGGTCCACTCCGGAGACCACCCCCAGGGGCCTCACGGGCTCGCCTTCGGTGGGGTCTGCAACCCCGTGGGGTGGCCGAAGGGCGTCTGGTCGCGCGCCGCGGGCGCCGCGGGCGGAAGGGCTCCGTCCTCCGGCCCCCACCCGAACACCGGGGAGCACCCCCCACCCGGACACGTCGGAGGGAAGACGGACGATGAAGTTCCATCCCGGACGCGCCATCAGGGTCCTGCTGCTGCCGCTCGCGGCCGGGCTGGCCCTCTCCGCCCTGCCCGTCCAGCGTGCCGTGGCTGCGAGCGCCCTGGTCAACGGCGGCTTCGAGTCCGGCGGCTCCGGCGCGGCCAGGCCCACCGGCTGGTCCGAGCACGGCGACACCGGCGCCTCGTACACCGAGGCCGGTGGCCACCGCGGCGGTTACCGTCTCACCCACTACGCGCCGTCCGCCTACCGGGTGGAGACCTCCCAGCGCCTGTCGGGGCTGGCCAACGGCCCTTACACGCTGACCGCGTGGGTCCGCTCCGGCGGTGGACAGAACGCGGCCCACCTCGCGCTGAAGAACTGCGGCAGCGCGGAGCAGCGCACGGCTCTGCCGGTCTCGTCCAGTGGGTGGATCCGTATCGTCACCTCGATCAAGGTGACCGTCAATCAATGCACCATCAGCATCAACAGTGACGCGAACGCCGGCAACTGGATCAATGTTGACGACCTGACCTTCGCATCCGGCACGACCGGCACATCCATCCATGGAGCCGACATCTCCTCCCTCGCCAAGAGCGAGGCCAAGGGCGGTGTCTACCGGACGCATTCCGGTACCAGGGGCGATGCCGTCACCATCCTGAAGAACGCCGGCATGAACTACGCGCGCCTGAAGGTCTGGGTGCACCCGGCCGACGGCTTCAACGACAAGGCGCACGTCCTGGCCCTGGCCAGGCGCATCAAGGCGGCCGGCATGAAGCTGCTGGTCGACTTCCACTACTCGGACACCTGGGCCGACCCGGGCGCCCAGGCCAAGCCGGCCGCCTGGGCGGGACACTCGTACGGTCGGCTGAAGTCGGACGTGTACACCCACACGTACGACGTGCTGCACGCGTTGAAGGCACAGGGCACCACCGCCGACATGGTCCAGGTGGGCAATGAGATCAGCGGCGGCATGCTGTGGTCCGACGGATCCACCGGCAACTGGACACAGCTCGCCGCACTGCTCAACTCCGGCTACGACGCCGTCAAGGCGGTCGACCCGTCCACGGTCGTGGCGCTGCACCTGGCCAAGGGCGGGGACAAGGCCGGCACCAGGTGGTGGTTCGACAACGCGCGGGCCAACGGCGTCAGGTTCGACGCGATCGGCCTGTCGTACTACGGCTACTGGGACGGCCACCCGCTCGCCGACTTCCAGGCCACCCTGGACGACGTGGCCGCCCGCTACGGCAAACCCGTGTTCGTCGCCGAGACGGCCTACCCCTTCCGCCTGGACAGCGAGGACTCGCTCACCGACCAGATCGACACCACCGGCGAACTGGCCTTCGGCTACCCCGCGACCGTGGCCGGGCAGACCAGGTGGATGAACGACGTGGCGAGCATCGTGGAGGCCGTCCCCAAGGACCGTGGCCTCGGCGTCTTCTACTGGGAGCCGACCTGGACCGCCGTCGCCGGCAATGGCTGGGATCCGGCCGACGCCTCCTCCGGCAACGGCTGGGAGAACCAGGCCCTGTTCGGCTACGACGACAGGGCGCTCTCCTCCATGACGTGGTTCCGCCACCGCTGAACCACCGCTGACGGAACCGGGCCGCAAGGGGACGGGCGGGCCCGTTGCCGCCCGGCGCGAGAGGGTCCGGCCGGAGCATGCGTTCGGTACCGGACAAGCGCGATGGAGTGCGGTACGCGACGGCATCGGCTGCGCGAAAGTGGGAGCAGCGACGAGGAGGCCACAGACGGAGGCGGGACGGATGATGAGGACTCCCTCGGGCCGCACGCGGCAGACCATCCTGGACTGGCTCAAGGACCCGGCGGTCCACTTCCCGGCGGTGCGCTGCCACGGCGATCCCGCCGAGACGGGCGTGACCGCGCGGGTGGTGGCGGCCAAGCTGGGTGTGTCCCGCAGGACGGCCGCGGCCCACCTCGACTTCCTCAGCCGCCTCGGCCTGCTGCAGGCCCGCCGGATCCGCTACCGCACCCACTACCGGCGCGACGAGATCCGCATCGCCGAAGTGGCCCGCATGTTCGAGAAGGGCTGGTGAGCGGCGCCCCGCCCATCCCCGCGCCGGACTCCGCCCCCTACTGGTTTCCGCCCCGCGCCGGACTCCGCCCCCAGCCAGTGCCGACCCGTCCCTCGCGGGCTTGCCGCCCCTGACGGCTTCCGTCGCGGCAGCCGGGCGCCGACCCGGCGCGTGGGCACCGGCGGGTGACACGGCGGTACCCTGGTGCCCGGCCGTGATCACCCATCGGGGCAGGCCCGAACAGGAGACGTGCGAGCATGACAGCCCCGGAAGCCGAGAGCGTCCGCGTGCACCCCGAGCCGCCACGGCGGTCGGAGTGGCGCACGCAGGCCCCCGTCGTCGCGATGGTCGCCGTGGGTGGCGCCCTCGGCGCGGCGGCGCGCTACGCGCTCACCCTGGCATGGCCCACCCCGGCGGGCGGCTTCCCCTGGGCGACCTTCTGGACCAACGTCGTCGGCTGCGCCGTGATCGGCGTGTTCATGGTGCTGATCACCGACGTGTGGGCCGCCCACCGCCTCGTCCGTCCCTTCTTCGGTACCGGCGTGCTCGGCGGCTTCACCACGTTCTCCACCTACGCCGTCGACATCCGCAAGCTGGTCGACGCCGGCCGTCCCCGCACCGGGCTGGCCTACCTCGCCGCGACCCTCGTCGCGGCCCTCGCGGCGGTGTGGCTGGCCTCGGCCGCCGCCCGCCTGGTCTTCACCCGGAGGCAGCGGTGACGGCACTCACCGGCCGGGCCCTGCGGCTGACCGTCTACATCGGCGAGGACGACACCTGGCACCACAGGCCCCTCTACACCGAGATCGTGCACCGCGCGCACTCCGCCGGTCTCGCCGGGGCCAGCGTCTTCCACGGCATCGAGGGTTTCGGCGCCTCCTCCCGCATCCACACCGCGCGGCTGCTGTCCCTGAGCGAGGACCTGCCGGTGGCGATCGTCGTCGTGGACACCGAGGAGCGGATCCGGGCGTTCCTGCCGCAGCTGGACGAACTCGTCGGCGAAGGCCTCGTGACCCTGGAGGAGTGCGAGGTCGTGCGGTACGTGGGCCGTGGGGCAGGCCCGGACGAAGCGGACCCGAAGGGTAAGAAGTCATTGTGAACTGGCTGCTGGTCGTCGCGGGGGCCGTGGTCGGCGCACCCCTGCGCTATCTCACCGACCGGGCGGTCCAGGCCCGCCACGACTCCGTCTTCCCCTGGGGCACCTTCGTGGTGAATGTCACGGGCTGTCTGATTCTGGGTCTGCTGACCGGTGCCGTCTCGGCCGGAGTCGCGGGCCCACACCTGCAGTTGCTGCTCGGCACCGGGCTGTGCGGCGCCCTGACGACGTACTCGACCTTCTCCTACGAGACTCTGCGGCTGACCGAGGCCGGTTCGGGCCTCTACGCTGCCGCCAACGTCGTCGCGAGCGTGGTGGCGGGGCTCGGAGCGGCATTCGCCGGGGTTTTTCTGGCCGGAGTCCTCTGGGCGTAGGGGCGTGGCGCAGGGTCGCCCGCAGCAAGTACTGTCTACAACACTGTCGACCAACTTTCCTCAGAACTGGATCCCATGAGCGCCATCACCGTCGGTCAAGCGGTCGTCCTCGGAGTGGTCGAGGGGGTGACCGAGTTCCTCCCCGTGTCCTCCACCGGCCACCTCAAGATCGCCGAGGGGCTCATGAACATCCCCGTCGACGACAAGTCCGTCGTCGGGTTCTCCGCCGTCATCCAGGTCGGCGCCATCGCCGCCGTACTCGTGTACTTCTTCAAGGACATCAAGCGGATCATGTCCGCCTGGTTCCGCGGCGTGACCAACCGTGAGGAGCGCTACCACCACGACTACAAGTTCGCCTGGTGGGTGATCTACGCGACCATTCCGATCGTCGTGGTGGGCCTGGCCGCCAAGCCGCTGATCGACGGGCCGCTCGCCTCGCTCTGGGTGGTCGCCGGCTCCCTGATCGTCGGCTCCGGTGTGATGTGGGCGGCGGACCAGATGGGCCGGCACAAGCGCGGTGAGGACGACACCTCGTTCAAGGACGCGATGCTGGTCGGCTGCTCGCAGATCCTCGCCCTGCTCTTCCCCGGCTTCTCCCGCTCCGGCGCCACCATGTCCACCGCGCTGATCCTGGACCTCGACCGCGTCGCCGCCACCCGCCTGTCCTTCTTCCTCGGCATCCCGGCCCTGACCGGCGCGGGCATCTACGAGCTGAAGGACGCCCTCGGTGCGGGCGTCGGTGCCGCCCCGCTGGCCGTCGGCACCATCGTGTCCTTCGTGGTCGCCTACGCCTCCATCGCCTGGCTGCTGAAGTTCGTCGCCAAGCACTCCTTCAACGCCTTCGTGATCTACCGGATCGTGATCGGCGTGGGCCTGATCGGCCTGCTCGCCTCGGGCACGCTCAACGGCTGAGCGAAGCCTCTGCTCACCCGCGGGGTGCGGATGCCTGTATTCAGGCACCGCACCCCGTGCATGTTTCCATGCGCGATGCCTTGACAGTTCCTTGATGCAACCCGCAGGATCGCTCCCGTGAACCTGTCAGACAGCCAGACAGGTGGCCTCGCACCGCGGCGCGTCAGCGCCATGGAAGCGGTCCTCGGCCACCTCCGCGGCGCCATCGAACGCGGCGAGTACGCCATAGGCGACAAGCTCCCCTCCGAGGCCGAGCTGTGCCGCACCCTCGAGGTGTCCCGGCCCGTCCTGCGCGAGGCGCTGCGCGCGCTGCAGACGATGGGCCTGACGGTCTCCCGTACCGGCAAGGGCACCTTCGTCGTGGCCAGTGCCGTCGAGGACCCCACCTTCGGCGACTACGCGGCCAGCGACCTGCTCGAAGTGCGCCGTCACATCGAGATCCCGGTGGCCGGCTACGCGGCCGTGCGCCGCACCCCGGAGAACCTGGACCACCTGGCCCACCTCCTGGACCGCATGGAGCGGGAGACGGACACCACCGCGTGGGTCGCGATGGACACCCTCTTCCACCTCGCCGTGGCCGAAGCCGCCCAGAACCCGGTCTTCCGCCGGGTCATCGAGGAGATCCGCGACGCACTGGCGCGTCAGTCGGCCTTCCTCAACGAGCTGGGCGGGCGCCGAGAGCAGTCCAACCGCGAGCACCGGGCGATCGTCGAAGCGCTGGTCGACGGTTCCGAGCACGACGCCGTCGAGGCCATGAGCCACCACCTCGACCGCGTCGAGACGACCCTCACCGACATCGTGCGCCCCGCGCGCACGGACCTCCCCACGGAAGGCGGACCCGAGGCGTGAGCGAGCAGCACCTCAAAGACGAGACGCGCACCTCGTCCGGCCATGTCGACGCCGGAGACGCCGGGTACAGCAAGTCGCTGAAGCACCGGCACGTCAACATGATCGCCATCGGCGGTGCCATCGGCACCGGCCTCTTCCTCGGCGCGGGCGGCAGGCTCGCCGACGCCGGACCGTCCCTGTTCGTGGCGTACGCCGTCTGCGGCGTCTTCGCCTTCCTCGTCGTGCGCGCCCTCGGCGAGCTCGTCCTCTACCGCCCCTCCTCCGGTGCCTTCGTGTCCTACGCCCGGGAGTTCCTCGGCGAGAAGGGCGCCTACACCGCGGGCTGGATGTACTTCCTGAACTGGGCGACCACCGGCATCGCCGACATCACGGCCGTGGCCACCTACACCCACTACTGGGGCATGTTCTCCGACATCCCGCAGTGGGTGATCGCCCTGATAGCCCTGGCCGTCGTCCTCACCGTGAACCTGATCTCGGTGAAGATCTTCGGCGAACTGGAGTTCTGGTTCGCGATCGTCAAGGTCAGCGCACTGGTGATCTTCATGTGCATCGGCATCTACCTGCTGGCCACTCAGCACCCCGTCGACGGCCACCACCCGGGCCCGTCCCTGATCACCGACAACGGCGGCGTCTTCCCGAACGGCCTGCTGCCCATGCTGCTGATCATCCAGGGCGTCGTCTTCGCCTACGCCTCCGTCGAACTGGTCGGCGTCGCGGCGGGGGAGACCGAGAACCCCGAGAAGATCATGCCGAAGGCGATCAACTCGATCATGTGGCGCGTGGGCCTGTTCTACGTCGGCTCGGTCGTCCTGCTCTCGATGCTCCTGCCCTGGAACGTGTACAAGGCCGGCGAGAGCCCCTTCGTGACGGTCCTGTCCCACGTCGGCGTCCCCGCAGCAGGCGACGTGATGAACCTGGTCGTGCTCACCGCGGCCATGTCCTCGCTCAACTCCGGCCTGTACTCCACCGGCCGCATCCTGCGCTCCATGGCGGTCAGCGGCTCGGCCCCGAAGTTCACCGCGAGGATGAGCCGCAGCCAGGTCCCGTACGGCGGGATCCTGCTCACCAGCGGTATGTGTGTCCTCGGCGTCGGCCTGAACTACGTCGTCCCGGCGGACGCCTTCGAGATCGTCCTGAACTTCGCGGCGATCGGCATCCTCGCCACCTGGGGCATGATCATGATCTGTCACCTGTTCTTCTGGCAGAAGACCCAGAAGGGCGAACTGGCCCGGCCCTCCTACCGGTTGCCGGGCTCCCCCTGGACCGAAGTGGTGACGCTGGCGTTCCTCGCCTCCGTCCTGGTCCTCATGTACGCCGACGGCGGCGCCGGACGCACCACCGTGCTGTGCCTGCCGCTGATCGTCGGTGCGCTGGTCGCGGGCTGGTACGCCATCCGCGGCCGAATAGCGCGCTCCTCCACCACCGGAGCCGACGCGTGACCCGCGCAGCGCTCCCCGACCCGCAGGCAGCCATGTACAGCAGTTCCCCCGCGGCCGCACCCGTCGTCCGTGAACCCCTCCACGCCCCCGTCGCCCACCTCGTCCGCGGGGGAGTGGTCGAGGGCATCCATTACGGCTCCGTCGTCGTCCTCGGCGCCGACGGCCAGGTCCAGTTCCAGCTCGGCGACATCGAGGCCGCGTTCTACCCGCGCTCGGCCCTCAAGCCCGTCCAGGCCGTGGCCATGCTGCGGGCCGGGCTGCCGCTCGACGGCGAGCTGCTCTCGCTGGCCGCCGCGAGCCACTCCGGCGAGGAGCGCCACCTCGCCGGCACCCGGCGGATCCTCGAACTGGCCGGGCTCGGCGAGGACGACCTGCGCAACGTCCCCGACATGCCGTACGACCCCGTCGTACGGGACACCTGGGTCCGCGAGGGCCGGCTCCCCTCCCGCCTCGCCCAGAACTGCTCGGGCAAGCACGCGGCGATGCTGTGGACCGCCCGGCTCAACAACTGGTCCCTGGCGGACTATCTGGACCCGGCGCACCCGCTCCAGCAGGCCGTCGCCGAGATCGTCGAGGACCTGACGGGGCAGCGGATCGCCCGGGTCACCGTCGACGGCTGCGGCGCGCCGCTGTTCTCCATCTCCCTGCACGGCCTCGCCCGTGCCGCCGCCCGCATCACCACGGCCGCACCGGGCACGCCCGAGGCCCGGGTGGCCGACGCCATGCGCGAGCACGCCGAGATGGCCTCCGGCTCGGGACGCGACGTCTCGGCGCTGATGCGCGCCGTCCCCGGGCTGCTCGCCAAGGACGGCTTCGAAGGCGTCCAGGTGGCCGCGCTGCCCGACGGCCGCGCCATCGCCGTCAAGATCGCCGACGGCGCGAACCGCGCGCGGGTCCCGGTCGCCGCGGCCGCGCTCGCTCGCGCGGGCGTCGACCCGGAGCTGCTCACCGCGTTCGCGGGCGAACCGCTGCTCGGGGGAGGGGAGCCGGTGGGCTGCGTACGGCCGGTGCGTGCGCTGGATCCGGTTCCGCTCACCGTCTGCGCGTAGCTCCGCCGGGCGAGCCGTTCTGGAACTGCGGGCCCGTCGTGGCTGGTCGCGCAGTTCCCCGCGCCCCTTTCAGGGGCGCTGTCACCTCCGTACCTCAGAAAGAGGACCCGTACTCTCATGACCGCCGCCACCCGCAGTGAACACGACCTGCTCGGCGATCGCGACGTCCCCGCCGACGCGTACTGGGGAGTCCATACCCTGCGCGCGACGGAGAACTTCCCCATCACCGGCACCCCGATCTCCGCCTACCCGCACCTGATCGACGCCCTGGCCGCCGTCAAGGAGGCCGCCGCCCTCGCCAACGCCGAACTCGGCCTGCTGGCGCCCGAGAAGGCGGACGCGATCGTCGCCGCCTGCCGGGAGATCCGCGCCGGCCGGCTGCACGACCAGTTCGTCGTCGACGTCATCCAGGGCGGCGCCGGCACGTCCACCAACATGAACGCCAACGAGGTCGTCGCCAACCGCGCGCTGGAACTGCTCGGGCACGCCAAGGGGCAGTACGCACATCTGCACCCCAACGAGGACGTCAACCTCGGCCAGTCCACCAACGACGTCTACCCGACCGCCGTCAAGATCGCGACGGTGTTCGCGGTGCGCGGCCTGCTCAAGGCGATGGCCGTCCTCCAGGACGCCTTCGCCGGCAAGGCCGTCGAGTTCCGCGACGTGCTGAAGATGGGCCGCACCCAGCTCCAGGACGCGGTGCCCATGACCCTCGGCCAGGAGTTCTCGGCGTTCGCCGTCATGCTGGACGAGGACCGCAGCCGCCTCGCCGAGGCGGTCGAGCTGATCCACGAGATCAACCTGGGCGCCACGGCCATCGGCACCGGCCTCAACGCCCCGGCCGGCTACGCCGAGGCCGCCCGCCGGCACCTCGCCGCCCTCACCGGGCTGCCCCTGGTCACCGCGGCCAACCTCGTCGAGGCCACCCAGGACTGCGGTGCCTTCGTCCAGATGTCCGGCGTGCTCAAGCGGATCGCCGTCAAGCTCTCCAAGAGCTGCAACGACCTGCGGCTGCTCTCCTCCGGGCCGCGCGCCGGCCTCGGCGAGATCAACCTGCCCCCGGTGCAGGCCGGTTCGTCGATCATGCCCGGCAAGGTCAACCCGGTGATCCCCGAGGTCGTCAACCAAGTCGCCTTCGAGGTGATCGGCAACGACGTCGCCATCACCATGGCGGCCGAGGCCGGACAGCTCCAGCTCAACGCCTTCGAGCCGATCATCCTGCACTCCCTGTCGGAGAGCATCACCCACCTGCAGAGGGCCTGCCTCACGCTCGCCGAGCGGTGCGTGGTCGGCATCACCGCCAACACCGAGCGGCTGCGCGCCACCGTCGAGAACTCCATCGGCCTGGTCACGGCCCTGAACCCGCACATCGGGTACACGGCCGCCACCGACATCGCCAAGGAAGCCCTCGTCACCGGCCGGGGCGTGGCCGAACTCGTGCTGGAGAAGGGCCTGTTGCCCGCCGGACGGCTTGCGGAGCTGCTCCGGCCGGAGGTCCTCGCGGGCAGCGGGGCGACGCCCACGCTCTGACGGGGGACCGCACCCGTGTGCCGCCCGGTCCGGTGCTGCGGACCGGGCCGACACGCGGGTGCCGTCATACCCAGGGATGAACCCCCGCGCAGGCGCCCGCACCCGCCGCATCCCGGAGATGGCGGGACCGCACCACGCGTTTTCCCCCGCCGGGCGGTACCGGCTGATCGGCGCAGCCCGACTTGTCGTTCTCCGGAAGGTTCTGCTTACGCACATAAGGTGAATTCGCGGCCGCGGCAAAGGCCGTCTCCAGTCCTGGCAAACGGCCGTCCCCGCCCGGTGCCGGGCGGAGCGACGGAATCCTTCGTGAATCCAGGAGAATTCATGCGTGTGGCCGTGACAGGTGGCGGCGGATTTCTCGGCTCGCACCTATGCGAGGCCCTCCTTCGACGCGGTGACGAGGTCGTGTGTCTGGACGACTTCTCCACCGGCGACCCCGCGAACATCGCCCCTTTTCTTGGGAATCCGGCCTTCGAACTCGTCCGCGGGGACGTCAGCCGGTCGGTCGACGCGCGGGGGACGCTGGACGCGGTGGCCCACCTGGCCAGCCCCGCGTCGCCCCCCGACTACCTGCGACGTCCGCTGGAGACGCTCGCCGTGGGCAGCCGCGGCACCGAGAACGCGCTCCGGCTCGCAGCCCGGCACGACGCGCGCTTCGTACTCGCCTCCACGAGCGAGGTGTACGGAGACCCCGAAGTCCATCCGCAGGACGAGACGTACTGGGGGCATGTGAATCCGATCGGCCCGCGCAGCGTCTACGACGAGGCGAAAAGATTCGCCGAGGCACTGACACAGGCCCACCGGACCCATCGCGGAACGAACACCGGAATCGTCCGGATCTTCAACACCTATGGTCCGCGCATGCGTCCGCACGACGGACGGGTCGTCTCCAGTTTCGTGGTCCAGGCCCTCGCCGGTGAGCCACTGACCGTCTACGGCGACGGAAAGCAGACCCGCAGTTTCTGCTATGTCGACGACCTGGTGCGCGGAATCATCGCCATGCTGGACGGTGACGAACCAGGGCCCGTGAATCTCGGGAATCCCGTCGAGCTGACCGTGCTCCAGCTGGCCGGCCTCGTGCTCGGCCTGACGGGTTCCCGGGCCGAGGTCGAGTTCCATCCGCTGCCGGCCGACGACCCCGCCCGGCGGCGGCCGGTGATCGCCCGGGCCCGGGAGCGTCTCGGCTGGGTCCCCGAGGTGGACATCGAGGACGGACTGCGGCGCACGGTGCGCTGGTTCGCGGGCCGGCCCGGCGACGTCGCCGCCGCCCTCGCGGCGATCCGGGGCGGGCAGCAGGACGGCGTGTCCGCCGCGCGGCCCCGCCTGCACGGTGCGACCCCCGTGGCCTCGTGACCCGGACGGATCACCGCCTCACGGCAGCCACCACCCACGACACGGTTCCGCCGCCTGACACCGGCGTGGCTCCGCCGCCCGACACCGGCGTGGTTCGGTCGCCGGACACCGACGCGGAGCTGAGGACCCACCTGCGGGTCCTGTCGTCGGGCAATGTCATCGACGCGCCGGCCGACGGCCCCGTCTTCGGCCTTGCACGCAGATCTCTCGCACCGGCGCCCGGGGCCTGGATTCCCCGGCTGCGCCCGGCGGACCGGGTCCTGGCGGTGCTGCTCGCGACGGGCTGGCTGGCCGCCCTCGTCGGGTTCTGGGAGTGGTGGGCGCGTCCGGAGCACCGCGTCGGCTGGACGGGTTTCGCCGTCAACAGCGCGCTGCTGCTGTATCTGTCCCTGCTGCCGATGTACTTCGTCGTCGTGGTGCTGCGCCTGCGCGTCTTCGACCCCGCCGTCGACGTGCCCCGGCTGCGCACCGCGTTCGTGGTGACCCGGGCCCCCTCCGAGCCCCCGGAGGTCGCGCGCGCCACCCTGAGCGCCATGCTGCGCCAGGACTTCCCCCACCCGTACGACGTCTGGCTGTGCGACGAGGACCCCGGCCGGGAGATCCTGGACTGGTGCGCGGCCCGCGGCGTGCGCGTGTCCTGCCGGCGCGATGCCGCCGCCTACCACCGCGACGCCTGGCCCCGCCGCACCCGGTGCAAGGAGGGCAACCTCGCCCACTTCTACGACCACTGGGGATACCGGGACTACGACGTGGTGGCCCAGCTCGATGTCGACCATGTGCCCCGGCCCGGCTATCTGAGGGAAATGGTCCGGCCGTTCGCCGATCCGGCGGTCGGCTATGTGGCAGCGCCCAGTGTGTGCGACGCCAACGCCCGCACCTCGTGGTCGGCCCGCGGACGGCTGCACCGCGAGGCCACCTTCCACGGGCCGATGCAGCTCGGCCACTCGGACGGCCTGGCACCGCTGTGCATCGGCTCCCACTACGCCGTGCGGACCCGTGCCCTGCGCGACATCGGCGGGCTCGGACCCGAGCTGGCCGAGGACTTCTCGACCACCTTCCTGCTGAACTCGGCAGGCTGGCACGGCGCGTTCGCCATCGACGCGGAGGCGCACGGCGACGGCCCGCTCACCTTCGCCGCCATGGTGACCCAGGAGTTCCAGTGGTCGCGGAGCCTGATGGCGATGCTGCTGGGCATGCTCCCGCAGCACCTGCGCAGGATGCCCGGCCGGCTGAGAATGCGCTTCGCCTTCGCCCTCGCGTACTACCCGATGCTGGCGCTGACCACGACCGCCGGACTGCTGCTGCCCCCGGTCGCCGCGGTCACGGGCATCCCGTGGATCAACGTCGACTACGTCTCGTTCCTCCTGCACTTCTGGTCCATGTCGTTCTTCCTGCTCCTGCTCACGCTGCTGCTGCGGCGCCGCGGACTGCTGCGGCCCGTCGACGCGCCGGTGTTGAGCTGGGAGGGGTGGCTGTTCGGACTGACCCGCTGGCCGTACGTGGCCTGGGGCGTCACGGCCGCGCTCGTGCAGCGCCTGCGGCCGAGGAAGGTCGTCTTCAAGGTGACGCCCAAGACACGTGACGGCATGGAGCCGTTGCCGCTGCGCCTGATGGCCCCGTACCTCCTGATCACCGTCGTCCTGTCCGGAGCGGCCGTTGTCGGGGAGCTGACCGGGCCCGCGGTCGGCTATGTGTTCCTCTGCCTCCTGGGGTCCCTGTCCTACGGGCTGGTGACGCTCGCGGTGGGTGCCCTGCACATCCGCGAGACCGCCCGGTCCGCGGGCGTCGGCGTCCACCGGGCCCTGCGCACCGCCTTCCTGCCGCTGGCCACCGGGTTCGCCGCGCTCCTTCCGCTGGTCTGGGCGCTGCTGCTGTTCCCCACCTACGTACGCGGATTCATCGCGGGCTGACGCCCGCCCCCCCTGACGGAACGAGGTATCCCCATGCCCGAAACGGTCCTGGTGACCGGCGGCGCAGGCTTCATCGGCAGCCACACCTGCGTCGAACTGCTCGGCCACGGCCATGACGTCGTGGTCGTCGACAACCACGTCAACAGCTCTTCCGAGGCGCTGGACCGCATCGCCAAGATCGCCGGACGGCCCCTGGCCGGCGCCTACCGGGCCGATGTGCGCGACCGGAAGGCTCTGCGTGAGGTGTTCTCCTCCCATCCGGTCGACGCGGTCATCCACTTCGCGGCGCACAAGGCGGTCGGGGAGTCGGCGGCCCGGCCGGTCGAGTACTACGACACGAACGTCGCCGGCACCTGCGCCCTGCTGGCGGTCATGCACGAGCAGCGGGTGCACCGCCTGGTGTTCTCCTCGTCCTGCTCCGTCTACGGCGCCGCAGGCACGGTGCCGCTGACCGAGCGCAGCCCGGTGGCGCCCACGAACCCGTACGCCCGCACCAAGCTGATGTGCGAGCGGATCCTGGAGGACGTGTGCGACCACCTCCCGCAGCTGAAGGTGCTCGCCCTGCGCTACTTCAACCCGGTCGGAGCCCACCCGAGCGGCCTGCTCGGCGAGGACCCGCGCGGCGTCCCCGGCAACCTCATGCCGTACGTCGCACAGGTCGCCGTGGGACGCCGCGCGCAGCTGAGCGTCTTCGGCGACGACTACCCCACGCCCGACGGCACCGGAGTGCGGGACTACATCCACGTCATGGACGTGGCCGAGGGACACCGCGTGGCCGTCGGACACCTCGACGACCGCACCGGCATGCGGGTGTTCAACCTCGGGACGGGCACCGGCACCTCGGTGCTGCAACTCGTCGCGGCTTTCGGCGAGGTCAGCGGCCGTCCGGTGCCCTACCGGGTCGTCGGCCGCAGGGCGGGCGACGTCGCCGAGCTGGTCGCCGACCCGAGCGCGGTGGCCGCGGCCTGGGACTGGACCACCACACGCGACCTGACCGCCATGTGCCGTGACGCCTGGCGGTTCCAGGAGCTGCATCCCGACGGGTACTCCTGCCGGCCTCCTCGCGCCGGCGGCCCCACGACGGGAGAATCCCCATGCGCCTGAACGTCATCGGCACCGGATACCTCGGGGCCGTGCACGCCGCCTGCATGGCGGACATCGGACACGAGGTCCTCGGCGTCGACACCGACGCCCGCAAGGCCGAAGTCCTGGCGGCGGGCCGGGCACCGTTCTTCGAACCGGGCCTTGAGGAGATCCTCGCCAGGAACACCGCATCCGGCTGGCTGCGGTTCACCACCTCCCTGCGGGAGGCCGCCGACTTCGCGGACCTGCACTTCGTCTGCGTCGGCACACCTCAGCGCCCGGACTCCCCCGCCGCCGACCTGGGCCATGTCGAGGCGGTCGTCGACCACCTGGCTCCGCTGCTGACCCGCGACAGCCTGATCGTCGGCAAGTCGACCGTGCCGGTCGGCACCACCCGCTCGCTCAGCCGCAGGGCGGCCGCGCAGGTCCCGCCCGGCATCGAGGCCCAGGTCGCCTGGAACCCGGAGTTCCTGCGCGAGGGCTTCGCCGTCCAGGACACGCTGCGTCCCGACCGGGTGGTGGTGGGGGTCGTCGCGCCCCACGCCGACCGGCTGCTGCGCAGCGTGTACGAGCCGATGCTGCGCGCCGGTGTCCCCTACATCAGCACCGATCCCGCCACCGCGGAACTGGTGAAGGTCGCCGCCAACTCCTTCCTGGCGACGAAGATCTCGTTCATCAACGCCATGGCCGAGGTGTGCGACGCCTCGGGTGCCGATGTGGTGACGCTCGCCGACGCCCTCGGCCACGACGCGCGCATCGGACGCCGTTTCCTGTCCGCCGGGCTCGGGTTCGGCGGCGGCTGCCTGCCCAAGGACATCCGGGCCTTCCTCGCCCGGGCCGAGGAACTGCGGGTCGGGGAGGCGGTGTCCTTCCTGCGCCAGATGGACCGGATCAACGACCGGCAGCGCCGCCGGACCGTCGACCTCGCCCGCCACCTCGTGGGCGGCACCTTCGCCGGACGGCGGGTCGCCGTGCTGGGGGCCACCTTCAAGCCGGACAGCGACGACGTGCGGGACTCACCCGCGCTGGCGGTCACCGCGGAGATCCTCGCCGAGGGCGCCGACGTCCAGGTGCACGACCCGCAGGGCATCGACAACGCCCGGACGGCGCTGCCCGGCCCGGCCTACCGCGCCGACGTCATGGCGGCGTGCCGGGACGCGGAGCTGGTGCTGCACCTGACCGAGTGGCGCCAGTACCGCGCGCTCGACCCGGCGGAGCTGGCGACGGTGGTCCGGACGCCCCGTGTGCTCGACGCGCGCAACGCCCTCGACCGGGCGGCCTGGCATGCGGCCGGCTGGCACGTCCGGGCCCTCGGGCGCCCCGCCCATGTGCCGCAGCCGGGGCAGGGCGACGCCTTCCGGGTGACGATGTCTCAGGCCTTCGGCGCGACCGGCACCGCACCCAGGCCCGGGGTCCCGGTCAGCGGCGTCCCGAAGTAGTCCACCGGACCGGCGTCGATGCCGACGGCGCGCAGGTCCACCGCGGCCCCGGCCAGCGCCCGGGCGCACCGGGAGGTTGGTGCGCCAAGGGTCGGGCCGGTGCCGCGCGGGTCGCGTCCGGCCGCCGGCACCCGGACCTCGGCCAGACACGGGTCGGCCCCGGTCCCGGTGGCCCGCCGCCCCTGCGTCTCCTGGCCCGTCTCCTTCCGCCAGGCGGCCAGATCCGAGTACCGGCGCTCTCCCCACTGCACGCCCGGCCCCTCGGGGCTGTGGTAGTCGTTGCCCTGCATCACCACCTCCGAGGTGCCGAAGTCGCCCTGGCCCGCGACCACGGGGGAGCCGTCGGCGACGAACACGTTGTTGCGCACCGAGACCGCGCCGAGGCGGGGCCGCAGCCGCAGCGCGGGGGCGCGGACGGAGCCGTTCGCCCTCGCCACCACGGTGTTCTGGTAGATCGCAAGGCTGCCGATCCGGGATCCGACCACCACGATGCCGCCGTAGTCGGCGAGCTTGCGGGCGTTGTCCCGGCCGATGTTGTAGCGGATCGTGTTGTCCGTGTGGGCCTTGTCCGGGACGGCCGTGAACGCCAGGAATCCCGCGCCGTCGTTGCCGTAGGACAGGTTGTACTGCATCAGCGAGTGGGACACGTTGTTGTCCAGATCGAACCCGCCGCCGTCCACCCGGGACCCGGAGTGGTTGTCGTGGGCGACGTTGCGCTGCAGCACGATCCGCGTCGAGTCGTACGTCCAGATGCCCTCCGGGCCCTCCACGGCCCGGGGCGAGGACGACGCCCCGTTGTCGTGGGCGTCCGATCCCTCCACCACACCCTGGCGGACGCTGCCGAGGACGATGCCGCTGCCGGTGTTGTGGCCGGCCGCCCCGGGGTCCCCGTCGTTGCGGTACGCCACCACCTTCGAGACCGTCACCCGCTCGTGCGCGTACCCGGGCGCGTGCGCGTCGAAGGCGGGACCGTCCGACACGAGCCCGGCGTCCCTGTTGCCGTGCACCGCGCAGTCGTCGACCACCACGTCCCGGAAGCCGGACCCCTCGCGGCCGCCGTGCAGCCGGATGCCGTTGCGGAAGCCCGACACGTCGACGCCCGTGACCCGCAGGTACGGCAGCTTTCCGGGCAGGTCGCTGACGAACCCGACGCCGTCCTGCGACCGGTAGGACGTGGCGTCGCCCGCCACGATCAGGTCGCGGACGACGACCCCGCTCGTGTCGTAGACCCCGATGCCGCGGGTGCCGGCGGCCGCGATCACCGCACGGCCCGTCCCGTAGGAACCGATCACGACGGGCCTGCGGGCGTTGCCGGCGTCGCCCGGTCCGATGCTCAGGGTGCCGGGAAAGCGCGTCCCGCCCTTCAGCAGCAGACGGTCGCCCGGCTGCAGCCGCACGGCGTCCGCGCGCCGCAGGGTGCGCCAGGCGGTCCGCGGGGCCCGGCCGTCGTCGCCGTCGTCGCCGTCCGGGCTGAGGTAGAACGTCCGTCCTGCCCGAGGGTTCTCCAGCACGGGGACGTGCGGGACGTGCACGCCGCATCCGGCCAGCAGCGCCAGCGCGCACAGGCCCACCCGGTAGATGCTCCGCCGGCGCACCACGGCTCCCGTCTCTCGACGACCGGACAGGCTCCGGTCCCCATGTCACCCTGGCGCGCGGAGCCGCGATCCGCGGACCAGCACGCGGAGTCCGGTTCACAACATGCCTGATTGGCGTCGTGCCGCTGCCCGCACGAGGACCGCACGACGACCGCACGAGGGCCGCACGAGGCTCAGCACCAGGACCGGACGAGAGCAGTACGAGGACCGCACGACTGCGCGCACCAGCACCGGACGAGAGCCGCACCAGGACCGAACCAGGACCAGCATCAGGACCGGACGAGGACCGCACGAGGACCGGACGGCGACCCCGGGGCGCCCCGCCGACAGGAGTGCGGCATCATGACGATCATGTCCTCGCAGTTCCAACCGGTCCTCGACCGGATCATGGCGGAGATCGACCGCACCCCGGGACGCGGCCGGTCCGCCGACTACATCCCGGCGCTGGCAGCCCGCGATCCGCGCAGTTTCGGCATGGCCGTGGCCGAGCTGGACGGCACGGTCTACGGGGTGGGGGACTGGCAGCAGCCCTTTTCCACTCAGTCGATCACCAAGGTCTTCACCCTCGCCCTGGACCTGGCCCGCGAGGGCGACGAACTCTGGGAGCACGTGGGCCGCGAGCCCTCGGGCAACCCGTTCAACTCCCTGGTGCAGCTGGAGTACGAGAACGGCCTCCCGCGGAATCCTTTCATCAACGCGGGCGCGCTCGTGGTCACCGACCGCTTCCACACCCGTAGCGGGGACGCGTCCGGGGAGTTGCTCGACTTCCTCCGCACCGAGAGCGGCAACCCGTCCCTGGAATTCGACGAGGAGGTCGCCGCCTCCGAGACCGCGCACGGCGACCGCAACGCCGCCCTCGCCCATTTCATGGCCTCCTACGGCAACATCGACAACTCCGTGCCGGTCCTGCTCGACCAGTACTTCCGGCAGTGCTCCATCGCGGCCTCCTGCGCCGACCTGGCCCTTGCCGCCTCCTTCCTGGCCCGGCACGGCATCCGCGCCGACGGCACCCGGCTGCTCACCCGCAGCCAGGCCAAGCAGGTCAACGCGGTGATGCTGACCTGCGGCACGTACGACGCGGCCGGCGACTTCGCCTACCGCGTCGGCCTGCCCGGCAAGAGCGGCGTCGGCGGCGGCATCATCGCGGTCGTCCCGGGACGGTGCACGCTGTGCGTGTGGAGCCCCGGACTGGACGAGCGGGGCAACTCGGTCGCGGGCGTGGCGGCCCTGGACCGGTTCACGACGCTGACCGGCCTGTCGGTGTTCTGAGCGGCCGGTCCTGGCGCAGAAGGGACAGCTCCACGGCGATCACGCCCGCCCCGTCCGTCCCGTCTGTCCTGTTTCCGGTGGTGCAGGAGTGACCCCGCGCGAGCGGAGAAGTCGTCGCTGCACACGTTCCGGTCATGTACGGGCCTCCCGCAGGTGAAGGGAGCGTCGCCTTCCGGCCACCCGGCGTTGACACGCTGACCCAGTGTTGGCCATGGCTTTCCCCGTCGATCTCCGCCGCTGCCAGGTACTGGGGCTGGCCGGTACCGCCTTTCTCGCGCTGGGCGGTGAGACCGCCGGTGCCCTGCCCGTGCAGGATCTCCTCGCCCCTGCCTCCGTGCAGGCCGCCCTCGGCCTGGTCGGGGTCTACTGCGGCGTGGTGCTGCTGATAGCGGCCTGGGTGCTTCTCGGCCGTCTGGTGCGCGGACCGCACCCGCCGACCCCGCGCGCCCTCTTGCTGGTCCTGGCCCTCTGGGCGACCCCGCTGCTGCTGGCGCCCCCGCTGTTCAGCCGGGACGTCTACAGCTACCTCGCCCAGGGCGCCATGGTCGACGCCCACATGGACGTGTACACCGACGGCCCCGCCCAGCTCGGCGGCCCGCTGGCCGACGAGGTGGCCCCGGTGTGGCAGCACACGGCCGCCCCCTACGGCCCCGCCTTCCTGGCCGTGGCCTCCCTGTTGTCGGGCCTGACCCGCGGTCAGCTGCCCGCCGGTCTCCTCGGCATGCGACTGGTCGCCCTGCTCGGCGTGGCTCTCATGGCGGCGGCGCTGCCCCGCCTGGCCCGGCACAGCGGCGCCGACCCGGCCGCCGCCCTCTGGCTCGGCGCGCTCAACCCGCTCGTCCTGCTCCACCTGGTCGCGGGCGCCCACAACGACGCGATCATGCTCGGCCTCCTCGGGCTCGGGCTGGTCGCCGCGCGCGGCCGCTGGCCCGCGCTCGGGGCGGTGCTCGTCACGCTGGCCGCCCTGGTCAAGGCACCCGCCGTGCTGGGCCTGCTCGCCGTCGTGGCCCTGCAGGTCCGCTCCGGCCGCCCGCCGCTGCGGGCCACCGTGACGACGGCGGTGGCCGCCGCCGCCACGACGGTCGCCGCGACCGCCGTGGCCGGAACGGGATACGGCTGGATCCGCGCCCTGGACACGCCCGTCTCCTCGCACAACTGGGCCCTGACCAGCCTGCTGGGCCGCGCCACCGGTGCCCTGCTCGACCACCTCGGCAGCGGCCTGGCCCCGCTGGCCGTACCGGCCTGGCACCTGCTCGGCCTCGCGGTCACCGCCATAGCCGTACTGGTGATATGGCTCCGGCTGCGCCCGCGACCGGTGTACGCCCTCGGTCTGAGCCTGCTGGTGGTGGCCGTCTTCGGCCCGGCGATCCGCCCCTGGTACGTGCTCTGGGGCCTGTTCCTCATCGCGGCGGCCGCGCCCAGCACCTCGGTGCGGCACCGGGTGGCCGCCCTGGCCGGCGTGCTGGCCCTCGCCGTACTGCCCAGCGGGGGTCCGGCGGACGTCGGCCAGCTGGTCCTCGCGGTCTCCGGCGGGGTGCTCGGCGTGGTCGTCCTGTGGCAGGCGCACCTGGCGGCCCAGGCCCCGGCGACGGGACGTACGGCATGAGCACCCTCTCGCTGCCGCGCACCGAGCGCGGCCGTGCACTGCTCGTCCTGGCGCTGGCCGCCGCGGTGACCGCGTTCACGGCGACCGTGCCGCTGCTGCGCGACTTCTTCGACCTGCGCGTCTACTACGGCGCGGTGCACACCTGGGTGCACCACGACGGCCGGATCTACGACTACCGGGTGCCGGGGACGGAGTACGGCTTCACGTATCCGCCGTTCGCCGCGCTCGCCATGCTGCCGCTGGCGGCCATGGGACGGACCACGGCCGTGGCGGCCTCCCTGCTGGTGAACCTGACCGCGCTCGCGGTGGTCATGCGCATCCTGGCCGGGGCGGAATGGCGCCGCCACGGCTGGTTCCGCTGGTCGCTGGCTCTGTGTGTGCTCGCCCTGTTCGAGCCGCTGCGGGACACCTTCAGCTTCGGCCAGGTCAATCTGGTGCTGCTCGCGCTGGTTCTCGCCGACTGCCGGTTGCTGGCCACCGGCAGGACCCGCTGGGCGGGCGTCGGCATCGGACTCGCCGCCGCGGTGAAGCTCACGCCCGCCCTCTTCATCGGCCTGCTGCTGCTCGCCGGGCGCCGGCGGGCGGCCGGGACGGCGACCGTCGTGGCCCTCGCGGCGACCGGACTGGCCGCCTGCGCGGATCCGGACGCGTCGCGCTTCTACTGGACCCGGGCGCTGTGGGACACCAGCCGGGTCGGCCGGCTCGACTACGTCTCGAACCAGTCGCTGCAGGGCATCCTGGCCCGGCTGGGCGAGCCGGACCGCGCGCTGTGGGCCCTCGGGGTCCTGCTGGTGCTGCTCGTCTGGGTGGTGCGGACCCGCCGCGCCGTGGCGGCCGGCGAGTGGACGGCGGCCTTCGCCCTCACCGGGGCGACGGCCTGCCTGGTCAGCCCGATCACCTGGGTGCACCACCTGGTGTGGCTGCTGCCGTCCTTCGTGGTGCTGGCGCGTGCCGGGTACCCGCGGATCGCGAGCGCCCTGTACGCGGTGCTGTGCACCAGTGTGGTGTGGCTCTGGTTCGAGGACGCCTCCGGTGTGGACGGCTTCCTCGGAAGCAACCTCTACACCTGGATCACGCTGGGCCTGCTGCTCGGCCTGCCGGCCGGTCAGTCGCCCGCGGCCCGGCCGCCCCTGGCGCGCAGCACCACCGATACGGCCCCGGCGCCGAGTACGGCGAGACCCGTGACCGCGGCGGTCTGCGACCAGTCCGCGTCGTCGTCCGTGGCCGGGGAGGCGGCCGCCGCGACGGGGGCGGCGGACGGCGCGGACTTCGAGCCGGCCCGCAGCCCGTCCAGGGAGCCCACCGGATCCACCAGCCCGGCGGCACCGAACCCCCAGTCGAGCAGCTCGCGTGCCTCCTCGTAGACGGCCAGCCCACCGCCCTCCTGAGGGTTCATCACCGTCACCACGAGGGTGCGGTCGCCGCGGCGTGCCGCGGCGACCAGGGTGTTTCCCGCATTGCTGGTGTAGCCGTTCTTGATGCCGATCAGCCCCGGATACGGGAGCACACCGTCCTCGCCGGTCAGCAGCCGGTTGGTGTTCTCGATCGCGTACGTCGAGCCTTCGCCCGGGAACTGCGCCGTTGCCGTGGAGCAGTACCGGGCGAAGTCCGGGTTGTGCAGCCCGGCCCGCCCGAACACCGCCAGGTCGTACGCCGAGGACACCTGGCCGGGGGTGTCGTAGCCGTCGGGGGAGACCACGTGGGTGTCCAGGGCGCCGAGCGCGCGGGCCTTGACCTGCATCCGCGCGGCCGTGGCGTGCCAGCCCCCGCCCAGGGAGGCGAGGACGTGCACGGCGTCGTTGCCGGAGCTGAGGAAGACCCCGCGCCACAGGTCCGAGACCCGGTAGGTGTGGCCCTCCTCGACGCCGACCAGGCTGCTGCCCTCGCCGACGTCGGCCAGCTCCTCGTTCCGTACCGTGTGCTGCTTTTCCGAGGGCAGGGACGGCATCACGGTGAGGGCGAACAGCGTCTTCAGGGTGCTGGCGGGCGGGAGCCTGCGATGTGCGTCGCCCGCGGCCAGCACCTCGCCGCTGTCGGCGTCGGCGACCAGCCAGGACAGCGCGGAGACGGCCGGCACCTCCGGCGCACCGGCACGCGGCCGCACCTGCGTGCCGGAGTCGTAGAGCAGGGACGGCTGCGGCACCGCCGCCCGCGGTGCGGGCGGTGCGGGATCCCCCGCACGGTGTCCGGCCGCAGCGGCCGGTGCGAGCGCCAGCGCACTCGCCACACACAGGGAGCAGGCCGTTACGGCCGCCCGACGAGAGAATCCGGTGATCATATGATCAACGTAGGAAGGGTTGGGGTGTTCGGCGCGCTGCCCGGGCCGGACGGCCTACAGGAGCAACCCGAATGCCGCACTCCGCGACGGTCCGGTGCCCCTCAGCCCGTGGGCAGGGTCGGCTGCACACGGCGCAGGAAGGCGGCGTTGTCGGGGGTGTCCCGCATCCGCTCCAGCACCGTCTCCAGGGCGCCAGGTCCGCCCTCACGCGTGCGCAGGGCCCGGCGCAGGCCCCGGGTGGCCGTCAACTCGGCGGGCGTGAGCAGCAGTTCCTCGCGGCGGGTGCCGGTGGGGTCGATGTCCACGGCCGGGAAGACACGGCGGGCGGCGAGTTCCCGGTCCAGCCGCAGCTCCATGTTGCCGGTGCTCTTCAGCTCCTCGAAGAAGTAGCCGTCGGCGCGTGAGCCGGTGTCCACCAGGACGGTGGCGAGGACGGTGAGCGAGCCGCCCTCCTCGGCCTGGCGGGCCGCGCCGAAGAACCGCTTGGGGCCGAGCAGCGCGCCCGCGTCGACGCCGCCGCTCAGCGTGCGCCCGCCGGCCGCCGAGGCGTTGTTGTGAGCCCGGCACAGCCGGGTCAGGGAGTCCAGCAGGACGACGACGTCCTCGCCGTCCTCGACGAGCCGCTTGGCACGCTCCACGACCAGGTCGGCCAGGGCGATGTGTTCCTTGGGCGACCGGTCGAAGGTGGAGGCGTACACCTCGCCGCGCACCGAGCGGCGCATCTCGGTGACCTCCTCGGGGCGCTCGTCCAGCAGGAGGACCATCAGGCGGCACTCGGGGTGGTTTCCGGCCACGGCCGCGGCGAACTGCTGGAGCAGCACGGTCTTGCCGCTCTTCGGCGGGGCCACGATCAGTCCGCGCTGGCCCTTGCCGACCGGTGCGAACAGGTCGGTGACACGTCCGGCCAGGCCGGAGGCCGGGTGTTCGAGGCGGATGCGCCGGTGCGGGTGGAGCGGGGTGAGGTCACGGAAGTGGCGGCGGCCCCGGAGTTCGCCCGGGGCGCGTCCGTTGACGCGGGCGATCTCGGTCAGGGCGCGCTGTGCCCCGCGGACGCCCTCGACGAGGTCGCCCTTGCGCAGCCCGTGACGGCGGATCAGCGCCGCGGGGACCTGGGGGTCGGCGGGGGACGGCAGGCAGCTGGGAGCGCGCAGGTGTCCCTTCCCGTGCGCGTCGATGTCGAGGACACCGGTGACGGTCGGGGCGGCAGCGGCCTGCTGCTCCACATGAGGGGGTTCGAGTGTGGTGGTCATGGGTGGTCCTTTCACGGACGGAGGACATGAGGAAGGGGGGAGAAGCCGCGGAACGGGAGGGCTTACGTGCCTCCGGGGCGGCGGAAACGGCACCTCGGACCTGAGGTGTGCTGTGAAGCTGACGCGCCTTCGCCGGACGACGGCGGACGGATCAGCGCGGAGAGGAGAAACTGGCACCGGCGCCCACAAGGGGCGTACTCGCGTGCTGTCAGCACCGTACCATCCGATGGCGCGATACCGCTCCGATTTCCCCAACACATCGGGTGGCCGACTTGTTCCCGCCGTGGGAAGAAGCCTCCTGGCACCCCGGGAGAGGCCGCCGGACAGGTCGTGGAGGGGGGAACGGCGGCCCCGGACGGAAAATGACGCGAGAGACGGGGGCCTGGGCCCGCGCAGTGAGTCGAGAGGAGGTAGTCCGGCCCCGTGCAGAGACGCGAGAGACGGTGGCCCCGAACGTGAAGTGACATGCGAGACGGCGGCCTTGGACGTGAAGTGACGTGACAGACCGCTCCGCTGGGCGCTCGTCGGCGCCTACGATCGGGCTCGATCCCGTCCTACGGCCGTCAGGAGTACCCGTGGAGCCCACTCCCGCCCGTGCACCGCACCGCCTGGATCCCTCCGGCGGCTGCCCGCACGCGGACAACGCCCTGCTGCTGGCCCGCGGTGCCGTCGCGCCGGTCGTGCTGCCCGGTGGGATCGAGGGGATGGCCGTGCTCGGGCACGAGGCGCTCAGGGAGTTCCTCCAGCACTCCGATGTGGCCAAGGACGCACAGCACTTCAGGGCGTTGCGGGAGGGCCGGATCGGGGCGGGCTGGCCGCTGCTGACCTTCGCGACGGTGCGGGGCATGACCACCGCCGACGGGGACGATCACCGCAGGCTGCGGTCGCTGGTGAGCCGCGCGTTCACGCCCCGGCGGGTCGAGGAACTCCGCCCCCGCGTCGAGGAGTTGACGGCCTCGCTGCTCGACGGTCTGGCGCGGGCCGCGCGGGCGGGCGACGGAATCGCCGATCTGCGGGAGCACTTCGCGCTGCCCCTGCCCATGGGGGTCATAGGTGAACTGCTGGGCGTCGACGCGGAGTTCCGTGACCGGCTGCACCGTCTGTCCAACCAGGTCGTGGCCACCGACATCGAACCGGAGGCGGCGGTCGCCGCCAACCGGGAGCTGGTCGCCGTTCTCACCGCAGTCGCCGAGGCCAGGGCCGAGCGTCCCGGCGACGACCTCACCAGCGCCCTGATCGCCGCCCGCGACGAGGACGGCGACCGGCTCGGCCCGCAGGAGCTGATCGGCACCCTCGTCCTGATGATCATCGCCGGCCACGAGACCACGCTGAACCTCATCACCAACGCCGTACGCGCCCTGTGCGGCCATCGCGACCAGCTGGAGCTGGTGCGGGCGGGGAAGGCGAGCTGGGCCGACGTGGTCGAGGAGACCCTGCGCTGGGACGCCCCGGTCAGCTACTTCCCGTTCCGCTATCCCGTCCGGGACCTGACCCTGGACGGCACGCTCATACCCGCGGGCACCGCCGTCCTCGCCGGGTACTCCGCCGCGGGCCGCGATGCGGCGGCGCACGGGCCCGACGCCGACCGTTTCGACGTCACCCGGTCCGCCCGGACCGACGCCGTGCGCCACCTCTCCCTGGGGCACGGTGCCCACTACTGCCTGGGCGCCCCGCTGGCCCGGCTGGAGGCCACGGTCGCGCTGGAGCGGCTGTTCACCCGCTTCCCGCGACTGGGCCTCGCGGTGCGCGAGGACGAGCTGTCCCGCCACGCCAGTTTCGTCGGCAACAGCGTCCGGGCGCTTCCCGTGCGCCTGGGTGACCGAGCGGGCGTCATGATGTCGTAGCAACCGTCCCCATACCATAACGATCCTGGACGTCAGGGGACTTGACCGCCAACCGTGCACTATCGTCACGACATGTCCACGCCACCACAGCCTCAGCAGCCGGCCGACCAGCCCCCGCAGCAGCCCGCGGTCCCGCCGCAGCCGACGGCCTACCCCTACCCGAACCCGCAGTCGCCCCCGCCGGGGAACTTCTACGCGCAGCCCACCCAGGTGAGCCTGCCCGCCCAGCCCCTGCCCGGACAGCCGGGGCAACCCGGCCAGGCTCACCCGGCCAACCCCTATGCGCAGCCGCAGCCGATGCCGATGCCGTACGGCCCCGTGCCGGTCCCGTCCTCCGGTGGTGGCGGCGCTGCCGGGCGGGCGGTGCTGTGGGCCGTCGTCGGCGCGGTCCTCGCCTCCGGGGCGTGGGCGGCGGGGGTGTTCCTGATCGGTGGCAAGGGTGACAGCGCGGACCTGCGCGGCTACGCGGCGCCCTCCAACATGTGCTCGGACGCGGACTACTCGTCGTTCAAGGACGAGTACCCCGCGAGCGACTCGTCGCCGACGCACAACTCCCTCAAGGACAAGGCACTGGACGAGAGTTACTGCAGTGCGAGTCTGAAGAAGACGGGGTCGACGTACTCCGACGCCTACCTGACCATGCAGGTGGACCTGCACCGGAAGAGTGACCCGGGGCCGGAGTTCACCGCCACCTGGAAGAACTACGGCGACAGCCACACCGGCTACGACGTCAAGCCGGTCAGGGGCATCGGTGACGAGGCCTACCTGGTCAGCCTGGACACCACCAGCAGCTCCACCGGCTCATCGAGCGGTTCCCGGTACGCCACTCTCGCCGTGCGCGACGGCTGGGTGACGTACACGATGAGCTACAGCGCCTACCTCACCTCCTACGACCAGGACAAGAACCCGCCCGGGCTCAGCGACGTCTCCGACTGGCTGAAGACCGACACCAAGTCCACGCTGGAGCGGCTCAGGGGCTGACATCCGGCTGCGCCGACCGGGCCCGTGCGTCCTCGACGATGCGGTCGAACCGGGCGCCCATCGCCTCGGCCAGGGCCTGGGCGCCCGAGAGCGGCCGCACCATCACCGTGAACTCGTCGATCAGGCCCTCCTCGTTCACGCGCAGGAAGTCGCAGCCGGTCAGCTCCCGGTCGCCCACGCGCGCGCGGAAGAGCAGCGCGTGGTCGCGGCCGTCGGAGCCGGTCAGCTCGCGCTCGTAGCGGAAGTCCTCGAAGACCTGGGAGACCGCGCGCAGGATCGCCGCGGTGATGGCCTTGCCCGGGTAGGGCTTGAAGACGACCGGGCTGGTGAACACGACGTCCTCGGCCAGCAACGCCTCGACGGCGTCCATGTCGCCCGCCTCCACCGCCTTACGGAACGCTTGCATCCGATCACCTCGCATAGTCAATTAATTGAATAGGTGCGGATGAGAGTAGTCACCTGCTGTTAGCGTGTCCACATGTCGCTCAAGTACGCCGTCCTGGCCGCCCTGCTGGAGGGCGAGGCCTCGGGCTATGAGCTGTCGAAGCTGTTCGACGTCTCGCTCGCGAACTTCTGGCCCGCCACGCCCCAGCAGCTCTACCGCGAGCTGGAGCGCCTCGCGCAGGACGGGCTGGTCGAGGCCCGGACGGTGCCGCAGGAGCGCCGGCCCACCAAGCGGATGTTCACGCTCACCGAGGCCGGCCGGACCCGGCTGGCCGCCTTTGCCGCCCAGCCGCCGGGACGGCCCACCGCCGTCCGCGACGAACTCCTCATCAAGATCCAGGCCATGGACGGCGGCGACCCGGAGGTCACCCGGGCGCTGATCGAGGAGCGCAGGGGCTGGGCGCGCGGCAAACTCGGCCGCTACGAGCGGGTGCGCGAACGCCTCCTCGGCGGCCGGAGCGAGGAGGAGTACCTGCGCACGGCCGACCGGATCGGCCCGTATCTCACCCTCATGGCCGGGATCGCCTTCGAGGAGGAGAACCTGCGCTGGTGCGAGCGCGTTCTCGGGATCCTGAAGCAGCGGATCCCTCTAGGCTGACGGGATGTTCAGCCCCGAAGGCCCCACGCTGCGCGAACTCGCCGTGCAGGCACTGTCCTCCGTCGAGCGCGGATACGACCTGCTGGCCCCCAAGTTCGACCACACGCCCTTCCGGACGCCGGACGCGGTGCTGGAGTCCGTGGCGAAGGCACTCGGCCCACTGGGCCCGTTCGAGGACGGACTCGACCTGTGCTGCGGCACCGGTGCCGGGACGGACGTCCTGGCCGGGCTGTGCCACCGCAGCGTGACCGGCGTCGACTTCAGCGCAGGCATGCTCGATGTCGCCCGCCGCGGGGCGACGGGTCCGGGCGGGCGGCATCCGATGACGGCTGACGGTCAGGGCGGCCGGGAAGCGATGACGGCTGACGGTCCGGGCCGGCGGCAAGCGGCGGCGGCTGAAGGCCGGGGAGGGCGGCAAGCGGCGGCAGGGGGGCCGAGCGTCGCGTGGGTGCGGGGCGACGCCCGGGCCCTGCCGTTCACCGCCGCCTTCGACCTGGTGGTCAGCTTCGGCGCGTTCGGTCACTTCCTGCCGCGGGAACTGCCCGGACTGTTCGGCCAGGTCCACTCGGTGCTGCGGCCGGGCGGCCGGTTCGCTTTCCCGGTTCTCGCCCCGCCCCCTCCGACGAGCCCCGGGTTCTGGATGCTGCTCGGCTTCGACGCGGCGATGCGGGTGCGCAATGCCGTGTGGCGGCCTCCGTTCGTCATGTACTACCGGGCCTTCCGGCTCGGAGCGGTGGTGGAGGAGCTGACGCGTGCCGGGTTCGTCGTCGACCTGCAGGCCCTGCCCGAGTTCGGGTGGCGCGGCGACGCGAGTCCCCGCGCCCGGCTGGTCGTGGCACGCAGGCCGGAGGGCGCTATCCCGCCGCAGGCAGCGTGAACTCGTAGACCAGCGCGTCCCGTTCCGCGTTCACCAGGAGATCGGTGATCTCCAGCGGGCGGGCGTACTGGTCGTGGACCCGCCGGGTCACCCGGACCGAGGCGGCGTCGCCGACCTGGGTGATGGCGTCCCGGTGGTGCAGGGTCAGACCGGCCTTGCGCATCCAGTCGTAGGCCCGGCGCAGCTGCGCGGGTGTGGCCCCGTCGGCCCGGTCGCGGTAGCGGGCCAGTTCCGCGACCTCGGCCAGCGCCACGGCCGAGAACGACGTCACCGCCGTACGCAGCGCCCGCCCGTCGGGTGCGGCCGACCGGTAGCGGTGCACCAGGGTCGGCCGGTACGGGGCCAGGCCCAACGCCTCGGCGTGCTCCGGCGACGGTGCCTCCCAGGTCACCGTCGCCCGGTCCACCGCGCACGGGTCGGCCGGCCGGGCGCCGACCGGGAAGGTGAGGGAGACCGGGTCCTCGACCGGGCGGCCGCCCAGCGTGGCGTGGCTGCCCCGCCGGTCGGTGGCAACCAGACCGCTGCGGCGCAGCACTCCCAGTGCCTGCCGGACGGTCTCCCGGCTGACCCCGAAGTGGCGGGCCAGATGCCGCTCGCCCGGCAGCCGTTCACCGGGCGGAACGGTACCGTCGCGCAGTTCGTCGAGGAGCAGCGAGGCGACCTGCCAGTACCGGGGCCGGCCGTCGGTCTGCGGGGGGTCGTGCGGGGTGGTGCGGGCCATGCCGCGCCTCCTGTTGGTGACAAGACGTAGCCGTGCGGGCTCATTGCGCGACCACATCTAGCATTGGTCTAAACCACGAGGGAAGAGCGGCCTGCCGGTTCGGCCGAAACCCATCCGCACGACCGGGCTGTCACAGGGCGCCGTAGACGGCGTCCACCAGCGCCGCCTTCCGTGGATCATGCGCGATGCGCGACCCCATCCGGTTCATGGCGTAGCCGAGCGAGATCCCCGCCTCGGGGTCGGCGAGCCCGCAGGAACCGCCGAACCCGTCGTGTCCGAAAGCCCGCGGATTGGGGCCGTAGGAGCCGCCCGGGCCGCTGAGCCACAGGCCGAGCCCGCACTCCGTCTCGCTCCCGAAACCCGCACCCAGCACCAGATCCCGGTCGGCGCCCTGCCCCTCGCGCACCCGTTCCGCCGCCCGCGGCGACAGGATCCGCCGGCCGCCGAAGGAGCCGCGCCCGGCGAAGATCCCGTACAGCGCGGCCACCGCCCGCGCGGTTCCGTGCCCGTTGGCCGCCGGGATCTCCGCCGCACGCCATTCGGGCGAGTTCGCCGCGCCCGCGCCCACCGGCGGATTCGCCAGAGCGGCGAGCGCGGCGGGCGACAACTGGCGGGAAAACGAGGTCTGTTCGGCGGAGTCCTCGGCTCGTGCATGCACCAACTCGGCCGCGCGGCCGGATTCCTTCTCCGGCAGGCCGATGGTGAAGTCGATCCCGAGCGGCCCGGTCACCTCCCGCTGCAGAAACGCTCCCGGCCGCAGTCCCGAGACGCGCCGTACGACCTCGCCGACCAGGAAGCCGTAGGTCAGCGCGTGGTATCCGGAGCGCGTACCCGGCTCCCACCACGGCTCGGTCGCCGCCAGGCGGGCGGTCGTCAGGTCCCAGTCGTAGAGCTGTGCGAGGGTGTGCGGCTCCCGCAGGCCGGACAGTCCCGCGCGGTGCGACAGCAGATGCCGGACGAGTACGTCCTCCTTGCCCGCTGCAGCGAATTCCGGCCAGTAGGCGGCCACCGGGTGGTCGAGGTCGAGCAGTCCGCGGTCGGCGAGGAGGTGCGCGCACAGCGCCACCGGGCCCTTGGTGGTCGACCACACGTTGACCAGGGTGTCCCGCTCCCACGGCCGGATACCGGCCGCGTCCGCCCATCCGCCCCACAGATCCACCACCGTCACCCCGTCGACGGTCACCGCCACCGCGGCGCCCAGTTCGTCCCGCTCCCGGAAGTTCTCCTCGAACGCCTCCCGCACCGCGGTGAACCGTGCGTCGCAGTGGCCGTGAACCTGTGCCTCGTGCGCGGACAATCTGACCTCCGTCGTGACCGGAAAGCCCGGGCCGCGACGCCGCGACCCGGATGCACCGAACGTACCGACTGGTCGGACTGACGGGAAGGGGCGGGCGGGGGAGCCTCAGGCGTAGGACCGCAGCCAGCGCAGCTTGTGTGCCTCCTGGAACGGCCCGCCGCCCTCGTGGTCGTTGAAGTCGTACACCTCGATGTTCTTGTCCTCGTGCGCCCAGGCGTTGAACGCCGCGAAGACGGTCGACGGGGGGCAGGTCTGGTCCTCCAGGGCCGCGGAGAAGAGTGCCGGGGCCCGGCCGCGGGCCGCGAAGTGCACGCCGTCGAAGTAGGAGAGGGTGTGGAGCACATCGGCGGCGCGGCCGCGATGCGTCTTGAGGAACAGGCCTATCTCACGGTATGGATGACGGTCCGTCACGGTGGTCGCGCGCGGGTAGTCGCAGAGGAACGGCACGTCCGGGGCGATCGCGACCAGATCGGGGACCAGCCCGCCGACGGCGACGGTGATGCCGCCGCCCTGGCTCTCGCCGATCACCACGGTCCGCGCCGCGTCCGTGAGCGGGTGCGCACGGGCCGCCTCCACGGCGCGCACCGCGTCCGTGAACACGCGGCGGTAGTAGTAGTTTTCGGGCGCGTCGATGCCCCGCGTCATGAACCCCGGATAGGCGGGCGCGGCGCCCACGGGGTCCGCGGTTCCGCCCCCGCCGCCCCAGGTGCTGCCCTGCCCCCGGGTGTCCATCACGAAGTGTGCCCGGCCCGTCGACGCCCACAGCAGCTTCTCGTGCGCAAGGCCGCGTCCGCCGCCGTAGCCGATGAACTCCACGACCAGCGGGAGCGGCTCCGTGGCGTCGGCCGGCAGGCGCAGCCAGCCCCTGACCGGGTGACCACCGAACCCGGCGAACGTCACGTCGTACACCCGCACCGTGGACAGCCCCGTGTCCACCGGCTCGAAGCGGGCGTCCAGATCGTGCTCGCGCGCCTCCCGCAGGGTCCTGGCCCAGAAGACGTCGAAGTCGTCCGGCGCGGTGGACGTGCTGCGGTACTCGCGGAGTTCGTCGAGCGGGAGGTCGAACAGGGCCATCGGCAACCGCCTTGAGCGAGGGGGCTGGGTGATCTCACCGTAGGGGGGTGGCGGCACGGGCGACCAGGGGGAGGGGGAACGCGCTTGCTGCGCCAGGGGCTTGCGGACGGCCTGACCGGCGCACGACCACACGGCGGACGACCGGACCGGCGCACGACCGGACCGGTACACGACCGGACCGACAGACGACCCTCCCCACGGCCCGCCCTCCCCCGGATCACTTCACCCCCACCGGTCACGTCCGTCCACCGGTCACGTCCGTCCGCCAGGCACGTCGCCCACTGGTCGGATCCTCGGGCGGGTCAGGTCCTCGGCTGGGTCCACTTCGGGCCGGTGCGCGCCCACTCCCGTTCCCACTCCGCCATGCGGTGGCGCTGGGCGATCCGGCGCTCCACGGCGTGGCCGAGAAGGACCGCGGCCGCCGCCCCGCCCGCCGCGCACACGCCGACGGTCACCGTGTGCTGCCAGATGGCGACGTCGTCCGGCGGCGGTGCGACACTGCGGTTCCGGGCGTCGAACCAGACGGTCACCACGTCACCGGCCCGGCTCCCCGCCGGAACGCGAGCCGTCCCCGTGTGCGTGCCCCGGCCCGGCTCGGTCCAGCGGATCTGGGCCCGGTAGGGGTGCTCACGGTCGCCCACCGTGGGCCGGTGCGCGGACGTGCTGCCGAGCACCACGGCCCGCACCCGGTGCCGCTCGGCCCGCTCTGCCGCCGCGATCGTCCGTGCCTGGTCATGGGCGTGCAGGCCCGCCGCCACGCCGGCCAGGGGTGCCACCACGAAGAGCAGGACGGCGACGATCAGTACCGTCCACGCCTCCACGACGTCCGACCGGCGCCGCAGCGGATTGCCCCGCCAGCGCCAGCCACGCACCTGGGTACGCATGTCCACCTCCTCGCCGCCGACGGAGCCGGAGGACCGGGCGAGCCGGGTCCGGTCGTCCGCCCCCGCTGCACACGAGCGTCCACACCCGTCTCGTACCCCGTACGACGCACCTTGGCTCACGTCACCGACCGCGACTTCCGGCCCACCTGGAGCACGGCACACGGCACGCGCCCCGGGTCGCGCGAGCGGCGGCCCGGGGCGGCGGCCCGCTTGGCTTGCGCGCCCGTGGCCGGCTAGCCGAAGCGTTCGATGCGGATGCGCTCGACCGGCTGGCCCGCCTCGACCAGCAGGCGGGAGGCGTGCTCGGCGAACCCGTTGGAGCCACACACATAGGCCTCCCACCCACCCGGAGGCTGCTCGGCCAGGAGTGGTGCCACATGTGCGGCCGCCATACGACCCACGGGCACCCCGGCAGGGGCGTCGCGCGTGAACACGGCCGTCGTCTCGGTGCCCAGCTCCGGCGCGTAGATCAGCTCCCCGGGGCTGCGCGCCGACACCAGCATCCGCAGAGGTACGGCGAGGCCGCGCGCCCGGTGGTGCCGCACCATCGACATCAGTGGTACGACCCCGGACCCGGCCCCGAGCAGCAGGGCGGGCCGGTCGCCCGGCCAGGCGAAGAAGCCGCTCAGCGGGCCGCGCACCTCGACCGTGTCGCCGGGCTCGGCCACGGTGTGGAACCAGCCCGAGACCTCGCCGTCCGGCACCTGGTCCAAGGTCAGCTCGATGTGGCCGGACGCATCCGGTGCGGACGCGATCGAGTAGTGGCGCTGGGCCACATAGCCGTCGCCCGCGGTCAGCCGCAGCATCAGATGCTGACCGGGCAGGTGCCCCGCCCAGCCCGGCACCGCGAGCCGGAACGTGGCCGCACGCGGTGTCTCGCGCCGGACCTCGGTCAGGGTGGCCGTCTGCCACACCGATGCCGTCTGCTCGCCCACGGCGATGCGCCCCGGCACGGCGAAGCGGGCCGGGGCGGTGAAGGTCGTGGTCGCCGTCTCAGTCACCGGAGTACCGCTGCTCCTCCCAGGGATTGCCCCGCTCGTGGTAGCCGTTGCGCTCCCAGAAACCCGGCTCCTCGTGGTCGAGGAGGGTGATGCCGGCGATCCACTTGGCGCTCTTCCAGAAGTACAGGTGCGGCACCAGCAGCCGCGCGGGACCGCCGTGTTCGGGTGCGAGCGGCCTGCCGTCGTACTCCCAGGCGATCCAGGCCCGCCCACCGGTCAGGTCGGCGAGCGGCAGGCCCGCGGTGTAGCCCGTGTGGGACCAGGCGATCGCATGGGTGGCGGACTCATGGGGCCGGACCACATGGAAGAACGAGTCCAGCGAGACGCCACCGAACCGCACTCCGAACTTCGACCAGCCGGTCACACAGTGGATGTCCCCCTCGTACGACGAGCCCGGCAGGGCCTGTGCGGTGTCCCAGTCCCAGGTGTGCGGCCGCTCCACGAGTCCGTCGATGCGGAAGGACCAGTCCGCGGGGGTCAGGTCGGGGGTGACCTCGGCGGACAGGACGGGCCAGTCGTCCCGTGCGTCGTACTGCCCCGGTGGCAGGCCCGGGTTGTCGACGCGCGGGCGGCCCGTGAAGCCTCGGGTGACGTTCATGTTTCAACCGTACGTGGTCGCCATGAGTGCTCCGTCCCAGGCCGGTGCCCGATCATGGCGGTCGTACGAACGCGTGCGGGCACCGGGAATACCCGCCCCGCGCTCCTCCTTGGCGCAGAGTGCCGGCAGGTGCGCCGGCCCCAGCGCGACGGAAGCGAGGCAAGTGGATGACCAAGGCCCATCGAGACGGCCCAGCGACCGGCCCGAAGGAGCCGCACCTTCTCGACAACCCCGCCCTGGCCTCCCTGAGCGGCCCGCACGCCCGCTTCGCCGAGCGGCGCGGGCGCGTGCTGCGCTACCCGGTCGACGTCTCCCCGTGGCTGGGTCTGCCCGCCGACGCGGACGCGGACGACTGGGCGGATCTCGCCGCGCTGGCCGGTCCCGGGTGCGAGGTGCCGCTGCCCGGCTTCCGCGGGACGGTCCCCGACGGCTGGGAAGTGACCTTCCACGTCGAGGGAGTGCAGTTGGTGGGCGACGGTATCGCCGGGGCACCGGACGCGGAGGCGGTGCGGCTCGGCCCGGCGGACGTTCCCGAGATGCTGGACCTGGTGGCGCGCACCCGGCCCGGACCGTTCCTGTCACGCACCATCGAACTCGGCACCTACCTCGGCATCCGCCGCGAGGGCGCCCTGATCGCCATGGCGGGGGAGCGGTTGCACCCGCCGGGCTGGACCGAGATCAGCGCGGTCTGCACCGACCCGGCCTTCCGCGGGGAGGGCCTGGCCACGCGGCTGATCCAGGCGGTCGCGCACGGTATCCGGGAGCGCGGCGAGAGCCCGTTCCTGCACACCGGTGCCCACAACACCGGCGCCATCCGGCTCTATGAGTCCCTCGGCTTCCGGCTGCGCCGGCACACGGCGTTCCTGGCGGCACGGGCCCCCGAACACCTCACGGACGACCGGGCCGCCGTGGCGGTGCCTTAGGCGGTCCCGCCCCGGCGGTGCCGGTGCCGTATCCGCTCGGGGTCCGGCCGCGACGGTGTCGCAGCGGGTCACGGCCCGGCCGTACCCGTGCCGTGGCCGCTCCGGGTCCGGCCGTACCGGTGCCGCAGGGGGGCAGGGCCCGGCCGCACCCAGGCCGTGACCGGCGGATCAGACGGACTCGGTGCCGGACGGGCCGGCGTTGTAGCGCTCCAGGTAGGCGGCGAAGCGGACCAGGTCCTCCTGCGGCCAGTCCGCGAGCCGCTCCCGGAAGGCGGCCCGGCGGCTGCGGGTGACCTGGGCCAGGATCTCCTGGCCCGCCTCCGTCAGGTGCAGCACCTGGACCCGGTGGTCCTCGGGATCCAGACGCCGTTCGATCAGTCCGGCCCGCTCCAGGGCCGCCACCTGGCGGCTCACGGTGGACTTGTCCAGGGCGTAGTGGGCGGCCAGGTCCGTCGCCCGGCAGCCCCCGCACTCCTCCAGATGGCCGAGCAGGGTGTACGACACCAGCGACAGCTCGGGGTGCATGCGTCCCGCCGTGGCACGGGCCCGGCGGGCGAAGACCGTCATCTCGCGCTGGATCGTCTCCACGGCCGCTTCCGCCGCTGTCACGGGAACACCTCCATGGGGCCAGTGTGCGGGAATACCTTCCCCGCACGTTCTAGTTGTATAGTACAACTTGAAGTGAGAGTTGTATAAGCCAACTATTGGAGGTCGCCCCGATGAGGTCACCGGCACTGCGCCATGTGCTCACGCACCTGATCACCCCGCTGCTGATGTGCCTGGGCATGGGGCTCGCGTACATGGGGGCCTTCGTGACCCCGGAGCCCCACCACCTGCCCGTGGCCGTCGTCGGTGCCGGACCGCGGGCGAAGGTGTTCGCCCAGACCGTCAAGGACACCGCGGGGGACAAGCTCGACGTCCGTACCGTCGCCACCCGGGCCGCCGCCGTGGACCTGCTGAAGTCCCGGGACGTGACCGGCGCCTATGTTCCGAGTGCCAAGGCGCCCGAGCTGCTCGTGGCCACCGCCGCCTCCGACATGGGTGCCACGGCCGTCGAGAAGGTCTTCACGCCGGTCGCCGCCGAGGCGGGCGCCCCGCTGAAGGTCACCGACGTGGCTCCGCCGGTCTCCGACGACCCCACCGGGCAGGGCCTGTTCTTCCTGCTGATCGCGGTCAGCATCGGCTCGTACGCCTCGGTCGCCGCGCTCGGCGCCGCGGGTGCCGCGCTCCCGACGCGGGTACGGGCGCTGCTGGCGCTCGGCGTCTCCGTCGTGGTCGGTGCCATCGGCGCGCTGCTCGCCGGGCCGGTGTTCCACCTCGCGCACCACTCACTCGCGAGCCTGTGGGGGATGGCGTGGCTGTACTCCGCCGGCATCCTCTTCATCGGCGTCGGTCTGCACACCTTCCTCAAGCGGTGGACGACCCTGACCATGATGGTGCTGTTCGTGATGCTGAACTTCACCAGCTCCGGCGGTTTGTTCCGGCCCGAGCTGCAGAACGGCTTCTTCGGTACCCTGCACGCCTTCTGGAACGGCGCCGGCTTCGTCGAGGGCATCCGCAGCCTGCTGTACTTCGGCGACGACGGCCTCGCCCGCAGCGTGTGGACGCTCGTGGTCTGGCTGATCGTCGGCCTCGCGGTGACCGGGATCGCCGCTGCCTGTGAGCGGGCACGGGCGGCCCGCCCGGCGACCGGCCCGGCCACCGCCCTTCCCGAACCCGCGCCGGAGGCCGAACCCGCGGTGGAGGCCGGGCGGGCGGCCGAGGCCGGGCACGAGGCCGAGGAGGAGCTGGAGGAGGCGGTCGGCGTCTGAGGAGGAGCTGGAGGAGGCGGTCGGCGTCTGAGGAGGGGAGGAGTCCGAGCGGGCGGCCGATGTACGGGGAGGGGCGGGCTTGAGGGGCGGTCGGCGTCCAAGGACGGGTGAGGGGGCGGTCGGCGTCCAGGACGGGGGGGTGAGGAGGCGGTCGGCGTCCGGGGAGGGGCGGACGCGCCCGGTGAGTTCATCCGGCGGCCGATCCGATCGTCACCACCCGCGCCCACTCGGGCGGTGTGTCCGGCCGGTAGTTCGGGTTGTCCTCGCTCCGGGAGTCGTCCGACCGGTGCCGGGGGAAGAGGCCCACCACCGTGCGGCACGCCGGTCGCGTGGCCGGCCAGGGCGTCTGTCCGTCCGTCAGGACCACGACGACGTCGGGACCCGGCCGCGTCCGCAGCGCCCGGGCGAAGCCCGTCCGCAGATCCGTGCCTCCCCCGCCCGTCAGCTCGATCCCTTCGGCCCGGCACAGCGGGAGCACGGACTGGGCCGCCGCGTCGCACGACACGACGGTGACCAGGTCCCGCCGGCCGCCCACCGCACGGGAGATCGCGGCGACCTCCAGGAGCGCGCTGCCCAGTTCGGCGTCACTGACCGATCCGGAGGTGTCGACGACCACGCAGACCCGAGGGGGTCTGCGCCGCAAGCCCGGCAGGATGGCGCCGCGCACCCCGGCCGAGCGGCGCGCAGGGCGGCCGTAGCTGTAGTCGTCGCCCGAGCCCGCGCCGCAGGCCGCCGAGCGGAGCGCCGCACCCAGCAGCTCCCGCCAGGGCTGCGGCGGATGGAACACCTCCTCGGCCCAGCGCCGCCAGCCCTGGGGAGCGTCCCCCGGGCGGCCGATGATGCCCTGAGCGACCCGGAAGCGGACCGCGTCGCGTTCCTGGTCGCTCAGCCCGTGGGCGCCCTCCGGCCCCAGCTCCCACCCGCGCTCCAGCCCGTCGGCCCCGCTGCCGCAGTCCAGCCAGGCGAGGCGCTCGGTGATCGGCCCGTGCCCGAACCGACGCAGGTAGTCCTCCATCAAAAGCCCCGTCGGCAGCCCCAACTGGCCGGGGTGCACCGCTCCTTCGGGCCTGACCAGCCCGTGCCCGAATGCGTCGTCGTTGATTTCGAGGTCCGCCGCGATGTTCATCCGCAGCCGGTCCCCGAGGCCGGCCAGCCCGCGTTCCCGGGCGACGCGGTCACTGCGCCCGTGATGGTCGCGCAGCAGGTGGGACACCTCGTGCACCCACACCGCGGCCAGGTCCTGCACAGCCGTCCGGTCGACGAAGGCCGCAGAGACATAGCACCGCCAGTGCCGGTCGACGCCCATCGTCGGCACCTGTCGCGACTCGACGGGATGCAGCGCGAACAGCGCCGTCGCCAGGTAGGGCCGTGCCCGGGCCGCGTGCAGCCGGGCCGTGAACAGCTTGTCGAGGTCCAGTGCCCCCGGTGCGCCCGCCGTCATCGGCCGGCCCGGGAGCCGGCGCCGGCCCCGGCCGCGACCGCGGCCCCGCGGGCGGCGTCGTCGGCGCGCCGGGACAGCAGCACCACACCGGAGAGCCGCTCGATCGCCGCCGGTACGTCCCAGTCCTCGCGGCGCAGGGAGGCCAGAGTGGTCGCGGGCACGACCACCACGTCCGGGGCCCCGGTCTCCGAGGCCCGCACCAGCAGCGCCCACGCCGCGTCCCAGCGGGCCCGCTCGGGCCGTCTGCGGACCGCGTCCACCACGCCGTCCAGCACGGCCTGCCGCAGATCCCCGCGTTCGGGCAGCACGGCGCCTGCCGGATCGGCCAGCAGTGTCTCGGGGTCGGGGAGGTCCAGCCGGTCCAGGCTCGCCAGCAGCTCCAGGCCCGGTCCGTCGCCCACCGTCCCCCGGACCAGCAGGGACAGCACCTCCCGGGAGGAGCCGGCGGAGGTCGCGAAGGCGATCAGATGCAGAGCCATCTCCCAGCTGCGCGGCGACGGCCAGGCACCGCCCCGGCGGCTCTCGCCGCCGGGCAGCCGGTGCACGAGCGTCGGCCGCGCGGAGAGGAAGCCGCACACCGCGCGCCGCGCGAAGGTCACCGCCTCCGGCAGCCTCTGCGCGTCCAGCCGGGGCAGGGTGGCCCGGGGCCAGGTCCCGCCGAGGCCGCGTACGACGACGTCCTGGTCGTGCGTCCACTGCAGGTGCACGAACCGGTTGGCCAGGGGCGGACTCAGTTCCCAGCCGTCGGCGGCGGAGGACCGCGGGTTGGCGGCGGCCACGATCCGCACGCCGGGCGGCAGCCGCAGCGCGCCGATCCGCCGCTCCAGCACGAGCCGGAGCAGCGCCGCCTGCACGGCCGGGGGCGCGGTGGACAGCTCGTCCAGGAACAGCAGCCCGCGGCCGGCCCGCACCAGGCGTACCGCCCAGTCCGGCGGGGCCATCGGGACCCCCTGTTCCGCGGGATCGTCCCCCACGACGGGCAGCCCCGAGAAGTCGGACGGCTCGTGCACGCTGGCGATCACGGTGGTCAGCGGCAGGTCCAGGGCGGTCGAGAGCTGGGTCAGGGCCGCCGTCTTTCCGATGCCGGGCTCTCCCCACAGGAGTACGGGGAGGTCGGCGGCCACGGCCAGGGTCAGCGCCTCCAGCTGGGTGTCGTCGCGGGGTTCGGTGCGCGCCTCGCGCAGCAGGGTCAACAGGTCACCGGCGACGTCGAGTTGAGAGGGATCGGCGGCGGATGCGGTCGATGCGGGCGATGTCCGGGAAGCGTAGGAAGACATGAGTGATCACCTTGGGGTGTGAGGTCGGAGGAGACGGCGCGATCAGACGCGGAAGGTCGCCTGGCGCGGGTGACGGCGGTGGTGCCGGGTGGTGCGACGGTCGGGACGGAGCGGAGCGCGGCCGGGTCCGGCGAGACCGGCCCGGTAGAGCCCGTAGGCGATCCGGCGCTCCGCGGCCGACTCCAAGGCGTCCCGCAGGGGGCCGTCCCGCAGCAGCGCCCCGGGACCCAGCAGAGCCTCGACGACGGCCAGTGCCCCGGCGGTGTCGCCGTGGTCCAGGCGCTCGCGGACCCCGGTGAGGCAGTCCGGCCGCCGGTGCGCGTCGTCGATGGCCTGAAGGCAGGGCATCGGCGGCCCGCCGAGCGCGAACAGGAGCTCCTCGCGCCGGATCTCGTCCGGGTCGTGGTCCAGCGGAGCCAGCACGCCGTCGACCAGGCCGATGCGGTGCCGGGCGCCCCGGCACTCCACCAGGCGCGGCTGCCCCAACGGGGCGGCGGGCCGGGGAGGTTCGGGCCGAAGGCGGTCCGGTTCCAGGGCGGCGGCGACCAGTGGGTGCAGCCGGCCGGGCTCCAGCAGCCCCGCACGGACCAGTTCCAGGTCGGGGAGGATCCAGGTCGCGGCGTCGGGCAGGACGGGGAGCGCGGAGAATCCGTCGTCCGGGGCGCCGGTCCGCGCCGGGCCGTGGCCCCGTGGAGTCACGGCCACGACCCGCAGGGCCGGGCCGGGGCCGTCCGTGTCCCCGCCGCCCCCGCATAGTTCCAGGACGAGCCGGTGCCGGGCGCCGCACCGCACCGCGAAGGCCCCGCGGTCCTGTCCTTCCCGGCGCAGCAGGATCTCCGCCTCGGCCGCCCAGCGGCCGGTGGCGCAGCCGAGTTCCGGCGGTACCAGGTCCGGCAGCCGCGGGTCCGTCACGGGCCGGTCGGTGCCGGCCCGGACCCGTAGCTCACCGGCCCGTTCCGCATCCCACAGATGCCGGTGCAGGTCGAGCCGGTACCGCCTGCTGGGGCGGGGATGCGGATGCCGGGCGGTGGTCGGACGGGAGCCGTCCCACACCGTGAGGCCGATCCGCTGGCCGGCGTCCGCCCAGGCCGGCGGGGTCCGGGCGACGAGGTGCACCGGGCCGTCGTCGGCCCGGCCCGGGTACCGGGCGAGCGTGAGGGTCAGGCCGGGGCGCAGCAGCCCGTCGGGCGCGATCCTCGGCATGTGCCAGCGGAGCAGGTCGGGGGCGAGGCGGCGGAGGTCGGCGCGGATCCGGGCCGCCGGGTCCCGGCCGTGGGTGCGGGCGACGGAGCGCAGATCGAGGTCGATGTCGACACCGGCGGCGGCGCACGCCCCCGCCCAGTCCCCGGCACGGCGCCGGGCGGTCGCGGTTTCGATCATGGACGGCGGCACGGCGAACTCGCGGACGCGCTGCCACATGGAGAGTCGGGAATCCCCGTACGCGGTCTGAGTGAGCATCAGCACTCACCTTGCGCGGACGGGACCCCCATTCTGTCAGCAGAGTGAGTGGTCATCGCGGCGATCGTAACGGGCCTGCGGCGGGCCGCGCCAAGGATTTTCCCCGAACCGGGCGGGCACGGCGGCGGGTCCGGGCGCTGGGGTATGGTGGCCGCCCGGCCGCCGACGGTGCGCGGCCGTGTGCCGCCAAGGAGGTGAGACCCATTACCGCTGTGTCAGCTGGGGTGCTCCCTCCTTGTGACGGCTTGTTGTGACAGCGCGGACCACCGGTACCGGTGACCGCCAGAGCGCCCTTCGGCCCCAGGTTTCCGAAAGGCTCGCGGCTTCCGTGCCCTCTCTTCCCTTCCTGCCCCCTCTCACCCCGTCCGCCGTCGTGCGCGCGTTGCGCGCCGCCGGGTGCGTCTTCGCCGAGGACGAGGCGGAGCTGCTCCTGGGCGCCGCCCGCACCCCCGGTGAACTGGCCGCCATGGTGGAGCGGCGCGCCGCCGGGCTCCCGCTCGAACACGTCGTCGGCTGGGCCTGGTTCCACGGCCTGCGCATCGCCGTGGAACCGGGCGTGTTCGTCCCCCGCCGCCGTACCGAGTTCCTGGTCGACCAGGCCCTGGCCCAGGCGCCCGGGGCGCGGGTCGTCGTCGACCTGTGCTGCGGCTCCGGTGCCCTCGGCGCGGCCCTGGCCGCGTCACTCGGTGCCGTCGAGGTGCACGCCGCCGACATCGATCCGGCCGCCGTGCGCTGCGCCCACCGCAACCTCGCCCCCCAGGGTGGCCGGGCCCACCAGGGCGACCTGTTCGACGCCCTGCCCGCCGGACTGCGGGGCCGGGTCGGGATACTCACCGCCAACGTGCCCTACGTCCCCAGCGCCGAGGTGGCGCTGCTCCCCGCGGAGGCCCGCGACCACGAGCCGCTGGCCGCCCTCGACGGCGGTGCGGACGGCCTCGACGTCCTGCGGCGGGTGGCCGCCGGGGCACCCGAGTGGCTCGCTCCCGGCGGCTGTCTGCTGACCGAGACCAGCGAACGTCAGGCCCCGGCCGCTCTGCGGGCGTTCACCGACGCCGGTCTGACGACCCGTCTGGCCGTGTCGGAGGAGCTGTACGCACATGTGGTGATCGGCGTCCGGGAGGGCTGACCTACGGCAACTCCTGCGCCCGCGCGATGAGCAGGGCCACGTCGTCGTGGTTGTCGGGGTGGTGCAGCGTGCGCAGGAGGAGGTCGCAGGCATCCTCCAGCGGGCGGGCCGGGTCGTCGAGCAGGGACAGCAGGAAGTCAAGGCGCTCGTCCAGCGCATGGCGCCGGGTCTCGACCAGTCCGTCGGTGTAGAAGACCAGTTCGTCGCCGGGCTCGAAGTCCACGGTGACGGTGCAGAATTCGACACCGCCGACGCCCAGCGGCACACCGGTGGGCAGGTCGAGCAGCTCCGGCGGCCGGCCGGGGCGCAGCCGGGCCGGGGGCAGGTGGCCGGCGTTGGCGATCCGGCACTGGCGCAGATGCGGATCGTGGACGGCGTACACGCAGGTGGCGATGGAGTGGTCCCAGGCCGAGGTCGTCTTGTCCAGATGCTCCAGCAGCACCGCCGGGTCCAGGTCGAGCGAGGCCAGCGTGGTGGTCGCGGTACGCAGTCGGCCCATCGTGGCGGCCGCGCTGATCCCGCTGCCCATCACGTCGCCGACCACGAGCGCCGTTTTGCCGCCCTCCAGCGGGATGACGTCGAACCAGTCGCCGCCGACCTCGCTGGTGGCGCCCGCCGGCTGGTACCGGGAGGCCACCTCCAGGCCGGTCGTCACCGGCGGATGGCTGGGCAGCAGGCTGCGCTGCAGGGTGAGCGCGGTGTTGCGGGCGTTCTGGTACCAGCGGGCGTTGTCGATCTGCACGGCCGCGCGGGCCGCCAGCTCGCGGGCCAGCAGGACGTCGTCCCCGTCGAAGGGTGCGGGATTGCGGGTGCGCTTGAGGTCGAGCGCACCGAGCACCTCGCCGCGGGCGATCAGCGGCACGGCCAGATACGAGTGCAGACCCGCGCGGCCCAGCAGCACGGCCGCCTCGGGGGAGCGGGCGATGCGCGGCAGGTCATCGTCCTTCACCTGCGGCACCAGCACGGCCTCACCCGTACGGACGCACTCGGTGACCAGCCGGTCGGGCTCGTACCGGGCGATCCGGCCGGGCGGGTCGGCGGCCCGTACGGCGTCGGACTCCTGCTCGGCACGGAGTGCGAGCGCCCGGATCACCGCCGGCTCCGAGGGGCCGAGGGTGCTGGGCCGGCCCTCCACGACCGCGTCCAGCAGGTCCACGGCGGCCACGTCGGCCAGCTCGGGCACGGCGACCTCGGCCAGTTCGCACGCGGTGCGCTCCAGTTCCAGCGTCGTCCCGATCCGCGCGGACGCGTCGGCGACGACCGCGAGCCGGCGCCGCGCGGCCTCGGCCCGGAGGGAGGAGCGGTGCTGCTCGGTGACGTCGACCACCGAGACCGCCACGCCGAGCACGGTGCCCATCGCGTCCTCCAGGCGGTACAGGGAGAACGACAGGGTGCGGTCCTCGTCCGGATCGGCCGGAGTGCGGCCCACGACCGGGGCGTCGATGAGCGGCGTGCCGGTGTCGAGGACCCGGCGGGCCGCGCCCTCCAGGGCGTCCGCGTCCAGCAGCGGGAGCACCTCGCGCACCGTGCGCCCCAGGTGCTGCCCGGCCGGGGCGCCGTGGATCCGCTCCAGCGCCGGGTTGACGGAGACGAACCGCAGCCCGGTGTCCAGGACGGCGAGCCCGATCGGCGACTGCTGCACCATCCGCTCGGACAGGGCCACGTCCTGTTCCAGCCTCCGCACGGTCGACTGGTCGGCGGCGAGGCCCAGCGCGTACACCTCGCCCCGGTCGTCCAGCAGCCGCATGTTGCGGAACTCCACCAGACGGGTGCCGCCGTCCTTGACCCGGACGGGGAACGCTCCGGCCCAGCTTTGACCGGTCCGCATCACATCGGCGAAGAGCTTGCCGATCAGCTGGATGTGCTCCTCGTGCACCATCAGCCGGGCGGCGTACTGCCCCAGCGCCTCGCCTGCCGAGTAACCGAACAGCTCCTCCGCCTGGGGGCTCCACAGCACGATGCGGCCCTCGGTGTCCAGGACCACCGAGGCCACGCCAAGGACGTCGAGCAGCCCGCTCGGCCGCACCGATCCGCGGGTGGGCTCGTCACCCTCCGCCACCGGAGCCTCGGCTGCACTCATGCCACGCACCGCCTTCGCCCGTCCGAACGGCACGTCGTCCCCCGTGCCGACTCTCCCTGTTCTACCGCGCTCACACCCGACTCTCCGACGCCCGCGCTGTTCATCTCCACCATCTCTCAACACAGCGGCGGGCGTCCGCCGAAGTCACCAGATGGTCCAGGCACCCGCGACACCGGCCCTCGCCTGCGGTGACCGCGGGCCCGGCCCCGGGACCGGGAGAATTCACGCCCACGTTGCTCCATTGGCCTGTACATGACTACCGAGCGGGGACAGACTGTCCGCCGACCGAGTGCCCCCACCCGCCCGTTCCGAGGAGTCGGCCATGCCCGCGCCCGCCCGGCAACGTTGTCATGCAGTCCTCACCGGACTCGTCACCCTGGCCACCACCGCCGTCGTGTCCCTCGCCGCACCCGTCCCGGCCTCGGCCGCCGACACCTGGACCGAGACCGGCTCCGACCGTGCCGAACCGCTGACCGAGAGCCAGGGTCTGACCTCGGTGGAGGTCCCGGCGAACAGCCCCAACCGGTACACCGGCATCGGCACCATCCCGCTCGGCGTCTCCAGCCGCGGCTGGAACCACGTCGGCGACCCCGACGCCTCGTACAACGGCTACTACATCGAGCCCTACCAGCAGGACTCCGGCAACTCGAAGATGTTCCGCGTGCAGGCGCCGGGCGGCGCCTGGTCGGAGTACGTCCACACGCTCGGCCCCGGCGAGGCCCTGAACAACTCCTGGGACGCGATCTCGCCGGACGGCCAGTGGATGCTGGCCGGCGAGTGGGGCACCATGAACCGCCTGCTGGTCTTCCCCGCCCCGGGCAGCAACCCGAGCACCTCGCCCTCCGCGAACCTCCCGCAGGTCTCCCAGGTGAATCTGGACCACGCCGTGCGCGACGTCCAGGGCTGCGACTTCTCCGGCCCGACGACGCTTCTGTGCTCCTCAGACGATCCGGACGGGTCCCTGTTCGGCATGACCAAGCCGCTGCTCCAGATCGACCTGTCGGCGGCTCCGAGCGGCTCGGGGGACGTCACCGGGCATGTCACGGCGTTGCGCCGGCTCCCGCTGCGCAGCTCCTGCTCGGGCAGCTTCGAGTCGGAGGGCATCGACTACGACCGCCGGACCGGCATCCTGCGCGTGATCGTCATGTCGCCGGGGTTCTGCGTGCTCACGGACAGCAAGACGTACAAGTTCTCGCGCGGCTGAGCCCGGCCGGCCCCGCGGCACGACCGGTGGCGCGACCGGTGGTGCGCTGCCGCACAGTGGTGGTTTTCTTGGGAGGTGGCGCGGTGGCGGGGAACCCGTGACAACGTGCCACCGCCATGAGAGGAGCGATCACGATGGCCCGTGAGCGAATGCACGAGGAGCCCGTCTCCCTCGAGATCAGCGGATGCAGCAAGGAAGACGCCCGCATCGTGTTCGACGTGCTGTGCGAGTGCTTCGAATCCGACCGGACCGCCGAGGACGTGCCCCAGCAGCTCCACGAGACGCGCCCCATGGTGTGGCTCGGCACCTTCGAGGTCACCGACGCCCACACCTGCAAGCCGCCCGCCCGGCTCTCCTCCTCCGTCGAGGCGGACGCCCAGGGCAGTTACTGGGCGATCAACCGCCTCCACACGACGCTGGACTCCCTCTTCAGCGTGCGCAACCTCTCCTCCGCCTCGGGGGACCAGGAGAGGGAACTGCACGTCATGCTCGAAAGCCGGTGACGCCGGCCGGGCCGCGTCACCTCTGCTGCACCACCGCCCCGGCCGCCGGTGCCTCGCCGCCGGCCGGGGCGTACTGCGCCTCGCCGTTGCCGAGCGACCAGTCCACCGACTGGTTCTCGGTGACGGTGACGAACACATTGCGCGGCTCGGTGCCCGCGTAGGAGTGCGCCAGCTCGGCGATGCGCCGGTACAGCGCCCGTTTCTGGTCCGGCGTGCGTCCCGCGCGCATGGTGATCGCCACGTAGACGATCCCGTCGTCCCGGTGCACGCCCAGGTAGTCGCCGTGGCGCAGGGTGCTGCCGGTGCCGTCGTGCCCCACCAGGACCTGGAAGCGGTCATCGGGCGGGACCCCGATCGTCTCCGTCAGGGCGTCCTGTACGGCTCGGCCGAGAGCGTCGAGGCGTTCGCTGTCGGCGCCCAGCGCGTCGATGCGGACGAAAGGCATGGCGGAGTCCCCCTGTGCTAGATCCTGCGGTTCCGGAGCGGTCCTGCGGTTCGCCGTCAGTGTACATACTGGTAGTTACAGAGTGATCGGGTTCACCCCGACGGGTTTATGCAACTAGTTGCACAACGAGTTCGCGGTCCTCTACAACAGAGACGAACACACAGCGCTCGGAGGGCCCGATGAGTCGATACCCGCACCTGATGTCCCCGCTCGACCTGGGCTTCACCACGCTGCCCAACCGCGTCCTGATGGGCTCCATGCACGTCGGCCTGGAAGAGGCCGAGCGAGGGTTCGAGCGGATGGCGGCGTTCTACGCGGCCCGGGCGCGCGGCGGAGTGGGGCTCATCGTCACCGGCGGCATAGCGCCCAACGACGAGGGCCGGCCGTACGAGGGCGGCGCCAGGCTCACCACCGAGGCGGAGGCCGAGCAGCACCGGGTCGTCACCGAGGCCGTGCACCGCGAGGGCGGCAGGATCGCGATGCAGATCCTGCACTTCGGCCGGTACGCCTACCACCAGGACCTGGTCGCCCCGAGCGCCCTGCAGGCCCCGATCAGCCCCTTCGTGCCCCGCGAACTCACCGACGCCGACGTCGAGCGGACCATCGACGACTACGTCCGCGCCGCCCGCCTCGCCCGGCAGGCCGGCTACGACGGCGTCGAGATCATGGGCTCCGAGGGCTACCTCATCAACGAGTTCATCGCCGCGCAGACCAACCGGCGCCAGGACCGCTGGGGCGGGTCGTACGAGAACCGGATGCGCTTCCCCGTGGAGATCGTCCGGCGGGTGCGCGAGGCCGTCGGCGAGGACTTCATCATCGTCTACCGCCTCTCCATGCTGGACCTGGTCCCGGGCGGCTCCTCCCTGACGGAGGTCGTCACCCTCGCCAAGGCCGTCGAGGCCGCCGGGGCGACGATCATCAACACCGGCATCGGCTGGCACGAGGCCCGTATCCCCACCATCGCCACCTCCGTGCCGCGCGGCGCCTACTCCTGGGTCACCGAGAAGCTCATGGGCGAGGTGTCCGTGCCGCTGGTGACCACCAACCGCATCAACACCCCCGAGCTGGCCGAGCAGCTGCTCGCAGACGGGCACGCGGACATGGTGTCCATGGCCCGCCCGATGCTCGCCGACCCCGACTTCGTCGCCAAGGCCGCCGCCGGCCGGCCCGAGGCCATCAACACCTGCATCGGCTGCAACCAGGCCTGCCTCGACCACACCTTCAGCGGGCAGATCACCTCCTGCCTGGTCAACCCGCGCGCCTGCCACGAGACGGAACTGGTGCTCTCCCCGACCCGGCTCAAGAAGCGCGTCGCCGTCGTCGGCGCCGGACCGGCGGGGCTGGCCTGCGCGGTCACCGCCGCCGAGCGCGGTCACCAGGTCACCCTGTTCGACGCCGCGAGCGAGATCGGCGGCCAGCTGAACGTGGCCCGCAAGGTCCCCGGCAAGCAGGAGTTCGACGAGACCCTGCGCTACTTCCGCCACCAGCTCGACGAGCACGGCGTGGACGTGCGCCTCGGCACCTGGGTCACCGCCGCCGACCTGGACGGCCACGACGAGGTCGTCGTCGCCACCGGTGTCACCCCGCGCACCCCCGACATCCCCGGCGCCGACCACCCGCGCGTCCTCGGCTACCTCGACGTCCTGCGCGACGGCGCCCCCGTCGGCGACCGCGTCGCCATCCTCGGCGCCGGCGGCATCGGCTTCGACGTCGCCGAGTACCTCACCGACGGCGGCGACAAGGCGAGCGAGGACCCGCAGACGTACTTCCGCAACTGGGGTGTCGACATGGACTACGCCGCACCGGGCGGCCTCGCCGCCCCGCAGCGGCCGGCCCCGCCGCGCACGGTCCACCTGCTCCAGCGCAAGACCACCAAGGTCGGTGCCGGACTCGGCAAGACCACCGGCTGGATCCATCGCACCGAGCTGAAGCACCGCGGTGTGACCATGGTCCCGGGCGTGCGCTACGACCGGATCGACGACGCGGGTCTGCACATCACCGTCGGCGAGGAGAGCACGGTCCTGGAGGTGGACACCGTTGTGCTGTGCACCGGCCAGGAGCCGCGCCGCGACCTGTACGAGGAGCTGATCGCCGCCGGGCACAGCGCCCACCTGATCGGCGGCGCCGACATCGCGGCCGAGCTGGACGCCAAGCGGGCCATCAAGCAGGGCACCGAGCTGGCCGCGGCACTGTAAGGGGCCATGGCCGCGTCCCTAGGATGAGTTCATGTCACTCCCGCACGCCATCCTCACCGCCCTGCTGGAGAAGCCGTCGTCGGGCCTGGAGTTGACCCGCCGGTTCGACAAGTCGATCGGCTACTTCTGGTCCGCGACGCACCAGCAGATCTACCGCGAGCTGGGGAAGCTGGAGGGCGAGGGCTTCATCCGCGCTCTGCCGGCCGAGCAGCCGGCCCGCGGGCAGCGCAAGAGCTACGAGGTCCTGCCCGCGGGCCGTGCCGAACTCGCCCGCTGGACCGCCGCCGCCCAGGCCCCCAAACCGCAGCGGGACGTCCTGCTGCTGCGGCTGCGCGCCGCCGCGGTGGTCGGCACGGCGGGTCTGGAGACCGACCTGCGCCGCCATCTGGAGCTGCACCAGCGGCAGTTGGCCACGTACGAGGAGATCGAGCGGCGTGACTTCCCGCCGGACCGGGACGCTCCGCAGGACCGGCTGCGCCATCTGGTCCTGCGGGCGGGCATCGATCTGGAGACCTTCTGGACCCAGTGGCTCACCCACGCCCTGAAGGAGTTCGCCGAACTGCCCGGCGAAGCAGGGGAATCAGGGCCGGGCGCGGAACCGGATCCGGGCACGGAAGCGGAGCCGCACCTCGACCCGGAACCGAAGCCGGAACCGATGCCGGAACCGGAGCGGGGACCGGAGTCGGAGCCGGCGAACGGCACGCCCGGCTGAGGACCGCGGTCCGCTCAGAGCCGGTACGGCTTCGAGCGGCGGCGCAGGAACCAGGCCGTGGCGACGACGCCCGAGCCCACCAGAGCCGCCCCGACGCCCAGGGTGAGCGGGCCGTAGTCCCGGGCCGCGCCGCCCACGCCGCCCATCACACCGCGCGAGGGCGCGGACTTGGACGTCGAGGAGGTCGTCGGGACGCGGGGCGCGGTGACCGCGGAGCCCGCGGAGACGATGACCGACTGGGAACCGGCGGTGGAGCCGTTGGAGCAGACCACGACCACCGTGTACGTCCCCGGGCTCACTCCCGACCAGGCTGCCGACTGGCTGATGGTCGTGCCCGACAGAGCCGTCTGCCGGCCCTGGGAGAAGTTCGCCTGGCGGCTGCCGAGGAGCGAGGCGTTGCCCCAGCTGCCGTTGTTCAGTGAGCATGAGCTGGTGACGACCGAGACCGTGGACCCGGTGGTGCTCACGGAGATTCCCGAGGCCGCGGCGGACGGCCCGGCCAGTGAGGCCGGTAGCGCGGCGGCAGCCGCCAGGGTCAGGCCGGAGCGGAGGATGAGTCGAGAGTTTCGCATTGGCTGGCCTCCGGCGGCACGGTTGGCGGTACGTCCCATGCGCCGCCGAGGGTAGGGAAACGTCCGTGCTGCCTCAGATGCAGCAAAAGCGCCCCCGGCCCCGGCCGCACCCGGTATGCAGCCGGCCAGGTGACGGATTCCTCCGTCCGGTGCAGGCCGGCTTGCCATCGGCGGCCGTTGCCCTGATGGCGTCCGTCAGCCCGTCGCCCCCGCTGCCGCGATGGCGTCCGTCAGGCCGTCGCCCCCGTGGTCACGGTCCGCTCCTCCGAGAACCCGCCCCAGGTCCCGTCCGGCAGCCGTGCCCGCAGCCGCACCCGGTGCTCGGCCCCCGCGTCCTGCCCGACCCAGAAGCTGTAGCGGGCCCGGCCGTGCGGGGGGTCGCCGCCCCACACCAGGGAGGTGGCCGCGGCGCCGTCGAGCTGGATCTGGTACTCCGTGATCAGCCCGTCCACGCGCGGCGGATCCCAGGACAGATCGAGGTAGTACGCCCCGGCCGACCGGTGGGTCGCCGCCGTGAAACCGGTCGGCGCGGTGTCACGGCCGTCGTCGGAGCCCGGCGTGGTGAGGCGGACGGGCGCGCTCGCGGGCGAGAGGTTGTCGGCGGCGTCCCGCGCCCGCACGGTGAAGACGTACCGGGTGCCGGGGCGCAGCCCGGTGACCACGGTCGCGGTCTGGTCCCCGCCGACGCTGTGGATCTTCGCACCGCCCTGGTAGACGTCGTACGACACCACGCCGCGGTCGTCGCGGGAGGCGGCCCAGGACAGCTGCACCGCCCGGCTGCCGACCGCCCGCCCGGCCGGCTTGCGCGGGCGGGCCGGGGCCGAGCGGTCGGCCGCCACCATGGCGGGCGTCCGCGCCCGCACCTCGCGGCTCGGCGGCCCGAGGCGACCGTCCGTGTCCCGGGCCCGCACGGTGAAGCCATACACGGTGGACGGCCTGAGCCTGGTGACGTCCACCATGTGCAGCGAGCCCGGTACTTCCGTGACCTTCGTAGAGCCGCGATACACCTCATAGGTGCGGACCCGGGGCCCGTCCGGCACCGTGTTCCACATCACATGCACGGTCGTGGCACTCCCGGCCGCCGCGGTGACGCCCGTCGGAGCCCCCGGCGCCCGGCCCTCGTCACGGTCGGCCGCACCGCTCCGGCCGCAGGACGCGACCAGCATCAGCGCCGCGCAGACCAGCGCGGGCGGAAGGAGAACGCGTCGCACGTCTCTGCCTCCCCGGGGACGGCATCACGACAAAGGTCCGGACCAATATGGCCCGGGTGGTGCGGCCTCAGCAAGGGGGTCGTATGGGCGACCGTCGGCGGGAGTTACGTATGCTGAAGTCTCCCTGTGGCCGAACTCCCAGGGGATCCTGGGGAGTTCCAGCCCGAGGCGCGGAAACGCTGTCGTCGCCGGAACCGCGCCGACACGGGCGGCCGGGGGACCTGGGCCGACGCCGGCTCAGGCCCCCGGCCCCTGTCGTCCTCTCACGGGGCGTCAGGACCATGCTCCATCCGGCCCCATCGGGGTGGGCCGTACCCGCACGCCCGTACCAGATTGGGCATGGTGTCCGCAACGTCCCCGAGGAGAGGGTCCCCCAGAGTGCGTGTTCAGTCGCTCACGCTGGCCACGGCCAGCGCCGCCCTGCTCGCCCCGACGACGCTTTCGGCCGCCGCCGTCCCGTCCCCTCCGATGCCCGTCGCCCACGCCAAGAATCTGGTGACAGCCGCTGACCTGCTCGACCGTATGCGTACCTGTGCAAAGGTCTCACGGGGCCGGTACCGCCCCGACGACGGTGCCGCCGCGGACGTCCGCGTCTGCGGCACCCCCGACGCGGTGTTCTGGAAGGCCGACCTGGACGTCGACTGCGACGGACGGCCCACCGCCCGCTGCAACCGCCGCGCCGACCCGTACTTCACGGCCGCCACCGCCTACCAGCAGTCCGACGGACGTCACCTGAGCGCCGAGCACCTGCCCTACATCGTGATCCCCGCACCCAGCGGCCGCTGGAACCCCCGGGCGCAGGGCATCGGCGGCGGCTCCGTGGCCGCCGTGATCTACAAGGGCCGGGTCCAGTACGCGGTCGTCGGCGACATCGGCCCCCGCGATCTCATCGGCGAGGCCTCCTACGCCACCGCACGCGGACTCGGCATCCGGTGCGATCCGCGGCTCGGCGGAGCGGCCTCCGGCGTCACGTACATCGTCTTCAAGCACGCACGGGTCAGGCCCATCGAGGACCGCAAGGCGGCGGAGAGGGAGGGGGAGCGGCTGGCCCGGCTCTTCCTCGGGCGCCGCTGAGACCGGGACGGACACCGTCTCCCCACTGTTTCACCGTCCCCCGCCCGTCACCCCTCCCGGCTGCCCACCGGGCCGAGGGGGAGAGGGGCGCAGGCAGCCGGAGGCGAGACCGACTCAGGCGGCGGTCTTACACCTTCCGGTAGCTGTACGCCTCCACGGCCGCCGCCTCTACCGCGTCCAGGTCCGCGCCCGTGACCGCCGTGACGACGGCGGCCACCGCACCCTCGACGAACGGCGCGTCCACCAGCCGTGCGCCGTCCGGGAGTTCGTCACCCTCGGCGATCAACGCCTTCACGGTGAGCACCGCGCTGCCGAGGTCGGTGAGCAGTGCCACCCCCGCGCCCCGGTCCACCGAGGCCGCCGCCGCCGAGATCAGCTCGGCGCTGGTACCGAGCCCACCGCCCTCGGTGCCGCCCGCCGAGGCGACCGGCACCCCCTCGGCTCCGCCGGCCAGCCCCTTCGCCAGCTCGGCCACCGAAGCAGCGACCTCCGCGCTGTGCGACACCAGCACGATGCCGACCGGCTTCGCCTTACTCACCTCGGGCCCCCGCAGCCGCTTCTTCGAGCGCGGCGACCAGCAGGGCCGAGGACGTGGCCCCCGGATCCTGATGACCGATGCTGCGCTCGCCGAGGTAGCTGGCCCGGCCCTTGCGCGCCTGCAGGGGGGTGGTGGCCACCGCGCCCTCCTCGGCGGCGACGCGCGCGGCGGCGAAGCCGTCACCGAGCGCGTCCACGGCCGGGAGCAGGGCGTCGACCATGGTCTTGTCGCCGGGTGCCGCCCCGCCCAGCGCCATCACCCCGTCCACGCCCGCCCGCAACGCCTCGGCCAGCTGCTTCTCGCTGATCTCGGTGGCATCCCCGAGCGCCTTGCCGGCCCGGCGCAGCAGCGTGCCGTACAGCGGCCCGGACGCTCCGCCGACGGTCGAGATCAGCACGCGCCCGGCCGCGGTCAGTACGGCGCTCGGTGTGTCCGTCGCCTCCGCTTCCAGGGCGGTCACCACGGCGGCGAAACCGCGCTGCATGTTACTGCCGTGGTCGGCGTCCCCGATGGCCGAGTCGAGGGCGGTGAGCCGCTCCGCCTCCCGGTCCACGGACGCGGCGGCCGCCGTCATCCAACGGCGGAAGAAATCGGCGTCGAGCACTGGATCTCCTTGCGTGGTAGGGATGTTGGCCGCTTCGTCCGCCCTATCACATCCCCCAGCGCAGCGCCGGGGTCTTCACCGGGGCGTCCCACAACCGCAGCAGTTCCTCGTCGGCCTGGCACAGTGTGACCGAGGCGCCCGCCATGTCGAGGGAGGTCACGTAGTTGCCGACGAGGGTGCGGGCCACGGCCACGCCCCGCTCGGTGAGCACCCGCTGCACCTCGGCGTTGAAGCCGTACAGCTCCAGCAGGGGAGTGGCGCCCATGCCGTTGACCAGGACGAGCACGGGGTTGCGCGGGGGCATGTCCTCCAGGATGGCGTGCACCGCGAAGTCGGCGATCTCCCCGGAGGTCATCATCGCCCGCCGCTCCCGGCCCGGCTCGCCGTGGATGCCGATTCCCAACTCCAGCTCGCCGGAGGGCAGATCGAAGGTCGGGCTGCCCTTGGCCGGGGTGGTGACGGCGCTCAGGGCGACGCCGAAGCTGCGGGAGTTCTCGTTCACCTGGCGCCCGACGGCCTCCACCCGCTCCAGCGGCTGGCCCTCGGCCGCGGCGGCCCCCGCGATCTTCTCCACGAACAGCGTCGCACCGGTGCCGCGGCGCCCGGCCGTGTACAGGCTGTCGGTGACCGCCACGTCGTCGTTGACCAGTACCTTCGCGACCTGGATGCCCTCGTCCTCGGCCAGTTCGGCGGCCATGTCGAAGTTGAGCACGTCGCCGGTGTAGTTCTTCACGACGAACAGCACGCCGGCCCCGCTGTCGACGGCGGCCGCGGCCCGCGCCATCTGGTCCGGCACCGGCGAGGTGAACACCTCTCCGGGACAGGCCGCCGAGAGCATCCCCGGGCCGACGAATCCGCCGTGGAGCGGTTCGTGCCCCGATCCGCCACCCGAGACGAGCGCGACCTGTCCGGCCACCGGGGCGTCCCGGCGCACGATCACCCGGTTCTCCACGTCCACGGTCAGGTCCGGATGAGCTGCCGCCAGACCCCGCAGGGCATCCGCCACCACGGTCTCCGGGACGTTGATCAGCATCTTCATGGCTGTCTCCTCACGAGCTTAGCACTGGGGCTCTGGACCTGCGTCTTCGCAGGTCACCGGTGGCGTGAGCGGTATTCGATCCTGGTGGCGTGCTGCGGTTCGCGGCGGGTTGTGACGGGTCTCCTGCTGACTCAATGCCGACTCCGGTGACGGGGCGTCAGGTGTTGGCGGCCCCCCGATCCAGGGGGCCGCCTGTCCCGTCTATGGGCAGTATCGACCTTGCGGCAGCGAAGGTCACCTGCGACGGGGGCTTTGTGGTTCGTGGCGTCCGGTCGGCCGACGGTGCTCGCGGCTTCTGTGCTGCACGGATGTCATGGGCCGCCGTCCTCGTGGAGAAGGCCGGCACCGGCGGCGCCCTGTTCCGCAATCTCTACCGGGACTTCCTCGCCGAGTGCGCCCAGCTGATCGACAGCGGCCACCTGCGCACCGGCCACAGCCTGTATGCCGAGGCCGCCACCCTCTGGACACAGGTGGCCGCACTCATCGCCACAGCCGGCGAAACCGGTGACGCGGAGAATCTCGTGCAGGCCGGCTCCGTCCTCGTCGAACTGGCGCGCATCGAACGTGATGCGATGCGGGCACTCAGCATGCTCTGGCACTGCAGCTGAACACTGCAGCCGAACTCACCTCAACCCTGTAGGGATGGGGCACCCTTCTCGACCTGCGGCGATTCATCGGGTGCGGTTGCCGTGTCAACCGGCCGGAAAGCCACCCGAATCACCGCTGATGGCCCGGGTCGAGGGGTCCCTCGGCCGGGGGAAGGCCGGCGATGATCAGGTCGAGGGCGAATTCGAATCGCTGGTCGAAGCTGTCGGGGCCGACGTACGGCAGGACCTCGGCCAGGGCCGGGTAGCTGTCGGCCATGGCCTGGTCCGGGAGGAGGGCCGGTGCGGCTTCCTGGGCGGCCTGCTGTTCCTGGGTGTGGCCCAGGGTCAGGTAGAAGATCGTCCAGTGGGTCCACGCGGCCGTGCGCGGCGAGTGGCCGGCCGCCAGCAGGGTGGCGATCACGGAGTCGGCGTAGCGCAGCGTGTGGGGCTCGGCTGCGAAGACGCCCGCGACCATCCTGGCGGCGTCGCGGTGGGAGAGCAGGGCCGTGCGGCAGCGGCGGCTCAGTTCCTTGAGCCGGTCGGGGAACGCCTCGGGCAGCGGCTCGTCGAGACAGTGCGCGAGGAGTTCGTCGGAGGCCAGTTCGAGCAGGCGGCCCTTGCTGGAGGCGTGCCAGCGGACGGTGTTGTGCTGCACGCCGAGCCGGGCCGCGACGGCGCGCATGGTCACGCCGTCCAGCCCGTGCTCGTCGAGGACTGCCAGTGTGGCGGCGACGATCTCGCCCCGTGTCGTACCCATCCGATGCGCCTCTCCGGTCGGCTTCCGCGCCCTGTCGTCCAACCCCTGTTGTCCAATGGACAATTCTAGGGCATGCTCACTCTTGTCCAACGGACAAGAGTGAGAGGAAGTGATGGTCATGCTCGACGTGCTCATCGCCGGGGCCGGCCCGGTGGGGCTCTGGCTGGCCGCGGAGCTGCGCCTGCACGGGGTGGAGGTGACCGTCGTGGAACGCCGGGCGGCACCGGACGGACGGTCGCGCGCGGTCGGCATGCAGGCCGGCACGCTGGACACCTTCGCCACCCGCGGACTCGCGGAGCGGTTCATCGAACGGGGCACCCCGGTGCCGACCGGCCACTTCGGCGCGGCGACCACCAGGCTGGACTTCTCCACGGTCGGAGCGGTGCACCCGTTCATGCTCGCGCTCGGTCAGTCCGTCACCGAACAACTCCTGGAGGAGCACGCGGTTGCCGTGGGCGCCCGGGTGCTGCGCGGGGAGGAGGTCGTCTCGCTCACCCAGGGGCCGGACGCCGTCGAGGTGGTGGTCCGGGCCGGCGGCACCCACCGGACCGTGCGGGCCCGCTGGGTGGTGGGCTGCGACGGCACCCGCAGTGCGGTGCGCCAGGCGGCCGGCATCGACTTCCCCGGTCAGGACACCACGCTGACCGGGTGGCTCGCCGACGTCGAGCTCGACGACCCGCCCACCGCGCCGCTCGCCGCCACCGGGCCGGCCGGTTCGTTCCTGGCGGCCCCGATCGGCGACGGCGTCCACCGGCTGGCGGGCCTCTCCACGGCCACCATGCACCACGGCGCCGGTGAACCGCTGGCTCTGGAGGAGGTGCGCGAGCAGACCCGCGCGCTACTGGGACGAGACCTGGGCATCCGTAACCCCCGATGGCTGTCGCGTTACGGCAACGCCACCCGCCAGGCCGCGCGGTACCGGGCCGGACGGGTGCTCGTGGCCGGGGACGCGGCACACATGTTCTTCCCGGCCGGCGGGCAGGGCATGAACCTCGGTATCCAGGACGCCACCAACCTGGGCTGGAAGCTGGCCGCCACCCTCCAGGGCCGGGCGCCCGACGGACTGCTCGACAGCTACGACACGGAGCGCCGGCCGGCCGCCCGCGCCGTCATCGACAACACCCGTGCGCAGCTCGCCCTGTTCGCCGCGGCGAGCCCCGAGCAGATCGCGCTGCGCGAGGTCTGGTCCAGCGCGCTGGCCGAACCGCAGACCAACCGCCAGTGGGCCCGCAGGATTGCGGGCTTCGACGACCCACTCCCCGCCGACACCGCACCCGGAGCGCACCCGCTGGACGGCACGCGACTGGCCGGCCTCGCCCTGGACGCGGCCGAGGTGCCCACCGCCCACCCGTTGATGCACCGCGGCCGGCCGCTGCTGCTGGACCTCGGCGGGACGCCGACGCCGTGTTCCGCGGGCGGTCTGGAACGGCGGACAGTCATCGTCGACACCGAAGCGTCGGATCGGATCTGGCGGGACGTCACCGCCGTTCTGATCCGACCGGACGCCCGGATTGCCTGGGCCAGCACCGACACCGACCCGCAGCGCAGGGCCGCGGACTGCCTCACCGCCCTGCGCACCCTGTGCCGCTGAGCGCGTTCGGGGAGCTCACCCGCCGGACAGTGTCGGCCCATCAGTGCGGTGGGCCGGCGCTTTCTGCGTCCGGCCGCCCAGCAGCGCAACTGCATCTGGCGTGACGGATGGTGCTGGTGCTCGCAGACCTGCTCGTATGCACGCTCCAGGCAGAGACGCAGAGCGGAGTCGGCCGGAGCCCGGCGGGTGGCGGCCTTCTTGCGTTCACGGCGCCCCCAAGCGCCTTCGCGTCAGTGCCGGTCGCGGTGTCGGTCGCGAGACCCTCCTCAAGAAGTTCGCCGGTTGGAGCCCCGACCTGCTCGACTTCATCTCCCACACCGACACCGGCTGCACCAACCGGCCCCTGGACGCCCTGCCCGTCCCTTACACCTGGGCCCACACCCCCGGCGTCACGCTCCTCGGCGACGCGGCCCACCTCATGTCCCCCTTCTCCGGCATGGGCGCCAACCTCGCCATGCTCGACGGTGCCGACCTCGCCCACGCCCTCATCGAGGGCCCCGCCATCGAGGACGCCATCCACGCCTACGAAGCCGTTCTGCAGCCCCGCTCCGTCGCAGCAGCCGAAGGGGCCGCGGAAGGCATCAACAGCGCCTTCGCCCGCGACAGCGCCACCCAGGCCCTCTCTCACATGACCCAGCACCACTGACATCGCATCACCGGATCACCGGATCACGCCGTCGCAGGAGCGGCCGTCTGCCGGGGAGGGAATGAAGTACCCGAAGCCGGGCGCCACGCCTCCCGGACGGAACATGGCGGCTGTACTGGGCGCGCCGGGTACCCGGCGCGCCCAGTGCGTTGGACCGGCTGGTCCGACCCGCGTGCGGGTTACCAGTAGTGGCGTCGGCCGCCGACGGCGTGGCCGACCGAGCCGAGGAGGAACAGGACGAGCCCGATCACGAGCAGAATGATCCCGATCGTCCACAGGATGCCGATGTTGAAGACGAATCCGAGGATGAGCAGGATGACGCCGAGGGCGATCATGGCCGTCTCCTCTCTCGCCGGCCGAAGTGTCGGGCGGCGGCTGATGGTTGTGGTATGACGGTGGCCCGCTGGGTTCCCTGCTGTCGGGACGGCCATCGGGGCTTTTCAGGTGGTCAGCAGGCGGTTGAAGAACGAGCGGTAGTGGCGGAGGGCCGTACGCAGGGCTTCGGTGTCGGCGTGTCCGCCTCGACTCCACTGGTCTTCGAGCTCTTTCTTGTGCTCGGCGAACGTCGTGGCAAGTGTCTGCATGAGGTTGGCGACCAGGCTGTCCGCGTCCTGCACGGCGTTGCGGGGGTCGTCGACGAAGGCGGTCTGGATCTTATCCCAGCGTTTGCGGAAGTCCTCCTCGTCCTGGGGCGTCAGCAGTTGCGGCATCTCGTCCGCGTCCCCGGCCCGTGCTTCCGGCGTTCGGGCATCCGTGTCGTTGGCCCCGATGTCGTTCACGTCGGCTCGCTCGTCGCTCTCGCCGGGGTAGACCCGGGGCGCCGAAGTGCTGTCCGGTCCGGTGTCGGTCTCGCGAGGCCGCACGAGGTCCTCGGTGGACGGCCCGGTGTCAGCGGTGTGCCGTGTGTCGTTGCGTCGCATGTCGACTCCGTGTCCGTCGGCTCCTGTCCGCTCGGGGGTCAGGCCGTGGCATGGCGGGTCTGACCGCCGTCGAGGAGGAGTTCGTCGAACAGCGCCCGGTAGTGCACCATGGCGCCGCGCAGCTGTTCGGTGGTGGCCTTGTGGCTTGTGCTCAGCGCGTCGATCTCGTGAGCGGCCCGGTAGTGCTCAAGGGTGCGGCCGTGTTCCACGGAGAGGTCCTTGAGCTGCTGGTCGTAGCTGCCGGTGGGGTAGCCGCGTGCCTGCATCAGCGAGGTCACCAGCCGGTCCGCGTCGTGCACGGCGTCCTCGGGCCGGTCGACGAACTCGTGCTGCACGTCGTCCCAGTCGCGGCCGTAGCGCTCCCGGAGTTCGTCGGGCAGCGGTTTGATGTCGAGCTTGTCATGGCGTTTCTCGCGCGTGCTGAGCTCGCGCTCGGCGGCGAATCGGCTGTCCGCGTCGTCGACCGTCCGTTCGTACTCCGGGCCGAACCGTTCGCGCAGAGCCCTGCGTCGTCGGAAGAGAACCAGGGCCATGGCGATCAGTACGACGACCACCGCGATGGGAACGACGATCGCCAGAAGCGTGCCGGTGGACATCGGACCGACCTCCTTTCCGATTTCTGATCGATGTCGCACCGGGTACCCCTTTCGCTTCGAACATTCCAAGGTGAGTAAAGAATTTCGGCGGGAGGCTGCCCAGGTCCGTCGGGGCGTGCCCGGGCCGGACAGGTCGAGGGCGGTACGTCTCCCGCGGATCCGTTGTCCAGAGGACGTTTGACGCGGATGCCCGGGGTCACGCGCCTTGTGGGTCCCGAAAGGGGCCGACTGCGACGTCCGACGACAGGAGGAGTGTCACGACGGAGACCCACATCCCCACCACAACCGACTCAGGTGTTCTGGTGAAGAGCGATGAACACTCGCTGACCGTTGGACCCGGGGGACCCGTCCTCTTGCAGGACGCCTCTCTGATCGAGCAGATGCCGCACTTCAACCGGGAGCGAATTCCCGAGCGCCAGCCGCATGCGAAAGGAAGCGGCGCCTTCGGCTCCTTCGAAGTGACCCACGACGTGAGCCGCTACACCAAGGCGGCCGTGTTCCAGCCGCGCACGCGCACCGACCTGGTCATCCGGTTCTCCACCGTGGCGAGGGAACGAGGCAGCCCGGACACCTGGCGTGACCCGCGCGGCTTCGCGGTGAAGTCCTGCACGAGCGCAGTCCGGCGAGAAGGACCCGAAGACGGCGGAACAGGGCAACCCTGCGCGCCGCGCACAGCAGCACAAGGCATAGGACCTCTCAGCAGGGAGAATCCCATGAAGACCCCCGACAACAGCGATACCTCTCCGGTCGACGACGAGACGCGGCAACGGTCCGCGGAACAGCGGAACATCACCGCACCCACACCGCGAGATGTCCGGGACAAGGCCAAGGACGACGACGAGCCGGATTCCCCGACCGCAGACACCTCCTGATTGCCGCCAGGCCGCGTCCGACACATGGTCATGTCGTTGGTCCACGGAGCCAGAGGACGCGCGGGGCGACGTGCAGGCCGCGCGGTAGCGGGTGGCGAGCTTGTCGAACCGGGTCGCGATGGCGCGGCACTGTTTGAGCCGATTGGAGCATTGAGGCGCTGAAGGTTCTGAAGTCCGCAGGTGGCCGGCGGTCGGTCCACGGGCGGCCGGCCCCTACGAACGTCGATGATCGGGACGGCCAAGGGCGCGCCGCCCGGGAATGGCATGATGACGCGGTGGACTTCGAGTCGTACCGGGGCGAGTTGGTGGCGTTCTGCTACCGGATGCTCGGCTCGTTCAGCGAGGCCGAGGATCTGGTGCAGGAGACGCTGCTGCGCGCCTGGAAGGCCCATGACCGGTACGACCCGGCCCGGGCGTCGGTGCGGACGTGGCTGTACCGCATCGCGGCCAACGTGTGCCTGACCGCGCTGGACGGGCGCGAGCGGCGTCCGCTGCCGTCGGGGCTGGGCGCGCCGAGCGAGGATCCCGGGGCACTGCTCACGCCGGCACTCGACGTCCCCTGGCTGGAGCCGTTCCCCGACGCCCGGTACGACGTGGAGGCGCGGGCCGACCTACGGCTCGCGTGGGTCGCGGCGGTGCAGTTGCTGCCCGCGCGGCAGCGTGCGGTGCTCGTGCTGCGCGAGGTACTGGCGTTCTCCGCCGCCGAGGTCGCCGAGCAGCTGGGGACGACCGTCGCGGCGGTCAACAGCGCCCTGCAGCGGGCCCGTGCCGCCGTCGCCGGCGCGGGCGATGCCGCAGACGTACCTGAGCCGGGCGACCCGGAGGTGCGCGCGGTGGTCGAGCGGTACATGCGGGCCTTCGAGGCGGCCGATGTGCCTGCACTGGTGCGGCTGCTGGCCGAGGACGCGGTGATGGAGATGCCGCCGGTCCCGCTGTGGTACCGGGGACGGGACCACTACGGCCTGTTCATGGAGCGTGTGTTCCGGATGCGCGGCACGGGCTGGCTCGTGCGGCCGCTCACCGCCAACTGCCAGCCGGCCCTCGCCGCGTACGCGCCGGAGCCCGGCGGCGGGCATCAGCCGCACAGCCTGCAGGTCTTCACCGTCACCGCAGACCGCGTCTCGCACAACATCGTGTTCACCGATCCGCGCGTCCTCGACGCCTTCGACCTGCCACGCCGCATTCCCGGAGACGAATTCCGCCAGGAGTGACGAGGCCCCTCGGTGCCGCCGGTACGTACCGGTGAGCGTCGCACCGAAAGGAACCCGTCGTGACTGTCATCTTCATCGAGTTCGCCACCCTGGACGGGATCGTCTCCGACCCGGACGGCTCCGCCGGCACAGGCTCGGTGTCGACTCAGCCGCCCGTGAGGCCTGAGGTCTGTACGAGGTCGTGCGCGCCAGCAGCAGGACACCGTTGTCCCGTGTGCTGCCGAGCCGGAACTTGTCCCCGGCGCCGTGGTGTCCGCAACACCAGGGCGGCAGGGCCCATCAACCCGTGCCGGCGACGCCCCGTGGCTGGACGACGAAGGCAGGCACGGGAGCCTGCCAGAGAGGAGAGGCGGCCCACAGCGGAGCACTCGCCCCCGGATCAGCTCACCTCAAGCACCACTTTGCCGCGGGTGTGCCCGCTCTCGCTGAGGCGAAAGGCCTCCGCCGCCTGGTCCAGGGGCAGTACGCGGTCGACATGGACCGAGAGCCTGCCCGCATCGGCGAGGCCGGCGAGTTCCGCGAGGCCCGCACTGTCGGGCCGGGCCCAGACGTGATGCCCACCGTGCTGCGTCACACCGCGGTCGACGATCGACGCGACCCGGGAGGAGTCCTTCAACAGTTCCCTGGAGATCGCGACCGCGTCACCGCCCACGTAGTCCAAGGCGGCGTCGACACCCTCGGCCGCGATCTGACGCACCCGGTCGGCCAGGCCGTCACCGTAGGTCACGGGTTCGGTGCCGAGGGAACGCAGGAAGTCGTGGTTGCGCTCGCTGGCGGTCCCGATGACCCGGGCGCCCCCGGCCACCGCGATCTGCACGGCGAAGGCGCCGACACCGCCGGCCGCCGCATGCACCAGGACCGTGTCACCCGCACCGACGTCCACCCGGCGCAGCGACGGCAGGGCGGTCAGCCCCGCCAGCGGCACGCCGGCCGCCTGCGTCCAGCTGAGCGAGGCGGGCTTGCGTGCCAGCGCGCGTACGGGGGCGTCGACGAGCTCGGCGTAGGTGCCGTGCTGCACCTCGTCCTTGCGGACGTAGCCGAAGACCTCGTCACCGACGGAGAACTCCGGGGCGTCCATGCCGACGGCCTCGACGACACCTGCGACGTCCCAGCCGGGAACGAGCGGGAAGTGGACGTACAAGACCGCGTCGAGGTACCCGGCGACGATCTTCCAGTCGACCGGATTCACCGCCGCCGCCCGCACCCGGACGAGTACCGAGTCCGGGGCGACCCTGGGGTCGTCGACTTCCCTGAATTCCAGTGTTTCCGGGCCGCCGTAGCGGTTGGTGACGATGGCTCGCATGAGTGCAGTCAGCAGGCCCCGGAACCGAATCCTGCCTCGCCCGGGCGCCGGTGCCGTACCGCACTACCCGATCGGATCCACGGACCGGATCGGACTGGCGGAGAGGGCAGGATTCGAACCTGCGTGGGCTCCCAAGGGAGCCCGACCTCGAGACTTGCTCGTCGGTCCCCGATCAACCGCTCCGGGCACCTCTCCTCGTTCCCGGCCCGAGGTTGTCGCCGTGCCGGTCAGGTGAAAGAGACTGACAGGACCGCCTGACGCGAGCCTGATGGGGAGCTGATGCGTACCCCCGGGCCGCGGGGACTGCGCCCTCGGACCGTGGTCACGCATGGCGAAAGCCCAGGCCCGTGTTCCCCACGGGTGGGGATTCGTCGATGGTGCGCGCGGGTACCCGGCAGCCACCGCCGACCGGACGCGGCCGGGTGAAACCGGTCGCACGTGAGCAAGGGGGCGTGCCCCATGAAGGCAGTGACCTGGCAGGGCAGGCGGGACGTACGCGTGGAGGACGTGCCCGACCCGCGGATCGAGAAGCCCACCGACGCCGTCATCCGCATCACGTCCAGCGGGCTGTGCGGCTCGGACCTGCATCTGTACGAGGTGCTCACCCCGTTCATGACCCCGGGTGACATCCTCGGCCACGAACCGATGGGAATCGTCGAGGAAGTCGGCGCCGGGGTGCCCGACCTGATGGTGGGGGACCGGGTCGTCGTGCCGTTCCAGATCGCCTGCGGAGCCTGCTGGATGTGCCTGGCGGGCCTGCCCACGCAGTGCGAGACGACCCAGGTCACCGGAGAGGGCATGGGCGCCGCCCTGTTCGGCTACACCCGGCTGTACGGCGCGGTGCCGGGCGCCCAGGCCGAGTACCTGCGGGTTCCGCAGGCGCAGTACGGCCCGATCAAGGTGCCCGAGGGCCCGCCGGACGACCGCTTCGTCTATCTCTCCGACGTGCTGCCCACGGCCTGGCAGGCTGTCGAGTACGCCTCCGTCCCGCCCGGTGGCACTGTGGCCGTCCTCGGTCTCGGCCCCATCGGCGACATGGCCTGCCGGATCGCGTTGGCCCGGGGCGCCGAGCGGGTGCTCGGCGTCGACCTGGTGCCCGAGCGGCTGGCCCGGGCGAGCCGGCGTGGCGTCCAGACCTACGACCTCAGGGCCTTCGACGACGAGAAGGAACTCGTCACCGCGATCCGTGACGTGACCGTCGGCCGGGGGCCCGACGCCGTGATCGATGCCGTCGGCACCGAGGCCCATGGCAGTGCCGCGGCCAGGCTCGCCCAGACGGCCTCCGCGCTCCTGCCCCGCAAGCTCGGCCTGCCCCTCGCGGAGCGCTTCAGCATCGACCGTCTCGGTGCCCTGCACACGGCCATCGACCTGGTCCGGCGGGGCGGCACGATCTCGCTCAGCGGCGTGTACGGAGGCACGGCCGACCCGATCCCCCTGCTCACCCTCTTCGACAAGCAGATCCAGCTGCGGATGGGGCAGGCGAACGTCCGCCGGTGGACCGACCTGATCATGCCGTACCTCACGGACGAGGACCCGCTCGGAGTCGACGACTTCGCCACGCACCGGCTGCCGCTCACCGAGGCGCCGCACGCCTATGAGATGTTCCAGCGCAAGCAGGACGGCGCGGTCAAGATCCTGATGCAGCCGTAGTCCGGCCGCTGCACGTGTACGCCCGTGGGGCCCGGACCGGGACGAACATGTGCCTGGACGGCCGGGTGACGGGCCGGGCGACGAGCCGGCCTCAGGGATGGGCGATGGGATGGGCGACGGGCCGGGCTGAGGGATGGGCGGTGGGACGGGCGACGGGCCGGGCTGAAGGATGGGCGGTGGGACGGGCGGTGGGACGGTCGGCGAAGGCTCTCCTGCGTCGCCCACGAGGGTCGGTTCCGCGTCCAGGAGGGTCCGTATGTACGGATGGCCGGGTGAGTGGAACAGGTCCTCGGCGGAGGCGTGTTCCACGATGCGGCCCAGGCGCATGACGGCGACGTGGTCCGCGACCTGCCGTACGGCGGTGAGGCTGTGGCTGATGAACAGGACGTTCAGACCGAGCCGGCGCTGGAGGTCGCTGAGCGTGCCCAGGACGGCTGCCTGCGACGGCGCGTCGAGGGCCGAGGTGATCTCGTCCGCGATCAGTGCGCCGGGGCCGACGGCCAGTGCCCACGCGAGGGCGACACGCTGGCGCTGGCCACCGGACAGCTCCCGGGGGAGCCGGGAGGCGATGTGCGCGTCGAGCCCGACGAGACCGAGCAGCTCGGCCACGCGCGCGTCCCGCGCCGGCCGCTCCAGCCGGACCAGCGCCGACGCGGCTTCGACCAGCGTGTCGCGGACCGTCATCCGCGGGTCCAGAGCCGTGTCCGGGTCCTGGAACACCATCTGCACCGGCCGGGCCACCCACCTGCGGTCCCGCACGGTCCGGACCCGTAGGGCACGTCCATCGACCAGGACGCGCCCGGTGTGGGGCCGCACCAGGCCGACCAGCGCCCGGGCCAGCGTGGACTTGCCCGAACCGGACTCTCCCACCAGAGCGGTGACACGGCCGGTGGGCAGCCGGATGCCGACCCGGTCCACCGGACTGTCCCGGCTGCAGTGCGAGATCGCGCTGACGACCCTGCTGGCACGCCTTCCCGGCCTGCGCCTGGCCGACGGACCCGGGAGCCTGCCGCGCACCGTGGTCCCGGGAGCGGCCCCGCGGCTGCCGCGGCTGAGGGTGCGCGGGTGACGGAGCCGCCGCCCGCTGACGCCCACCAGATGACCGGCGGCCCGCACCTGCGGGGCGCCGGCCATCACGTGGAGCGGTGGGGGTGATGGCCGGGCGAGGGCACCGCAGCCTCGGGCCTGCCGACCGGGCGAAGTCCGGCAAGGACGCCGACGTCATCCTTCTGCGCGCCGACGACCTGACCGCCTTCCCGGTCACCGACCCGGCCGCCACCATCGTCAGCGCCGGGTGGGGAAGTTCCCTCGCCGACGCGTAACGTGAAGCAGCATGAAGATCCCCGTCATCGGTGCGTGGTGCCGCAAACCGCTGTCACCAACCGCGCGACAAGCATCTGACCTGCGAGGGAACGGGCGCGCATGAAGGTTTCGGTCTCCTCCGACATGGACGAACCCGTCGCCCGTCTCCTCGTGGACGAGCTGCGCAGGCGCGGTCACGAGGTGCGTACGCACGGTGCGCTGCGGCCCGGTGCCGACCCGCAGTGGGCGGTCTGCTCGGAGGCGGCCGCCCGTGATGTCGCCGAGGGCGCGGCCGATCAGGCGGTCGTGTGCTGCTGGACCGGCACCGGCGCCTCCATCGCGGCGAACAAGGTGCCCGGCGTCCGCGCGGCGCTGTGCACCGATGCCGCCACGGCCGACGGAGCGCGCCGTTGGAACGACGCCAACGTCCTGGCCCTCGGCCTGCGGCTGACCTCCGCGGCGGTCCTGACGGAGATCCTCGACGCCTGGTTCGCCGCGGAGGCCAGCACGGCCCCGGAGGATGTGCAGAACGTGGCCCGCGTCGGCCGCCTGGACGCCGCCAGGAAGGTCTCCTAGCGGGCGTACGGCGGTCCGGCGCGGGCCAGAGGCCGGCCGTTCGCTCGATGCCGTGTGCCCGGTGCCGGGCCGTGCTCGTCGCCGGGCGCTGTCCGGAGGTCCGGCGCTGTCCGGAGGTGCGGCGCTATCCGGTCCGGCGCTGTCCGGAGGTGCGGCGCGGTCCTGAGCCCGGCGGTGTCCTGAGCCCGGCGGTGTCGGTCGCCCGGCCGGGAGTCAGTGGGCGCCCAGTCCGCCGCCGCCGAAGGAACCGCTCGTCCCCTTGCTCCAACGCGGGCGCGTCTTCGTGGCGCTCGGCCTGGTGTGCATGTTGGTCAGCTCGTACGGGGTCAGTGCACGGCCGCCCTTGGGTATCTGCGGAATCTCCGTGGGTTCCCGGTTCTGCTGGATCTCGTGCACCGCGCCCCCCGGCGGCAGGTGCGGCTGCTCCTCGGGACGTGGTCGAGGAGGTTCGCGGTACTTGATCCTGGAGTTCATCCAGAATCCGCCGGCGAGCAGCGCCAGGACGGCCACGGCCATCAGGAAGAAGAAAAGGCTCGCCAGACCGCTTCCCGCGGCCAGCTGCATCTGTGCGGTACTCATAGCACAGGAATACCCCGCCCAGAACGGGGCGAACCGGACACCTTGTGTGGCCGCGGGACCACGCACGGCGACCGGGGTCCGGCCGTGCCCTCGCATGCCCGTCGCGGGTGTTCGTGTTGCGCCCGATGCGGGTGTTCGCGTGGCGCCCGGGGCGGGTGTTTGCGTTGCCGTGGCCCGGCTACCCGGGCGGCGTGACACCTCCGACTTCGCAGCAGCAGCTCTACCGGTTCCTGGAGGACCGCTTCCTGTGCGCACAGGCGTGCACGGAGTGCTCCAGGGCATGTGCGGTGCGTGCGAGCCTCCTGGATCCCGATGGCACCGAGCGCCGGGACCGCGTGCGCCGGCTGGGCATCATGTGCGCCGAAGTGTGCGAAGTGACCTGCCGCATGCTGTCCGAGCAGAACCGTCAGGAAGAGGAAGGGATCAGGATCCAACTGGAGTGGTGCCGCTCGGTCTGCCTGGAATGCGCGCACGCCTTCGACGGGCAGCCCGGTGCCGACTCGGCCGCGGGGGCGTGCCGGGCCTGCGCCGCAGCGTGCGTGGACTTCATGGCGAGCCTGAACTGAGCCGCGGCACGCCATTCCCAATTACTGAAACACGTTCTACGGTGTGCGCCGTCAGGACCGCCCTTGGGGACCCTGGAGGCGCCGTGCACCTCGACCACACACCCGAGCAGCAGCGACTGCGCAACGAACTGCGCACCTACTTCGCGGAGCTGGTGCCGGCGGGCGCCTACGCCCGGTACACCGACCCGGCCGCGCAGAAGCGGTTCTACCGCGAGACCGTCCGGCGGCTCGGCGCGGACGGCTGGCTCGGCGTGGGCTGGCCCAAGGAGTACGGCGGGCGCGGGATGACGGCGATGGAGCAGTTCATCTTCTTCGACGAGGCCGCGCAGGCGGGCGTACCGCTGCCCCTGATGGCGCTGAACACCGTCGGCCCCACCCTCATGCGGTTCGGCACCGAGGAGCAGAAGGCGTACTTCCTGTCCCGCATCCTCTCCGGTGAGATCGACTTCGCCATCGGCTACAGCGAGCCCGAGGCGGGCACCGATCTCGCCGCCCTGAAGACGCGGGCCGTGCGCGAAGGCGACGAGTACGTCGTGAACGGGCAGAAGATCTGGACCACCAACGGCGACACCGCGGACTGGGTGTGGCTGGCCGTGCGCACCGACCCCGCAGCCCCGCCGCACAAGGGCATCACGATGCTCCTGGTGCCGACCTCCGACCCGGGCTACTCCTGCACCGTCATCAACACACTCGCCTCCCACGACACGACGGCCAGCTACTACGAGAACATCCGCGTCCCCGTCTCCCGCCGCGTGGGCGAGGAGAACCAGGGCTGGCGGCTGATCACCAACCAGCTCAACCATGAACGCGTCACCCTGGCCGCCCACGGCACCATGGCGATCCGCGCCCTGCACGACGTGCAGCGCTGGGCGACGGAGACCAAGCTGGCCGACGGCCGCCGGGTTATCGACCTGTCCTGGGTGCGCCGTCTGCTCGCCCGCACCCACACCCGGCTCGACGCGATGAAGCTCCTGAACTGGCAGATGGTGACGGCCGTCCAGGACGGCACGCTCACTCCGCAGGAAGCCTCCGCCGTCAAGGTCTACGGCTCCGAGGCCCGCCGGGACGCCTATGCCTGGCTCATGGAGGCCGTGGCCGCGGCCGGACCGCTCAGGGAGGGTTCGGCGGGCGCCGTCCTGCACGGCGAACTGGAACGCGGCTACCGCTCGGCGGTCATCTTCACCTTCGGCGGCGGCAACAACGAGATCCAGCGCGAGATCATCTCGTGGATCGGGCTGGGGATGCCGAGGGTGCGGCGCTGAGAGACTGTGACGAGGATTTTTGGTTGGCACAAAAGAGGGATAGTTGGCACTAGTTGAGCCGTGCACCACCGGAGGTAGTGGATCTTGGGGTTTATTGCCTCGGTGGAAGTGACCTGCACCTTTGCGTCATCAAGTGCAGTTCACTTGTGAATGGCGTGGCAGTCTCCTGTGCGACCACGGCCGTCACATCGACGGAGAGCGGTTCACTCTGGTCGCAGGCCGAAGCGAGTTGAGTTGCGTAGAGATACAAGCGTTGCGCCCGCCATGAAGGTCGAAGGCCAGCGCTATATATCCCAGTTCGGCGAGAGCATCGGCCCGGCGGCGCTCGACGTCGCTGAGCCCCATGCCCTCTGGTCCGAGCAGCACCGCGGGCCGGCGGTCGACACCGGCCGGGAGCGCGAGGTGCCCGATCATCGGCAAACCGTCGGCCGGATACTCGACCGTACGCGTCGAAATCGTCGTCATGAGACTGGACTGCAGTGATCGTCGAGCCCGGTCCGGCCGCTGTTCTGCCGCGGCCAGAACAGCGCGGGTGTCCCTCTGAAATACGGCGAGGGCTCACAAGAGCCGTCACAAACCCCGTCCCCACGGCAGCGCTGGCGACACTGTGCCGAATGGGTGACAGCCGAGGGGCGCTCAGGGCGTCAAGATCATCTCGTTGCCCCTGTGAGGGCCGTTCGGCACCGGGCGACGATGAACACGAACCCTCCTCCCACGTCGGCATCGGAAGGAACCCGAGAAAGCGTGACCCACCAGCTCCGATCCGAGGACCTCGGCTTTCTCGCCCGGGCCCGCTTCCGGCAGACCTGCACCCGGGAGCTGCGCGCGTCCGCTGGGACGATCTTCGAGCAACTCGCTGAAGAGCCGGAAAACTGGCCCCGCTGGTTCGCTCCCGCCAACGACGTCCACTTCGAGGGACCGCCCCCGTACGGCGTGGGCTCCACACGCTGCTTCCGGCTCTGTCGCACCTTCCGGGCCCGCGAGCGGATCATCGCCTGGGACCCCGGCAGGCGCTTCGCCTACCGCGCTTGCGAAGCCAACGTGCCCGGCGTCTCGGCGCTGGTGGAGCAGTGGACCCTGGAACCCGCGGCCGATACGGCAACCACCGTCAGCTGGACGCTCGCCGTCGATGCCGAGCCCCCGGTACACCTGCTTCTGCGGGCGGGCCGGGGACACATCGACAAGCTCTTCCGGGAGGGGATGCGGCGACTCGAGGTCCTGTGTCGCGGCTGATGACCGGAGAGCGGTGCGGCGTACCCGCCTCGTTTGCCTCATCCACTTGCTCACTCACAGCTCAACTCGTGGATACTCCTGGTGACGGGGTGGCTGATGGGTCGACGTGGTCGAGGAGGCTCCGTATGCCGGCGCCGGCGAAGTCGTGGCGATGGGGCCGGTTACTCCTGGCCATAGCCGTCGCCGCCGGAATACCGACCGCTGCCGCGGCCCCCGTCCGGGCGGCGACCGAAGACGGGACCGGCAGCATCCCGGGAGACCTCACCCAGTACGTCAACCCGTTCGTCGGCACGAAGAAGACCGGCACCACCGGATACGACGGAGGCAACACCTTCCCCGGCGCCGACGCTCCCTTCGGCATGGTGCAGTGGAGCCCGGACACCCACAGTCCCCAGCCCGGCGGCTACGCCTACACCGACCATGAGATCCGTGGCTTCAGCCTGACCCACCTCTCCGGCGCCGGCTGCACCGCCGCCCAGGACCTGCCCTTCATGCCCCATGCGGGCTCGGTAACCAAGACGCCGGCCGCCGAGCCCGGCACCTATCTGGACGGCTTCTCGCACGACGCCGAGTCAACGCGGCCCGGCTACTACGGCGTCACGCTCGCCTCCGGTACGAAGGTCGAGCTGACCGCGACCCAGCGTTCCGGCGCCGGCCGCTTCACCTATCCCGCCGGCAGCAGGGCATCGCTCCTCATCGATGTCTCCGGATCCGTGCATGGCGCCTCCGACGGCCGGGCGACCGTGGACAGGGCTCGCCGCACCATCACCGGCTACGTCACCAGCGGCGGCTTCTGCGGCAGCGGTAACCGCTACCGCGTGTACTTCTCGGCCACCTTCGACCAGCCCTTCGCCGCTGTCGGCACCTGGCACGACGCCGTCGTCTCGCCTGGTGACGAGAGGGTCGACACGGCCCGGGCCGGCTCAGGGGCCTACGTCACCTTCGACACCACCCGGTCACGGACCGTGGGGGTCAAGGTCGGCCTGTCGTACGTGAGCATCGCCGGCGCCGCCGAGAACGCCGCGCAGGAGCAGGGCTCGGCCTCGTTCGACACCATTGCCGAGAAGACCCGGAAACAGTGGAACGCCCGGCTGCACCAGATCGAGGTCGCCGGCGGCACCGACGCCCAGCGGACGACCTTCTACACGGCCCTCTACCACTCACTCCTCCAGCCCAACGTCTTCGACGACGTGAACGGCCGGTACATCGGTTTCGACGGCCGGATCCACGAAGTCCGGGACGGCCACCACCAGTACGCCAACTTCTCCGGCTGGGACATATACCGCTGTGAGGTGCAGCTGCTCGCCCTCCTCGCACCGGACGTGGCCTCGGACATCGCCCAGTCGATGTACAACCAGGCGCACCAGGCCCGTGACGTGTGGGACCGGTGGTCGGTCGACAACGACTTCACGGGCGTCATGAACGGCGACCCGTACCACTCGATACTCGCCGGCATGTACGCCTTCGGGGCCACCGACTTCGATGCCAGGGCGGCCCTGGCGTCCATGGTCAAGGGCGCGACCACCATCCAACAGACCGGCGCCCGTTACGTCGAGCGGCCCGGACTCGCCGACTACCTGTCGCTCGGGTACGTGCCCGACGACGTGTCGACCACCCTTGAGTACACCACCGCCGACTTCGGAATCGCGGCGCTGGCCGGACGGCTCGGCGACACCGGGACCCAGGCGACGTTCATGAAGCGGGCACAACACTGGCGGAACCTGTTCCACCCGGCCGGCTCCTGGATTCAGCCGCGTGGCCGTGACGGCTCCTTCGGGTCGCATTTCGACCCGGCCGGCGAAAAAGGCTACGTCGAGGGTAACGCCGCCCAGTACCACTGGATGGTGCCGTACGACCTCGCCGGGCTGTTCACGGCGATGGGCGGCGACGACAAGGTCGTACGGCGGCTCGACGAGTACTTCAGGAAGCTCAACGCCGGGCCGCACGAGCCGCACGCCTTCCTGGGCAACGAGCCGTCCCTGAACTCTCCCTGGACGTACGTCTACGCGGGCGCCCCCCACCGCACCCAGGACGTGGTCCGCCGCGCCGTCAACACGCTGTGGGGCCCCGGCCCGGACGGCGAGGTGGGCAACGACGACCTGGGCACCCTGTCGTCCTGGTACGTCTGGGCGGCACTCGGCATGTACCCACAGGTGCCGGGGCGGGCCGAACTGGTGCTGGCCAGCCCCCTGTTCCCGGCCGTCACCGTGCACCGTGACGGCGGCCGGTCGATCAGAATCGACGCGCCTGGTGCGGACGCGGACACGCCCTATGTGCATGCCTTGAAGGTCAACGGCGTCGCTTCCTCCAGGGCCTGGCTCCCGGAGTCCTTCGTACGTGACGGCGGGACCCTCGACTACACGCTCGGCGACACCCCCGACACGGCGTGGGGCGCCGCGCGAAGTGACGCCCCGCCGTCCTTCGGCGGGGCGCAGCCCCCGTCCCTCACCAGCGCACACCCCGGCCGCGCGGCGCTCCGATCGGCCACCCGGCGCTCCTGCGCACCGCAGGGCTGCCACGCCGGACGACGCCACCATCACCCCGGCCGGGGCCGCCACCACCATCACGGCCGGCGTCACGCGGTCGGCCACCGTCCCGTCGACGGCTGACCGCCCAAGGCCCGAAGCGGCTCGCGCCACGAGGGACTCCGCTGTTGCGGAGGGGCGTGACCCGGCGTTGGAATCAAGTGTGAGGCGCTTCGGCAGCACCGTGACCTCGCCCGTCACTTGGCCGTGGGGATCTGACAGGCACCTCACGGCCGGTGCCCTCCGACCTGCTGGCTGGCCGACTCGACCACGCCGCGACCCCGTTCGCGCGGCTCACCATCGCCCTGGCCGCCGTCCACGCCGTCCCCGCCACCGAGATCCGCACCGCGCGCACCGCAGACCTGAACCTCGCCCGAGGGACCCTCGAACTTCGCCGCGGCCTACTGCGGCACACCCTCTACCTGGAAGAACTCACCCACCACCTCGCCGCCGACTGGCTGACCTACCGCCACCAACGCTGGCCCGCCTCCGCCAACCCCCACCTGCTGGTCAGCCAGAAAACCGCACTCGACCCGGACCACCCGGCCCTGCACAGGAACACCCTGCAGCAAGTTCTGCCTAAGGGCTCGCAGAGAATCAAGGTGTTGCTTCGCGTGCTTCGGCTCGTTGTTGTGATATGAGCGTCTCTGATGACGTCCGTGGTCAACTCGCTGTGAAGTTCGAGGTGTTGTTCCCGCATCTGGACGAGCGGCAGCGCCGGTTGATGATGGGGGCCGAGGCCCGGATCCTGGGGCACGGCGGTATTCGGGCGGTCGCGAGGGCGGCCCAGGTCAGCGAGACGACGGTCCGCAATGGTCAGTTACGACCATCGAAGCGGTCAGTGCCGAGATGCAAGGGCGCCTACGTGCGAAAAGGCCCGTGCCCAAGATCATCCTGCTGACGGGCCTCGGAGCATCTCCGCAGCTCACCCGTCTGATCAGCCAATGAGATTCAACCTGCGGCGGGAGTCTGCAGTGAGCCGATCGGCGAGCACTTTCAGAGCTGCCGGGTCGAGCGGGTCGGGAGGCGGGGGGCCGAAGGAGCGCGCCAGCCGCCCGCCCTGGTGAAAAGCCTCATCGAAGGGAAGCGGCCCTGAACTGTCCGTGGAAGAACGAGTTTGGGCTATGAGCGCCGCGGGTTGCCCGCCTGGTTTTCGAGCAAGCGTGCGCCTTCGCCTTCGACGTCGTCGAAGTCGGTGGAAAGGCTCAGGTGCCGCCACTTCTCGTCTTCCGTCAGGCGCCTGTTCCATGCGGCACGTCCGTAGGTGTAGGCGTCCTTGCCCAGGAGCAGGCGCAGGGGCGGATCGTCGAGGTGCGCGATCTCCAGTACGACCTGCGCGACCTTCTCGGGATTGCCGTGGGCGGTTTCGGTGAAGTTTCGCATCGCTGCGACGGCCGCGCCGACGGTGGGCTCGTAGGGCTTGCTGACCGGGGGGATGTGCATGGACGATCCGGCCCAGTCGGTGCGCATGCCGCCGGGTTCGAGGACGGTCACCTTGATGCCGAGGGGTGCGACCTCGGTCGCCAGGACTTCCGAGAAGCCCCCCACGGCCCATTTGGCAGACTGGTACGCGCTCATGCCGGGGCTGGCGATACGCCTGCCGAGCGAGGAGACCTGGATGATGTGGCCGCTTCCTTGCCGCCGCATGACGGGGAGGGCTGCCTTGCTGAGATACACGGTGCCGTAGAAGTTGGTGTCTATCTGGCGGCGGAAGGCCTCCAGGGTGGTGTCCTCCAGCGAGGCCCGGTCGCCCTGTCCGGCGTTGTTGACGACGACGTCGAGTCTGCCGAACGCGGCGACGGTGTCCGTGACGACGCGCTCGGCCGCGTCGGCGTCGGTGACGTCGAGCCGTGCCGCGCGGATCCGGTTTCCGTGGGCGGCAACAAGGTCGTCGAGGGCGTGCGGATCACGTGCGGTGGCCATGACTTCATGGCCGGCGGCCAGAGCGGCCACTGCGATCTCCCGGCCGAGGCCACGGGAGGATCCGGTGATGAGGAAGACCTTGGGCATAGCAATCTCCAGGGGCTGCGTCCGGCCCGGCGGCCGGAAGGCGGCGGGAGTGCGGCAAGACGGCGCCGAGCGGCGCTGGAACATGTCGGCCCGGCGGCAGGCGGTGATGACGTCGGCATTGCAGAACTGCGAGTCGGCTGCCTTGCCGCGGTGCATCCGTACGGTGGCGATCATCGGCCGGCAGGGGTGCGGAATCTTCGTGCCCCCGTCCCGGCCGGTGACTGCCCCGGCGCGGCGTCAGCCCAGCGGGTTGGCCGTGTCGCGGAGCATGGTGAGGACAGGGGTGTACATGCGCGTCTTGATGATTCCGAGACTGTCGCCGGCCTTGCTCGCGTGAGCCTGGGCGAGTTCGAGGGCGGCGGTGCGCAGGGTGGCCTCGTCCGCGGCCTGATCGACGATTCCGGCGGCGGCTGCTTCCTGGCCGCCGAAACGACGGGCGGAGACCATGGCATGGTGAGCCGTTTGCGGGGTCAGCCGGGACTGGATGAGGGCGGACATGCCAGGGGTGAACGGGATGTTGATGTCTGCCTCGGGCAGGCACCAGAAGCCTCGGTCGGCGCGCATGAGACGGAAGTCATGGGCCAGGGAGAGCATCGCTCCGGCGGCGAACGTGTGTCCCTGCAGCGCGGCGACGGTGATCAGCGGGAGGGACAGGAGCCGTGCGAACAGTCCGTGGACGGAAGTGACGTAGTCCTGGTGCTCGTCGCTGTGCGCGGCGAGCCATTCGAGATCGAGACCGTTGGAGAAGAACTTCCCGGTCGCAGCCGTCACCAGGGCGCGGGGACCTTCCGCTTTCTCCACTTCGTCCAGGGCCGCGTTGACCGAGGCGATCCAGTCGGGGTGGAAGCGGTTCTCACCGTACCGAGGTCGAGAACGAAGACGGCGTCCTGGCGGTCGAGCGTGGGCACGATGGCTCCTCTGGAGACGTTTCGGTGGGGCAGGGCATGTTGGCCGCGGGGGAGTCGGGGTCTGCTGGGCCGCGGATCGGGGCTGCGGGGCGTTTGGGATGCGTCTCTCCGCCGCCGCGGCGGAAGTCAGATGGGAAGTGCTCTCCTGGCCCGGTGGTGCAGGGTGGCCGCGGCCAGCAGGCCCAGCGCGATGGTCGCACCGGCAAGGAGGACCCCGGTGAGGGCCGGCCCGCCGGGAAGTGCGGATCCGTGTATCCAGCGGATGGTGAAGTTGGTGCTCGCCGCTATGGGAAAGCTGAAGATCCACAGGCCCGGATGGAACGCGGGCTGGCGCAGCTCGGGAAGGAGGAAGGCGACGAGGAGGACGGTGAAGAGCAGGGCCCCGGCGAAGCCGTAGCCGACGGCATCGAAGACGCCCTTGTGAGCGGCGGTCCAGGCGATTCCGCCCGTCGCGGGGGGAATGGTCAGGACGGTGAGTGCGGGGCGGGCGGGCCCGGGCAGGGGGCCGTTGGTGACGAGGCTGCCGAGGATGACGGTGCCGAAGGCGAGCCAATACAGCAGCCCCACCGCGAAGGCCGCGTCGGCGACGCCGGGAAGTCTGAGCGTGGAGGCCATGGCGCTGGCGACGAAGGGGGCGGAGGAGACGGGCAGCAGGTAGCCCGGGTGCAGAGTGGTGGTGCTCAGGGCGCCCGTGAGCCAGTGGGCGAGCAGGCGTGCGGCGATCAGGGCGGCCACGGTGAGGAACACCGCGTAGGCCCAGCGTGCCCCGGTGAGCCCGAACCGGGAGAAGTGGCCGGCGATCAGCATGCCGATGATGGGGACGTACCCAAGGGCGAAGCCCTGGACGGGATGGCGCAGGTCGTGGCGCAGATTGCGCCATCGGGCCCCGCCATGGCGCAGGTACTGGGCCAGCAGCACCAGCCAGATGAGCCCGCTGACCGTGAACAGCGCGTCGCTGACCTGCAGAGCGGGCGGAAAGGCGGTTGCCGCCGCCTGCCAGGCTCCGCCGAGGCCGGCTGTTCCGAGGGAGACGGACAGCAGGCCGATCCTTGCGGCGCGGGTCGCGTGACGACCGTTGGCGTCGGAGACGGTGTCGGTGGCCGTCCGCGCCCGCCCGCTGTCATACGGGGCTGGACGCGCTCGCCCGCTGTCACGCGGGGCCGTGCTGGTGTGCTCTGTCGTGTCGACCATGTCGGTCATGGGGAACCTCAAGGGGAATGCCGAGGGCGCGGGCCGGGGCTCGTCCGCCCGGCTGTGCGGGTCGCGGCGTGGTCAGGCGGCCATGTCCAGGACGACCCGGAAGCGGGCCTTGCCTGAGAGCATCCGTTCGTAGGCGTCCATCGCGTGGGTGAAAGGCATGGTCTCGGTGGAGGGGCGGATGCCGTGGGCGAGGCTGAAGGCGAGGTTGTCCTCGTTCTGGATCGACGATCCGGTCAGGCTGCCGACGATGCGACGGGTACCGAAGATCAGGTCGGCTGTGGCGACCGTCAGCGGGTCGGGGGCCGCGCCGACCACCACCAGCGTGCCGCCCGGGGCGAGTCCTCGGACCAGGGGGTTCATCGACGTGCCGCTGGACGCGGTGGCGACTATGACCGATGCGCCGCCCAGGTCGGCAAGCGCCGTGCCGGGGTCGGTGCCGGTGCTGTCGATGTACTCGTCGGCGCCCAGCTCCCTGGCGAGAGCCTCCTTCTCCTGGCCGCGGGCGATGGCGACCACACGGTGTCCGAGGCCGCGGGCGTACTGCAGGGCCAGGTGACCCAGCCCGCCGATCCCCTGCACGGCGACCAGCGCGCCCGCGCGGGCAGGGGCTTGCTGGAGCGCAGTGAGGGTGGTCAGCCCGGCACACAGCAGCGGAGCCGCCTCGACGGCCGGCATGCCGTCGGGGATGCGCACCAGTCCGCTCGCGCGGGCGTACGTCACCTCCGCGTATCCGCCGTCGATGGTGGTGCCGGTCTGTTCCTGGTTCAGGCAGTTGACGAAGTCGCCGCGGCGGCAGGGCTCGCACTCCCAGCAGTGTCCGTTCAGGAAGCCGACGCCGACGCGGTCGCCGGGCCTCCAGGCGGTGACACCCGCGCCCACGGCATCGATCACGCCGACGATCTCGTGGCCGGGAACCACTGGATGGGACGGGTCGGGGCGCAGTCCCTCCACGGCCAGCACGTCGGAGTGGCAGACACCGCACGCCTCCACCCGGAGGCGGACGTGTCCGGGCTCCGGCTCGACCGGCTCGCGCTCGACGAGCCGGAGCTGGTGGACGCCGGTGGCCTCGAATGCTCGGTACGCGGACATGACGCATCTCCTCGGTGCTGCCTCTGCCGGCACGGGGAGGGCCGAGGACTTGGGACGGGGACTTACTTCAATATGACCGGTCACTTTAAAATTCGTCAAGCGGTACCGGCAGGCGAACCGGCAGGCCATGCGCCGTCGTGAACGGGCGCTGCTTTCCCTGGGGGCCTGGGTTTGACCCGAGGCAAGGCGACCGGACATATTGACCTTCGAGGTGGTGGTGAGGATGGCACGCGCGTCCAAGCGCGAGGAGATCGCGCAGGCAGCCCTGGAGCAGTTCCGTACGCGGGGCTTCAATGCCACGGGCATCAGCGACATCACCTCGGCGGCGGGGGCTCCGAAGGGCTCGTTCTACAACCACTTCGCCAGCAAGGAGGAGAGCGCCCTCGAGGCGCTGAGCCGCTACGCCGCCGGGTTGCGGTTCGACATGCTCGACACGCCAGGACGCCCTGCGCTGGAGCGGCTTCGGGCGCACTTCGAGTTCCTGGGCGCGGACACCATCGACAGCGGCTTCGCCCGCGGATGCCTGGTCGGCAACCTCGGCGCCGAGGTGGCGGACCACTCCGAGGAGATCCGCTCCGCCGTTCAGGGCGGCTTCCAGCGGTGGGCCACGCGCATCCGGCAGGTGCTCACCGAAGCCAAGGAAGCAGGAGAGCTGAATGCCGCTCTCGATGTCGAAGAGGCCGCGCTGTTCATCCTCAGCGCCTGGGAAGGCACGCTGATCGCGGCCCGGGCGGACAAGTCCTCCGCTCCGTTGGACGCCTTTTTCCGCATGGTCTTCGACGCCCTTCTGCGCTGATCCCCGCTGGGGTCCGCCGAGGACTCGCAGGCGCCGCACCACGATTCCTCGTCGGAGGGGCGCTACGGGTGCTGTGACGGGAGGGCCTGCTCGGTCCAGACCGTCTTCCCGTTGTCGGTGTAGCGGATACCCCAGTTGTGTGCGAGCTGGGCGCAGATGAACAGGCCGCGGCCGCCTTCGTCGACCGTCCGTGCGTGGCGCAGCCGCGGAGCGGAGATGCCGGAGTCGTGGACCTCACAGGTGAGCGTCCGGTCGTTGATGAGGCGCAGTTGCACGGGCGGCGCGCCGTACCGCAGGGCGTTGGTGACCAGCTCGCTGACGATTTCCTGGGTGTCGTAGGCAGCGTCCTCGTCCACGCCCCAGCCGGTCAGTTGGCGCCGGGCGTGGCGCCGCGCGACGGCAGGAGCGGTGGGCTCATCGTCCAGCCGCCAGGTGACGACGCGGTCGGCGGGGAAGGGGCGGGTGCGGGCGAGGAGAAGGATGGCGTCGCCGGGAAGAGCATCGGTCCGGAGTCGGTAGAGGATGTCGTCGCACAGGTCCTGCAGGGGCCGGTCGGTGTCGGCGAGCAAGCGCTGAAGCGGCTGCGTGTCGCTTGTGCCGTCCTCGGGCCGTGCCGCAGACAGGAGCGAGGCCGTGTAGAGGGCGAGGACGTCTCCATCGGCCAGAGTGACGGTGGTGGTGGCGTACGGGGGACCTCCTCCGTCGCCGAGGGCGGCTCCGGCGGCCATGTCGACCACTCGGGTGCTGGAAGCGGCGCCGGCGACGACGGGCGGCGTCCGTCTGAGGCGATGGTGCACGTATGGGTGAACGGGTCGTAGAGCACGCACAGGCACGTCGCGCTGAGGGGCTCGTCGCGCAGGGGGTCGCCGAGTGGCAGCGCCCTCCGCTCGCGCGCGAGACGTGTCATGGTGTCGTCGAGCCGGGCGAGGAGTTCGTCGGGTTCCAGGTCCAGGGCGGCGAGCGACTGCATGGCGGTCCGCAGCTGCCCCATGGTGACGGCGGTGTGGATGCCGTGGCCGGCGACTTCCCCGACGACCAGGGCCGTGCGGGCGCCGGGCAGGGCGCAGGTGTTGGACCAGCCACCCACGCCCCGGTCGTCGGCCACGTACAGGTCGGCGGTCTCGATCGCGGTCTGGGACGGAGATGCCGGGGGTAGCAGATGGCGCTGCAATGTCGCAGCGATGGTGTGCTCGCGGATGTAGCGGCGGGCGTTGTCGATGCTCAGGGCGGTGTGCGTGGCCAGTTCCAGGGTGAGGGCGAGTTCCTTCTCGTCGAATCTGCCGGATCGCTGGGTGCGGTAGAGACTCAGCAGCCCGAGCACCTTTCCGCGCAGCGTCAGCGGTGCGACGAGCAGGAAACGTGCGCCGGATGCGTGAATCGCTTCGGCCCGCGCCGGATCGGCCGCCAGCCAGGGCGTGTCGGGGCCGAGGGCAATCGTGCGCGGCTTGAGGTCGGCCAGCGCCTGCGCGTACGGGGTCGGGAACGGCAGCGCGCGGACATCTCCCACCGGATGCGCCCGGGCCTGCTGATCCCCGCCGCTGTTCCCGAAGGCGGCCCGACGCAACGGCACATTCCGTCCCAGCGGGCTCAGCGGTGGTTCCTCTCCGCGCACCACAGGCTCCACCACTTCCACCACGGCGATATCGGCAAACCCGGGGACCAGCGCGCGGACCAACTCGTGGCAGGTGGCCACGACATCCAGGGTTTGTCCCACCCGCTCGCGGACGGCATGGAGGGCCTGGACTCCGCGGCGTTCCTTCTCCTGCTCTGTCACGTCGTGCAGCGCTCCACGTCGCCACCGCCTGGCGCGGGGACATGGCTGGCCAGGTCGATTGCCGGACGCCCGACCACCTCGCCCGCCGGACGCCCCCACAACTCCTCCGCCTGGTGGCTCCACTGCACGACCACGCCCCCGCCGTCCACGACCATCAGCGGCGTCTCACCGGCCATGGGAACCACCTCCGCCTTCCAGCTTGCCCGGCTGCCAGGGGCTGCGCCGCCGCAGATCGGCGCCATCCGAGGCTCTGCACGCCGGCCGGTACGAGAGAACCCCTACGACAGCCGCCGGTGGACTTGCGTCAAACCGCCACGCCAACGCTGGGGACGGGTTTGACCAGCGGATACTTGCCGTCCACGACAGTTCCGCCCGGGCTTGCAGCGCCCTGAGGATCAGCGCCCGGGGTGCGTGACGCCGACGAACCAGTGAACGATGAGAGAGCCGCCCGGCCTGCGAGGGTCACCGCGGATCGCATGGCTGCGGCTGCGGCTGCGTCGCCGAAGCCGGGCCGCCCGATCGACGTCCCTTTGGCCGCCTCCCCCTGGCGCGACCGAGCAGGAGACCGACATGAACACGTTGCTCGCGGAGGTCCTCGACGCGCATGGCGGCCTCGACCGCTGGAACGCACTCACCATGGTCCGCGCGACCATCGTCAGCGGTGGCGACATGTTCGTCATCAAGGGGATGCCGCAGGACCCCACCCCCCGGGAGATGACCGTCTGGCTGCATGAGCAGCACGCCGCCGTGATGCCGTTCGGCGCCCCCGACCAGAGAACCGACTTCACAGCCGACCGCATCAGCATCGAAAAACGCGACGGTCGCGTCGTGGCCGAACGCACCCAACCGCGGAAGTCGTTCACAGGCCACGAGCTCAGCACCCCCTGGGACCCACTGGACCGCGCCTACTTCAACGGATACGCGCTGTGGACGTATCTCACGACGCCCTTCCTCCTGGTGATGCCCGGCTTCACCGTCACCGAAATCGAACCGTGGCGGGAAGGAGACGAACTCTGGCGCGGGCTGCGCGCGACCTTCCCGCCCGGCATCGCCAGCCACAGCACCCAGCAGGACTTCTACTTCGGCCCCGACCATCTCCTGCGTCGGCATGACTATCACGTCGACATCGCGGGCGGGTTTGCGGCAGCACAGTACGTCTACGACATGGTGGAAGCGGACGGGATCCGTCTGCCCACCAGACGCCGGGCCTACCGAGGCGCTGCGGACAACCGCCCGATCCTGGACCAGACGATGGTCTCCATCGACGTCAGCAACGCTCGGTTCACCTGACATCGGCCCGTACGCGGCGCGTGCTGGGCGGGACCGGCGGCTGCGCGCCTCGCACCCATTCGACCGTCGGCTCAGGCGCCCAGACCAGCCGGCACAGGGCGCTGAGGCTCGCACTTCCGTGTGGATCTCGGCAGGTCACTCTCCGAGGAGCCCGACCGCCCCGTACCACACCGGACCCGGGTTCAGACGGTCCGGATGGAGCGCGATCATCTGGTCGAAGTACTGGCGGGCCGTAGGTTTCTGGCCGAGCAGCCGGATGGCGTCGAGCAGGTACTGCCGGGTCTGCTCCAGGATGGCGGGATCATCGGGAAGGTCCTTGTTCTTGTGGCCCGCCACGACGGCCTTCGGCTCCAGAGCGGCGACCCGGTCGAGGGCCTTGAGCCACTCCTGCAGGCCCCCGTTCCCGCCTTCGAGGATGTACTGGTGTACGCCGTTGTAGGCCACGTCGCCGGCCACGACGAGGCCGATGGACGGTACGTACAGAACGGAGGTTTCGTCGGTGTCGGTGTGCCCGACCTCGATCGCCTGGACGACGTTCCCCTCCAGCAGGAAGCCCTCTGCGGGGATGGGCTGGGCCAGGACCGGGGTGTCGGGAAGGAGACCGGGGAACTGCTTGTCCCACAGTTCTTCACGCCCTTTGGTGGCCTGCCGGCGCATGACCCCGATGGTGCCCGGCGTCGCGTAGACGGTGGTGCCGGGGAATCGCTCCACGAGATCCGCGGTGCCGAACCAGTGGTCGCCGTGCCCGTGGGTCGCGTAGATGTACGCCAGGCGCTTGCCGGACCGCTCGATCCAGTCGCCGACCCTCTGGGTCTGCTCGCGGGTGAGGGGCGGGTCGACCAGTACGGCGTCCTCCCGGCCGAAGATCAGCGTCGTGGCGAGTGGCGAGGAGTGGAGCTTGTCACCGTTCGGCAGGCGTTCCTCGCCGGCCCGCGGTGTCCCCTCCGAGACGTAGACCTCGTACGCCAGTGGGCTCGGCACGGGTGCGGTCATGATGGCGCCTCCTCAGGGGCGGTGTGGGGCCGCGCAGCCGCCTGCCGGCAGGCCGGGCTGGACATCGGCGATGCGGGACAGGACAGGTACCGCGTGAATCCAACGAAATGAGCGTAGTAATTTTACATCTTTCGCTGCCGGGCGGTGAGGATATGGCCCGCCGTGTTGCAACTAGGCCTGCATATTCATGGGATCCGCCGCGTGTAGCAGTCCAACATGCACTACAGACGTAGCCATATCTGTTTTGCCTCTTTCGAAACGGGCGAGTACCTTCACAGAAGGGCGGGGCAGTCACGACACCTTTCGATGCGGCCACGTGACTGATCTCTTGCACACGGGTGTAGCCGCCCCAGGGACCCAAGGACGCAACGATGCCCGAAGCACCTCTGACCTGGAGTGTCCACGTGGCGCCGTCGATCCCCACCGAGATCACGGACCTGCCGCCCGACCTCCCGCGGCGCATGTGGTCGCCCATCACGGCGACGCTGATCGCAGGCGAACGCGATGCTGTGCTGGTCGACGCGCTGATGACCGCCGAGCAGGCCGGGCGGCTGGCCGACTGGGTCGCGGCGAGCGGCAAGAACCTCACCACCGTCTTTGTGACGCATGGGCACGGGGACCACTGGTTCGGGCTGGGCACCCTCCTCGAGCGCTTCCCGCGGGCGCGTGCCGTGGCGACGCCGGCCGTGGTGCGGCAGATGGAGAAGCAGATGGCGCCGGAGTTCGTCGCGTCGTTCTGGCGCAAGCGCTTCCCCGGCCAGATCCCCGACAGGCTGGTGGCCGCGGAACCGCTGGACGGCGACCGCCTCGACCTGGAGGGCGACGACCTCGTCGTCGTGGGGCTCGGACACACCGACACCGACGACACCACGTGCCTGCACGTGCCCTCCATCGGCCTGGTCGTGGCCGGTGACGCCGTCTACAACGACGTCCACCTCTACCTCGCCGAATCGCCCGCCGAGGGCCGCCGATCCTGGCTCGACGCCCTCGACACCATCGCCGCGCTGCACCCGCGGGCGGTGGTCGCGGGACACAAGAGGCCGGGCCGCCCGGACGACCCGGCGACCGTCGCCGAGACCCGGCGGTACCTGCGCGACTTCGAGGCGGTCGCCGAGCGCACCACGACCCCCGTCGACCTCTATCGCGGCATGCTGGAACTGCATCCCGGGCGGGTCAATCAGGGCGCGTTGTGGGGCTCGGCCCGGTCCGCCAAAGGCTGACGAGCAGTCCGGCTGCCCCGTAGCCGGTTCCGACGCCCCCACCAGCCCACTGCCCGGTCGGTCGCACCGGCTCATCGGCACAACGATGCGGAGCACTACACATGATCATTGACGGAAGCGACGTGGACGCCACGTCCGCCTACAAGCTGCTGATCGGCAGCATCCTGCCCCGGGCGGTCCGCCTGGGTCAGTACCGTCTCCACGGACGGCGTCGCCAACCTCGCACCGATCTCCTTCTTCACCGCGGTGGGCCGCAAACCGCCCATGGTCTCGATCACCCTGCAGCCGCGCTCCGACGGAGTGACCCTGAAGGACACCTTCGTCAACATCCGCGACACCGGCGAGTTCGTGACCAACCTGGCGGTCCTGCCCCTGGCCGACCAACTGCACCGCTCGGCCCACGAGTTCGACTCCGAGATCGACGAATTCGCAGCGTTGGAAGTGGAGAAGGCCCCGAGCGAGGTCGTCCGGCCGCCCCGGATCAAGGAGGCACCGATCGCCTTCGAGTGCGTGGTGAACCGAATCATTGCTGTGGGTGACCTGCACGACCACGTCGTATGGGGAGAGGTCGTCCGGTTCCACATCAGGGACGATCTCTATCTGGAAGGTGGGCGCATCGACACGGCGGCGCTGCCGGTGGTGGGCCGCCTGGCCGCCGAGTACACGGTCGTCGACAACGTCTTCACCACTCCTCTGGACGAGAACGTGCTGAGGACATTCCAGGACCGGCGCGTGTCGCGTCTCGACGGGCGCGCGACGGGATGGTCCCCCATCGACACCGCCGAGTGGTCGCCTTCGGGAGCCACCACCGAACGCGGGAAGGAGTGAGGCACGTGAGAACGGAACGCGTCGCGGACACCGACGTGCGGCTTCGCCGGGGCGGCGCGGGGAGTCGGGCGGTGGTCTTCGTCCACGGATTCCTCGACGACCAGTACGTCTGGGACGGTGTGGTCGGGGAGTTGCGCAGCGTGGGCGTCGAGACGGTGCAACTCGATCTGACCGGTCTCGGCGAACGCACCGATGCCGACGGCCCGTTCACGCTGGACCGGTTCGTCTCCGAGGTCGGGGCCGTCGTGGACGCCCTCGACAAGCCGGTGGTACTCGTCGGCCACAGCATGACCGCGCCGATCGTGGAACACGTGGCCGCCACGCGTCCCGAGCGCACGCTCGGGCTGGTCCTGGTGACGCCGGTGCCCCTGGCGGACACCCACCTGCCGGCGCAGACCGCCGGATTCCTCCGCGAGTTGTGCAGCGATCCACGTGCCGGGCGAGAGTTCCGCCGGCGGCTTTCCAGCGGCCTCGGCGAGGCGGACCTCGACCGGCTCACGGTGATCGGCGGGCGGGTGCGCCCGGAGGTGGTGCGCGCGCTGGTGGACTGCTGGGACACGCGCCATCAGGGCGCGGAGAAGCACAGTCACTACACGGGGCCCGTGCTCGTGATCCGGGGCGCCGACGATGGATTCGTCACTGCTGAGGCTGCCCAGCAGGTATGCGATTGGTACGTCGCGGCCGATGTGGCCACAGTCGACGGAGCCGGACACTGGGCCCACATCGAGCAGCCCACCGCGGTCGCCGCCTTGCTCGACGCGTTTCTCGCCAGGGCACAGGCCGCCGCCCCTGCGGCTCCACGCACAGGACAGCAGCGATGGACGACGGCCTTCAGCGACAAGGCGGCCGACTCCTTCGCGGAGGCGTTCGCCGCGGACGTCGTGCTCGAGGCCACCGTGCTCACCCAACCCATAGAGGGCCGCGAGCAGGTCAAGCAGGTGCTGGCCGCCGCCAGCGGCATCTACGAGTCCCTCGAATTCACCCACGACAGCTCCGACGGACCGCGCACCTACCTGGAATGGAAAGCCACAGCGTTCAGTGGAATGCCGATCCAGAGCGTGACCATCCTGACCGCGGACGACGACGGGCACATCGTTCGCGCCGCGATCCATCACCGGCCCCTGGGCGCCGCACTCCGCTTCTCCGTCGCACTGCGCGCCCGCCTGCAGGGGCAGGTCGACCCCGCCTACTTCTACGAGGGCGACCGGCAGCCGGCGCGACCGCCCGCGGACTGAGAGGCACACACCATGCCGGAACGTACGGACATCGCCTTCGCCGCGGAGGGCGGCGTCACACTGCGCGGCTGGCTGTTCCTCCCGGACGGTCCCGGCCCGCACCCGGCCATCACGATGGCTCACGGGTACGCAGGCGTGAAGGAGCACGGGCTGAAGCGCAAGGGCCTGCTGCGCGTCGCGCCGGACGCGGCGGCCGACTGGTTCCGCCGTCATCTCTCGCCCACCTCATAGCGGAGCTGTGTCGGTACGGCGAAGCGATAGCCGTCCTGGCGACACTTCTGTTCACCAGATGGGCTCGCGGTGGCCAGCCACGGAAGAGCAGGCCATGACATGTGCCTGGATCAAGCGGAACGATGCGAATCGCTCGCCCGCTTATACTTGAGAAGTAATAGGTGAAATAATTATGGCAATGTTGACGTAGTGGCCACGTTGTGAAGAGAGAGCAGAGAATGTCCTGGACTGCGACGGTCCGGTACGACCTGGAGCCCGCCCCGGGCGGGCTGGCTTTCGTACAGGACCTGCTCAACACACTTTCCGCCGGCCGACCGCGCCACCCCGACCTGCTGGAGTCCGTCGAGGACGCCGGCGCGTGGCTCGACCAGGCGCTGGAGAGCTGGAGCGGCGCGACCCACCGACCCGCCCCCGGCATCGCCCTGACAGCCGAGGATGTACAGGGGCTACGGGACTTGCGCCATGGCCTCAACCGGCTCGTGCAGGCGCCGACCAATGAGTCGTCACCCCACCCCGGCCCTGTTGCTTCGCTCATGACGCTGCCCACCGCTCTACGGCTCGACGCGCACGGGCGCATCCATGCCGAACCGCGGGGCACAGGGTGGCGCCAGGTCGCGTCGCTCGCCCTCATCGAGGCCTACCAGGCCCAGTGCACCGACACCCTGCGCCGCCTGAAGACATGTCGGAACCCACGTTGTGCGACGTCGTTCTACGACCGCTCCCGCAACAACAGTGGTGTGTGGCATGACGTCCGCGTCTGCGGTAACGCGGCCAACCTGCGCAACTATCGTGCCCGCAAGCGCGCAGGCACCGAGCAGCCCTGACAAGCGGCGAAGCTGGATCGCAACTCCACTGCCAGTGCTACGCGGCGGGTAGGTTCCGCAGGAGATGGTCGAACCCCAGGGGAGGGCGTCCGAGTAGTTCGGTGACGTCGTTCGTGGCGCGGTCGTAGCGGTTCTCGCGGTGCAGCCTTGCCATGGTGGCGATGTGCTCGAAGACGTGGGGTGGCAGGTCCTGCTTCCTCAGGGCGCCCTCCAGCCACTCCTCGTACGGCACGTCGACGTAGGTCACGGGACGGCCGAGGGCTGCGGAGAACTCGGCGGTGATGGCTGCCATGTCGCGGGAGTGCGCCCCGGTCAGTTCGTAGACCCGGCGGGGCGGCGAGGACGGGGCGAGCAGGAGATGGGCGATCACCTCCGCCACGTCGGCCGCGGCGACCGGAGAGGTCCGGGCGGAGCCGAACGGGAGGCGGATGGTGCCGTCCCGCAGGGCCGAGGCGACGGCGACCCGGGCGAAGAGCCTCTGTCTGGAGGCCTGGTGGACCGCGCGGGGTCGCCCCCGGGTCGCCCTGCGCCGCTGGGACGCCGCCCCTCAGGACTGCGCCGGCACGGACCGGCGTGAACTACCTCGTGGGCTCTGTGGGATCCGATGTCAGGGCCGTGACCCTGCACGAGGGCGGCCGCACCATCCAGGCCACCATCCAGAACAACCGGTTCACCGCCTGGTGGCCGTCCGCCGAACCGTCGGGCAGCGCCGAGAAGGTCGACATCACACTCAGGAACAGCACGTTGGTCTCGAAGTCGAGGTCGGCGCGGATGTTCTCGCGAGCGGCCTGGCGGTTCTGGCTCACCATGACGAAGGTGGAGAGGAAGATCGCCTCCAGGCTGACGATCATCGTGAGCAGCCCGAAGGGAAAGGGATCCCAGACGGCCTCCTGACCGAACACGCCTTCGTTGCACACGATCCAGACGGTGAACCACGCCGCGTGGACATAGACGAAAGGCATGGTGCCGGCGAAGGCGGTGATCGCGTCCGCGATCCGGTCCTCGGTGCCGCGCATCCGCGCGAGCACGTCTTGCTCGCGCCGCAGCCGCACAGCCAGGCTGCCCGAACGGGCTGAGTGCTGCGTGCCAAGGTTCGATCACCGGAAAGGTTCTCGGACGGTTAAATCTCTCTCTCGGTGTCAAGTATCGTGGCGGGTCTCCTCCACCACATGCCGAACACCCCGAGGGGCCCGGCGTTCCTGGACGGCGGTGGCGTCTTCGGTGGCTCGCTGACGCTGTGCCTGGTCGTGCTGACGTCGCTCGGCGTACTCCGAGCGCTGGAAGGTCCGGAAGGACCTGCGTACCGAGCGACTATCGCCATGGGACGCGGGTTTTCGGTGAGATGCCTTGTGACCTGCGCTGTGCCAAAGTGCCAACCATCTTGCTGATCCGGTACCTCCAGACGGTAGAGCCAGTTGGCATCAGTGCAGGTCACGAGCATTGCCTTGTGTCAACTAACGAGCCCGGTCACAAGACGGCCGAAAACGCCGTTGTCAGTCCCCCCTGTCATCATCGCGCCATGCCCAACGACGCATTGGCGGCCGACTCCCGCAGCAACGACTCGTTCGACGACGTGCGGTCCGCCGCGCTCCGCCGTGTCGGCCGGCTCGCCGATCCCCCGGAACGTCCGCTGCTCGCGAGCGCGGACGACGGACACGTTCCCGAGGGGCTGATTCCTGCCCACGCCCCGTGGGCCGCTTCGCTGAGAGACCGTGCGAAGACCTCTCCGACGCCGGAACTGGCCGACTTCCTGCGGCACTTGGCGAGCCTGTCGGCGCCGCGCCCCACGCAGAAGTGGCGGCGGATCTGCCGCGACCTCGCGGGCGCGGCATCGGCGCACGACCTCGCCGCCGGCGTCCTGCGGGCTCTGGCGGAGGAAGACCCGCTGTGCAGCACGGACAGCGGCGCGCACACCGCCTGGCTGGACAGCGGCCACCACTACCACTACCTCGTCCAGCAGAGCGACGGGGACTTGGCGCGCGGCGCCGTCTGGGCGGCCACGCTGACCGGCGGCCCGGCCACGGTGCAGCACCTCGGCCTGCTCGCGCTGCGAGCCGGCGGCCCCGGGTCCGACGTGATCGAGGACCTCAGACTCGCGGGCGCGGCGATCAACGCGCTGGCCGAGACCGGTGATCCGGCCTCGCTGGAATCGCTGTGGCGGCTGCGCTTGCGGATCGGGAACCGGGCTCTGCGCAAACAGCTCGACACCGCACTGGTGACGGCGGCCGGGAAGCAGGGCATCACGGCGGAGCAGCTCGTCGAACGCAGCGTGCCGGACCACGGCCTGGCGCCGGACGGCTCACTGGAACGGGAGCTGGGCGGCCACCGGATACGGGTGGCGATCGAGGAAGGGGCGAGCGTGCGGCTCACCTTCACGCGCCCGGACGGCAGGACGTCCCGTACGGCGCCGGCAGCGGTAATGGACGACTTCCACTACGAGCTGCAGGAGTTGAAGGCCCTGGCCAAGGAGGTGCGGGGGACGCTCTCCGGCGAACGTGCCCGCGTCGAGGCGCTGATGTCGGCCGGGCGCGAGTGGTCGTACGACGAGTGGTGCCGCCACTACCGCGACCACCCGGTCACCGGGACTCTCGTCCGCGGCCTCATCTGGGAGTTCCGGGACGCGGACGGAGACTGGCACGCGGTCGCGCCGACGGCCGCACCGCCCGGCCGGCCCGAGCGCGTCCGGCTGTGGCATCCCGTCCGGGCCTCGGCGGACGACATCAGGGCATGGCGCGAGCGGCTCGTCGCCGAGCGGCTGCGCCAGCCGTTCAAGCAGGCCTTCCGGGAGATCTACGTCCTCACCCCGGCGGAGGAGGAGAGCGGCATCTACTCCAACCGGTTCGCCGCCCACATCGTCCACTACCGGCAGCTCTACGCGCTGTTCAAGGAGCGCGGCTGGCAGGCCAACTTCCTCGGCCCGCACGACGGAGGCCACAACGGGCTGGCGCGGGCGGAGTTCGGCGACGGGCGGTGGCGGGCCTGCTTCCACCACGAGCCCGCCTCGGACTACGGCGGAGGCTACGCGCCCGAGCACGCCGCGACGGACCAGGTCCGCTTCGAACGGCGGGACGGCCGGCGCTGGCGGGAGGCCTCTGCGGCGGAGGTGCCCCCGCTGGTGTTCAGCGAGGCGATGCGGGACGTCGACCTGTTCGTCGGGGTGACGTCGATCGCCGCCGATCCCGACTGGTCCGACCGGGGCGAGGACCGCTTCGCCGGGTACTGGCGTACGGCGACGTTCGGTGCGCTGACGGCCAACGCAGAGGTTCGCCGTGCGGCGCTGGAGCGGATCGTGCCCCGTCTGAGGATCGCCGACCGGTGCACGCTCGACGGGCGCTTCCTGCTCGTCCGCGGGGATCTGCGCACGTACCGGATCCACCTGGGCTCGGCCAACATCCTGATGGAACCCGACGACACCTACCTGTGCATCGTGCCCTCACGCGGCAGGAGCGAGGGCAAGGTCTTCCTGCCGTTCGAGGACGAACGGCTCTCCCTGATCCTCAGCAAGGCGTTCCTGCTCGCCGCGGACACCAGGATCACCGACCCGACGATCGTCCACCAGATCAGGAGGGGCGCCCGATGAACCTCGCAGCCCGGCTGACGCGTGCGCTGACCGACCCGGACTTCACCCTCGGGGAGGACGAAAGACACCCGGACCTGTCGCAGGTCTCGGACGAGGAGCTCGGCAGCCTCTTCGTGGCGGCCCACCGACTGGACGCCTCGGCCACGTACCCGCGAACGGCGGTCCGCTTCGCGGTCGAGGACGCGGCCCGTCAACGGCAGCCGCGGTACACGCCCGACGCGTGCCGCCGCATGTTCGAGGCACTCGTCGAACAGTGTCAGGAGCGCGGCGGGGCGGACCTCACCCTGGGCCTCGGCGCGCTGGAACACTGCACAGGACCGCTGCCCGACCTGTCCGAACCGGCCCGCGCCCTGGTCGGGTTCTGGCTGGAGCGTGACTCGGTGCGTCAGCCGTACGCGCTGCTCGCGGTCGCGGCACTCGCCGGCGACGGGCACCTGCGCGCGGCCGTGGAACGCCTCACCCGTGAAGTGGGCCCCATCGTCGCGGACGAGATCACCGTCATCGCCGGCCTCACCCCGACCGAACAGACACTGCTGTCCGGGATCGACCGGGACCACAGGTTCGTCTCGCCGCTCGCGCACCTGTGGCGCAGATCGGCCGACAGCCCCGCCTACGTGGCGTTCGCCCGCCGCGCGCTGGAGGCGGCGGCCGACCGCACCGACGCGATCCGGACCGGCGAGATCCCCTACCGGGCGGACAAGGCGTTCGGCGACCGGGAGGTCACCTCGCTCGGACAGGCCCTGCGGGTGGCGCTGCTGCGCGACGAACCGTGGCTGCCGGAGCTGTTCGAGCGGCTGCTGCCGGGCGTCGCCCTCGCTCCGACGGCGGCGCGGACGCTTCCGTCGCAGGCCCTGCTGTACGAGGTGGTCCGCGCCGCCGAGGACTTCCCGACGCCCGAGCTGGTCGCCGCGATCCGTACGGTGCGCCGGACCGTCCGGCACGCCGGGGTGCCCAAGCAGCTCGACAAGATGCTCAAGAAGGTCGACGCAGCCCTGGCCGAGCGCACCGAGGTGGCGCTGCGGCTGCCGAGGATGGGGTTCGAGACCGCGTCCACCGGCGGCTCGGCCGTGGGCGGCGTCCTGCGCCGGACGGCCGGCGACCACCAGGCCGTCGTCAGGGTCGCCGAGACCGCCACGCTGACCTGGGAGAAGGACGGCCGTGCGCTGCGCAGCGTCCCCGCGGCGGTCCGCCGTGACCACGTCGCCCTGGTCAAGGAGCTGCGCGACCTGGTGAAGCGGGTGAACGCCCAACTCGTCACCCTCGTACGTGCGTTGGAGGGCGGCTTCACCGCCGACGCCGTGCACCCCTACGGCTGGTGGCGCACCGAGCTGGCCGGCCATCCCCTCGCCCGGACCCTCGTACGCCGGCTGATCTGGGAGATCGAGGTCGCACCCGGCGAGTGGCGGGCCGTACTGCCCGAGGCGGACGAGCAGCTGCCCGACGCACCCGACGACGCCTCCGTACGGCTGTGGCACCCGCTCCGCTCCGCCCCCGAGGCCGTGCGGGCCTGGCGGGACCTGCTCATCGAGCGATGCATACGGCAGCCGTTCAAGCAGGCGTTCCGCGAGATCTACCTCCTCACCCCGGCCGAGGAGGAGACCCGCGTCCACTCCAACCGCTTCGCGGCCCACCTCGTCCGCTACCGCACGATGTTCGCCCTGTTCCGGGCCCGGGGATGGAAGAGCGGCCGGCTCGGCCCCTGGGACGACGGGGACGGCGACGAGGCCGAGCGCACCCTCGCTGCGGGGGAGTGGCGGGTCCGCTTCTTCCACACCTGGGCCGACTGGGCGGGCGAGGACGAACTGGCCTCGACCGACCGGGTGCGGTTCGACCGCCGCGCGGAGGGCGGCGCCTGGCGCGAGGCACCGCTCGCCGACGTGCCCCCGCTGGTGTTCAGCGAGGCGATGCGCGACGTGGACCTCTTCGTGGGCGTGACCTCGATCGCCGCCGACCCGGACTGGGCCGACGGCGGTCCCGCGCGCGCCTACTGGGAGCGGGCCTCCTTCGCCGAGCTGACCGAGAGCGCCGCGGCGCGCCGCGACGCCCTCCAGCGGATCCTGCCGCGCCTGAGGATCGCCGACCGGTGCACGCTCGACGGGCGCTTCCTGGTCGTCCGCGGCGATCTGCGCACGTACCGGATCCATCTGGGCTCGGGCAACATCCTGATGGAACCGGATGCCGCCTATCTGTGCATCGTGCCGGCACGGCGCACGGGGGACGGCAAGGTGTTCCTGCCGTTCGAGGACGACCGGCTCTCCCTCGTCCTCAGCAAGGCGATGCTGCTCGCCGCCGACACCGAGATCACCGACGAGTCCATCCTCATGCAGATCAAGCGAGGTGCCTGATGGCCACCGTGACGTTCCGGGACGAGACCGCGACGGGCAGGCCGGTCACCGAGTGGAAGGTCGCCGGGCTGCCGGAACGGCTGACCGTACGGGAGCTGATCAGGCTCAGGGTCCGTGAGGAGGTCGCCCGGCACAACGCCCGACCGGGCCATCGCTTCAACGGGCTCGTCCGCCCCGACGACGCCGAGACCGAGCTGAACGGCTACCGGCTCCGTGAGCCCCGCCGCATCGACTGGGAGCGCCAGGCCGACATCGCCGAGCGTGCCTTCCTGACCAACGGCTTCTTCGTGCTGGCCGGCGACCGCCAGGTCGACGACCTCGACGAAGTCGTGGATCTCGGCGCCGATCCGGACCTGGTCTTCATCAAGCTCGTCGCCCTTGTCGGCGGCTGACAGGCAGGAGCCGCCCGGCCGGTCGGGCGGCCTCGCGCCGAGCCCACGGGCATGGCGGGGCCACCGAGCGGGGTCGGGGGCTCCGGGCCGCAACGGGCGGCAACACGTGTGTTCGACAGGGGAGTTGACGGGTCTTTCGCCGACTGCTTCACTGCATCAGTGGCTGATCCACTGAACCACTCAGCCACTCGGTTCCGATCCGTCGGCCGCGGCCGACGGAAGCGGACCGTGGCCGGTGACGGCGTTCCTTGCCGGCCCGGAGCAGTACGCGCACCACGTCGAAGCATGCTGCGGCCGACCGGAGGAGCACCGAAATGTCATGAACGCATCAACCCGGGCTGTCGTCTTCTCGGCAGGACGCGGGGTGTGAAGCCCTCATCGCACACGGCGCCCGAGAACCCTCGGGTCCGCCGACCGCCGGCCTGCGGCCGCCCTCCATGAGGATGCGGCCGCAGCCACAGCAGAAGGAGCATGGTGAGCAGAGCATTGAAGCGACGTGGCGCCCTGATCGGCGTGATGTTGTGCATAGCCGCCGGCGCGGCCCAGCCGGCCTCCGCCTCGACGGCGGCGGACACGAGCGGCCGGCCCACGGCGTTCCGGCCGTCCCCGGTCCACGAGACCGAGCAGGCCGTCGCGCGGTCACTGGCCTCCTCGCTCCGCAATCCGCAGTGGCGGGCGCAGGTGCGCTCGGCCGCGCTCGGCGCACGAGACGTCGACCTGCAGAACCTGGCCGCCGGAGCCGACGGGCCGGCGGCGGGACATCTGCACACCTCGGTCACCGCCGCGAACAGACGCATCGTGGGACTCAAAGGCCTGCCCGCGTCGACCGGATCGCTGCTGCGCCTGCGCCTGGGTGCGCCCGCCATGCGTCGGCACCTGAGTGCCGGCGTCACCCCGTGGGTCGCCGTCGCGGCGGCCGACGACCATGCCAGGGCTCTCACGGCGTACGACAGCCGGGGACGCGCCCATGCCGTGGCCACCTCCCGGGTGCCCGAGCGTCCCCTCTACATCCTGGACGTCGACGTCTCCAAGGCCCACCGGGCCGGACTGGCGGTGCTGGACAAGGCGTTCGCGGACAAGGGCCTCGACGCGCCCGGCGCCGCGTCCGCGAACACCGCGGCGGCGGGCTGGTGGGCCACCAAGGTCACAGCCGTCGAGGTGAAGGACGACGAGGAGCCCTGGTTCAAGGGCGCCGCAGAGATGTTCTCCCTGGTGACCGGCTTCGGTACGGACGGCAAGGCACGCGTCGACTCGGTCGACATGCCGTACCTCGACTATGACAACACCGTCTACTCCCCGAACCAGATCCTGGTGAACTGGTCCAACTACAAGTACAACCTGGCCGACGTCGTGATGATGGAGGACGACGACGGCACCAACTACAAGGCGCTGGCCCAGGCGCTCACCACGGCTCTGCTCACCGTCACCGACCAGGGCGCCTACATCCCGCTGGTCAACGCGGTCCTGAGCGCGATGCCCGACTCCTGGTTCACCGACGACCCCGACTACGTGGAGTCCTGGTACACCCTGTCCAAGAACTCCACGGGCCGGCTGAACGGTGCGTCGGGCAATGGCTGGATGACGGTCGAGCCGTACTTCGTCGAGCAGTTCTGACCACCATGCGCTGAACGGGTCCTGGAGCGGGTGAGGGGCGGCTGCGTCCGGCGGGCCGCCGGGGCCGTGTGGCGGTGTCGTCGCAGTGCCCCTCGCCCGCCAGGGAGTCTTCTCCCGGCCGGCCCGTGGGCGGGTGAAGCCCTGGCGGGGCCGATCCCCCATCGAATGAGCAAGCGCTTAGTACCATGGGTGGCGGACAGTCCGAGCGACAGGGAAGGACAGCAATGCCGACGTCGCAGGCCGAGGCCTTCTACGAGCGGGAGGCCCCCGGCCGCTTCCTGCCCACCGCCTGCACCCGCGGGCCCTGGGACCCCGACTCCCAGCACGCCGGACCGGCGGCCGCCCTGCTGGGGCTGGCCGTGGAGGAACGGCCTGGTGCACGTCCGGACCTGCGGGTCGCCCGGCTCACCTTCGAGATCATGCGGCCCGTCCCGATCCGGCCGCTGACCGTGACCACACGCGTGCTGCGGGCCGGGCGCAGCGTCGAACTCGTCGAGGCCGGTCTGGCACCCGACGGCGGCGAGGAAGTGATGCGGGCGACGGCCCTGCTGATGAAGGCGGCACCGGATGCCGTACCGGCGGTCTCGCCGGGCCGGCAGGTGCCGGGGCCGGAGGAGGCGCAGCCGGAACCGTTCTTCCCCGTCCCGTGGGACCAGGGCTACCACACCGCCATGGACATCCGCTTCACCGCCGGTTCGTTCCTCGAACGCGGCCCGGCCACGGCCTGGATGCGCATGCGGGTCCCCCTGGTCGCGGGCGAGGAGATCACCCCCCTCAGTCGTGTGCTGACGGCTGCCGACTCGGGCAACGGCGTCAGCACCGAACTGGACTTCCACCGCTATGTCTTCATCAACCCCGACCTCACCGTCGGCCTGCACCGCCATCCCGAGGGCGAGTGGGTCTGCCTGGACGCCCGGTCGATGGTGGACGGAGCGGGCATCGGGCTGGCCGAGTCCGCCCTGCACGACGAGAAAGGTCCGCTCGGCCGCAGTACGCAGACGCTGTACGTGGCTCCGCGCGGCTGAGAGGACGCCGACGGCGCGCCGCCCTGCCCCCCTCGCGGCAGGCGGCAGACGGCGGGCGGCAGGCGGCGGGCGGCGGGGGTAGTGGGCGGTAGGCGGCCGGCACCCGGGGTGTGACCGTTTCGCGCGGTCCCTCCGTGTGGCGAGAACGCACATCGGTCGGCCCGCGGTCTGCGCGCGGGCCTTGCTGCCGGCCGCGGGGCCTGCACACACTGCCGGTGTGGACCGCACTGACACGGGCGACCCGGGCCTCTTCGGCCCCTCCTCGGTGACCTGGCAGATGCACGGCGACCCCATGATGTGGATCGCCGGCGTCCGCGCGCTGTACCTCCAGGCGCTGCACCCGCGTGCGGTCCGTGGCGTCCTGCAGAACTCCGACTTCCGCCGCGACGCCTGGGGTCGGCTGATGCGCACCGCGAACTTCGTCGGCACCACGACGTACGGCACCGCCGAAGCCGCCGAGCGGGCGGGCGCCCGGGTGCGGAAGATCCACCGCATGCTGACGGCGACCGACCCCGCCACCGGCGAGCGCTACGGCATAGGCGAACCCGAACTGCTGCTGTGGGTGCACTGCGCCGAGATCGACTCCTACCTGCACGTCCTGCGCCGCTCCGGATTCCCCCTCACCGACGCCCAGGCCGACTGCTACCTCGCCGAACACCGCGTCAGCGCCCGCCTGGTGGGCCTCGACCCCGGCGCCGTACCGGCCGCTCTGGCCGAGATGGCCGCCTACTTCGAGAAGGTGCGGCCGGAGCTGGCCGCGGGGCCCGAGGCACGCGAGGTGGACGACTTCCTCCTCCGCCCGCCGACGCACCCCCTCCTTGTACCGGCGCGCGAGGTGCTCTGGCGGCGCGTGGCACAGCTGGCGTACGCCTCTCTGCCTCCATACGCCCACGAGCTGTACGGCAGACCGGCCCCCGCACCCGCCGTCGTCACCCGGCGGCTGCGGGTGACGGGCGCCCTGTTGCGCCGTATTCCTGCACGTCTGCGCTGGCAGCTGCCGCCCAAACACATCCTGCGGGCCATGGCGAGGCTCGGCCCGAGTGCGCGACCGGCACCGTACAAAGTGGGGCGATAGGCCGCCATACTGGACGAGCAGGGGGGTGTGTCACGGATCGGACCGCGTTCTGCGCGGCCACGGCGCCGGGACCGGGTCCCCCAGGGGGCGGGGCGGACGGCGACGGGGGCGACGGCGCGCGATGGGGGAGAACAGGCTGATTCAGGGCCGGTACCGGCTGCTCGATCTGATCGGGCGGGGCGGAATGGGCGAGGTGTGGCGGGCCCGCGACGAGTCACTCGGCCGGCAGGTCGCGGTCAAGTGCCTCAAGCCGCTCGGCCCACACCACGACCCGTCCTTCGACCGGATCGTGCAGGAACGGTTCCGGCGGGAGGCCAGAGTGGCCGCCGCCCTCTCGCACCGCGGCGTCACCGTGGTCCACGACTTCGGCGAGGACGACGGCGTCCTCTACCTGGTCATGGAACTGCTGGAGGGCCGTGACCTGAGCCGGCTCCTGGAGGACAACAAGGGGCACCCGCTGCCCGTGGACGACGTGATCGACATCGCCGAGCAGGTCGCCTCCGCCCTCGCCTACACCCACCAGCAGGGCATAGTGCACCGCGACCTGAAGCCGGCCAACATCGTGCGGCTCGCCGACGGCACGGCGAAGATCTGCGACTTCGGCATAGCCCGCCTCGGCCACGGCATCGGCTTCACCTCCCGGCTGACCGGCACCGGCGTCGCGATGGGCACCCCGCACTACATGTCCCCGGAGCAGATCGGCGGATCCGGGGTCGACCACCGCAGCGACCTGTACTCACTGGGCTGTGTCCTGTACGAGATCGCCACCGGGGTACCGCCGTTCGACCTGGACGACGCCTGGGCGATCCTCATCGGACACCGCGACACCCCGCCGCGTCCGCCGCGCCTGCACCGTCCCGAACTGCCCGCCCGCTTCGAGCGCATCGTCCTCGACCTGCTGGCCAAACACCCCGAGGAGCGGCCCTGCGACGCACACGAGCTGGGCCGCCGCCTGGCCGGGGAGCGAAGGGCGTCCGGGTATGTGCCGACGATCGTGGCGCCCGGGCCGCGCCCCGCCGAGGCGGATCACCGCGAGGGGCTCCTGCCGCCCTGGACCCGGGGGATGACCACCGGTCACAAGGCGGTCGGCGCCGGACTGTACACCGCCGCGCCGGACGCCGGGGCCGCCCTGACCGGCGCATGGACCGCAGGCCCGGCCGCCGCGGTCGCGCTGCTGCCCCGGCCGTCGTCCGAGGCAGCCGCCGCCCTGACCGCACGGCACCAGCAGGGCCTCGGACTCGCCCGGCGCGGCCGGTGGGGCCAGGCGGGCGAGGTCCACCGGGCCGTCGCCGCCGAGCGGGCCGCGCTGCTCGGCCCCGACCACCCCGACACCCTCGCCAGCCGCTACGAGGTCGCCTTCACCCTCAGCCGCACCGGCCGCGCCGCCGACGCACTGCGCGCCTACGCGGACGTCGCCGCGGCCCGGGAACGCGTCCTCGGGCCCGACCACCCCGACACCCTCGCCGCCCGCCAGGAAACGGCCTACGTCATGGGGCAACTGGGCCGTCACTTCGAGGCGCACCAGAGCTACACCTCGGTGCTGGACGCCCGGATGCGCGTCTTCGGCCCGGATCACCCGGACACCCTGCGCTGCCGCCACAACCTCGCCTTCAACCTCAGCCGGCTCGGCCGGCTCGACGACTCGTTCCGCATGGCCCACGACGTGGCGGCCGCCCGCGCCCGGGTGCTCGGGCCCGAGCACCCCGACACCCTGGTCACCCGCTACGAAGTCGCCTACGCCCTGGGCCAGTTGGGCCGCTGGGGCGAGGCGCTGCACACCTACCGCGAGGTCGCCGAGGCGCGCGCCAGAACCCTCGGCCCCGACCACCCGGACACACTCGCCGCCCGCTACGAGGCCGGCATCAGCCTGGGCCGCCTCGGCCGCAGCGCGGACGCCCTCCTGCTGTACCGCGGCCTGATCGAGGACCGTACCCGCGTGCACGGTGCCACCCACCCCGAGACGCTGCGCGCCCGCCACGGCCTCGGTGTCAACCTCGGCCGGCTCGGCCGCTGGGAGGAGGCACTCGCCGAGGCCCGCGACGTGTGCGCACAGCGTGAGCGCGTCCTCGGCGCCGACCACCCGGACACGCTGGTCAGCCGCCGGGAGGTCGCCGTCGCCCTGGGCTGGCTGGGCCGCTGGGCGGACGCGCTCAGCGCCTACCGGCGGGTGGCCACGGCACGCGAGCGCGTCTTCGGCGCCGACCACCCCGACACCCTCGCCAGCCGCAACGACGAGGCCCACTGCCTGGAACAGCTCGGTCGCGGCGCGGAGGCGGTCGAGCTCTACCGCAGGGTGGCGGTCCTGCGGCAGCAGCTGGCGGCGGGGGGCCGCTGAGACGAGCCCCGCCCCGGACCGGCCGCCCCGTCGGCGGCACCGGCACCGGCTCGGCGGCATGGAGCCCGGACGGACCCGGCTCCGACGCCCCGGCGGAGCCGGGCCCGCTCACCGCGGGAGCGCTCGCCGCGCCGTACTCGCAGCCGTCCGTCCTCTGGCCGACCTAGATCATCCCGTGTTACCAAGAACCATGACCGCACTCGAGGGATCCCGGACATACGACGCCGTCATCGTCGGCGGAGGGCACAACGGCCTGGTCGCCGCCGCCTATCTGGCCCGGGCCGGCCGGTCCGTGCTGGTGCTGGAACGGCTCGACCACACCGGCGGCGCGGCCGTTTCCACCCGCCCGTTCGCCGGCGTGGAGGCCCGGCTGTCGCGCTACTCGTACCTGGTCAGCCTGCTCCCGCAGAAGATCGTGCGCGATCTCGGGCTGGAATTCAGCGTCCGCAGCCGCACCATCTCCTCGTACACCCCCGTGGACCGCGGCGGCCGCCCCACCGGACTTCTGGTCGGCGGCGGCGAACAGCGCACCCGTGAGGCCTTCGCCCGGCTGACCGGCGGCGAGCGCGAGTACGAGGCCTGGCAGCGCCTGTACGCCATGACCGGCGAGGTCGCCCGGCGGGTCTTCCCGACCCTCACCGAACCGCTGCCCACCCGTGACGAGCTGCGCCGCCGCATCGACGACGAGGAGGCCTGGCGCACCCTGTTCGAGCAGCCGATCGGCGTCGCGATCGAGGAGAACTTCAGCGACGACCTGGTGCGGGGCGTGGTCCTCACCGACGCGCTCATCGGCACCTTCGCCGACGCCCACGACCCCTCCCTGCGGCAGAACCGCTGCTTCCTCTACCACGTGATCGGCGGCGGAACGGGAGCCTGGGACGTGCCGGTCGGGGGCATGGGCGCCCTCACCGACGCCCTGGCCGCCGCGGCCCGTGAGGCGGGCGCGGTGATCGCCACCGGCCATGAGGCCGACCGGATCGAGACGGACGGGCGCACCGCGGAAGTGACCTACCGGACGCCCGACGGCGAGGGCGTCGCCACCGCCCGGCACGTCCTGGTGGGCGCCTCCCCGCAGGCGCTGGCCGCGCTGACCGGAGAGGAACCCCCGACGCCCGCCGAGGGCGCCCAGCTCAAGGTGAACATGCTGCTGAAGCGGTTGCCGAGGCTGCGGGACGCCTCCGTCGACCCGCGCGAGGCGTTCGCCGGCACCTTCCACATCGCCGAGGGCTACGAGCAACTGGCCGTCGCCCACGCCCAGGCCTCCGCCGGTGAGCTGCCCGCCGCCCCGCCCTCCGAGATCTACTGCCACTCGCTCACCGACCCGACGATTCTCGGCCCGGACCTGGTGGCGCAGGGCTTCCAGACGCTCACCCTCTTCGGCCTGCACACCCCCGCGCGGCTCTTCGACCGGGACAACGACGCCGTCCGTGAGGAACTGCTGAAGTCCACCCTCGCCCAGCTCGACGCCCATCTCGCCGAACCCCTCACGGACTGTCTGGCCACGGATGCCGACGGCCGCCCCTGCATCGAGGCGAAGACCCCGCTGGACCTCGAACGCGACCTCAGGCTGCCGGGCGGGAACATCTTCCACCGGGAGCTGTCCTGGCCGTACGCCCAGGAAGGCACCGGGCGCTGGGGCGTGGAGACCCGGCACGGGAACGTCCTGCTGTGCGGCGCGGGCGCGGTGCGCGGCGGAGGGGTGAGCGGGGTGCCGGGGCACAACGCGGCGATGGCGGTGCTGGAGGCATAGCGGGCGGGGGGCGACGCAGGCGGCGGACCTCGGCCGCCGAGGCGGCGGTCCACCGTGGGCCAGGGCGGCGGACTTCAGTCGGCCGAGATCCTCCACCCCACCGCCTCGATCCGTGCCGCGTCCGCCGGTCGCGCCTCGTCGAAGACGGTCTCGCCGCCCGCCTCGATGCGCGAGGCGTCGACGTAGGCGCCACGGCCGACGTACAGCCGGTCCGTGCTGTACCGCCAGCGCACGGTCAGCCGCCGGGCGGCGGGCAGTCCGGCGGTCAGTCGGTGCCAGACGCGGCCGGACCAGCCGGTCACCGAACCCGAGGGGTGCTCCTGCGGCTCCTCGCCGCGGCGCTCGGTCGTGAACGGCACCGGCTGCCAGGTGGTGCCGTCGTCCGTGGTGGCCTCCAGGACGAGGAGGTCCGAGCCGGGCTCGGTGTCCCACCACAGCGCACAGCGCAGCCGGGCGGCACCGGGCGACGTGTCGACCGCGGGCAGGGCGAGGGTCGCGGCGGTGGCGTCGGCCGTTCCGGAGAACCAGGCGGTACGGCCGAGCGCCGGGCGCACCGGAACGGCGCGGGCCAGGCGGGTGCCCGCGGCGACCCGGGGCGCGGACCCGGACCGCCAGGTGCGCACCGGATGAACGGAGTTGCCCAGCACGACGAGGAAGGAGTCCGTCGTCGGGTCCAGCACGAGAGAGGTACCGGTGAAGCCGGTGTGACCCGCGGTGCGCGGGGTTGCCATCGCGCCCATGTACCAGTGCTGGTAGAGCTCGAAGCCGAGCCCGTGGTCGTGGCCGGGGAAGGCGGTGTTGAGGTTCGTGAACATCAGGTCCACCGACTCCGGCCGCAGGATGCGGGCACGGCCGTACGTACCCCGGTTGAGCAGCGTGCGGCCGAGGACGGCGAGGTCCCAGGCGCACGAGAACACCCCCGCGTGACCCGCGACCCCGCCGAGGGCGAAGGCGTTCTCGTCGTGCACCTCGCCCCAGACGAGCCCCCGGTCCAGCCCCGACCAGGGCGGGCGGGCGTCCTCCGTCGCGGCGATCTTCGGCTTCCAGGACGCGGGCGGGTTGTACCGGGTGCGCGTCAGGCCGAGCGGGGCGGTGATGTCCTCACGGAGCAGGACGTCGAGCGGGCGGCCGGTGATCTTCTCCAGGACGAGCTGGAGGGAGATCAGATTGAGGTCCGAGTAGAGGTAGGCCGTCCCGGGCGGGCTGAGCGGGGCCTCGTTCCAGATGAGGCGGAGCATCTCCTCGTGCGTCGGCGCGTTGTAGAGGGGGAGCCAGGCGCGGAACCCCGAGGTGTGGGTGAGGAGCTGACGGACCGTGATCCGCTCCTTGCCGGCCCGGCCGAACTCCGGGACGTACGAGGCGACGGCCGCCTCCAGCTCCAGCGCGCCCCGCTCCAGCTGCTGCACGGCGAGCAGCGAGGTGAAGAGCTTGGAGAGGGAGGCGAGGTCGAAGACGGTGTCCTGGGCCATCGTGATCTGCCGGGCGGGCGGGAACTCGATGCCGGTGTCGGTCCTCTCGTCGTATCCCGCATAGCGCACCGCCGTGCCGATCGGCCGGTGCAGCGCGACGGTGCCGCCGCGCCCGGCGAGCAGGACGGCCCCCGCGTACCAGGGGTGCGTGGGGGAGGGACCGAGGAACGCCTCGGCATCGGTGACGAGCCCGCGCAGATGGGCCGCGACGAGTCCGGCGCGTTCGGGCGAGCCGTGGCGCAGGGTGGGACCGCGGCCGCCGGAGGCGGGCGCGGCTTCGGCCGGACCCGCGGGCAGCGGAGCGAGGGCGAGGGCGCCGGCCACGGTCAGGGCGCCCAGCTGACGGCGGGTGAGTCCTGGAACCACCTCATCGGTCATCGTGAAACTGTCCTGTCGGCCGCGGCATGTGTCAATGAGGCGTGCGGGCCGTCCGGGAACATGGATCTGACGGAGCATCAGAAAAGGTCTTCCGTCGTCCGGGCGACTGCGGCATCCTGCGCCCATGCAGACGGAGCTGAGCAGGAAACTGGGAATCGAGCACGCCGTCTTCGGCTTCACGCCGTTCCCCGCCGTCGCCGCGGCCATCAGCCGGGCCGGCGGCTTCGGCGTGCTCGGCGCGGTCCGCTACACCGCCCCCGACGACCTCAAACGGGACCTCGACTGGATCGAGGCACACGTCGGCGGCCGCCCCTACGGGCTCGACGTGGTGATGCCCGCGAAGAAGGTGGAGGGTGTCTCCGAGGCGGACGTCGAGGCGATGATCCCGCCGGGGCACCGGCAGTTCGTGCGCGACACCCTTGCCCAGCACGGGGTACCGGAACTGGCCGAGGGCGAGGCCTCCGGGTGGCGCATCACCGGGTGGATGGAACAGGTCGCCCGCAGCCAGCTCGACGTCGCCTTCGACTACCCGATCCGGCTGCTCGCCAACGCCCTCGGCTCCCCGCCCCCCGACGTCGTCGCCCGCGCCCACGACCGGGGCGTCCTGGTCGCCGCGCTCGCCGGCAGCGCCCGGCACGCCCGCAAGCACCAGGAGGCCGGCATCGACATCGTCGTGGCGCAGGGCTACGAAGCCGGTGGCCACACCGGGGAGATCGCCTCCATGGTGCTGACCCCGGAGGTCGTCGAGGCGGTCGACCCGCTGCCCGTGCTGGCGGCCGGAGGCATCGGCAGCGGCCGGCAGGTGGCGGCCGCCCTCGCCCTCGGCGCCCAGGGTGCATGGCTGGGCTCCCTGTGGCTGACCACGACCGAAGCCGATCTCCACTCGCCCGCCCTGACCCGCAAACTCCTCGCCGCCGGGTCCGGGGACACCGTCCGCTCCCGCGCCCTGACCGGAAAGCCCGCCCGCCAGCTCCGCACCGAGTGGACCGACGCCTGGGACGACCCCGCCGGGCCCGGCACGCTGCCCATGCCGTTGCAGGGCCTGCTGGTCGCCGAGGCGGTCTCCCGCATCCAGAAGTACGAGGTCGAGCCGCTGCTCGGCACCCCCGTCGGTCAGATCGTCGGCCGGATGACCGGCGTACGCAGTGTCCAGGCCGTCTTCGACGACCTCACCCGCGGCTTCGAGCAGGCCGTCGACCGCATCAACCGCATCGCCGGAAGGAGCGGCCAGTCGTGAGCACACCCCCCGCCGGATTCTGGGCCCAGGCCGCCCAGGATCCCGACCGTACCGTCCTGATCGCCCCCGACGGCGAGCAGTGGACCGCCGGACGCCTGCACGCCGCAGCCAACCGGCTCGTCCACGGGCTGCGCGCGGCGGGCCTGGAGCGGGGCGACGCCTTCGCGGTCGTCCTGCCCAACGGCGTCGAGTTCTTCACCGCCTACCTGGCCGCGAGCCAGGCCGGGTTCTATCTCGTCCCCGTCAACCACCACCTGGTCGGCCCCGAGATCGCCTGGATCGTCGCCGACTCCGGCGCCAAGGTGCTCATCGCCCACGAGCGCTTCGCCGCGCCGGCCCGCGAGGCCGCCGACGAGGCCGGTCTGCCGGCCACCCACCGCTACGCGGTCGGCACGGTCCCGGGCTTCAGGCCGTACCCCGAACTCCTCGACGGACAGCCCGCATCCGCGCCCGCCGACCGCACGCTCGGCTGGGTCATGAACTACACCTCCGGCACGACCGGACGCCCGCGCGGCATCCGCCGCCCGCTGCCCGGCAAGCCTCCCGAGGAGTCCTACCTCGGCGGCTTCCTCGGCATCTTCGGCATCAGGCCGTTCGAGGGCAACGTCCATCTCGTCTGCTCGCCGCTCTACCACACGGCCGTCCTCCAGTTCGCGGGTGCGTCCCTGCACATCGGCCATCGTCTGGTGCTCATGGACAAGTGGACCCCCGAGGAGATGCTCCGTCTCATCGACACCCACGGGTGCACCCACACCCATATGGTCCCGACCCAGTTCCACCGCCTGCTGGCCGTTGCGGACGAGGTGAAGGACCGGTACGACGTCTCGTCCATGCAGCACGCCATCCACGGCGCCGCCCCCTGCCCCGACCATGTGAAGCGAGCCATGATCGACTGGTGGGGGCACTGCGTGGAGGAGTACTACGCGGCGAGCGAGGGCGGCGGAGCCTTCGCCACCGCCGAGGACTGGCTGAAGAAGCCCGGCACGGTCGGCAAGCCCTGGCCCATCAGCGAACTCGCGGTCTTCGACGACGACGGCAACCGCCTCCCGCCGGGCCGGCTCGGCACCGTCTACATGAAGATGAGCACCGGCGGATTCTCCTACCACAAGGACGAGGCGAAGACCCGCAAGAACCGCATCGGCGACTTCTTCACCGTCGGCGACCTCGGCTACCTCGACGAGGACGGCTACCTCTTCCTCCGTGACCGCAAGATCGACATGATCATCTCCGGCGGGGTCAACATCTACCCCGCCGAGATCGAGTCGGCCCTGCTCGCCCACCCCGCCGTCGCCGACGCCGCCGCCTTCGGCATTCCGCACGACGACTGGGGCGAGGAGGTCAAGGCCGTCGTGGAAGCGGCCCCCGGGCACGAGCCGGGGCCCGACCTCGCCACGGCGCTGCTCGACCACTGTGCGCAGCGGCTCGCCGGGTACAAGCGGCCCAAGAGCGTCGACTTCATCGCCGAGATGCCCCGTGACCCCAACGGCAAGCTGTACAAGCGGCGGCTGCGGGATCCGTACTGGGAGGGCCGCACCCGGCTGGTGTGACGGTGCTTGACCTGCGCCTGCCGGTGGGCCGAGGATCGGCTTTCATGACGCAGGGACACGGCAGCACGGTCGACGGGGTGCTGCGGCGCAGCGCCAGGCGCACCCCGGCACGGGTCGCGGTGGAGTACCGCGAGCGCAGCTGGACGTACCAGGAACTCGACGACGCCGTCTCCCGCGCGGCGGGCCTCCTCCTTGCCGAGGGGCTCGCCCCGGGTGACCGGGTCGGCACCTACGGGCACAACTCCGACGCCTACCTGATCGCCTTCCTCGCCTGCGCCCGCGCGGGGCTGGTCCACGTGCCGGTCAACCAGAACCTGACCGGCGACGACCTGGCGTACATCGTCGGCCAGTCGGGCAGCACGGTGGTCCTCGCCGACCCGGACCTCGCCGGCCGGCTGCCGGAGCAGGTACGGGTGCTCCCGCTGCGGGACACCGACGACTCCTTCCTGGCCCGGCTGGCCGGGGCGCCGCCCTGCGACGCGCCCGAGGCGCGCACCGAGGACCTGGTGCAACTGCTGTACACCTCCGGTACCACCGCCCTGCCCAAGGGCGCGATGATGTCCCACCGGGCGTTGGTGCACGAGTACCTGAGCGCGATCACGGCTCTCGACCTGAGCGCCGGCGACCGGCCCGTGCACGCGCTGCCGCTGTACCACTCGGCGCAGCTGCACGTGTTCCTGCTGCCCTACCTCGCCGTCGGCGCGACCAGCATCATCCTGGACGCCCCCGACGGGGACCGCCTGTTCGACCTCGTCGAAGCGGGCCGCGTGGACAGCCTGTTCGCACCGCCCACCGTGTGGATCGGCCTGGCGAACCGGCCCGACTTCGCCACGCGGGACCTGAGCGGTCTGCGCAAGGCCTACTACGGCGCCTCGATCATGCCTGTGCCGGTGCTGCGTCGCCTGCGTGAACGCCTGCCCGAACTGGCCTTCTTCAACTGCTTCGGGCAGAGCGAGATCGGCCCCCTGGCCACGGTGCTGGGGCCCGACGAGCACGAGGGCCGGCTGGACTCCTGCGGCCGGACCGTCCTGTTCGTGGACGCCCGGGTGGTCGACGACAAAGGCGAGGACGTGCCCGACGGCACGACCGGTGAAATCGTCTACCGCTCACCGCAGTTGTGCGAGGGCTACTGGAACAAGCCCGAGGAGACCGAGGAGGCCTTCCGTGACGGCTGGTTCCACTCGGGCGACCTGGCCGTGCGGGACGCGGACGGCTACTTCACCATCGTCGACCGGGTGAAGGACGTCATCAACTCCGGTGGCGTGCTGGTGGCCTCCCGCCAGGTGGAGGACGCGCTCTACACCCATGAGGCCGTCGCCGAGGCCGCCGTGATCGGCCTGCCCGACGAGCGGTGGATCGAGGCCGTCACGGCGGTCGTCGTCAGGCGCGGCGAGGTGACGGGGGAACAGCTCGTCACCCATGTGCGCGACAAGCTCACGCCCTTCAAGGCGCCCAAGCGCGTGCTCTTCGTGGACGCGCTGCCGCGCAACGCCAGCGGGAAGATCCTCAAGCGGGAGCTGCGCGAGCGGTTCAGCGGCTGACGCCGGCCGCGCCGGGCAGCAGGGCGGCGGCGAGCCGGCGCCACTGCGGCAGCGCCGAGGTGCCGGGCTCGACACCGATCACCTGCACCGCCACATGATCGGCGCCCGCCTCGGCGTGGCCCCGCAGCTTCCGTACGACGGTCTCCAGGTCGCCCCAGAACACCAGGTCGTCCACCAGCCGGTCGCTGCCACCGCCCAGGAGGTCCTCCTCCGTGTAGCCGAGCCTGCGGAACTTGGCCAGGTTGTACGGGGTACCGAGGTAACCGTGCAGATGCTCGCGGGCGAGGGAACGGGCCCGGCCGGGATCGGTCTCGAGGAGCACCGCGTGCTCGACGGCCAGAAAGGCGTCGGGCCCGAGGATCTGCCGTGCCTGGGCGGTGTGGGCCACGTTCACGTGATAGGTCTGGGCCCCGTCGGCGCGCTCGCGGGCCAGCTCCAGCATCCGGGGGCCGTAGGCGGCCAGCAGGCACCGGACCGGGATCCGGGGACGGGGGTTGGGCGTGTCCGCCGCGTCCAGCTCGTCCAGGTACGCGGACATGGCGGCGAGCGGCTTGACCCCCGGGCGCGGCTGACCGCCGAAGCCGAGGCCGAGCACGTGCCGGCCCGGGTAGGCGTCCGCGAGCAGCAGGGCGGCACCGTGGGTCCAGCGCGCCTCGCGTGACCAGATGCGTGCGATGCCGTTGACCACGCTCATCCGCTCGGTGGCGGCGAGCAGATAGCCGGCGTGGCTGAACGCGTCCCGCCCGAGCAGCTCGGGGATCCACAGCGCCGGCCAGCCCAGCTCCTCCAGTTCCTGGACCGAGTCCCTGATCGCCGCGGCCGGTTGGTGCTCGAAGTCGAAGGTGTAGATCCCGAACGTGCCGAGGTCCGGATGCTTCCCGCCGGTCATCGTGCGCTCCTTCACTGGATTCCCTGTTCGATCGAAGCGGGGCCGAGGACCGACCGTCGCCGGATCGGAGGTGGATGCAATCGCATCGCTCGATCGAAATATCGCAGAATCTCGATATGAGTGCAAGGAGTGACCCGGGGGCGGCTTCGGCGTGGCTGGACGCGGCCGGCGCGTCGGGCGGTGCGGTTGGTTCGGCTCGTGGGCGTGGGGCGGTGCGGCTCGACGTGGCTCGCGAGTGTCGGGCGCGGCGGCTCGACGTGGCTCGGCGGCGTCCGGCGGGGCGGTCGGCTAGAGCGTCTGGCCGAGTGTCGTGACGAGGCCGGCGATGCGCTGCTCGTCGCGCTGGTAGTGGGTCCACTTGCCCACGCGGGTCGCGCGCACCAGGCCGGCGCGCTGCAGTTCGGCCATGTAGGCCGACACGGTGGACTGGGCCAGCCCCGCCTTCGCCTGGATGTGGCTCACGCACACACCCACCTCCGCCGGATCGGCGATCGCCGTCTCCATGGGGAAGTGCCGCTCGGGCTCGCGCAGCCACTGCAGCATCTGCAGCCGCATCGGGTTGGACAGCGCCCGCAACGCGCTGACCAGGTCAGGATCCGGGGAGGGGGCGATGTCCGTCATGCGTCCGGAGTATAGGTCGCGGCCGACGTTTCGGGATACGTCGATGCATGCCGCGGTGCGGAACGCCAGGACCGCGCAGGCCCGTGCGGGCCGGCCGGCACGTCACCGGCCGGCCTCCTCGGCCGCCCCGAGGAGTTCGTCGACGAGCCGCTGCGCGTACACGGGGTCGAGCCCGTCGGGGCGGAAGAGGATGCGGTACATGAAGGGGGCGACGACGCGGTCCATGACCGTCTCGACGCCGGGGACGTTCTCCCTGCGGCCGGTCGCCCGGGCGAGGATGACGTCGATCTGTTCGGCCGCGTAGGCCGAGCACCTTCCGGCGTTGCTGCCGTCCGGGTCCCCGAGCAGGGCGTCGCGGATGTAGGCGCGGCCGGAGGGTGACGACATCTCGTCGAGGAACTGTTCGGCCCAGGCCGTCAGGTCGGACCGCAGGCTGCCGTGGTCCTCGGGTGACGTGTCGGGCCGAAGGTGCTCCACCGCGACGTCGGACAGCAACTCCTGCAGGTCGCCCCATCGGCGGTAGACCGTCGACGGGGTGACTCCTGCGCGCTGGGCCACCAGCGGCACCGTCAGCGCGTCGCGCCCCACCTCCGACAGGAGTGCGCGGACGGCGCTGTGCACCGATTCCTGGACCCGGGCGCTGCGCCCGCCGGGACGCGCCATCTGTCTGCGGCTCATGAAACCACCTTAAAGCACAATCATTGCGTTTAGGGGCCCGTGCTGCAGTGCGCTGATCCCCCCGGGCCGCATGCCGTTCTCAGACCGCCGGCGCGAGCGCTCGGGCAGGCTGTGTCTGTTCGTAGGCGTGGCCGACCCGCAGGAGTGCGCGTTCCCCGAAGGGCCGGCCGAGCAGTTGCATGCCGATCGGCAGGCCCGCTCCGTCGTGCCCGACCGGGAGGGACAGGGCGGGCACCCCGGTGATGTTGGCGGGGGCGGAAAGGCGCACATAGGCGTCGGAGACGCTCTCGGGCGTGCCGTCGGCCCAGGTGATCGTCTGCTCGCCGGCCCCCACCGCGGTCGCCGGGACCGTCGGGGCGGCGATCACGTCGGCCTCCTCCATCATGCGGGCCCATTCCCGCCGCATCAGCGTCCGGGACCGCTGGGCGCGCAGGTAGTCCCCGGCGGTCATCAGCTCGCCGGCCTCCAGGAGGATGCGGACGTCCGTCCCGTACAGCTCGGGGACCGTCCGCAGGGTGCCTTCGTGGTAGGCCGTGGCCTCGGGGACCATCAGCCCCCACTGGGTCGCCTGGAGGTAGCGGGTCATCGGGATGTCGACCTCGACGAGCCGTGCGCCGAGAGTCTCCAGTTGCCCCACGGCGTGCCGGACGGCGGCCTCCACCTCCGCGTCGACGTGGTCGAAATAGTGGGTGCGGGGCAGGCCGATCCGCAGCCCCGTCAGGTCCGTGCCCGCGCCCGGCCGGTAGTCCGCCGCGGGGGCGGCCACCGAGGCCGCATCGCGCGGGTCGTGCCCGGCCAGGGCGGTCAGGACCAGGCCCGCGTCCTCGACGGTGCGGGTGATCGGACCGACGTGGTCCAGCGACCAGGACAGGGACGTGACGCCGTGGCGGGGGACGAGGCCGTAGGTCGGCTTGAGCCCGACGACCCCGTTGAGCGCGGCGGGCACCCTGATCGATCCGCCCGTGTCGGTGCCCAGGGCGAAGGTCGCCGTACCCGAGGCGACGGCGACGGCGGACCCGCCGCTGGAGCCGCCGGCGACCCGGCTGCGGTCCCAGGCGTTGCTGGTCTGCGGGGTGGTCAGTCCGTAGGCGAACTCGTGGGTGTGCGTCTTGCCGACCAGGATCGCGCCGGCCTCCGTCAGGCGCGCGGCGACCGTGCTGTCGGCCTCGGCGCGGTGGTCGGCGCGGACCCGGGAGCTTGCCGTGGTGCCCACGCCGGCGACGTCGATCAGGTCCTTCAGGCCCATCGGGACGCCGTGCAGGGGTCCCCGGTGGCGGCCGTGTGCCACATCGTGCTCGGCCTTGCGGGCCGCCCGGCGTGCCTGCTCCGCGGTGACCGTGACATAGGCGCCGAGGTCCGGCTCGACCTGCTCGATGCGGCCGAGTACCGAGTCGACCAGCTCGACGGGGGACAGCCGCCGGGCCCGGATCGCGTCCGCGGCGGCGGCGACGGACAGCTCATACGGCTGCATCGTGCTTCCCCTCTCCCGCACGGTAGGCGCCGGCGGGCGCCGTGTCCCCGAAGTCCAGCTCCCGCAGGACCGCGACGACGGATTGGATGTGGTGGGCGGTCGCTGCGACCGCCGTGTGACGGTCGGCGGGCAGGGGGAGTCCGGCACGGGCGGCCCAGCGGGCCGCCTCCGGTGGCGTGATGTCCATGGCGGGCATGGGTGTTCCTTCCTGGGCAGGGCCGGGCGGCGGAAGATCCCGAGCCAAAAGCTAACGGTTTGCTTTAGTGGACTGTAGGTTCTACCGTGCCTTAAAAGCAAATGCATTGCGTTAAGCGGGAGGGTCGGGGCGTGGGGCAACCCACCCCGCAGAAGATCACCTCTGCTGAAGTGAGCAGCCGAAGAGAACAAGGAGACGAGGGACCATGCAGACCTCCCCCGCCGTACAGCTCCCCTCCTGGACCGTGGGCGACGTGACCGTCCACCGCGTCGACGAGGTCCTCCTGCCGCCCCCGACCGGAGCGTGGCTGCTGCCCGACGCCACGCCCGAGGTGGTGACCGGCGAGGACTGGCTGCGCCCCGACTTCGCCGACGACGAGGGCGTTCTGCGCATCGACAGCCACAGCTTCGCCTTCGAGGTGGACGGGCTGCGCGTTCTCGTGGACACCGGCGTCGGCAACGGCAAGGAACGGGCCAACCCGGCCTGGCACGACCTGAGGACCGACTTCCTGGAGCGCCTCACGGCCGGCGGCTTCGCGCCGGACTCCGTCGACCTGGTGATCCTCACCCACCTGCACGCCGACCACGTCGGCTGGAACACGCGGGAGGTCAACGGCGCGTGGGTCCCCACCTTCCCCAATGCCCGCCACCTCACCTCGCGCATCGAGCGGGAGTTCTGGGCCGCGTACGACATGGAGGAGGCGCGCAGGCAGATGTTCCGCGACTCCGTGATCCCGGTCGAGCAGGCCGGACTGCTCGACCTCGTCGACGTCCCGGCCGAGGGCGTCGAGATCGCCCCGGGCCTGCGTTTGACGCCCACCCCCGGCCACACCCCCGGCCACCTCGCCGTCGAGCTCACCAGCAAGGGGCACAAGGCGCTGATCACCGGCGACTGCATCCACCATCCGGTCCAGTTCGCCCATCCCGCCATCGGAGCCTGCGTGGACATCGACCCGCAGGAGTCCGAGGCCTCGCGGCGCAGGCTGCTCGGATCCCTGGCCGACACGGACGCACTCGTCCTCGGCACCCACTTCGCGCCGCCCACCGCCGGCCGCGTGGTCACCCACGGGGACGCCTACCGGCTGATCCCCGTCCCGGCGGCCTGACCGGCCACCGCGCGCGGCCGGAGGGGGCGAAGGGCCTTGCCCGCCGTCAGGCCGTGGTCGCGGTGGATGCCCCGGACCCCGTACGCGGGGGACGAGCGGTACGGGCGTCGTCGGCCAGGGTGCGCAGCAGGACGAGGGCGTCGGCGCTCGGGGTACCGGGTTCGGCGGAGTAGACCAGCAGCCGCTGGCCGGGAGCGCTGGCGACGGTGAACGACTCGTAGTGCAGGTACATCTCGCCGACCTGCGAGTGCCACAGCGGTTTGTCGTCGCTGGTGCAGGGCCGTACGTCGTAGCGGGCCCACAGACCGGCGAAGGCCGGGCTGCGCAGGGAGAGTTCACCGACGACCTGGGCGATGCGCGGATCGTCGGGGTAAGGGGCGGCCTGCGCGCGCAGGTTGCTGACCATGCCGCGGGCGGCGCGCTCCCAGTCCCGGTAGAAGCGGCGGCCGACGGGGTCGAGGAACAGCATCCGCAGCTGGTTGTCCATCCGGGCGAAGTCGCTGAACAGCTGCCTCCCCGACGGGTTGGCGGCCAGGAAGTCCAGCGCGGGTCCTACGACGCAGGCCGGCAGGCCCAGGAAGTGGTCCATCAGCCGCGACAGTTCGGGGCTGACGGTGCTCACCGGAGCGGTGGCGGCCCGCTGCCCGGGCTGGGCGAGCCGGAACAGGTGCGTGGCGGCGGGCTCGTCGAGGTGCAGGGCGCGGGCGACCGCACCGAGCACCTGCTCCGAGGGATGCCGTTCACGGCCCTGTTCGAGGCGGGTGTAGTAGTCGGTGCTGACCCCGGCGAGCAGCGCCACCTCCTCCCGGCGCAGGCCTTTGACCCGGCGGGAGGTGTGCGACGGCAGGCCCGCCTGCGCGGGGGAGACCAGGTCGCGACGGGCGCGCAGAAAGTCGCCCAGCTCGTTTGCCCTCGTCATGGCAGTAACCGTACCGCCGGGAGGACCGCTCCGCCTGGGTGTGCTGCACCCTGGCCGGGACAGGGTGCAGCACACCCTTCTTCGCCCGCCGCCCCCTTCCTAGCGTTGTGGCCGCAACCCCGGAAGGAAGGCGTGAACGATGCGTCAACTGGTGAGTGCGCCCACAGCGGTCGCACCGCAGCGGATGAGTCCCGCACTGACCCTGGTCATGGCAGTGGCGTGCGGACTGACCGTGGCCAACCTCTACTACGCGCAACCCCTGCTCGAACTCGTCGCCCGCTCCTTCGGCGTGGGCCAGGGCCCGGCCGCGACGGTGGTGACGCTGACCCAGGCCGGCTACGCCCTGGGCCTGCTGTTCGTCCTGCCGCTCGGCGATCTGGTGGAGAACCGCCGGCTGGCGACACGGACGCTGCTCGTGACGGCGACCGCGCTGCTGCTGGCCGCGGCAAGCCCGGTGTTCGGCATGTTCCTCGCCGTCTCCGTGCTGGTGGGGACGACGTCGGTCGTCGCGCAGATACTGGTGCCGCTGGCGGCGCACCTGGCCCCGCCCGAGCGGCGCGGCAAGGCCGTCGGCCAGGTGATGAGCGGCCTGCTGACCGGCATCCTGCTCGCCCGTACCGCGGCGAGCCTGATCGCCGGCCTGCTGGGCTGGCGGGCGATCTACGTGATCTCGGCGGCCCTGATGCTCGGCCTCGCCGCCGTCCTGCACCGGATGCTGCCGCAACGCGCACCGGACCACACGGCGGGCTACCGCGCGCTGCTGGCGAGCCTCGGCGAGCTGGTGCGGCGTGAGCCCGCCCTGCGCCGCCGGGCCCTGTGCCAGGCGAGCATGTTCGGGGCGTTCACCACGTTCTGGACGGCCATCGCCTACGAACTGATCGACGAACATCACTTCGGCCAGGCCCGGATCGCGCTCTTCGCGCTGGTCGGCGCGGGCGGCGCGGCCGCCGCACCGATCGCCGGCCGGATCGCCGACCGCGGCCACGGCCGTGCCGCCAGTGGCGCTGCCCTGCTGCTCGCCTCCTCCATGTTCCTGCTCGCAGCCCTGGGACACCGGAGCGTGCCGCTGCTCGCCCTGGCCGCGGTGCTGCTGGACTTCGCCGTGCAGTGCCACCAGGTGCTCAGCCAGCACGGGATCTACGCGCTGCGCGGCGATGCCCGCGCCCGCATCAACACGGTCTTCATGACCACGGTCTTCGCCGGCGGCGCCCTCTCCTCCGCCGTCGCCGGGGCACTGCACACCGCCTACGGCTGGACCGGCGTCTGCGCCCTCGGCACGGTGCTGCCGCTGGCCGGTCTGCTGGTGTGGGCCCTCGGCCGGCGGACGACCACCCGCACCCGGGCCCGGGCGGGCTCGGTCCGTCCGGCCCGGGCCGAGGACACCGTGGACGCCGGGTGAACCACCCGGGTGTCCCCGATCGTCAGCGCGGCCGCAGATCCACGATCCGGCGGACCTTGCCCACGGACCGTTCCAGCGTCTCCGGCTCCACGATCTCCACGTCCACCGACACACCGGCTCCGTCCTTCACCGCCGTGGCGATGGACCGGGCCGCCGCCTCCCGCACCTCGGGCGTCGCGCCGGGGCGTGCCTCGGCGCGCACGGTGAGCGCGTCGAGGCGGCCCTCCCGAGTCAGGCGCAGCTGGAAGTGCGGCGCCACGCCGGGGGTGCGCAGCACGATCTCCTCGATCTGGGTCGGGAACAGATTGACCCCGCGCAGGATCACCATGTCGTCACTGCGGCCGGTGACCTTCTCCATCCGCCGGAACACGCGGGCCGTGCCGGGCAGCAGCCGGGTCAGGTCCCGCGTCCGGTACCGGACGATCGGCATGGCCTCCTTGGTGAGCGAGGTGAACACCAGCTCGCCCCGCTCACCCTCCGGCAGCACCTCGCCCGTGATCGGGTCGACGACCTCCGGAAAGAAGTGGTCCTCCCACACATGGAGGCCGTCCTTGGTCTCGACGCACTCCTGGGCGACCCCTGGGCCCATCACCTCGGACAGCCCGTAGATGTCGACGGCGTCGATCGCGAACCGCTCCTCGATCTCGCGCCGCATCTCCTCGGTCCACGGTTCGGCGCCGAAGACACCGACCCGCAGCGAGGTGCCGCGCGGGTCCACGCCCTGCCGCTCGAACTCGTCGAGCAGCGTCAGCATGTACGACGGCGTGACCATGATGACGCCGGGTTCCAGATCCCGGATCAGCTGGACCTGACGGGCGGTCATGCCGCCGGACGCGGGGATGACCGTACAGCCCAGGCGTTCGGCACCGTAGTGGGCGCCCAGGCCGCCGGTGAACAGCCCATAGCCGTAGGCCACATGCACGATGTCACCCGGCCGCCCGCCCGCAGCCCGGATCGACCGCGCCACCATGTCGGCCCACACCGAGAGGTCGTTGTCCGTGTAGCCGACCACCGTGGGCAGGCCCGTGGTGCCGCTGGAGGCATGGAGGCGGCGGATGCGCTCTCGGGGCACGGCGAACATGCCGTACGGGTAGTGCTCGCGGAGGTCGGCCTTCACGGTGAACGGGAAGTGCGCCAGGTCGGCCAGTGAGCGGCAGTCCTCCGGGCGGACGCCGGCCTTGTCGAACGAGTCCCGGTAGAAGGGCACATGGTCGTAGGCATGTCGCAGCGAGGCACGCAGCCGTTCCAGCTGGAGCGCACGCAGCTCCTCGGGGCCGAGCCGCTCGCCCGCGTCGAGCAGGTCCGTCGCATCTGCCATCGGGACGTCTCCCTCACCATCCGCACATTCCGGACGACCGATCATTCGGTCGCTCTGTTCGGGTCAGTAATTCAGGCCATCCGTCTCCAGACAAGGGGTCCGCCCGGATTTTCTCGGCGGCGTCTCACAGAATGGGCATGTGGAACTGCGACGGGAACTGCTGCCCGCGCCCGTGCCGGCCGAGCGGTCGGCGGAACTGGGCGAGGAGATCGAGCGGATCGAGAACCTGCTGCACGAGGACGCCGAGGCGGGGCAGCGGGCGATCGACGCCTTCAACGCGGCGACCGGGAAGGCGTACGGGCCGTCCGCCTTTGTGAACTGCGCCGCGGCCGGTGGTCCGGAGGCGTTCGCCCTGGAGGCGGCGCGCCCGGCATGGCCGCGCGTGCCGGACGTCACCCGCGCGGAACTGGGCGAGATCGTCCGCCGGATCATGGCGGCACCAGGAGATCCCGACACCGACCACTACCTGCTGGTGCTGGAGGCCAACGTCGCCCACCCCCGGTCCCGCGACCTGATCTTCCACCCGCCCGCCCACCTCGTGGACGCCTCGCCGGAGCGGATCGTCGACGAGATACTGGCCTACCGGCCCATCGCGCTGTGAGCCCGCCGACCGGGCCGAGCCGGTCCCCCGCCCGAAAGAGTGTTGCGGCTCGGGCGGGCGAACCAGGATGATCATCCGCATGCCGACCTTCACCGCAGCCGACGGAACCCGGCTCGCCTACCACCTGCGGGGTGCGGGCGAGACCCTCGCGGTGCTGCCCGGCGGACCCATGCGCGCCTCGGCCTACCTCGGTGACCTGGGCGGGCTGACCGCCCACCGCCGCCTGGCCCTGCTCGACCTGCGGGGCACCGGCGACTCCGCGGTGCCGGACGACCCGGCGACCTACCGCTGTGACCGGATGGTCGACGACGTGGAGGTATGGCGCGCCCACATGGGCCTGGAGCACATGGATCTGGTCGCGCACTCGGCGTCCGCCAGTCTCGCGCTGCTCTACGCGGCCCGCCACCCCCACCGGATACGGCGGCTCGTCCTGCTCACCCCCAATCCGTCGGCCCTCGGCATGCGGACGACACCCGAGGACCGGCTGGCCGCGGCCCGCCTGCGGGCGGACGAGCCGTGGTACGCGCGGGCGTTTCCCGTCTTCGAGGCCTGGCTCACGGGCCGGACCGGCTTCGACGAGGCCGTCATGCCGTTCTTCTACGGCCGCTGGGACGAGGCCGCCCGCAGCCATGACGAAGCCGCCGAGGAGCAGACCAACGACGAGGCGGCCGACCGGTTCTCCGCCCAGGGCGCCTTCACCCCGGACGCCACCCGGGCCGCGCTCGCCACCCTGGCCGTCCCGGTCCTGGTGTATGCGGGCGGACTCGACGGCGGCCCCCGTCCCGATCTCGCCCGCCGCACCGCCGAGGTCTTCCCGAACGCCGAGCTGGCCGTCCAGCCCGACGCCGGTCACTACCCGTGGCTGGACGACCCGGACTTCTTCGTGCGCCGTGTCTCCGCGTTTCTCGACGGGAGCGGGCGGCTCTTCCCCGACGACGGGCAGGCCCCGGGCGTCGCACCGACGCCCGCCCGGTGACCGTCGACGCGGGCCGTCCGGTGCACGAGCTGCGGCCAAAAGCCGGAGGAGTTCCCCTGTCACCGTGAGGAGTTCGTCGGCCGAGGGCCCGGCTGGACGAGCAAGGCCGCTTGCCACCGATGTACCCCGTCGCCCCGGCGGCCCGTCGCACTTTGGCCCCTTGGCCCCTGGCCCCTTGGCCCGTAGGCCCGTCGCCCGGGCTCCCTTTCACCTCGGTGCCTCGGTGCCCCGTCGCCCCGGCGGCTCACCGGTCCTCGGCCAGCGCCACCTCCCGCGCCCACCGGTAGTCCGCCTTGCCGCTCGGGGAGCGCTGGACGGAGTCCGTGATCACCAGCTGGCGCGGGACCTTGTACCCGGCCAGCCAGGTGCGGCAGTGGTCCTGGATGTCGGTCAGTGACGGCTGTCGCGCGCCCTCGCGCAGCTGCACCACGGCCGCCACATGGTGGCCCCATACGCTGTCCGGGACCCCGGCGACCAGTGCGTCGTACACGTCCGGATGGGCCTTGAGCGCCTGCTCGACCTCCTCCGGGTACACCTTCTCGCCCCCGGTGTTGATGCACTGCGAGCCCCGGCCGAGGACGGTGACCACGCCCTCCTCGTCCACCGTCGCCATGTCGCCGAGCAGCACCCAGCGCTGCCCGTCCCGCTCGAAGAACGTCTCGGCGGTCTTGCGCACGTCGTTGTAGTAGCCGAGCGGCACATGGCCGCACTGGGCGACCCGGCCGATTTCGCCCACGGCGACCGGCTCGTGCGTCGCCGGATCCACCACCCGGGTACGGGAGTTGACCCGGATGCGGAAGCCGCGCTCGGGGCCCGAGTCGTCCGTCGCCGTCCCGTTGAAGCCCGACTCGGAGGAGCCGAAGTTGTTCAGCAGCACGGCGTTCGGGACCAGCTCCCGGAACTGCCGGCGTACGGTCTCCGACATGATCGCGCCCGACGAGGAGACGCTGAACAGCGCCGAACAGTCCGTTCCCTTCATCGGTCCGCCCAGGGCGTCGATCAGGGGCCGGAGCATCGCGTCCCCGACCAGCGACATGCTGGTCACCTTCTCCTTCTCGACGGTGCGCAGCACCTCCTCGGGCACGAACTTGCGGTGCAGCACCACCCGCTGGCCGAAGTTGAACCCGATGAAGGCCGTCAGGGTCGACGTACCGTGCATCAGCGGGGGAGTGGGGAAGAAGGTGATCCCGTGGCCGCCCGCCGCGACCCGCTCGGCAAGCTCCTGCGGCGTCTTGACGGGCTCGCCGGTCGGCGCCCCGCCGCCCAGGCCGGCGAAGAACAGGTCCTCCTGACGCCACATCACCCCCTTGGGCATGCCCGTCGTACCGCCGGTGTAGATGATGAACTGGTCGTCGCCCGACCGCTCAGGGAAGCCCCGCCCGGCCGACCCGGCCGCCTCGGCCTGCGTGAACGGGACGGCGCCGGGCACCTCGGCCGGTCCGCCCACCCGCAGCAGGTGCCGCAGTCCCGGCGCGCGGGGCAGCGCCGCCGCCACCCGGTCGCCGAACTCGGCGTCGAAGACGAGCGCGGCCAGGTCCGCGTCCCGGTAGAGGTAGACCAGCTCCTCCTCGACGTAGCGGTAGTTGACGTTGACCGGGACGATGCGCGCCTTGAGGCAGGCGAGGACCGTCTGCAGGTATTCGACGCCGTTGTACAGGTGGAGGCCCAGGTGCTCCCCGGGGCGTATCCCGCTGTCGACCAGGTGGTGGGCGATGCGGTTGGCGGCCGCGTCCAGCTCCGCGTAGGTCAGGCGGCGTTCCGCGCCCGTGCCGGGATGGTCGAGGTGCACGAGGGCCTCGCGGTCCGGTACCACGTCGACGACCGACTCGAACAGATCGGCAAGGTTGAACTCCACCGCTCCTCCTGACCTCCGACGGCCGGGCGATCCACCGGTTCGCCGGTCATCAGAGCAAAGGGCGCCGCAACTGTGAAGGGTCCGCGCAAGGAAATCTGACTGTCTGTCAGAAAACCCTTGAAGTGCCTCACCGCCTCCTGCAACCTGTTCTCGTTCTTACCGAGGGGAGATGGGCAATGGGTGGGACAGAACACCTCACCGTGCAGCGCGAAGGCGCCACACTGGTGCTCACGCTCAACAGGCCCGAAGCGAAGAACGCGCTCTCGCTTCCCATGCTCGTCGGCCTGTACGACGGCTGGACCGAGGCCGACGAGGACGAGGCGATCCGCTCGATCGTGCTCACCGGAGCCGGGGGCGCCTTCTGCGCCGGAATGGACCTCAAGGCACTGGCCGGCGGCGGCATGGCGGGAGAGCACTACCGCGACCGCCTCAACGCCGACCCCGATCTGCACTGGAAGGCCATGCTGCGCCACCACCGCCCCCGCAAACCGGTGATCGCCGCCGTCGAGGGACACTGCGTGGCCGGGGGCACCGAGATCCTCCAGGGCACCGACATCCGGGTCGCGGGAGCGTCCGCCACCTTCGGCCTGTTCGAGGTCAGGCGCGGGCTGTTCCCGATCGGCGGCTCGACCGTCCGGCTGCAGCGCCAGATCCCGCGCACCCACGCCCTGGAGATGCTGCTCACCGGGCGGCCGTACAGCGCCGAGGAGGCCGCGGCCATCGGGCTGATCGGGCACGTCGTTCCCGACGGCACCGCGCTGGCCGAGGCTCTGGAGATCGCCGAGCGGATCAACGCCTGCGGCCCGCTCGCCGTCGAGGCCGTCAAGGCATCGGTGTACGAGACCGCCGAGATGACCGAGACCGACGGACTCGCCGCCGAACTCGCCCGCGGCTGGCCCGTCTTCGACACCGCCGACGCCAAGGAGGGCGCCCGCGCCTTCGCGGAGAAACGACCCCCCGTCTACAAGCGCGCCTGAACCGAGGAGCACGCCGATGCCCGAAGTCCTCAAAGCCCCTCTCGTGGTCGAGTTCCCCTTCACCCGGTCCCTCGGCCCCGTCCAGAGCGCCTTCCTCACCGGACTGCGCGAACGCGTGGTCCTCGGGGTCGGGACCGCGGACGGCCGCACCCTCGTGCCGCCCGTGGAGTACGACCCCGTCACCGCCGAGGAGATCCGCGATCTCGTGGAAGTCGCCCCCACGGGCACGGTCACCACCTGGGCCTGGAACCACGAGCCGCGCCGCGGCCAGCCCCTGGCCACCCCGTTCGCCTGGGTCCTGGTCCGGCTCGACGGCGCGGACACCGCCCTGCTGCACGCCCTGGACGCCCCCGGCCCCGACGCCGTGCGCACCGGCATGCGGGTGCGGATCCGGTGGGCCGCAGAACGCACCGGGGCCATCACCGACATCGCGTGCTTCGAGCCCTACGACGGCGCGCCGGAACAACCGGGCGGCCACACGGGCGCGTTCGAGAACCCGCTCACCGGGATCGTCGCCCCCGCGCGGCTCGACTACACCTACTCGCCCGGCCGCGCCCAGTCCGCCTACATCGGCGCCCTCTGCGAACAGCGGACCGTCGGCGAGCGCTGCCCCTCCTGCCGCAAGGTCTACGTCCCGCCCAGGGGCGCCTGCCCCACCTGTGGCGTCGCCACATCCGAACAGGTCGAGGTGGGTCCGCGCGGCACAGTGACCACCTACTGCATCGTCAACATCAAGGCTGCTCACACGGCGAATCTCGACATCGAGGTGCCCTACGTCTACGCGCACATCGCCCTCGACGGCGCCGACCTCGCCCTGCACGCCCGCATCGGCGGCATCCCCTACGACGAGGTGCGCATGGGACTGCGGGTCGAGCCCGTGTGGACACCAGGAGCCCGCTACCCCGACCACTACCGGCCCAGCGGCGAACCCGACGCCGACTACGACACCTACAAGGAGCTGCTGTGACACGGGAGATCGCGGTCGTCGCCTTCGCCCAGACCGACCACCGGCGCTCCACCGAGGAGTCCTCCGAGGTCGAGATGCTCATGCCGGTCCTGCACGAGGCCCTCGAACAGACCGGGCTCAAGACCTCCGACATCGGCTTCACCTGCTCCGGCTCCAGCGACTACCTCGCCGGCCGGGCCTTCTCCTTCACCCTCGCGCTGGACGGCGTCGGCGCCTGGCCGCCCATCTCCGAGTCGCACGTCGAGATGGACGGCGCCTGGGCCCTGTACGAGGCATGGACCAAACTGCTCACCGGAGACGCCGACACCGCGCTCGTCTACTCCTACGGCAAGTGCTCACCCGGCTCCGTGCGCGACGTACTGACCCGGCAGCTCGACCCGTACTACGTGGCCCCCCTGTGGCCCGACGCCGTGGCCCTGGCCGCCCTCCAGGCGCAGGCCCTCATCGACGCGGGGGAGGCCGACGAGCCCGCGCTCGCCGCCGTCGGAGCCCGCAGCGGGACCGATGCCGCCGCCAACCCCCATGCGCAGCGCAGGGGGCCGGTGCCCCAGGGCGACTACGTCGTGCGCCCGCTGCGCACCGGCGACTGCCCGCCGGTCGGCGACGGTGCCGCCGCGGTGATCCTCGCGGCCGGCGAGCGGGCCCGCGAGCTGTGCGCGCGGCCCGCCTGGATCCGGGGCATCGACCACCGCATCGAGGCCCACTCCCTGGGCGTGCGCGACCTCACCGACTCGCCGTCCGCCCGGCTGGCCGCCGAGAAGGCGGGCGCCTTCGAACGGCCCGTCGACACCGCCGAGTTGCATGCCCCCTTCAGCTCGCAGGAGGTCGTGCTGCGCAAGGCGCTCCGGCTCGGCGACGGCGTCCGCGTCAACCCCTCCGGCGGTGCCCTCGCCGCCAACCCGGTCATGGCCGCCGGACTCGTCCGCATCGGCGAGGCCGCCGCCCGCATCCACCGCGGCGCCTCCGACCGCGCCCTCGCCCACGCCACCTCCGGTCCCTGTCTGCAGCAGAACCTGGTCGCCGTACTCGAAGGGGATCCACGATGAGCAAGGAGCCCGTGGCCGTCGTAGGGATCGGCCAGACCAAGCACGTGGCCGCCCGCCGGGACGTGTCGATCGCCGGCCTCGTCCGCGAGGCGGCCTTCGCCGCACTCCAGGACGCGGAGCTGGGCTGGGCCGACGTCGACGCCGTCGTCATCGGCAAGGCGCCCGACTTCTTCGAGGGCGTGATGATGCCCGAGCTGTACCTCGCCGACGCCCTCGGCGCGGTGGGCAAGCCGATGCTCCGGGTGCACACCGCCGGCTCGGTCGGCGGATCCACCGCTCTGGTCGCCGCGAACCTCGTCGCCGCACGCGTCCACGGCACCGTCCTCACCCTCGCCTTCGAAAAACAGTCCGAGTCCAACGCCATGTGGGGCCTGTCCCTGCCGATCCCCTTCCAGCAGCCGCTGCTCGCCGGGGCGGGCGGCTTCTTCGCCCCCCACGTGCGCGCCTACCTGCGGCGCAGCGGCGCACCCGGCACCGTCGGCTCCCTCGTCGCCTACAAGGACCGCCGCAACGCCCTGAAGAACCCCTACGCCCACCTCCACGAGCACGACATCACCCTGGAGAAGGTCCAGGCCTCGCCGATGCTCTGGGACCCCATCCGCTACTCCGAGACCTGCCCCTCCTCGGACGGCGCCTGCGCCATGGTCCTCACCGACCGCGCCGGAGCCGCCCGCGCCCCCCGGCCGCCCGCCTGGATGCTGGGCGGCGCCATGCGCAGCGAGCCGACGCTCTTCGCGGGCAAGGACTTCGTCTCCCCGCAGGCCGGCAAGGACTGCGCCGCCGACGTCTACCGGCAGGCAGGCATCGCCGACCCGCGCCGGGACATCGACGCCGTCGAGATGTACGTGCCGTTCTCCTGGTACGAGCCCATGTGGCTGGAGAACCTCGGCTTCGCCGAGGCGGGCGAGGGCTGGAAACTCACCGAGTCCGGCGTGACCGAGCTGGACGGCGACCTGCCCGTCAACATGTCGGGCGGCGTGCTGTCCACCAACCCCATCGGCGCCTCCGGCATGATCCGCTTCGCCGAGGCCGCACTCCAAGTACGCGGCCAGGCAGGGGAACACCAGGTGGACGGCGCCCGCAAGGTGCTCGGACACGCCTATGGCGGCGGATCGCAGTTCTTCTCCATGTGGCTGGTGGGATCACAGCCCCCCGGCTCCTGAAAGGTCCTTCCGACACGGCCTGTCCGCAGTCCGAACCGCTCGCTAGGCTGACCGCGGACGACGAACCGGGAGGAGCACGGACGTGGCCGAGACCACCACCCAGCAGATGCCGCTCACGGGCTGGGACAAGCCGCCGCTGGACCTCAGCAAGGCGGAGTGGCAGTCCAGCAGCCGAGGGCTGGGCGATGTGCAGATCGCCTTTGTCGAGGGATTCATCGCGATGCGCAACAGCGGCAGCCCGGAAAGCCCCTCCCTGATCTTCACCCCGGCGGAGTGGGGTGCCTTCGTCTCCGGCGCACGGGAAGGGGAGTTCGACCTGACCTGAGCGGCCTCGCCGTCGGCCCTCCCGGCGCCGCCGCCGGCACCGGGAGCCGATCCGGGAGTGTTGCGAGCGTTTTTCCGGACACGCGACCAACAGTGCCCTGCCGGGGCCCTGCCTGCGCGAGGCTGGGCCCGGCACGGGAAGGTCGTGTTCCGGAAGTGAGGAAAGATGAGCAGTACGCCGGTCATCGCCGCGGTCGACGGTTCCGAGGACAGCCGGCGGGCCCTGGAATGGGCCCTGGACGCCGCCCGCCGCCGTGCGGCGGAGCTGAGGGTGGTCCATGTGCGGCAGTACGCCGCCTGGGGGCAGGCCGACGTACTGGTCGCGGGGCCGCCCGACGCAGGGGGCGACCCGGTGCTCGACGAGGTGCGCGCTCTCCTGCGGGACCGCCCGGACGCCCCGGCCGTGGAGTACGTGGCCATGGAGGGCGTACCGGGCGCGGTGCTGCCCGAACTGGGCACGGACTCCCAGCTGTTGGTCCTCGGCTCACGGGGCCGCGGCGGCTTCGCCAGCCTGCTGCTCGGCTCCAACGGCATGGCCGCCGCGCGCGACGCCGCGTGCCCGGTGGTCGTCGTGCCCCGGCCCGGCCGCGACGGGAGCACCTCCCGCGCCGTCCGGGCAGTGGGGGAGCACGGGGGCGGGCCCGACGGGCCCGGGCCCCGCGTGGTCGTCGGCGTCCACGCCGACAGCCCCGACGACGCCACCCTCGACTTCGCCTTCACCGAGGCCGCCCTGCGCGGGGCCCGCGTCCGGGCGATCGCCGCCTACCCGTGGCCGGTGCAGACCTGGTCCGCCCCCGGCCAGCCGGTGCCGCCGCCGATCGACGAGGACGCCGTCAGGAACGAGACCCGGTCCCTCGCCGAGGGCTTCCTCGCCCCGCACCGCAAGCGCCACCCGGACGTGCGCGCCGAGGTGGAGGCCCTGCCCGGAGACGCGGCCGGCCACCTCGTCGCCGCGTCCAAGAAGGCCGACCTGGTCGTCGTCGGCCGCCACCGGCGGCGCCTGCTCGCCCCCGCCTCCATGATGGGCTCGGTCACCCAGGCGGTGCTGCTGCACGCGGCGAGCCCGGTGGCCGTCGTACCGCCGGCGCCGCCGCAGGAGTGACACCGCCGCGCCCACGCACCGGGCACGCTCCGTGACGGGCACCGGCGTACAGGCGTCCCCCGAGAGGGCTCCCGCACGTCGCCGACCACGCGTGTACACGTACCATGGCCGCATGTCGTTCCTCCGCCGCCGCAGTGCCACTCCCGCCGGGCCCGACTTCGACGTGCTGGCCATGGACCCGGGCGACTGGCCGGGCAACCTCGGCGCGGGCCTGCTGCCCGCACCCGACGGCACCTGCCAGGGTGTCTTCCTGCGCTACGACCTGTTCGGCGGCCGCGGCCCCGCAATGATCATCGGCAACCTCCCCGAGGGCTCCCCGGCCCGCGAGGTCACCGAGGGCGAGATCCCCTTCGAGGTGGGACAGCTGCTGCTGGCGCTGGAGAACGACGAGGAGGTCACCGTCGTCGGCACCGAGGACACCCCGGTCCTCCAGGGCGACAACCTGCTGATCGTGCGCCGCCTGAAGCTCTCCGAGAGCCGCATCTCCTGCGTCCAGTTCGACCGCAGCGACGGCATCCTCGTGACCATCGCCGCCTGGGACCGCCCCATCACCGACGACCTGTACGCCCTGCTGAAGCCGCTCCCGGCGGAGCTGTTCCAGCAGGGCTGACCAGGGCTCCCGCTAGCGGAAGCCCTCCAGGCGGACGTCCGCGGCGCGCACGAAGGCCACCCGGTGGCCGTACTGGATCTCGTAGTACAGGTCCTTGCCGACCACGACCCGGTGCGAGTCGGTGGTGAAGGTGACCGCGTAGTAGTACTCGCCCGGCACCACGTCACCGACCACGTACTTCTGCCCCGCCGCCATCGTGTACGGCAGTGCCACCACCGTCTGGGCGGGCACCCCCGCCGGGTAGGCCTCCTTCTCCGGATACGCCCTGCCGTACACCGGGACGCTCGCCAGGCCGTCCTTCGGAGTGACGGCCAGACCGGCCGCCGGTACCGCCGTGGGCTCCTTGCGCGGGTTCCTGAACCAGGCCTTCTGCCCGAGGTACCAGATCGCCGTCCAGTCGCCCCAGCGGTCGGCCACCGCGTACTGCTGACCGGTGGAGACCCGGGAGGACAGGTCGTTCACCCCGTCGGTCGGTGTCGTGCCCAGGCCGATGTCCTTGATCAGCGGGGCGTTCTCGTCGTGGTCGGAGTAGAGCCGCACCTCGTCGGAACCGTGCGCCGCGCAGGGCTCGCCCGCGGTGGTGCAGCCCGTGTACACCGGCTGGTTGCGGGCGTAGTCGGGCAGGACCGTCACCAGACCGGAGTGCCTGCCGCCCGTGGCGCGGAAGGGGTGGCCCAGCAGCTGGAAGTAGTGGCGCCAGTCCCAGTACGGGCCGGGGTCCGTGTGCATGCCGGGGATCGTGGACGTGGTCGGGCCGGGCACGTTGTCGTGGCCCAGGATGTGCTGCCGGTCCAGCGGGATGTCGTACTCCCGGGCCAGATACCTCACCAGACGCGCCGAGGACCGGTACATCGCCTCCGTGTACCAGGCGTCCGGCGCGGCGAGGAAGCCCTCGTGCTCGATGCCGACGGACTTCGCGTTGATGTACCAGTTGCCCGCGTGCCAGGCCACGTCCTTCGCCTTCACGTGCTGGGCGATCAGACCGTCGGTGGACCTGATGGTGTAGTTCCAGGACACATACGTGGGGTCCTGGACCAGATGGAGGACCCCGTCCCAGGTGCCCTCCGTGTCATGGATGACGATGTACTTGATGCTCTGTGACCCGGGGCGGTCGCCGAGGTCGTGGTTGCCGTAGTCGTCGTTCCCGAACTGGGAGTACGGCGCGGGGATCCACTCGCAGGACACCGACCGTGGGCATTCGGTGTCGTCCGTCGGGGCCGTGCGCAGCCCGGCGCGTGCCAGCTGGGCGATGTCGGCGACGAGGTGCGGCTGGGCGGCGAGGACGACCAGCTGGCCGTCGTCGCTGGTGCGCTCCTCACCGGTGTGGAGGACGTCGTACACGTCGTTCGCGTAGGCCGCCGCGGTCGCCGTGTCGTCGGCGCCGGAGAAGCGGGCCACCGCCCCGTACCAGTCGGCCGGGTCGGAGCTGAACGGCTCGCCCAGCTCCTTCTGGGCGGCCGCGAGCAGGGCGGCGCCGCCCGCGATGTTGGCGGCCGGGTCGGAACGCAGCCGAGCGGCCGGAAGACCGGTCAGTCCGGCCGCCCTGGGCAGTGTCTTCAGACGGGCCGGGAGCACCGACTCGGCCGGCAGTCTGATGTCCGGGTGAAGGGCCGCACGGGCGGCGTCGCCACGGGCGTCCTCGGTGCCCTCGGCGAGATGCTCGGTCGTGGCGAGGGCGGTGCGGGCGTCGGTGAGGTGCATCGGCCCGTAGCCGCCGGTCACACTGGGGGCTCCGGCGTGCGTGTCCCAGCGGGACTGGAGGTAGGAGACGGCCAGCAGGACGCTCAGCGGGACGTGGTACTCGTCGGCCGCGGTGGCGTAGGCGCGCTGGAGCCGGTCGGCGGAGGGTGTGGTGGCGCTCGGGGCGGGGGCCGCGCCGAGCAGCGGCAGCAGCAGGGCCGCGGAGGCAAGCGTGCCGGCGGTCCGCCGCAGCTGTCTGTGGCCGGGTGCTCTCGTGGGGTCGGTGGCGGAACCTCGCAATGCTGCCTCCTGTGACGGGCGGGGCGTGGCGGGGCGTGCGGCGCCGAGCTGGGACAGTGGTACCGGCTTGCCGACGATCCGTCAATGATGCCCTCAGGGGCCTGATTTCCCATGTCACGGAGGGGTTCGGCGAGTTTCGCCGCGGCGGCGCCCGGGCCTGCGGAGCGTCAGAGGCGTACACCACTGGGCGCCCGTGGGCCGGGTGCGGACATACGAAGGTCCGCGGTGCGCCGCCGCTCTGGGCACACCGCGGAACCGTCGTCCCCGTCAGCGAGTGCCGACCGCCGCGCGCACGGCCCTGCGGGCCAGCTGACAGTCGTCGTGCAGCCGCCTGAGCAGCAGGCGCTGTTCCTCGCCGGACGGCGCAGCGCCCGGGTGGGCCATGCCCGGTGCCGCCGGGGTCGTGTCGTGCATCGAACGCTGCACGGCCGTCTCGTAGGTGCGGATCTCCCGGGTCAGCAGGAGCATCAGGTTCACCAGGAAGGCGTCCCGGGAGGCGGGACCCGCCGTCTGGGCGATCTGGCTGATCTGCCGCCGCGCCACCGGCGCGTCCCCGAGCACCAGCCACAGCGTCGCCAGGTCGTACCCCGGCAGATACCAGCCCGCGTGCTCCCAGTCCACCAGCACTGGACCGGCCGGTGACAACAGGATGTTCGACAGCAGGGCGTCGCCGTGGCAGAACTGGCCCATCCCCTGGCGGCCCGCCGCGTGCGCGATGCCGTGCAGCAGCTTCTGCAGGTCTCCCAGGTCCCGGTCGGTCAGCAGCCCCAGCTCGTGGTACCGGGAGATGCGCGCCGCGTAGTCCAGGGGGGCGTCGAAGGTGCCCGCCGGGGGCCGCCAGGCGTTCAGCCGGCAGATCGCGCCGAGCGCGGCCCTGATGTCCGGCCGGGGCGGGGCCTCCACCGGATGCCGCTGGAGCGCCGCCGCCCGGCCCGGCATGCGCTCGATCACCAGGGTGCAGTTGTCCGGGTCCGCTGCGATCAGTCTGGGCACCCGCACGGGCGGGCGGTGCCGGACGAACGAGCGGTATGCCGCTATTTCGTGCCGGATCCGCTCCGACCAGGCGGGCGATTGGTCCAGGAGGCACTTGGCCACGGCCGTGCTGCGCCCTGTCGTCCCCACGAGGAGGACGGACCTCCCGCTGCGGCGCAGCACCTGCACCGGAGAGAACTCCGGACAGATCCGGTGCACCGAGGCGATCGCGGTGCGCAGCTGTGCTCCCTGGGGACCGGACAAGTCGAGTCTCCCGCTGAGCGGTTGGGTACCGGGCTGTCCCGGAACGCGCCGCGGCCGGCCCGCGCCCAGCACGGGGCCGCCCGGCCGCGCCGCCGGGTCGAGGTACGGTCCGCCGCCCGCCGGGCGGGGACGCAGCGGCCGGGGCGGAGCGGACACGGAGGATGATGCTGCGTACATGGGAGATACAGATCCCTTCGTGTGCCTGCGGTGCCTGCCTGTGGGTCCGAGCTCAAAGTCGTGCTCGAAGCTCAAAGTCACGCTCGAACGTCCACGCTCGAAGTGATGGCTTCGAGTTCGTACGCCCACCCGGCCCGGCGCCCGGGTGCACCCTGGGGAATGCACCTTCACTACAAGCAGTGACATGAAAAGCAGCGACCGGGTCGGGGTGGCGCTTTCCTACCTGACACCCGATGCCCGGTGGCACACCATCTGGCGCACCCTGGCGAACCGTGGCGAATAGTCGCCCGGCAACCTCCACGGGGCTACTGTCAACTCAGCCGAGAACCTGGGGGCTTGACGTGAGCGGACAACCCAACACCCGCCTCGCCGACCTGTTCGGCCTGGCCGGCTGGTCCAAGGGCGAACTCGCGAGGCTGGTCAACAAGCAGGCGGCGGCCATGGGCCACCCCCAGCTGTCGACCGACACCTCGCGGGTGCGGCGGTGGATCGACATGGGAGAGATCCCGCGCGATCCCGTGCCGCGGGTGTTGGCGGCTCTGTTCACCGAGCGTCTCGGCCGTGTCGTGACCATCGAGGACCTCGGTCTGGTACGGCACGGGCGTGCGGGAAAACGGCAGGGCGACGGGAATGCGGAGCATCCCGACGGAGTGCCGTGGGCGCCCGAACGGACCGCCGCGGTCCTCACCGAATTCACGGGAATGGACCTCATGCTCAACCGACGCGGCTTGGTGGGCGCGGGTGCCGCGCTCGCCGCGGGATCCACACTCAGCAGCGCCATGTACGACTGGTTGCACACCGACCCCACCCTGAAGGCCGACTCCCCTGTCCTCGACGATCCCCTGCACGCCGACCCCGCTGGGTTCGACCGCTATGAGGCCGCCCCCATCGGGTCGCAGGAGATCGAGGAACTGGAGCGCTCGGTCGAGGTGTTCCGCGCCTGGGACGCGGCCCGCGGTGGCGGGCTGCAGCGCAAGGCGGTCGTGGGACAGCTCAACGAGGTGGGCGGCATGCTCGCCTACCACCATCCACCCCATCTCCAGCGCCGCCTGTGGGGCGTCGCCGCCAACCTCGCCGTCCTCGCGGGCTGGATGTCGCACGACGTCGGCCTGGAGCCCACGGCCCAGAAGTACTTCATCATCGCCGCCCATGCCGCCCGCGAGGGCGGTGACCGGCCGCGGGCCGGGGAGGCCCTGTCCCGGGCGGCCCGGCAGATGGTGCACCTCGGCCGGCCCGACGACGCGCTGGACCTGATGAAGCTCGCCCAGTCCGGCTCGGGGGAGCGCCTCCAGCCGCGTACGAAGGCGATGTTCCACACCATCGAGGCCTGGGCACAGGCGTCGATGGGCAAGGGCCAGGCGATGCGCCGCACGCTCGGGCAGGCGGAGGATCTCTTCGTCTCCGGCCGCGGGGGCATGGAGCCGCCGGACTGGATGCAGACCTTCAAGGACGAGGATCTGTACGGCATGCAGGCCCTCGCCTACCGCACGCTCGCGGAGTTCGACCCGGGCGCCGCCGTCCATGCCCAGCACTACGCGGACAAGGCGCTGGCCCTGCGTGTCGACGGACGGGAGCGGTCGAAGATCTTCGACCATCTCTCCATGGCCTCGGCCTGCTTCATCGCCGACGACCCCGAACAGGCCGACCGCTATGCACGGCTGGCCCTGATGTCGATGGGCTCGAACTCCTCGCGCCGCACCTGGGACCGGCTGCGTCAGATGTACAGGCTCACCGCCGAGTACGCCGGCTACCCGAAGATCCATGAACTGCGCGAGGAGATCCGGCTCGCCCTGCCGAAGCAGAAGGGAAGGGACGACAACAGCGCTCAGGCGTAGGGAGCCTGTGCACTGCGGCTTCAAACAGGTCGGGGGTTTGCGGACAGGTCGGGTCACGCGGTGGCCCCGGCAGCGCGGCTCAGCCCGTGGCCTTGCCGGTTCTGCTTGCGATGTGCTCGGCACGCCGGATCAGCCGGTGGCCGTGCCGGGTCGGCTCAGACCGTGGACCCGTCGGGGCTGCTCACGCGGTGACCTTGGCGACGAGCACACACGCGTCGTCCTCACGCTCGGCTCCACCGAATTCCTCCACGACCGTGCGCACACAGTCCTGCGCGGTGCGCGCCGCCCCGAAGCGTGGGGCGAGGCCGAGGAGGGGGGCGATGGCGGTCGTGGCGTTCTGCCCGGACACCAGTCCGTCGGTGTGCAGCAGGAGGATGTCGCCCGGCTCCAGGGTCACTTCGGTCTGTCCGTAGGTGGCGCCCGTGGTGGCGCCGAGCAGGACACCGTCCGGTGCGTGCAGCACACGCCCCGTCCCGTTGCGGTACAGCAGCGGGGCGGGGTGTCCTGCCTGCGCCCACACCAGGGTGCGGGTCCCGGGCCGGTAGCGGCAGCAGACGGCGCTGCCGAGGGCGGGCTGCACGGTGGCGTCGAGTAACTGGTTCAGCATGGCGAGCAGCGGGCCGGGTTCGGTTCCGGCCATCGCCATCCCGCGCACGGCCCCCAGCAGCATCGCCATGCCCGAGGCGACGGCGACCCCGTGCCCCGTGAGGTCGCCGACGCTGAGCAGGGTCGCCCCGTCGGACAGTTCCAGCGCGTCGTACCAGTCGCCGCCGATCAGCGCGCTCGTCGCGGCCGGCAGACAGTGCGCGGCGAGGTCGAGGGTCTGCGGCCCCCGGTGCGGGAGCCGCAGCGAGCCGCGCCACGGCGGCAGCACGGCTTCCTGCAGTTCGACCGCGAGCCGGTGCTCGGTCTGCGCCTGCCTGCGGTGGTGATGCAGCGTGTCATGGGTCTCGCGCACCGTCCGCTGGCTGCGCCGCAGTTCGCTGACGTCCCGCAGCACCACCCACATCGAGGCGGTGCCGCCGTCGGCGCCGAGGACGGGTTCGCCCATCATGTGGACGGTCCGTACGGTGGTGTCCGACCGGACGACGCGGAACTCGCCGTCGATCGGCTTGGCGTCGACCAGGCAGTCCGTCACCATCGCGGTCAGTTTCGGCCGGTCCTCCTCAAGGATCAGGGAGGGCAGTTCGTCCAGAGTGAGCGCGGGGGCGGCCGGGTCGAGCCCGAGGATCTGGTACAGCTCCCCGGACCAGCTCACCTCGTCCGTGAGCAGGTTCCACTCCGCGCTGCCGACCCGGGTGAGCAGCGACCCTCGTGCGGGGCCTGCCGCCGCCGGTCGGACGACCGGAGTGTCGACGGGCTCGGCGGGCGCGGGCAGCGGGCCGTCCCTGAGCTGCGCCAAATGGGCGTCCAGATCGTCGAGTTGGTGCAGCGCGAGGTCGTACAGCGCCCGCTGCCAGCGCTCCTCGGGGTCCAAAACCTCGCTCTTGGCATCCCGTCGAACGGCGTCCACGTCGCCCTTGAGTCTCCGCGTCTGTGTTATCAACGCCTCGACCGAGCCGCGCCCGGGCGGCTGGGCGGCTGAGCGGTCCGCGGAGACTGGGGACGGCATGACGCACTCCGATGAGGGGACGGTACGGCCACGGGGGACGGGGAGGGACCGTTACGACTGTCGCACAGCCCGCGACGCCTCGTAAGGGATTTGGCAACACACGATACGGTGGTGCTTCCGGCATATGCCAGAGTCTTCCCGGAGCGATCCGGCGGTACGGATGACGTACGCGCGCGATGCGTCAAGTCGTAGGCGTGCTACGGGAGATGGCCGACTCCAGGTGCCTGGAAGCAGGGCTCGGCCATGCGTTCGACGCTCAGGTGTTCAAGGATGCCCCGGGCAGCCTGCGACGCGCCAACTCTGTCCGGATTCAGCGTCCTGTGAAAGGCGTCTTCGGACTCCTTATAGGCATGGACGTCATCATCGAACAGCCCGCCCATGCCCGTCTGATCACCGCCGAGGACCAGGAGGTCCCGGTGTCGGCGACCTTGCGCTACACGGCGGGCGATCCGCTGGCCGTCTTCGTGGACTTCCCGCCCGAGGCCACCCTGGGGGGCGACGAGGTCACCTGGACCTTCGCGCGCTCGCTGCTGGACCAGGGTCTGCGCGCCCCGGCCGGGCACGGGGACGTACAGATATGGCCGTACGGCCACACGCGGACGGTCGTCGAGTTCCACTCGTCGTGCGGCCTGGCCCTGATCCAGTTCCCGACCTCGGCGCTGCGACGCTTCCTGCTGAACACCTATGCCATGGTGCCGGCCGGGCAGGAGGACGTGGCGGCCGTCGTGGAACGGGGGCTGAGCACCCTGTTCGGCGGGGTCTGAGCGGCGCCGGAGCCGCCCGGGCACAACTTTGACTTTTGTTCACCCATGCCTCATTGCACAGCTATGGACCTGGACGATCACCGCGTGCACCCTGGCGCGCGGTGTGCCGCAGGGGCACTCCGCTGACGAGGACGGGGCCAATGACACCGATCAGCCGAAGAGGATTCGTGGGGCTCGGGGCGTCCGTGGCGGCGGGAGCCGCCCTCGGCGTCGGCGCCCGCGGCACGGCCGCGGCCGCGCCTGCAGCCGCCGCGGCGACCGGCACGATCAAGGACGTGAAGCACGTCGTCATCCTCATGCAGGAGAACCGCAGCTTCGACCACTACTTCGGGCGGCTGAAGGGCGTCCGCGGATTCGACGACCGCAGCGGCATCACCCTCGGCGGCGGGTACCCGGTCTTCAACCAGCCCAACGGACTGGGCCGCCAGTACCCGTGGAAGCTCAGCGCGACCCCGGACGCGGGCGGCAAGGACGGCGAGACCCTCGCCCAGTGCAGCGGCGACCTGCCGCACTCCTGGTCCTCGCAGCACTCCGCGTGGAACAAGGGCCGCATGGACAACTGGGTCCTCGGCGTCGGCAACGTCCGCTCGCTCGGCTACCTGGACCGCTCCGACATCCCCTTCCACTACGCGCTCGCCGACAACTACACGATCTGCGACGCCTACTTCTGCTCCACCCTCAGTGCGACCGGTCCCAACCGCACCTACCTGTGGAGCGGCAAGGTCGACTCCTCCAGCTACGACGGCGGCGACGAGTCGGGCCTGACCTGGCAGAACTACGCCGAGGCGCTGCAGGGCGCCGGGGTGAGCTGGAAGGTCTACCAGAACGCGGACGACAACTACGGCGACAACGCCTGCGCCTACTTCAAGAACTTCGTGAATGCCACACCGGGCGACCCGCTCCACGACCGCGGCATGTCCTCCGTCCCGAAGGCCACCGGCTCCACCCCGGACGACATCGCCGCCGCCATCAAGGCCGACGTGCTCGCCGGAACCCTGCCGCAGGTCTCCTGGGTGGTCCCCAACCAGGCCTTCTCCGAGCACCCCTACGCCCCGCCCGGCGACGGCGCCCACTTCATCAGCCTGGTGTACCAGGCCCTCGCCGCCGACCAGGACGTGTTCGACTCGACCGTCCTCTTCCTCAACTACGACGAGAACGACGGCTACTTCGACCACGTCCCGCCCCCGGCCCCGCCCGCCGGAACCGCCGGCGAGTTCCTCAACGGGGTGCCGTACGGCTTCGGCTTCCGCGTGCCGATGATCGTCGTCTCGCCCTGGACGCGCGGCGGCTGGGTCTCCTCTGAGGTCTTCGAGCACACCTCCGTGCTGCGCTTCCTGGAGACCTGGACGTCGGCCATCGGCACGCCCGCCAAGTGCCCCAACATCAGCGACTGGCGGCGCCGGGTGAGCGGCGACCTGACCGGTGTGTTCGACTTCGCCAACCCGGTGCACGGCCCCGTCGCGCTGCCCGCGACGAGCGTCATCGGCATCGGCACCTGCGGCCCGCTGCCCAACCCGGCGCCGACGAACAACGCCCTGCCCGCCCAGGAGTCCGGCACCCGCCCGGCCCGTGCGCTGCCGTACCAGCCGAACGGGTACCTGGACCACCTGGAGTTCGGGTCCGCCGGCAAGATCCTCGCCTGGTTCACCATGACCAACCAGGGCGGCCCGGCGGCCCGGGCGGCGCACTTCTCCCTCCACCCCAACGCCTACCGCGACACCACGCCCTTCCAGTACACCGTCGACCCGGGCGGCACGGCCTCCGACTACTTCAACATCGGCCTGGGCTTCGGCTCGGGCAAGTACGACCTGACCATGACCGGCCCCAACCGGTTCCTGCGCCGCTTCCAGGGCGACGCCTCCAAGGCGGGCAAGACGGCCGAGGTGAGCACCCGTTACGCCGTGGAGCCGGGCACGGGCAGGCTCGCCGTCTATTTCAAGATGACCAACTCGGGCTCGGGACCGGTGAAGTTCACCATCACCTCCAACCACTACCGCACCGACGGCCCCTGGACCTACAGCGTCGCCGCGGGAGCCTCGAAGGAGGACTACTTCAACGCGGTCGCCTACCAGAACGGCTGGTACGACTTCACGGTGACCGTCGACTCGGACGCGACCTGGTCGCGCCGGTTCACCGGGCACCTGGAGACGGGCGCCGCGAGCGTCAGCGGCTGACCCCGGCGTAGAGGTCCGGGCGCGGAGCGAGGTCGACGGCCACCCGGCCGCCGGTCTCCAGCGCCCGGACCCCCGCCTCGGCGACGACCGAGGCCGCGTAGCCGTCCCAGACGCTCGCGCCGGTCACCTCGCCCCGCCGGGTGGCGTCGACCCACGCCTGCACCTCCCGGTCGTAGGCGTCGGCGAAGCGGACGAGGTAGTCCTGCGCCACCGCCTCGGCCGCGCTGCCCCGGGAGGTGACCACCATGGTGTGCTCGTCCCCGATCCGGGCGCTGCCCGCCTCGCACACGGCCTCGCACCGCACCTGGTAGCCGAAGCCGCAGTTGACGAAGACCTCCACGTCCACCAGGACACCGTCTTCGGTCTCGAAGAGCACGAACTGCGGATCGATCAGGCCCTGCGGCGCACCGCCCGAGGGCGCGGGCCGCAGCACGGTGACCGCCGTCAGCTCCTGCCCGAGCAGCCAGCGTGCCGCGTCGATCTCGTGCGAGACGGAGCTGTTGATCAGCATGGCGCTGGTGAAGTGGCCGGGGGAGGACACGTTGCGGTGGGTGCAGTGGAGCATCAGCGGACGGCCGAGGCTGCCCCCGTCCAGCAGGGCCTTCAGGCGCCGGTACTCCGTGTCGTGGCGCCGCATGAAACCGATCTGGGCCAGCCGGCGGCCGAGCCGCGCCTCGGCCTCCAGCACCCGCAGCGCACCGGCGGAGTCCGGCACCATGGGCTTCTCGCACAGCACCGGCAGACCACGGTCGAAGGCCGCGAGCAGCACCTCCTCGTGCGCGGCGCCGGGGGAGGCGATCAGCACGGCCGCCACCCCGGGCGCGTCGATCGCGGCCAACGCCTCCGTGTGTACGGTGACGCCGTCCAGACCGGCCACCGCGGCCTTGGCCCGCTCGGCGACCGGGTCGGCGACGGCAGCCACCCTCGCCCCGCTCACCACCTGGTCGAGGCGTCGTATGTGGTCGGCTCCCATGTGCCCGGCACCCAGTACCGCCACGCCCAGCAGCTCACCCATGCACGTGCTCCCTCTCGCCGCCGATCACGCCGTAGCGTACGCCCGGGAGCGGGCGGCGAGGGGGCGGGCCCGGAGCGCCGGGCGTCTCGGGCGCAGGCCGCAAGGGGGCGGGAGGTCCGGGCGGGCCCGGGGCCGGGGCGGATCGGAGGTTCAGTAACGCAGCACCCCCGCGATGCCGTTCGCGTCGCCCAGTGCGCCGTCGGGCACGAAGCGGACGTCGGCGCCGGTCTCCAGACACTTCTCGACGATCTCGTCCACGATGTCGTCGCGGGCGTCCAGGTCACCGGTATCGGCCGGGACGAGGTGGTCGCCGTCGTCGCGGACGGTCGTACGGTAGTTCTCCTCCACGGCGAGGAGCCGGACGCGTCCGTCCCGGGCGTTCTGCCACAGCTCGTCCACCCCGGCGGCAAAGGTCTTGTGCCCGCGTGCCGAGATCAGTTCCCTGATGACGGACGTGGTGTTCTTGCGGCCCTCCGTCTCCAGGACCGGCCGGAGGGCCTGCCACACCGCCTCAGGGCCGGCGTGGGCGAGGCCACCGTGCGGGATCTGCACGGCCGACTTGGCGAGGCTGCCGACCTCGTCCAGCAAAGACAGCGCCGCCTGCTCGCCGGTGATGTACAGCGGGCGGGGCTGGTCGCGCAGGACCGTGCTCATGGCCGTGTCCGCCTCGCGCAGGTACTGGCGGGTGCCCTCGTCACGGAAGGTGCTCGGATCGTCGCCGATCTGCATCCTCCGTTCGGCGTCGAAGTTCTCCCGCACGTGGATCAGCGGGAAGCCGCCGGAGTGGTCCTCCACGACCCGGTCGGGGCCGCCGCTCCACAGGGTGATGCGGTCGGCGGAGAGCGACAGCACCCAGAAGGGCCGCTCGGCGGCCTGGGCGGAGACCAGATTGCGGGTGAGGAAAGTGTCCGAGAGGACCACCCGCTCGGGGACGGTGCGGGCCAGCGACCAGACCTGGTGCTCACCGGGGGCGGCGAAGATCACCAGGCCGTCCTCGGCGTGCGCCAGGTCGACTTCCGCCAGGGCGCGGTCCAGCTCCGCCACGACCTCGGTGCGCCGCTCGCGGCTGACGGAGGGGTCGGATTCCAGCCGCTTCCTGGCCTCGGCCACGACATTGCGCAGCCGGACCGGATCCTGCCCGTTCTCGGGTTCACGGCGGTGCGTCGGCGTCAGCACGGACACTGCCGGATAAGGGCGCGGGCGCCGCAGTTCGGCAAGGGTTGCGGGACTCAGTGCGTGCTCCATGACAGAACGATAGGGCGGTTTCAGCTGTCCGGCATTCGGGCTCAAAGAGGGATATTTCGCTACGCTGCGTAACGCTCCGGACGTGATGCGTCAACTCGCTTGGACACGAAGTGTTTACATGCGTTCGACATGTCGATCATTTGGGCTGCTATCGTGCTACTCGCTGGTAGCAAGTTGCTGCGGGGGAACAGCAGGAGTCATCCGACCCATGACTCCCCACACGGGCAGCCGAGCCCAACGACCCGGCAATGAGGCCGGGTTGGCGGCGCAGCGTCCGGTCGTGCACCGCGACGCCCGCACTCCCTCTCCTCGCTCACGTACCCAGACAGGTGAGACACGTCCCATGGCACGTTCCCTGGTCGATTTACTGACCGAGCACGCCTCGAACCACCCCGAGCGCACCGCCTACCGGCACCTCGTGACCGGTGACTGCGACGGGGAGATCCAGGAGCTCACCTACGAGCGGCTCGCCGTCCGCTCCCGGGCCGTCGCCGCCTGGCTGCAGGAGCGTGGACTGGCCGGCTCGCGCGCGATGCTGCTCTACCCGCCCGGCCTGGAGTTCATCTGCGCCTATCTGGGCTGCCTCTCGGCCGGTGTGATCGCCGTACCGGGCGTGCCCCCGCAGGGCCGCTCGCAGAACCACCGTGCGCTGACCCGGATGAAGCGCCTGATGGCCGACGCCGACGCCAAGGTCATCCTGGGCGGCCGGGAGGTCATGGCCGCGCTAGACGGCATGGCCGGGCACCTGCCCGAACTCGACGGGATCGCCCGCGCCGCCACCGAGGACATACCCGACGACGCGGCGGCCGCCTGGCGCGATCCCGAACTCGGCGCGGATTCCGTCGCGTTCCTCCAGTACACCTCCGGCTCGACCTCCGCCCCGCGCGGGGTCGTGGTCACCCACGGCAACCTGCTGGACAACGAGCGGGTCATCACCGAACGCATGGGCCACACGCCCGAGGCGATCGCCGCGCACGACCACGAGATGTTCGTCAGCTGGCTGCCCGTCTACCACGACATGGGGCTCATCGGCCCGGTCCTGAACACGGTGTACCTCGGCGTCACCGCCACCCTGTTCTCGCCGCTGCACTTCCTCCAGCGGCCGGACCGCTGGCTCACCGCGGTCAGCCGCTACCGCCCGCACACCAGCGGCGGCCCCAACTTCGCCTACGAGCTGTGCCTGAAGCACGCCGGCCCCGAGCTCCTCGACAGCCTGGACCTCAGCGCGTGGAAGGTCGCCTTCAACGGCGCCGAGCCGGTGCGCGCGGCCACCCTGCGCCGCTTCGCCGACACCTTCGCCCCCGCCGGATTCCGCCGCGAGGCGCTCTACCCCTGCTACGGCCTGGCCGAGGCCACCTTGATGGTCACCGGCGGCGTCGTGGACACCCCGCCCACGCTGCTCGCCGCCGCCGACGGGGCGCCGAACGCCGGCGAGGCCGACGCGGCCGCCGTGGGCTGCGGCCGGCCCGGCGAGGGCGTGACCGTGGCGATCGTCCACCCCGAGGGGCGGCACGAACTGCCCGAGGGAGAGGTCGGCGAGATCTGGGTGGGCGGAGCGAGCGTCGCCAAGGGCTACTGGCGCAACACCCTCGCCACCCGTGAGGCCTTCCGCGCCCAGCTCCCCGGCCACGAGGGGCGGTTCCTGCGCACCGGCGACCTCGGCCTCCTGCGGGACGGCGAACTGTTCGTCACCGGCCGGCTCAAGGACCTCATCGTCATCGACGGCCGCAACCACTACCCGCAGGACCTGGAGCTGACCGCCGAGCTGGCCCACCCGGCCCTGCGCCCCGGCTGCACCGCGGCCTTCGCCGTGGACTCGGCGGCCGAGGGCGAACAGCCCGTCCTCGTCGCCGAGGTCGCCCCCGACCGGGCCGGCGAGTCCGAGAAGATCACCGACCTGATCCGCAGCGCGGTCGGCGAAGGACACGGCCTGGCCGTGCGCGACGTCGTCCTCGTCCTGCCCGGCACCATCCCCAAGACCTCCAGCGGGAAGATCCAGCGCCGCGCCACCCGGACCGCGTACCTCGACGGCACCCTCTCCCCGGTGACCGCCGCGACCACCGAGGCGTGACCCCCGGCCGCCGGTGCCCGACGGCGCCGGCGGCCCGGCCTCATACCCCGTCCAGCGGCCCCGGAACCCGGCCGCAGCCCCTTGCTTCAGCCGTGCCGCGCGTCCGTCGCGCGGTGCGGAACCGAGCCTTGCCCCGAGTTCACGAGGACAGCTGCCCAGATGCCTGCGAACGAGTCCCCCCAGCACACCCCCGAGCCGTCCCTGACGACCTCCGAGGGCGTCAGGGCCTGGCTGGCGTCGGCGGTCGCCGAGGCGGCCGGGACCGACCAGTCGCACCTCGACCCGGACCGGCCGCTGGCCGAATTCGGCCTGGGATCACGCCAGTTGGTGACGCTGGCCGCAGAGCTGGCCGCCCTCACCGGCCGCCCCCTGGAGCCGTCCCTCGTCTTCAACCACCCCACCATCGCCGCGGTCGCGGACGCCGTCTTCGCGCAGCCTCCCGCCCAGGCACCGGCACCGAGCCCGGCAGCGGACCGGACCGGTCCCGGCGACGACGTGGCGATCATCTCCATGGCCTGCCGCCTCCCCGGCGGAGCCGACGACCCCGAGGCCCTGTGGCGGCTGCTGAGCGCCGACGAGGACGTCATCCGCGAGGTCCCGGCGGGCCGTTGGGACACGAACGGCCTGTACGACCCCGATCCCGAGGCCACCGGCACCGCCTACACCCTGCGCGGCGGCTTCCTCGACGGCGGTATCGACCGCTTCGACGCCGCCTTCTTCGGCATCTCCCCGCGCGAGGCCGCCGCCATGGACCCCCAGCAGCGGCTGCTCCTGCAGACCACCTGGGAGACCCTCGAACACGCCGGGATCCTCCCGGAGTCCCTGAACGGCAGCTCCACCGGCGTCTACCTCGGCCTGTACGACAGCGGCTACCTGGCCGCCGCCTCGCTCGCCCAGCTCGACGGACACGTGGGCACCGGCTCGGCGTCCAGCGTGGCCTCCGGGCGCATCGCCTACACCCTCGGCCTGCAGGGGCCCGCGGTGACCGTGGACACCGCCTGCTCCTCCTCGCTGGTCGCCCTGCACCTGGCGGCGCGCGCCCTGGCGGCCGGCGAGTGCGATCTCGCCCTGGCCGGCGGGGCCACGCTGCTGGTCACCCCGCGCGGGCACGTCGAGTTCAGCAGGCTGCGCGGGCTGTCCCCGTCCGGGCGGTGCAGCCCCTTCTCCGCCGACGCGGACGGTGTCGTATGGGCCGAGGGCTGCGGTCTCGTCCTGCTCAAGCGGCTGGCGGACGCGCGCCGCGACGGCGACCGGATCCTGGCCGTCGTCAAGGGTTCGGCGATCAACCAGGACGGCCGCAGCCAGGGCCTGAGCGCCCCCAACGGCCGGGCCCAGGAACGGGTGCTGCGCGCCGCCCTCGACGCGGCCGGGCTCGCCCCGGACGACCTGGACCACGTCGAGGCCCACGGCACCGGCACCCCGCTCGGCGACCCCATCGAACTGCGGGCGCTGGCCGATGTGTTCGGGCCGGACCGGCCCGCCGGCCGGCCGCTCGGCATCGGCTCCGTGAAGTCCCGCATCGGCCACACCCAGGCGGCCGCGGGCATCGCCGGCGTCATCAAGACCGTCCTCGCTCTCGGCCACGAACACATCCCGGCGTCCCTGCACGCCGAGCGCCTGACCGACCACATCGACTGGACCGGCAGCGGCCTGCACGTGCAGAGTGCCGGACAGGCCTGGCCGCGCGGCCGGGACCGGGTGCGCCGGGCCGGGGTCAGCGCGTTCGGGATCAGCGGGACCAACGCCCACGTGGTCCTGGAGGAGGCACCGGCCGGATCCGGTGCCGGCTCCGAGCCGGCACCGCACCCCGTGCCCGCCACGGCGCCCGCCGAGCGGTCTGTGCCCGCCGAGCGGCTCGCGCCCGAGGTGCGGCCTGTCTCTGACGAGCGGCTTGTCTCCGAAGAGCAGCCCGCCTCCGAAGGACAGCCCGCGGCCGGAGAGTTGCTTGCTCCCGTAGCCCTCCCCGCCCCCGCGCTCTTCCCCCTCTCCGCCCGCAGCCTCCCCTCCCTCCGGGGCCAGGCCGCCCGGCTCGCCGACGCCCTTGAGACGCACCCGGAGACGGCGCTGCCCGCGGTCGCCGCGACCCTCGCCCACCGGCGTACCCACTTCGACCACCGGGCCGTCGTCCAGGCGCCCGACCGCACCCGGCTCCTCGACGCCCTGCGGGCCCTCGCCGACGGACATCCCGATCCGGACCTCACCGCGGGCCCCGACCGGCACGCCCCCACCGGAAAGCTGGCCTTCGTCTTCCCCGGCCAGGGCAGCCAGTGGGCCCGGATGGCCTGCGACCTGCTCGACGACGACCCGGTCTTCGCCGACGAACTGGACCGCTGCGACGCCGCCCTGCGCCCCTTCACCGAGTGGTCCGTGGCGGCCGTGCTGCGCGGGGACGCGGGTGCCCCGTCCCCGGACCGCGTGGACGTCGTCCAGCCCGCCCTGTTCGCCGTGATGGTGTCGCTGGCCGCCGTGTGGCGGGCCCGGGGTGTCCGCCCCGACGCCGTGATCGGGCACAGCCAGGGCGAGGTCGCCGCGGCCTGTGTGGCCGGCGCGCTCAGCCTCAACGACGCCGCCGCCGTGGTCGCCCTGCGCAGCCAGGCCCTGACCGGTCTGTCCGGCACCGGCACCATGGCCCTGATCGCGCTGCCCGACACCGAGGTGCGGGCGGCACTGGACGGTCTCGACGGCGCCGTCTGCGTCGCCGCCGTCAACAGCGGCCGGGCGACCGTCGTCGCCGGTGCCGTCGAACCGCTCGCGGCCCTGCTCGCCGACCTGGAAGCGCGCCAGGTGTTCGTCCGCCGTCTCGACGTCGACTACGCCTCCCACAGCGACCGGGTCGAACCGGTCCGCGCCGCGATCCTCGACGAACTCGACGGCATCACCACGTACCCGACGGACATCGCCTGGTACTCCACGGTCACCGCCGAGCCGGTCACCGGGGAACTGGAGGCGGACTACTGGTACACCAACCTCCGCGACACCGTCCGCTTCGCGCCCACCGTCGAGCGCATGCTCGCCGACGGCTACCGCCACTTCGTGGAGCTGAGCCCCCACCCGGCCCTGCTCACCGCGCTGCGCACCATCGGCGAGGACACCGGGCACGACCTCACCGCCGTCGGCTCGCTGCGCCGGGACGAGCACGGTCCCGCCTGTCTGGACAGGGCCGCGGCCGAACTCCACGTCCGCGGACGGCGGATCGACTGGCGCCGGCTGGTCCCCGCCGCAGACCCTGCCGAGCTGCCGACCTACGCCTGGGACGCGCAGCGGCACTGGACCGAACCGGAGACCGCGGCCGGCGGCCCCGCCCTCTTCGAACGCTGCGCGCACCCGTTGCTCGGCATCCAGCTCCAGTCCGCCGACGAGTCCCGCTGGACCTTCCGTAACGAGTGGTCGCAGGCCACGGCCGACTGGCTGCCCGACCACACCGTGTTCGGCCGGACCGTGGTCTCCGGCACCACGGTGATGGAGCTGTGCCGTGCCGCACTCGCCGTGGCCCGCCCGGACCGTCCGGCCGACGTCACCGGCCTCCTGCTGCTCAGCCCCCTCGTCCTGCCCGCCTCCGGCACGGTCGAGGTCTCCGTCGAGGTCGTCACCGCCGGGCCCGCCCCCGAGATCACGGTCCACAGCCGCCCGCGTGGCGCGCACGGCATCGGCTGGACCCTGCACGCCACCGCCTCGGCGGCCGAGCCGTCCCCGCCCGCAGTGGGCGGCCCCCCGGTCTGGCCCGACACCACCGAAGAGGCCTGGAGCGGGCAGACGTACGACCGTCTCGCCGCTCTCGGACTCGGCTACGGGCCCGCCTTCCGGGGCGTACGGTCGGCCGTCACGACGGGCGACGGAGAACTGCTCGCCCGCCTGTCCCTGCCGGCCGCCGCCCGTGACGTCGCCGACCCCTACCCGCTGCACCCGGCCCTGCTGGACGCCGCACTCCAAGTGACCGCCGCCCTCGGCACGGCCGACGGACGCGCCCTGCTCCCCGTCGCCGTGGGCCGCTGCGTCCTGCCCCGGAGCGGTACGGGCGACCTGACCGCGCACGTGCGCCGCACCGGCGGCTCGGCCACGGACCTCACCCTGGACGTCACCCTGTGGGACGCCGACGGCCTGGCCGCCGGGCGGCTGGAGGCGGTACGGCTGCGCGCCGCCGACCCGGCCGACCTGGACGCCGGCTCGGAGAACGCCCGGCACCTGTACGAAGTGGCCTGGACGGCCGTCACCGAGCATCCGGCCGGCACCGGGGAACGGTCGGTGACCGAGGATCCGTCGGTGACCGAAGACCGGTCGGTGACCGGGCATCCGGCCGCCGCGGCGCCGGACCTCGCCTGGACCGTCGTGGGCGAGCCGGCCGACCGGCGGACCGAGGCCGCCCTGCGCAGCCCGGCCGCCCCGCAGACCGCGGCAGCCCCTCACGGCCCGGACCGCCGTGAGCAGGGCACCGACGTCGTCGTACGTTTCTGGCCACGCCCGGCAGCCGACGCGCAGCCGGAAGCCGTGGCCCACGACCTGGCAGCCGCCGGCCTCGCCGAACTGCAGGCCCTCATCGCGCTCCCCGCGGAGCAGGCGCCCGCGCGGACCGTCTGGGTGACACGCGGCGCGGTCGCGGCCGCCGACGGCGACCCGGTCCCGGGGTACGCGCAGTCGGTGCTGTGGGGGCTCGCGCGCAGTGCCCGCGCCGAGCACCCGGACCTCGGGCTCATGCTGCTCGACCTCGACCTCGACGACGGCGGCCCCGTACCGGCTCTCCGGACAGCCGTCACCCTCGCGGACGAACCAGAACTCGCCCTGAGGGAAGGGAAGTTGTTCGCGCCACGACTGGTGCGCGCACGGCCCGCGAACGCCGCGCGCGGCCCGGAGGCGGAGAACCGGGACGAGCCGCGCAGGACCGGCCACGTCCCCACCGAAGGAACCGTCCTGATCACCGGGGGCCTCGGAGCCGTCGGCCGGAACATCGCGGGCGTTCTCGCCCGACGCGGTGTTCCCCGGCTCGTGCTGACGGCCCGCAAGGGTGCCGACGACCCGCGCGCGGCCGAGACGGTCGCCGAGCTGACCGCGCTCGGCACCGAGACCGAGGTCGTCGCCTGCGACGTGACCGACCCGGCCGCCGTCGCCGCGGTGCTCGCCCGTGTGGGGGAGGAGCTGCCCCTGGGGGGTGTCGTGCACTGCGCCGGAATCCTTGACGACGGGGTGGTCGCCGAGCTGACGCCCGAGCGGCTGGCGCGGGTGCTGCGGCCCAAGGTCGACGGGGCCGCCCATCTGCACAGGCTCACCGCCCGGACTCCGCTGGACCTTTTCCTGCTCGTGTCGTCGGCCGCCGGCGTGGTCGGCAACGCCGGCCAGGGCAACTACGCGGCCGCCAACGTCTTCCTCGACCAACTGGCCCATCACCGGCGCTCCCTGGGCCTGCCCGGCGCCTCGGTCTCCTTCGGCGCCTGGGCCGGCGAGGGCCTCGCCGCCGCCCACGCGGACCTGGACCGCATGGCCCGGCTCGGCCACCGCGCCCTCACCCCCGACCAGGGCCGCGACCTCGTGGAACTGACCGTGCGGCACGGCTCACCGCACCTGGTCGCCTGGGCCCTCGACCTGCCCCGGCTGCGCACGTCTGACGCCGCGGGCACCGCCCTGTGGCGCTCGCTGCTGCCCGCGCCGCCCACCGACGGGCCCACCGGCGAGGCGCTCGCCGACCGGCTGGCCCGGCTGCCCGGGGCCGAGCGGGCCGAGCGCGTCCTGGCCCTCGTCCGCGACGAGACCTCGCGCGCCCTCGGACTGCGCTCGGCCGAGTCCGTGCGCCCGGACCAGCCGCTGCGCGACCTCGGCATGGACTCCGTCACCGCCGTCGAACTGCGCAACCGCATCGGCGCCCGGCTCGGCACCCGCCTGCCCGCCACCCTCCTGTTCGACCACCCCACCGCGGACCGCCTCGCCGAGTACCTCCTCGGCCACGTCCTCGGCCGCGCCGCACGCCCCGCCCCCGCCCAGCAGCAGCGCGTCCGGAAGGCCGCCACCGACGAGCCGATCGCCATCGTGGCCATGGCCTGCCGGCTGCCCGGCCGGGTGACCGACCCGGACGGCCTGTGGCAGCTGGTGTCCGAAGGCCGGGACGCGGTCGGGCCGTTCCCCGCCGATCGCTGGGACGTGGACGCGCTGTACGACCCCGACCCGGACGCCCTCGGCAAGACGTACGCCCGCGAGGGCGGCTTCCTGGACGACATCGAGTCCTTCGACGCGGGCTTCTTCGGCATCACCCCGAAGGAGGCCGCCGCCATGGACCCGCAGCAGCGGCTGCTCCTGGAGACGTCCTGGGAGGCGCTGGAGCGCGCCGGAATCGTGCCCGCACGCCTCGCGGGCAGCACCACCGGCGTCTACGTCGGCATGTTCGGCAGTGACTACCTGGCGGGCTCCCGGCTCGACCAGCTCGACGGCTACGTCGGCACCGGCTCGGCGCTCAGCGTCGCCTCCGGACGCCTGGCCTACGCACTCGGCCTGCAGGGACCGGCGCTGACGGTCGACACGGCCTGTTCGTCCTCCCTGGTCGCGACCCATCTGGCCGCCCAGGCGCTGCGCCTGGGGGAGTGCGACCTCGCCCTGGCCGGCGGGGTGACCCTGATGGTGACACCCCAGACCTTCGTGGAGTTCAGCCGCCTGCGCGGCCTCTCGCCGACCGGCCGCTGCCGCTCCTTCTCCGACGACGCCGACGGCGCGATCTGGGCCGAGGGTGCGGGCATGCTCGTCCTCAAGCGGCTCGGCGACGCCGAGCGGGACGGCGACGAGGTGCTGGCCGTGCTGCGCGGCACCGCCGTCAACCAGGACGGCCGCAGCCAGGGCCTGTCCGCGCCCAACGGCCCGGCCCAGGAGGACGTGATCCGCCGCGCGCTGGAGCTGTCCGGGCTCGCGCCCGCCGACATCGACCACATCGAGGCGCACGGCACCGGGACCACCCTCGGCGACCCGATCGAGGCGGGCGCCCTGGCTGCAGTCTTCGCGGACTCCCGTCCCGAGGACCGGCCGCTCCACCTGGGCTCGCTGAAGTCCAACATCGGGCATGTGCAGGCCGCCTCCGGCGTCGCCGGACTGATCAAGGTCGTACAGTCGCTGCGCCACCAGACCCTGCCGCGCACCCTGCACGCCGGCACACCGAGCCGCCACGTCGCATGGGAGAACAGCGGGCTGCGGCTGCTCCAGGAGCCGGTGGCCTGGCCGGTGACGGCAGGGCGGGTACGGCGCGCCGGTGTCAGCGCCTTCGGCATCAGCGGGACCAACGCCCACGTCGTCGTCGAGGAGGCCCCGGCCAGGCCCGCGCAGGACGCGGAACTCCCGGACGGCAAGCGGCTGTTCGTGCTCTCCGGACGCAGCGAGGCCGGACTGCGCGGCCAGGCAGCCCGGCTCGCCCGGCACGTCACCGCCGGCACCGCGCTCCCCGACGTCGCCCACGCCCTGGCCCGCCACCGCAGCCACTTCGAGTGGCGCACCGCGGTCGTCGCGGGCGAGAGGGACGAACTGCTCTCCTCCCTCAGGGCGGTGGGCGGCGGACGCAAGCCGCTGCCCGCACCCCGCGAGGGCGAGAGCGGCAAGGTGGCCTTCGTGTTCGCCGGGCACGGCGGCCAGTGGACCGGCATGGGCCTGGGACTGCTGGCCCAGAGCGAGGCCTTCCGCACGGAGCTGACCCGGATCGACGCGGCCGTCGAACGGCACGTCGGCTGGTCGGTGCTCAACGTGCTGCGCGCACCCGAGGAGTTCTCCCCGCTCGACCGCACCGAATACCTCCAGCCGGTGCTCTTCGCCGTCAACGCGGCCCTGGCCGCAGCCTGGCGGGAACTGGGCATCACCCCGGACGCGGTCGTCGGCCACAGCCTCGGCGAGATCGCAGCCGCCTACAGCGCGGGAGCCCTCACCCTGGACGAGGCCGTGACGGCCGTCACCGCGCGGGCCGCGGCGGTGGTCCCGCACGTCGGGCACGGCGGCATGCTCGCCGTGGAACTGCCGCCCGCGGACGTCGAGGACCTCCTCGCCCCCTACGCCGGCCGGCTCTTCGTCGGGGCCGTCAACAGCCCCGGAGCCACCGCCGTCTCCGGCGAGACCGACGCGCTCGGGGCGCTCCGCCGCGACCTGGAGGAGCGCGGCATCCCCGCGCGCGTCCTGTCGACACCGTTCGCCTCGCACACCCCGCTGATGGAACCCCTCCGCGCCGAACTCCTGGACCGCCTCTCCGGCATCCGCGGCACCCGCACCGCAACCCCGCTCTACTCGTCCGTGCAGGCCGAGCCCGTCTCCGGCGAGAGCCTGGACGCCGCGTACTGGTTCGCGAACCTCCGGCAGCCGGTCCGCTTCGCCGAGACGATCCGCCGGATGCTGGACGACGGCTACCGCCACTTCGTGGAACTCAGCCCGCACCCCTCGCTCACCTCGGCGATCGAGGCGGTCGCGGCCGAAGCCGAGATCCCCGCGGCCGGGATCGGCTCACTGCAGCGCGGCCGGGACGGCCACGACGTCCTCCTCGGCCGGCTGGGAGAGCTGTACACGTCCGGGCACACGCCCGACTGGACGGCGCTGTTCCCGCAGGACCGCCGCGCCGACCTGCCCACCTACGCCTTCGCCCGCGAACGCCACTGGCTCGCCCCCGTCCAGGCCGGCCCCATGGCCGGCTCACCCCTGCTCGGCACCCACGTCCAGGCCAGCGACGAACCCGGCCGGGACCTCTTCCAGAGCGACATCGACCTGAACGACAGCCGCTTCGCCTATCTGACCGACCACCGGGTCACCGGTGAGGTCTGGCTGCCGGGCGCCGCATTCCTCGACATGGCGCTGGAGGCCGCGGCCACCCTCTCGGACACCGACGAGGTGCACCTGGCCGACGTCCGCTTCGTCCGGCCCCTGCGCCTGGACGGCGGCGGGCCCGTACGGCTCCAACTGGTGCTGCGGCCCGACCAGGACGGCATGCGCGACTTCACGATCGCCTCCGCCCCGGCCGGTGAGCGGCAGTGGCACCAGCACGTGACCGGGCGCATCGCCACCACGCCGGGGGCCGGCCCGGACGCGGGACCGGCGCTCGCCGCGCTGCGCGAGCGCTGCACCGAGCCCGTCGACCTGCCCGCCGTCTACGCCGGCCTCGCCGCCCTCGGCATCGACTACGGCCCCGCCTTCCGGGGTCTTGAGGAGGGTCGGCGGGACGGCGGCACGAGCGCGGTCGCCCGCCTCGCCGCCCGGCCCGCCGCCGGTCACCTCCTGCACCCCGCCACGCTCGACGCCTCCTTCCACTCGGCGGCGCTGCCCGCCGACGCACCGGACGGCAGGGCCTTCGTGCCGGCCGGCGCCGGACACGTCCGGTTCACCGGTCTGCGCACCCGGCCGGCCTTCGTGAGCTGCGACCTGCGCTCGGTGGACGGCGACACCGCCCTTCTCGACCTGCGCCTGTGGGACGAGAACGGGCAACTGGTCCTCGCGGCCGACGAGTTCCGGCTCGCCGCGCTCTCCCCGCTGGACGGTTCCCTCTTCGAGACCCGCTGGCAGCCCCGCCCGTCAGCGCAGGAACAGCCCGCCGAGGGCAGCTGGCTCATCCTCGCCGACGAGACGGGGGTCGCCGGCGAACTGGCCGACCGCCTCGGCGACTCGGCACCCCTCGTCGTCGCCCGCCGCGGTACCGCGTACCGCGCCGAGGGCCCCGGCCGCTACGTCCTCGACCCGGCCGACCCGGCCCAGCTGGCCCGGCTCCTCGACGACGCGTTCACGGACGCGCCGCCCGCCCGGGTGGTCCAGCTGTCCGCGCTCGACGCCCCGCCGGTCGGCGACGGCCACAGCGCCGAGGAGGCGGCCCGGCTGTGCTGCCTGACCACCCTGCACCTGGTCCGCGCCCTCGCCGGCCGCGAGCGGCCGCAGGGCAGGGCGACGCGCCTGTTCGTCGTCGTACGAGGCAGCCAGGCCGCCGGCGACAGCACCGCGGTGACCCATCCGCAGCAGGCCCTCGCCTGGGGCTTCGGACTCGCCGTGGCCCAGGAGCACCCGGAACTTTCCACCACGCTGATCGACCTGCCCGGCGACGGCGGCACCGAAGAGCTGTGGACGCAGCTGTGGCACGCCGACGAGGAGCGCCTCGTCGCCCTGCGCGACGCCGGCCGTCTCGTCCCGCGGCTGGCCCGCACCCGCCCCGACGACGGCGGCCGGGCCGAACTGCCGGACGGCGTCCACCTGATCACCGGCGGCCTCGGCGGCCTCGGCCGGATCGTCGCCGAAAGGCTGGTGCGCCGGGGCGCCCGGCGCCTCGCGCTGCTGAGCCGCGGCACGCCCGACGCGGCCGCCACCGCCTGGATCCGGGGTCTCGAACAGCGCGGGGTCACCGTGCACCTGGCCCGCGCCGACGTCGCCGACCGCCCCGGACTCGCCGCCGCCCTGGACGCCGTACGCCGTGCGGCCGGTCCCGTCGCCACCGTGGTCCACGCCGCCGGTGTGCTCGACGACGCCACCCTGGCCAACCTCACCGACGAGCGCGTCCGGCGCGTCCTCGCGCCCAAGGTGCTCGGCACCGCCCTGCTCACCGAACTGGTCCCGGAGGCCCGGAACCTGGTCCTGTTCGCCTCGGCGGCCGGGCTGCTCGGCTCGGCGGGACAGAGCCCGTACTCGGCGGCGAACGCCTTCCTCGACGCCTGGGCGCACCACCTCTCCCGGACCGGCCGGCCGGCCCTGAGCCTGGACTGGGGCGCCTGGGCCGGCGTCGGCATGGTCGCCGAGTCCGGCACCCGGGCCGCCGAGACCGGCCGCTCGGGCCTGGTCGCCTTCTCCCCGCAGGACGGCGGCGAGCTGTTCGAGCGGGTGCTGGGCACCGCCCGCCGCCAGCTCGCCCCCATCGCCCTGGACTGGGACCTGCTCGCCCTGGACCCGGACGCGGCCCGCAGCCGCCCCCTCCTGGCCGACCTGGTGACCGTTCCGGCCGGCGGTGCCCACAGCGACGACCTCGTGAAGAAGGTGTTCGCGGCCGCCACCGCGCAGGAGCGCACCGAATGGCTCGAAACCTATGTGCGGGCCCGCGTCGGCGAGGTCTCCGGCGGTGCGGTGGACGTGTTCGCCACCACGGCCCTGAAGGAACTCGGCCTGGACTCGCTCATGCTGGTCCGGCTGCGCAACGCCTTCGCCCGCGAACTGGGCGTCGAACTCCCGGCCGCCGACGTGTTCTCCGCGGCCGACATCCGCGGCCTCGCCCGCGCCCTGGGCGAGGCCCTACCCGAGCGCGCCGCACCGGCCGGGCGGGCGAAGGGCGCAGTCGCGAAGGACGTGCCCGAGACCGAACTGCGCCCCGCGACACGGGACGTCGTACGACTCCTGCGCAGCGCGCCGCCGGACATGCCCGACGCGGCCCACGGCGTCGGCCTGGCCGTGCGGCTGACCACCCCGGTCACCCGGGACACCCTCACCGGCATCCTCGCCCGGCTCGCCGCCCGGCACGCGGCGCTGCGCACCGCCGTCGTCACCGGCGCCGAGGGCGGACGACTCCTGCGCGTGGACCGCGCGCTGCCCGCGCCGCTGCTGCGGTGGACCGACGCCAGGTCCGACACCGTGGACCTGGACGCCGTGGACCTGGACAGCGTGGACCTGGACGCCGCCGAGCGCCTGCGCCTGCTCCTGGAGCCGTCGTTCGACCTGGCCGCCGCGCCGCTGTGGCGCTTCGAACTCGTCGACGGCGGCCCGCAGGGCCAGATCCTGCTCTTCGGCGCCCACCACGCGGTCAGCGACCTGCAGTCCCTGCTCCTGGTGGCGGCGGAGATCGACGCCGAACTGTCCGGCACCCCGCTGGACGGCACCGTCACCAACCGGGACATCGACCTGCTGATCGAGGCCCAGCAGGGCGGCGGCGACACCCCCGGCGACGACTGGCGTGCGGCCTTCCAGGGCAGTGAACGGCTCGACCTGACCCTGGCCCGGCCCCGCCCCGAGACCCGTTCCTACCGGGCCGGGAGCGTCACCGTGACCGTTCCCGACGGGCTCGTGGAGCGCATCTCGGCGGCGGCGAGCAGCCTGGCCGTCACCCCCGCCGCCTTCTGCCTCGGCGCCCTCACCGTGCTGCTGGCCAGGAAGCGGGAGCGGGAGCGGTTCGTGCTCGCCGTCCCCGTGGACACCCGCATCCACGCCGACGCCCACGGCGCGGTGGGCTTCTTCGGCGTCCCCGTGCCCTTCCCCGCCCAGGCGGCGGCGGGCGAGCGGGTCTCCGACGTGCTGCTCCGCACCGACGGGCGGCTGCAGCAGATCCTCGCCAAGGGCGCCATGTTCTCCGACGTCCTGGCCACCCTCGCCCGGCAGGGCCTGCACCGCCGCAACGCGCCCCTGGTCGAGGTGTACTTCAACTACGTCCGCTTCTCCGGCCGGCTGCAGAACCTCCAGGTGCTGCCCGCCGGGGTCGGCCACACCGACCTCGACCTGATGATCACCATGACTCCGGACGCGGGCACCGTCCGCCTCGACCACAACCTCGACATCCTGGACGCGGACACCGCGACCGGACTCGGCCGGGAGTTCCTGCACCTGCTCGCCGAGACCGCCGAGGACGCGACCGGGACCGTGGGGGACACCCCGCCGCCGGCGCGGCAGGCCACGGCCGGGGGACCGCGTCTCGCCCTCGCCGCCACCTTCGCGCTCGGCAACCTGCCCCTGATGTGCGAGGCGGCCCTGGAGGAGGACCGGGCGAGCGTCACCGAGGCGCCGTACCACCAGGTCCTCGCCGCCCTGCAGGATCCGTCCGGCGTCCTCGCCGCCCCGGACACCACGGTGGGCGTCGTCCTGCTGCGGGCCGCCGACCTGGAGCGCTTCGGACCGGTGGACGACACCGTCCTCGCCGAACTGCGCACCGCCTACCCGGCCGCGCTGAAGTCCCTCGCCGAGCGCACCCGCAGGCCGCTGGTCGTCGGCGTCCTGCCCACCGCCGGGGCCGGGGAACGCTTCCTGGACTGGGAGCGCCGGATCGCCGCAGACCTCGCCGAACTGCCCGGCATCGCGGTGCTCGGCCCCGACGAGTGGACCCGGCACCACCCCGTCGAGGACCGCTTCGACGAGCGCACCGAACGCCTCGCCCATCTGCCCTTCACTCCGGCCTTCCAGGCGGCGGTCGCGCTGCGCCTGGCCGAGGCCGTCCGTGCGGTGCGGCGCCCCGCGCCCAAGGTGATCGCCGTCGACGGGGACGAGACCCTGTGGGGAGGAGTGGCGGGCGAGGCCGGCCCCGAGGCGGTCGACCTCACCGGTCCGCGCGCCCTGCTGGCCCGCAGGCTCCTCGGGTGGCGGGACGCGGGCGCCCTGCTCATGCTGGTCAGCAACAACGACGAGGCCACGGTCCGCGCCGTCCTGGACCGCCCCGACAGTCTGCTGAAGGCCGAGCACTTCAGCGTGCTGTCCGCGGCCTGGGGGCCCAAGCCGGGCCGGCTCGACGAGGCCGCCCGCACCCTCAACCTCGGCCTGGACAGCTTCCTGTTCCTGGACGACAACCCGGCCGAGATCGCCAAGATGCGTGCGGCGCTGCCGCAGGTGCTGTCCGTGACCTGCCCGCCCGCCGCCGAACTGGAGCCGTTCCTGGGCCGGTTGTGGCCCCTGGTCCCGGCCGCGGCGACCGCCGAGGACTCCCTGCGGGCCCGGTTCTACGCCGAGGAACAGGAGCGCGACGCCGCCCGCGCGGGCGCCGGCTTCGAGGAGTTCCTGGCCCGGCTGAACCTCGCAGTCGACCTCAGGAAGCTGGACGAGCAGGACGTCGAACGAGGCGAGCAACTCGTGCGCCGCACCAACCAGTTCACCCTGCGCGCCCGGTCCGCCGACGGCGGTGACCTCGCCCGGTGGCGCGAGCAGGGCGAGGTGTGGACGGCCGCGGCCCGGGACCGGTTCGGCGACTACGGCCAGATCGCGCTGCTCGCGGTCCGCGCCGAGGGCGACCGGCTCGACGTCCTCGCCTGGCTGATGAGCTGCCGGGCCCTCGGCCGGGGCGTCGAGGAACGGCTGCTCGCCCACCTCGCCGACCGGGCCGAGGAACTGGGCTGCGCCAAGGTCCGGCTCACCGCGGAGCGCACCCCGCGCAACGCACCCGCCCGCCGCCTGGTGGCGGCGCTCGGCGGCACCGACCCGGACGACGAGCGGCTGGACGTCGTCGCCACGCCCGATCACCTGCGCGCGTTCCGCTCCTGGGAGCAGCAGTGAGGAACACGACCAAGCACAACCCGAAGGGTTCTCATGCGTGACGTGAACGAGGATCCGGCGTACGCCGGCCGCCGGGCGATCGCCGAGTCGATCGAACGGGGCGACGGCGGACTCGGCGTGGCAGGCCTGCTGGCCAAGGTGCGGGCGGCGGGCGCGTCGTCCGAGCCCGCCCCGGCTCCTGCCCCGGCTCCGGACTCCGCCCCGGTTTCCGCCCCCGCCCCGGATTCCGCTCCGGTCCCGGCCCCCGCCCTGGCTCCGGATTCCGCCCCGGCTCCGGGTTCCGCCTCGGCTCCGGATTCCGCCTGGGCTGCGGGCTCTGCCTCGGCATCGGATTCCGCCTCCGACCCTGCCCACACCCCGGCTCCGGCCCCGGATCTGGACGGCCTCGCGGCGGCCATCGCCGCCGCGGCCGGCCGGCATCTGCCCTCCGGCCGGCTGGCGCCCGACGCCGACTTCTTCGACGCCGGTGGCACCTCCGTCGGCGCGGTGGAGCTGCTTGCCGAGCTGGAGAGCGAGCTGGGCACCGGGGTCGGCCTCGACGAGGTCTTCGCGGACGCCCGGCCGGTCAGCCTCGCCCGGCGCTGGCTGCCGCTGCTCGGCGGCACGACACCACGGGCGCCCGCCGCCCCGGCAGCCCTCGCCACCCCGGCGGCACCGCCGCACGCCGTCGTTCCGGGACCTCTCGCCGCCCCGGCGCCCGCCTCCGCCGCGACCCCGCCGGCCGTGGTCGCCCCGGCCCCGTCGGCGGCCCTCGCAGCCCCGGCAGCCCCCGCCACGCTGCCCCTCGCGCCGCCCCGTACCCCGCCCGCCCTGCCGAGCAGCGCGTACCGGGACGGCGGCCCCCACTCCCGGGCCCGGCAGGAGGACCTCGACCAGATCCTGGCCGACCTCGCGCTCGCCGACCGGCTGCCGTTCACGGACGTCCCCGAACCGCTGCCGCCCCGTCGCGTCCTGCTCACCGGCGCCACCGGCTTCCTCGGCAGCCACATGCTGCTCGACCTGCTGCGGCACAGCGACGCCCACGTGTACTGCCTGGTCCGCGCGGCCGACGAAGCGGCCGCGACCGAACGGCTCGGCGCACAGCTGCGCAGCTACCGGCTGCCGTGGTCCCCGGAGGTGCGCCGCCGCGTCACCGTGCTGCCCGGTGACATCCGCCGCCCCCGCCTCGGCCTCACCGACGAGCAGTGGCACACCCTCGCGCACGAACTCGACAGCGTGGTCGGCGTGGCGGCCGCCGTGGACTTCCTGCGCGGCTACCAGTCGCTGCGCACCAGCAACGTCCTCGGCGCGCTCACCCTCGCCGAACTCGCCGCGACCGGCCGCCCCAAGCCGCTGCACCACATCTCGTCCATCGCGGTGTTCAACGAGGTCGGCATCACCTCGATGGGCGAGGACGACCCCCTCGCCCATGCGGACCGGCTCATCGCCGGCTACGACCAGTCCAAGTGGGCCGCCGAGGTGGCCCTGCGCCGCGCCCGCGACCACGGACTCGTCGTCACCGCGCTGCGCCCCGGCGGGATCGGCGGCCACACCCGGACCGGCGCCTACAACCCGCAGGACCTCAGCAGTGGCCTGATCTCCGCCTTCGGCCGCTTCCGCACCGTACCGGCGTTCAGCTACCTCAACGCGGCCCCGGTGGACTGGGTCAGCCGGGTCGCCGTCGCGGCGATCTGCGAACCCGACGCCTGGGGCTTCGACTACAACCTCACCGGCGTCCCCAACACCCTGGACGACGTCGTACGGGACATGGCCTTCGGCGGCATGCACGTGCGCGTCCAGGACTGGGACGAGTGGCGCACCGACACCCTCGCCCGCCTGGAGGCCGAGCCGGTGCCCGAACTCGCCTTCCTCTCCCGGGTGTTGCAGAGCCCCGCCGCCCTGAAGCTGTGCGAGGCGACCCTCAAGGGCCCCGCCGCGGGTGCCGAGCGCACCGACGCGCTGGTCGCCGCCCTCGGCCTCGCGCCCGCCGCCCGCTACGACGCCCAGGCCCAGATGAAGACCTTCGAAAAGCTCGCCGACGACGGCCTGGCCCGCCTCCCGCACAAGGACGACCAGCCCTACCTGTGGTTCGCCGAGACGACCGAGGGCTCCGTGGGCCCGGTCGGCACCGCCGCGGACACCCCCTGCTCGATGGCGCTGACCCTGTCGATCGCGAGCATGTACCAGCTGGTCAAGGAGCGCCGGGTGGACGTCACCGGCGAGGTGACCTGCACCGCGATCCACCCCGGTCCGCTGACCGTGGAGCGCGGTGACGTGTGGGTACGCCCCGACGAGGGCATCCCGCAGCAGCACGGCCTCAGGCACCAGCTCCTGCGCTACCGGCTGACGCTGCGCGACGCGGACGGCGGCCTGTGGTGGCTGGAGGGCCGCAAGTACGCCCGGGCCCGCCGTGACCTGTGGCGGCAGACCCGCGCCCTCACCGTGGAGATCGGCCGGGAGGGCGAGGCCGCGAGCCTGCTGGGCGAGGTCGTCGTGCCCGCCGACTCCTACGTCCGCGACCAGATCGACGGCATCCGGGTCGACCCGCGTCTGACCGGCCAGGAGAAGCGCGCCGCCAAACTGACCTGGCTCGCCTGGTTCGGCCTCGAGATGGGCCGGGGCCTGGTCGCGCCGTTCGCCCGGGCCGCTGCGGACCTGCTCGACCTGCGTCGCACCCCCACCCTCACGGAGCGCCACCGATGATCTTCAGGACCACCCCCTCCCGGACGGCCCGGCCGGCGCTGCGCAGGGTCCGCACCACGGCGGCCCTGCGTCCCCTGCGCCACCGCCTGGACCCGGCCCGCATCGAGGAGATCCCGTTCCGCACCAGCGACGGCGTCCGCCTCGGCCTGACCCGCGTGGACACCGGCGACCCGACGCGCCCTGCCGTCCTGCTCCTGCACGGGCACACCGCCTCCGCCGACATGTTCCTGCTGCCCGAGACCCGCAACCTCGTCGACGTCCTGCTCGACGAGGGCTACGAGCCCTGGCTGCTGGACTGGCGCGGCAGCTGCCGGCTGCCGTACAACGAGACCGGCCGCCGGTACACCTACGACGACGTGGCGCTCCACGACATCCCCGAGGCCGTCGCCCACATCCGCGGGCGCATCGGAGAGCGGCCGCTGTCCGTGGTCGCCCACTGCATCGGCTCGCTCACCCTGTCCATGAGCCTGGCGGCCGGGCTGGTCCCGGGCCTGGCCGCAGTGGTCTCGCAGGGGGTGTTCCTCACGCCGAAGCTGGCGGGCCGGACCTCGCTCAGGATGTCCGTGGCGGGGGAGCTGCTGAAGACCCGGATCGACCACATCCCGGTCGACTTCCGCAAGGTGGGCCTGTGGTCGAGGTACACCCCGCTGTTCGCCCTGGCCTCGCGCGGGGCGAGCTGCCCGGACCCGACCTGCCAGATCCTGCACAACTCGGCGTGGGGCACCGGCGCCTCGCTGTTCGTGCACGAGAACCTGGCCGACACCACCCACGACCGGCTCGCCGAACTCCTCGGTCCCGCACCGCTGTGGATCCTGCCCCACCTGCGCCGGATCGAACTGGCCCGCAGCGTGGTGCGCTGGCACGACACCGACCACCGCTACCGGGCGCTGCCGCCCAACGCGCTGGACGCCGCGGACCGCATCGACACCCCGGTGCTGCTGCTCGCGGGCAGTGAGAACGGGCTGTGGCTGGACTCGCAGCGGCTGTGCCACGAGGTGCTGGCCCGCCGGCAGCCGCAGCTGGACGTCTCCTACGCCGAGATCCCCGGCTACGGTCACCTGGACACCTTCCTCGGCCGGGGCGCCGCCCTCGACGTGTTCGGGCACATCCTCGAATTCCTCGGCGGACACCGGTGAGAATTCAGGGCCCGACGGCGGTGACGGAGGCCCGCGCGGCCGGTTACCGTACCGGGCAGTAACCGAACGCACCCCAGGAGGCCCCATGCCGCAGCTCGAAGTCGACGGAGCGGCCCTGACGTACGACGACGAGGGCCCCCGCGACGCCGAGGACGTGCCCCTGGTCTTCGTCCACGGCTGGACGGCGAACCGGCACCGCTGGGACCACCAGCTGGCGCACTTCTCCACCGGTCGGCGGGTGATCCGGCTGGACCTGCGCGGGCACGGCGAGAGCACGGGGGCCGGTGTGCGGACGATCGCGGAGCTGGCGAGGGACGTCCTCGCCCTCCTCGATCATCTGGAGGTCGAGCGGTTCGTGCTGGTCGGTCACTCCATGGGCGGGATGATCTCGCAGACCATCGCCCTCTCCCACCCCGAGAGGGTGGAGCGCATGGTGCTGGTCAACTCCATCGGCCGGATGACCTACAGCCGCGGCCGGGGCCTGCTGATGTCGGCCTCCACCCTGGTGCCGTACAAGCTGTTCGTCGCCACCAACATCCAGCGGGCCTTCGCCCCCGGCCACCCGCGGGAGGAGATCCGCAAGTACATCCGCGACTCCGCCGGCACCCCGCGCGAGGTCGTCATGACGCTGTACGGCGCCATGCGCGCCTTCGACGTCCTCGACCGGGTCGGCGAGATCCGCACGCCCACCCTGATGGTGCACGGCTACCACGACGTCCAGCTGCCGGTGCACCAGATGCTGCGGATGGCCAAGGGGTACCCGGACGCGGTCGTCCGCATCCTCGACGCGGGCCATGAGCTGCCCGTGGAGAAGCCTGCCGAGCTGACCGCGGCACTCGACTCGTTCCTGACCGCGAGGTCGTGACGTACGAGGCGGTTGGTGAAGTTTTTACCCATGGCCGGTTCCTGCCACCCCCGGCCCGGACGCACGGCACTCCCCGGGTCTCACGCGGGCAAAACCCGGCTGAAAAGACCGGGGAGCGGGAATCGCCCGCCTTGCCTGCCGCGCCTGCCTGACGGACGCTCGTCATATAGGTGCTCGTTACAACTGGTTCTGTGACCGCCCTCCGCCCGCCCCGGAAACCACAGGTGAGCGGGGGGTCGGCCGCGGGCCGGAGGCAGGAGGTAGCGCATGTGCGGCATTACCGGATGGGTCTCCTTCGACCGTGACCTGACCACCGAGTTCACCGCACTGGACGCGATGACCGAGACGATGGCCTGCCGCGGTCCGGACGACCGCGGCGCCTGGGCCCAGGGGCCCGCCGCCCTGGGGCACCGCCGGCTCGCCATCATCGACCTCCCCGGCGGCCGCCAGCCGATGTCCGTCGACACCCCCGAGGGCACCGTCGCCCTCGTCTACTCCGGTGAGGCGTACAACTTCACCGAACTGCGCCGGCAACTCACCGATCGCGGCCACCGGTTCACCACCGACTCCGACACCGAGGTCGTCCTGCACGCCTACCTGGAGTGGGGCGACGCCGTCGCCGAGCGGCTGAACGGCATGTACGCGTTCGCCGTCTGGGACGGCCGCCGCCATCAGCTCGTGATGATCCGCGACCGCATGGGCATCAAGCCGTTCTACTACCACCCGACCCCGGACGGCGTCCTCTTCGGCTCCGAGCCCAAGGCGATCCTCGCCAACCCGCTCGTCCGGCCGCGCGTCGCCCTGGACGGCCTGCGCGAGATGTTCACCATGGTCAAGACCCCCGGACACGCCGTGTGGGACGGCATGCGCGAGGTCGAACCCGGCACCGTCGTCACCGTCGACCGCGACGGCCTGCGCACCCGTGTCTACTGGCGCCTGGAGACCCGCCCGCACACCGACGACCGCGACACCACCATCACCACCGTGCGCTCGCTCCTCGACGACATCGTGCGCCGCCAGCTGGTCGCCGACGTCCCGCGCTGCACCCTGCTCTCCGGCGGCCTCGACTCCTCCGCGATGACCGCCCTCGCCGCCCGGCAGCTCGCCGAGCACGGGGAGAAGGTCCGCAGCTTCGCCGTCGACTTCGTCGGCCAGACCGACAACTTCGTCGCCGACGAACTGCGCGGCACCCCGGACACGCCCTTCGTGCACGACGTGGCCCGGCTCGCCCGCACCGACCACCAGGACATCGTCCTCGACGCCCAGTCCCTCGCCGACCCGGCCGTGCGCGAGAAGGTGATCCGCGCCCGCGACCTGCCGGTCGGCATGGGTGACATGGACGCCTCGCTCCTGCTGCTCTTCCGGGCCATCCGCGACCAGTCCACGGTCGCCCTGTCCGGCGAGTCCGCCGACGAGGTCTTCGGCGGCTACCTCCAGTTCTTCGACGAGGAGGCCCGCCGCGCCGACACCTTCCCCTGGCTGGTGCGCTTCGGGCGCGACTTCGGCGACGACGCCGGCGTCCTGCGCGCCGACGTGGCCAAGACGCTGGACCTGGACGGATACATCGCCGACGGCTACCGCAGCGCCGTCGCCGACATCCACCGCCTCGACGGCGAGAGCGACTTCGAGTACCGGATGCGGCAGATCTGCCATCTGCACCTGACCCGCTTCGTCCGGATCCTGCTCGACCGCAAGGACCGGATGAGCATGGCCGTCGGCCTGGAGGTCCGGGTGCCGTACTGCGACCACCGGCTCGTCGAGTACGTCTACAACACCCCCTGGTCGCTCAAGTCCTTCGACGGCCGGGAGAAGAGCCTGCTCAGGGAGGCCACCGCGGACCTGCTGCCGCGGTCGGTGTACGACAGGGTCAAGAGCCCCTACCCGTCCACCCAGGACCCGCGCTACGCCCGCGCCCTCCAGGACCAGGCGGCGGAACTCCTGACCCGCTCCTCCCACCCCGTCTTCGACCTGGTCGACCGGGAGCGCATCCGGGAGGCCGTCGAACGCGACACCCCCGTCAGCACCCAGGCGCCCCGCCGTGGCCTGGAGCGCGCCCTGGACCTCGCCCAGTGGCTGGACCTCTACTCCCCGGAGCTGAACCTCAGCTGACGCCGAGCGCCCGGTCCGCGGCCGCCGCCGTCGGCTGCCACCAGGTCGTCACGGGCTCCCACACCCGCACGTCCCGTCCGGTGCCGAGCTGCACGGCGGTGAAGGTGCGGCCCCACTGGGACGCCGACGCGGCCACCGTGACCGAGTCCGCCCGGCGGACCTCCGGATCCGCCGGGTCGACGATGGTGCGCAGGGCCGCATGGCCGGTCTTGCCCGCCCCGAGCCGGTAGGTGCCGGTGCCGCCCTGCGGCACCGGCAGCGCGGCCCCGTCCAGGCCGCCGAAGGTCACCGTGGGCACGCGGTCGACGACACACGTGTGGGTGCTCCGGTTGGTCACTCCGACACGAACCAGGGTCGGATCGTGGGCGTCGGCCTTCGCCCGCAGGGTGAGCGACTTCTCCGCGCAGCGGGTGGGCGCGGCGTGCTCGGGGGCCGCCTGGCTCTGCGGTGCGGCCAGCAGCAGGGCCGCGGCAGCGGCGGAGACGGCGGGTACGGCGATGGCGGCGCGGATGCGCATGACGGGAGTCCCCCTGTCGTGGTCGGGTACGGGTGCGGCGGGCCGGGGCACGCCTGCCCGGTGTGACGTCGGGGACGACCGGGAGGTTGTGCCGGAATCGGCCCTGATACCCGGTTGCACCATTCCTGTCATCACTTGGTGTTCTTCGCGAGGGAACTCCAGGCCTTCCCGTCCGCCGGGCAGGAGCTGCCGCTGGAGGGCAGGGATCCGTACAGCAGGAAGTCGTCGATCGTGCGGTGCACGCACGTGGACGACGAGTAGCCGGTGTGCCCGTCGCCCTTGTTGTCGAGCACCACGGCCGACGGCCCGAGCCGCCTGGCCGTCTCCTCGGTCCAGCGGTACGGCGTGGCCGGGTCGCCGCGCGTGCCCACCAGCAGCATCTTGTCCGAGGGGACGTCCTTGACCCGGTCGCGGACGAAGTCCGTGCCCTTCGGGCGGCCGTAGCACATCAGCAGCTGGGTGAGCCGGAAGCGTCCGAAGACCGGGGACGCCCGGTCGTAGGCCGCCTGCAGGTCCTTCAGGTCCTTGGTGATCCGCGCGGCGGTGGGCCGGTCGGGGTCGTCGGCGCAGTTGATGGCCATCAGCGCGGCCGGCAGGTTGTCCGCGGGGACGTCCTGGGCGTCCACGAGCCCACCCTCGCGTTGCTTGCGGTCATGGCCCTTGCCCCGGCCGTCCTGCCGCACGGGCGCGACGAACGCGCCGCCGGAGGAGAAGCCGAGCACGCGCCGGGTGTCGCCGTCCTCGATCAGGTAGGCCAGCGCACGCTCCAGGGACGGCCACAGATCCTTGCTGTAGAGGGCCTGCCCGATGGCGCCCACCAGGTCCTGCCCGGAGAAGGAGCCCCCGAAGTCCGTGGGCACCGGGTTCGCGTCGAGCGAGCGGATCAGCCGTACGACCCGCTGCCCGGCCGTCCGCGTGTCCTGTCCGAACGGACAGGCGATGTCCGTCGAGCACCAGTCGAGGAAGTCGTCGAGCGCCGTCTGCTGGCCTTCCGCGCCCGCCAGCCCCTGCTCGGACAGCGGCTCGGTCAGGGTGTCCACGCCGTCCAGCGCCATCCGGCCCACCGTGTGCGGGAACAGCGACGCGTACACGGCGCCGAGCCGTGTGCCGTAGGAGAAGCCGAGGTAGTTCAGCTTCTTGTCGCCGAGCGCCTGCCGGATGACGTCCATGTCCCGGGCGGCGTTCACGGTGCCTATGTGCGCGAGGACCGGGCCGGAGTGTCCGGCGCACAGGGTGGCGGACTGCCGCAGCTGCTGCAGGAGCACCTGCGGGCGGCCGATGTCGGCATTCCCCTCCGGTGCCGTGGCCACCCCGTCCCGGCCGTCGCCGCAGCTGACGGGGGAGGACCGGCCGACGCCGCGCGGATCGAAGGTGACCACGTCGTAGGCGTTGGTCAGATCCATGTACTGCTTGCCGCCCGAGGCGAGTTCGTTGATGCCCGCGCCGCCGGGCCCGCCGAAGTTCAGCAGGACCGAGCCCCGCGACGGGCCGGTCGCCCGGTAGCGGGCCAGGGCCAGGTCGAGCGTGCCCTCGCCGGGACGGGCGTAGTCCAGCGGGACGGTCACCTTCGCGCACTGGAGATCCTCGGCGCGGTCCGCGCCCTTGCAGGCGGCCCATACGGCCTTCTGCCGGTAGAAGCGGGTCAGGTCGGGCTGCGGCTGGGCGGCCGAGGCCGTGGGCAGCCCGGCCCCGAGCAGCGCCAGGGCGAGCACTCCGGAGCCCGCGCAGCGCCGAACGGCGGGCCGTGTGGACAGCTTGACCAGCATCGATCGCCTCCCGGGGCGCACCCGCTGCGGACCGGGACGGCACCCTCGCTCACCATATGCGGGCCCGGGAAGGGCCGCCTCCGGGCGAGCGGGACGGTGCCCGGTGATCTAGCGTTCGCGACCTCCGTCGCTATTGGTGGTCATTCGATGACTTTACGTGCGATTCGAGTGATCATGTCACCCGGTGGGGTGAAAAGCCGAAAAGCCATAACCCGAACGAGGCGCCCGCGTTTTATCCGACGCGGGTGAACGCCCGCGACGATGTCTGGAAGGCAGGGAAACCTATGAGACGGGCAACCCGAAACGGTGGGATCGCCGTCGTCGCCGCCTCCGGCGCGATGGCTGTGGCGATGCCGGTGTGCGCCGCCTTCGCGGCCGACGGGGCCGCGGCCGACGGCTCGGCGGCCGACTCGCCCGGTGTGCTGTCCGGCAACACCATCCAGGTGCCGGTGCACGTCCCGGTGAACGTGTGCGGCAACACCGTCGACGTGGTGGGGCTGCTCAACCCCGCCGTCGGCAACGCATGCGAGAACGGCGGCTCGGGCAAGGACGGCTCGGACACCTCCGGCGGCACCTCGGCGAAGGGCGGCACGCAGGACTCGGGCGGTGTGCTCTCCGGCAACACCGTCCAACTGCCGGTGCACGTGCCGGTGAACATCACCGGCAACAGCGTCAACGTGGTCGGGGTGGGCAACCCGGCCGTGGGCAACCACTCCGCCAACGGCGCCACACCCGCGCCCACCACCACCCCCAAGGCGCCGGCCCCCGTCAAGTCGCACCCCGGCCCGCGCACCGTGCACCCCGCCCCGCGGCCGCCCGCGGCCACCCTGGCCCACACCGGAGCGGACCTGACCGCCCCCGCGGTCGCCGGCAGCGCCGCCCTCCTCCTCACCGGAGCGGTCCTCTACCGCCGCTTCCGCCCCGGCCGGGACCGCTGACCCCATCCGGCGGGCCCCACCGGACGCCGGCCCGGTGGGGCCCGAGAACGCCCCGGATCCGGCGACTCCCCACGCGGTTCGAGGCAGGCAACGGCTGATCCGGACGTGGCGCGGGAAGGGCGTGATCCGAAAGGATGCTGCGGTGGCGGCCGGCGCATCGCGCCGTCCGGCAGATCCGCCCCCCCCATGGAATGGAGCGCACCGATGACCGCACCGGCCCCCCAGGACCTCGTCGTCACCCAGGCCACCCTCGCCGACTGGGCGGTGGTGAGCGGGTGGGCGGCTCAGGAGGGCTGGAACCCCGGGCTGTCCGACGGTACGGCTTTCTTCGCGCAGGACCCCGAGGGGTTCTTCATCGGCCGGATCGACGGGGAGCCCGTGTCGGCCGTCTCCGTCGTCAACTACGGCTCCGATTACGCCTTCCTCGGCTTCTACCTCGTCCGCCCCGATCTGCGCGGCCATGGCCACGGCCTCACCACCTGGAAGACCGCCCTGGCCCACGCCGGAGACCGCGTGGTCGGGCTGGACGGCGTCGTCGCCCAGCAGGACAACTACCGCCGCTCCGGCTTCGAACTCGCCCACCGCACCACCCGGTTCACCGGCACGGCGCCCCGGGCCCTGGCACCCGCAGGCGTCCGCCCCGCCGGGCCCGCCGACCTTGCCGCCCTCACCGCCTACGACGGTGCCTGCACCCCGGCCGACCGCCCGCGCTTCCTCGCCGAGTGGCTCACCGCCCCCGGCCACCGCGCCTTCGCCCGCCACGACGGCGACCGGCTCACCGGCTACGGCGTGATCCGCCCGGGCCGCGACAGCCTGCGCATCGGCCCGCTCTTCGCGGACAGTGCCGACGACGCCCGGGCCCTCTTCGCCGCACTCACCGCCGAGGCCGCCGGCCGCGAGGTGGCGATCGACGTCCCCGAGCCGAACACGGCCGGCGTCGCCCTGGCCGAAGAGGCAGGACTGAGCGCCTCGTTCGAGACGGCCCGCATGTACACGGGCCCGGTCCGCGACCACGCCACGGAGCGGGTGTTCGGCGTCACCACGCTGGAACTCGGCTGAGCGACGCAGGTGGTCCCGGCCGTGCGGCGCGGTGCGAGGCCGCCGCCCTGTCGTTCGCGCGATCAGCGACCAGGCCGAAGCGATCCCGGACTCGCGGCCCGGCTCGCTGCTCGGCCCGACGGCCACCTGATCGTCGTGCCGCGCACGACGGAGGCACGGCCCGCCGGACTCCGGCCGAGAGGTCGGCACCTCCTCGGACCGGTCCCGAATCCCTTTGCCAGGCCCGGGCGCGGGTGCTGGGATGGGATCATGGATCACGCCGCGGTGCTCGCCCGCTACGACCAGGACATGCGCCGAGGCGCCCGTCCCGACGGGCCCGGAGCCCGCATCGAGCGGAGCGGTGCCGTCGTCCGCCAGATCGCCGATGCGCAGGGCTGGAACGGCGTCCTGTGGTCCGCCCTGGACGCGGCGACCGCGGACCGGGTGATCAGCGAGCAGATCGCGTACTTCACGGGCGCGGGCCGCGACTTCGAGTGGAAGCTGTACGGTCACGACCGGCCGGTGGACCTCGCCGCCCGGCTCGCCGCCGCCGGATTCCGGGCCGAGCCCGAGGAGACGCTCATGGTCGCCGAGACCGCCGGACAGGTCCCGGACGCAGGACCCCCCGCCGGGATCCACTTCGTCCAGGCCACTGATCCGGCCGGTGTCGACCTGGTCGTGGACGTGCACGAGAAGGCCTTCGGTACCGACGGCACCCGGCTGCGCCACCGGCTGCTCGCGCGGCTGGCCGCCGATCCCGGCACGGTCGTCGCCGTGGTGGCGCTCGCCGGCGACGAGCCCGTCAGCGCCGCCCGTATGGAACTGGTGCCCGGCACGAGCTTCGCCGGACTGTGGGGCGGCGGCACCGTCGAGGCCTGGCGGGGCCGGGGCATCTACCGCGCCCTGGTCGCGCACCGCGCCCGCGTCGCCGCCGCCCACGGGTACCGCTACCTCCAGGTCGACGCCTCACCCATGAGCCGCCCCATCCTGGAGCGCCTCGGCTTCCATGCCCTCACCACCACGACCCCCTGCCTGTACGGGAGCTGACGCGTCCTCACCGCCGGGCCAGTGCCCGGTCCAGCGCGGCGATCCCCACGGCCGCGAGGGCGATCTGGATGAACCACTCGATCCAGTCGGGCCCCTTGGTGTCCGCGACCCCGAACCCGGCGGCGACCGCCGAGCCCAGCAGCGCGGCCACGATCCCGACGACGATCGTCCACAGGACGCCGATGTGCTGCCGACCGGGCACGACCAGCCGGCCCAGTACGCCGATGACGAGTCCGATGACGACGGCACTGACGATGCCTGAGATCTCCATGTCCACCCCTCTTCGTCGTGGTCCCCGCTGCTGTGGCATGTGCCCGCTGTGGCCGGTTCCAGGCCGTCCCGGTTATTGCCGGGACTTTCTGTTCACCGGGCTGTAATGCCATGTACCTTTCAACCAATCAACGCGTGTAGAACCCTCAAGCGGGCTCTACGCGCGCAGACTTGGCGCCCGCACCGCCCCTCTCCCCACCCCTCATGGAGGTTTGCCGGATGCTCGGATCGAGGAGATCCCGCCACAGATTCACCACAGTGCTGGCCGGTCTCGGACTGCTCGTCACCTCGGCAGCCCTGCAGGTCGCTACCAGTGCCGCCCCCGCCCACGCGGCCACCACCCACCGGATCCTGTTCGACAACGCCCACGCCGAGACGGCCGGCAACGCGGACTGGATCATCTCCACCAGCCAGCCCGACCCGCTCGGTCAGGACTCCTCCCCGTCCGCCGAGACCGACTGGACCGGTGCCCTCTCGTCCTGGGGCGTGGCCCTGCAGAAGACCGGCGGCTACAGCCTGAAGACGCTGCCGTCGGGCTCCAGCCTCAGCTACGGCGGGTCGTCCGCCACCGACCTGTCGAACTTCGACACGCTGGTCCTGCCCGAACCGAATACGCTGTTCACGACCGCCGAGAAGACGGCGATCATGAACTTCGTGAAGAACGGCGGCGGCCTGTTCATGATCTCCGACCACACCGGCGCCGACCGCAACAACGACGGCCAGGACGCGGTCGAGATCCTGAACGACCTGATGACGAACAACAGCGTCGACTCGACCGACCCGTTCGGTTTCTCCATCGACTCGCTGGACGTCAAATCCGGGTACCCGGCCGCGATCAGCGACAGCAGCGATCCCGTGCTGCACGGCTCCTTCGGCACGGTCACCAAGAGCCTGATCGCCGACGGCACGACCGCCACCCTCAAGCCGGCCGACAACTCCGCCGTCAAGGGACTGGTCTACCGCAGCGGTTACTCCGGCAACACCGGCGCCTTCTTCCTGACCTCCGCCTTCGGCAGCGGCCGCGTCGCCTTCTGGGGCGACAGCTCGCCGATCGACGACGGCACCGGCCAGACGGGCAACACCCTGTACGACGGCTGGAACGACTCCGGTGCCACCAACGCGGCCCTCGCCCTCAACGCCACCGCCTGGCTGGCCGGTTCCGGCACCACGGGAGGGGGCGGCGGAGGTGGCGGTGGCGGCACCTGCACCGCCGCGCAGCTGCTGGCCAACCCCGGCTTCGAGTCCGGCGCCGGCTCCTGGACGGCCTCCAGCGGTGTGATCACGAGCGACGCCGGCGAGGCCGCCCGCACCGGCTCCTACAAGGCCTGGCTGAACGGCTACGGCTCCGCCCACACCGACACGCTCCAGCAGTCGGTGACCATCCCCGCCGGATGCGCGAGCGCCACCCTCAGCTTCTACCTCCATGTCGACACCGACGAGACGACCACGTCGACGGCCTACGACACCCTGAAGGCCCAGGTCCTCGACAGCAGCGGAACGGTGCTGTCGACCCTCGCGACCTACTCGAACCTGAACGCGGCGAGCGGTTACACCCAGCGCAGCTTCAGCCTCGCGGGCTACGCGGGCCAGACGGTCACGGTCAAGTTCACCGGTACCGAGGGCTCCACCCTCCAGACGTCGTTCGTCGTCGACGACACCGCGCTCAACGTGAGCTGAACCGTGCGGGGGTGGGCCGCCCGGCCCACCCCCGTCGGTCTCAGGAGGCCGGGACCGTCTGCTCCGGCGTGTTCCAGCCGGAGACCCGCACGTGCGGTGCCGAGCCGTGCAGATCGGCGGTCCGGTAGGTGGCGGTCAGCGTCACCGACTCGCCCGGCCACAGCCCGATCTCGTTGTCCGACCACCGCACCGGCAGGACCGGCCTGCCCTGCGCGTCGACCAGATGGACGTCCGTGAACAGGGACGGCGTCCGGCCGGCGCCCGTGGTGCGCACGGTCACGGTCGTGGTCGACAGGTCGCCGGACGACTCGGTCGAGGCCGTCGCCGACACCGGCACCTGCGCCATCGAGGAGAGCCCCTTGAGGTCGGCGTAGGCGGTCGTCGGCGTGTAGTACCAGTCGGTCTTCGCCCAGTCGAGCGTGTCGGGCTTCGTGGAGAGCCAGTACACGTTCCGGCTCACCTCCTTGCCGTCCGCATCGGTCAGGGTCAGCCGCAGCAGATGCGTGGCCGACAGTCCGCTCACCGACGACGGCAGGGTGAGCGCGGTGCCGTGCGCGCCGTCCCCGTTCACCGTCACCCCGGTGACGGCCTTGTCGTACTTCTGCGTGCCGTCGGGGTTGAACAGCGTGGCCCGCGCGGTGAGTCCGCCGGAGTCGGCGTGCCGGTTGTTCACGACGACGACCGAGCGGTTGTCGTAGGAGTACTGGATGTGCAGGGACTCGTTCGCCTTCTTGGCGCCGAAGTAGGCGCCGCCCTGGTCCAGGAAGCGGTCCGCCAGCTGCCAGTGCAGAGAGGTCCAGCCGCTGTTGAACATCCAGTAGACCACCCCGGTGGCGGGCTTGTCGGCGTCCGTGGCGTTGCGCCCGTAGGCCTCGTACTGGGCGCGGACGTTCTCGTACTGGGCCAGCTGCGCCTTGCGCACGTAGTCGGCGAGGCCTGTCGGGGCGCCGTAGCGGCCGGTGAGGGCGTTGTCGTAGATCTTGAGCGTGCCGAAGACGGGCGAGGGCGAACGGTGGTACTGCTTGGCGTCCGGGTTCTTCCACAGCGTGTCCAGCTCGGCGGGTGTCATCATGCGGCGCAGGGTGTCGAGCGTCGGGATGTCGGGGCCCGCGCTGGTCTCGGAGTTGAACCCGGTGGCCCCGCCCTCGCGCTTGGCGTACCAGTAGTCCGGCGGGACCCAGTCGTAGGGCCCGGTCATCTTCATGCCCGAACGGCCCAGCTGGGGCGAGGACTTGTCGGAGGCCGCGGAGACCACGGGGGTCGGCCAGTCGGCGGCCTTCAGGGCGTCCAGGTAGTTCTTCTCGATCGTCGCGTCGGGTGCGAAGTCGCTGCCGATGAGGAAGGAGATCACGCTGGGGTGGTCGCGCAGCCGGGCGGCCTCGGCGGCCATCGACGCCTTGGCGACCGGATAGTCGGCGGCGGTCCACTTGTCACCGGACTCGCCGTCCCCGTTGACCTGGCCCTCCCACTTGTCGCAGCACTCCCAGCCCGGCAGGGTGAGCACGCCGTAGCGGTCGGCGAGGTCGAAGAACTCGTCCGGCTCGATGTGGCCCTCCAGGCGGATGGTGTTCAGCCCGAGGTCGAGGGCGTACTTCAGCCGGTCCGCCACATAGCCGGGGTCCCAGCGCAGGAACTCGTCCGGGGACCAGCCGCCGCCCTTGATCAGCAGCGGGCGTCCGTTGATCCGGTACTGGCGGGCGCCGTCGGAGTTCAGGGGCGCCTGCACGTCGCGGAGGCCGAAGCTCTCGTGGGCGGTGTCCGAGACCGTGCCGGACACGGACGCGGTGAGGTCGAGGTCGTACAGCGGCTGTCCGCCCATGCCGGCCGGCCACCACACCTTCGGGGAGGTGAGGTGCAGGCCGGGGACGTCGGCGGGGGAGAGGGTGACGGTCTTCGTCTCGTGCGCGGCGAGCGGCACGGAGGCGGTGAAGTTCGTCCCGGCGACGCTGCCGGTGATCTCCGCCGTGACCGGCGCCCCGCTGTCGTTGCGGGCCTGCGCCTTGACCGTCAGGTCGGCGGTGGCGAGCGAGGGCACCGCCAGCTTCGTCACCACGTGCGCGTCCCGCAGCGCCACCGGGCCGCCCCGGCGGACCAGGACGTCACGGACGATGCCCATGTTCCGGTCGGGCGGCGGCTGGAGCCAGTCGATCCAGCCCATGGTCAGGTTCTTGTTCGGGTCGTTGGGCTGGACGCGGAAGGCGACGGTGTTGGTGCCGGACTTCACCAGCGTCGTGATGTCCAGCTCGTGGCGGGTGTAGGCGCCGGTGACGTCCGCGGCCTTCGCCGCCTGCCGGCCGTTGACGTAGACGTCGGCCGCCGAGACGACACCGCTGAAGTCCAGCAGGGTACGGCGCGAGGTGTCCGCGACGGTGAAGTCGGAGCGGTACCACCAGGGGACCTCGAAGTCCGCCTTCGGGATCTTCTGCTGGTCGGTGGAGTGGAACGGATCGGGGTAGCGGCCGTCGGCCAGGAGGGCGGCCAGGACCGTGGAGCGGGGGCCCGCCGGATACCAGCCGGCCGCCGGATAGCCGGGGGAGGAGACCTCCGCGGCGGAGTCGGTCACCTTCGCCGTGGACTGGATCGCGTACCCGTCGAGGGGGGTCGTGGATCCCGCGGCGGATGCCACGCGGGTGACCGCGGCCCGTGCGTGCGGCGCCGGGTCCCGGTCCCGGGGACCGGCCCAGGCGCTGGTGGAGAGCGTGCCGAGCAGGCTCAGAAGGGCGGCGGCCGTGACGAGCCGGCGTCCGGAGGCGGGGCGAGGGAACACGATGGTCTCCAGCCTCGTAAAGTTAGGAAACTTTACTAACCTGCCACAAGGTAGGGGGCTCCGTGGGTCGTGTCAACGACCGTCGCCGCCGGATCCCGGCGTCCGGCGCGAGGAGGTCAGCCCTCGCCCGTCCTGCGCTCGAACACCAGGTCACGCGCCGTGCCCAGCGCGGTGGCCACCGCGCCCAGCAGCACCGCGTCCTCGCCGAGCCGGCTCGGGGCTATCCGCGGCCGCAGGGGGGTCAGCGCGCGCAGCCGCTCGCCGACCGGCCCCAGTAGCAGGTCCACGCTGTGACCCACCCCGCCCCCCAGCACCACGAGATCCGGGTCGAGCACCGCGGCCGCGGCCGCCACGGTGTGCGCGATCCGCTCGCCCTCCAGCTCCACCGCCTGCACCGCGGCCGGATTGCCCAGCCGGGCCGCGTCGAACACGGCCTTCGCGGTGAGCTGCCCGCTCATCCCGAACCGCCGGGCGGCCTCGACCACGGCAACCCCCGACACCGCGTCCTCCAGCCGCTCGGGCTTCTGCCGCCCCGGGAAGGGCAGGAAACCTATCTCCCCGGCCAGCCCGTGCGCCCCCGTGAACAGCCGTCCCTCGCTCACGACCCCCATGCCGAGGCCGGTGCCGATGAGGATGTACGTGAAGAGCCGGCTGCCCGCTCCGACGCCGTACGTGTACTCGCCGAGCGCTGCCAGATTGGCGTCGTTGTGCACCTCCAGCGGGACGCCCAGCTCCTCGCGCATCCGGTCGAAGAGCCCCGCGCGGCCCCACCCCGGCAGGTGCATCGCGTACCGCACCCGCCGCTGCTTCTCGTCGTAGACCCCGGGCGTGCCCACCACCCCGTGCACCACCTCGGCCGGGTCCACGCCCGAGTTGCCGATCACCTGGCGGGCCGTGCCCACGACCAGATCGGCGAGCGCGGCCGAGGTGCGGGCGCGGTTGCGCACGTCGGCCCGCGCGACCACCGTGCCGTCCAGGTCGACGACCGCCACGCGCAGCCAGCCGCGGCCGATGTCCACCCCCAGGGCGTGACCGGCGGCCGGGTCCGGCGCGTACAGCACGGCGGTGCGCCCCCGCTCGGGAGCCTGGGTGCCGACCTCGTGCACCAGTCCGGCCGTCTCCAGCGAAGCCAGCGCGCTGGACACCGTCGGCTTCGACAGGCCCGTCTCACGGGCCAGTTGGGCGCGCGAGGCGGAGCCGAGGCCGCGCAGCCGGTCCAGGAGCAGCCGCTCGTTGGTGCTGCGCAGGCGTCGGCGGCTCCAGGGCTGATCCTGCTGCGCTGCGACGTCACTGGCGGTCATCGCACCATTCTCATCCATTCCTGGCGGATACTTGACGCATCTAGTAAGGCTCCTTAACTTTATCGCCCAGTCAGCCCGGCCGGGCGAACAGCCGCCTTGGACGCGGTCCATGCACCCGTCGCGTCAGGAGTCCTCCATGTCCGGTAGTCCGCCACCCGCGGGTGGCTTCGTCCGTCGTGTCGGCCTGTTCCAGGCCACGGCCATCAACATGAGCCAGATGTGCGGCATCGGTCCGTTCGTGACGATCCCGCTGATGGTCGCGGCGTTCGGCGGCCCCCAGGCGGTCATCGGATTCGTCGCGGGGGCCGTACTGGCACTCTGCGACGGGCTGGTGTGGGCCGAACTGGGAGCCGCCATGCCCGGTTCCGGCGGCAGCTACGTCTATCTCCGCCAGGCCTTCCAGTACCGGTCCGGCCGTCTCATGCCGTTCCTGTTCGTGTGGACGGCGATGCTCTTCATCCCGCTGATCATGTCCACCGGTGTGGTCGGCTTCGTCCAGTACCTCGGCTACCTCGCCCCCGGCCTCGGACAGACCTCGGGCGACCTGATCGGCCTCGGCGTCATCGCGCTGGTCGTGCTGCTGCTGTGGCGCGGCATCGAGCACATCGCCCGCATCACCACCGTGATGTGGGCCGTGATGATCGCCTCGGTGGTCCTGGTGATCGCCGCCGCGGCCTCCGACTTCAGCCCCCACATGGCGTTCACCTACCCCGCCCGCGCCTTCGACCTGACCAGCGACCACTTCTGGCTCGGCTTCGCAGCGGGCCTGACCATCGGCATCTACGACTACCTCGGGTACAACACCACCGCCTACATGGGCGCCGAGATCAAGGAGCCCGGCCGGATCCTGCCGCGCTCCATCCTCTTCTCGATCCTCGGCATCATGGCGATCTACCTGCTGCTCCAGATCGGCACCCTCGGCGTCGTCGACTGGCGCCGCATGACCGATCCCCACGACATCGCCTCCACCTCCGTGGCTTCCGCCGTGCTGGAGAAGACCTGGGGCAAGGGCGCCGCCGACACGGTCACCGTGCTCATCCTGGTCACGGCCTTCGCCTCGGTCTTCACCGGCCTGCTCGGCGGCTCCCGCGTCCCCTACGACGCCGCCCGCGACCGGGTCTTCTTCCGCCCCTACGAGAAACTGCACCCCAGACACCGCTTCCCGATGCTGGGTCTGGCCACCATGGGCGTCATCACGGCGGTCGGCTTCCTGATCGGCCGGCACACCGATCTCGCCACCCTGATCCAGCTGCTCACCACGGTGATGGTGATCGTCCAGGCACTCGCCCAGATCCTTGCGCTCACGGTCCTGCGCAAGCGGCAGCCGAACCTGCGACGGCCGTACCGCATGTGGCTCTACCCGCTGCCCAGCATCGTCGCCTTCGTCGGCTGGTGCGTGATCTATGCGTACGCCGACAAGAACTCCCCGGGCCGGTACCCCATCGAATGGTCCCTGGCCTGGGTCGCCCTCGGCTGTGCGGCCTTCTGGGTCTGGGCACGGCTGGAGAAGGTGTGGCCGTTCGGGGAGAAGGAGATCGCCGAGGAGTACCAGGCACTTGAAATGAGCTAGGATCAGGGACAGTTGTGCAGGCCTCCCCGGTCCGGACCCCGAAGTCCGCCGGGGAGGCTTTGTGTATGACCGACACTCTTCCGGCGGACCTGATCGTCCGTCCCGCGACCCCCGAGGACCGGCCCACCGTGGAACGGCTGTGGCCGATGTTCCGCCACGACCTGTCCGAGTTCCGGGGCGTACTGCCCGGAGTCGACGGCACCTTCCGCAGCGAGTGGCTGGTGTCCGCCTTCACCGCGCCCGGCTGGGCGCCGTACCTGATGACCTGGGGTGAGCGCCCGGCCGGCTTCGCGTTCGTGCGCGGTCTCGACGGGCCGGTGCGGGTGCTCAACAGCTTCTTCGTCGTGCGTGGCGCGCGTCGGCAGGGCGTCGGCCTGCGGGCCGTTCGAAAGGTGCTGCTCCGGCACCCCGGGCCCTGGGAGATCGCGTTCCAGCATGACAACCCGGCCGCCGTGCGGTTCTGGCCGAGGGTGGCGCGGGAACTGGCCGAGGAGGGCTGGACGCGCGAGGTCCGGCCTGCGCCCGACCGGCCGGAGCTGCCCCCGGACGTGTGGATCTCGTTCACGGTACCGGCCCCGGCCTGACGCCCGCCGGGCCCGGCCGGCCCGTCGGCGGGGCTCAGCCCACCCAGGACGACAGCTGCCCGTCCGGCTGCAGGACGAGGTGCAGGCCGTTGTTCTGGCCGTGGGCGGCACGGCCGTTGGCCACCAGGGTGTCGAGCCAGACGCCGTGCGCGGAGATGTCCGCGACGTAGTGGTCGGCGGTGATCCGGTAGACCTTCGCCTGGGAGACGCCGTCGGCCAGTGTCGCCGAGGCGACGAGGACGGGCTTGACCGCGGGCCTGGGCTGGGGCTTCGGCTTGGCCTGCTCGACCCACGAGGTGACCTGGCCGTTCGGGTGCAGGGTGACGTGCAGACCGTTGTTCTGGCCGTACGAGGGCCTGCCCTCGGTGATGAGGGTGCCGAACTTCGTGCCCCTGCCCCAGACGTCCGCCTCGTAGCGGTGCTTGCCGGTCTTGTAGACCTTCGCCACGGAGACCTTGTCCGCGAGCCGCACCGTCTTGAGCGCAGCACGCTCGGCCTTGCTCTGGGGCGAGGCGTGGGCGGCGGGAGCCTGCTGCGCGGTGGTGGCGGCGAAGGCGCCGGTGGCCGACGCGCCGAGGGCGGCGGCGACGCCGGTGGCGACGAGGGTGGTGCGCAGGGTGCGAAGTGCACGCATCGGTGAACTGTCCTTCGGTCGGTTGCGTTCGGCGGTGTCTTCGACGCTACGGACCGAGGATCAAGGTCACCCATCCGTTGTGTAACAGATATTTGTAGCGTTCCGCACGAATCACCGAATTATTCGCCTCTCAACCTTTGAATGGACGGTGCTTTCGCCGCTCGGCCCAGGTTTCCGAGGTCGGCCGTGCCCATGTCTCGGGCGTCCGGTGCGGGCACGAGCAAGGCCGGTCCGCCCGGGCGGACCGGCCCCGCATTCTTCGTGGCCTTCACTTTCTTCAGTGGTCCTCCTTCCGTCGTCTCCTGTCTCTATGGCCTGGGGACGCTCTTCGCCGCAGTACCGGCGCACATCAGCCCGAGGATGATGGCCAGGGCGCCGATGATGACGTTGTTGAGGATCACGCCGGTGTCCGGGCTGCTGCCCACCACCCATGGCGCAATGATCATCCAGACACCCAGGGCGCACATGGCCCAGCTGAGGCCGTACATCCGGTCGGGGGCCGTGGTGAATCCCAGTGCCAGGACACTGATCGCGATGCCCACGATCAGGTTGTGCGTCACCAGTGCCGGCTGACTCGTCGTGTAGTGCAGGATCCAGGGTGACGCCGCGCAGTACAGGCCGAGCAGGAACACCGGCCCGTCGACGAGCGCCACATCACGACCGCCGAGCATGCGGGCGTAGCGTTCCCGCATCTCGGAGACATCGGGGTGGGTTGCCATGTCACCCCTGTGCGAGACGTTGGCCATGTTTCGTCTCCTTTGTGACATCCAGGCCTGACCGCGTCTGATGCGGTATGCGGTAAGCGCCGCTTGTACGCATTCTGCTCTTATTTCCCCCTTATGTGTAGGGCTCGGTAGCTTGCAGTCTGCCCCTGCTGCGTCACCCTTTTCCGGTGCCTGCGTCCGGACGGATGCAGCCGGATCTGCGGGTACGGACGGGCGCGCGGCCTGTTCCGTGAGGGTGCCGGTCGCGCCTGTGCCCCGCGCCCGGCCCATGCCGAGTCGTCGTCCGGCGAGGGGATGTCGCGGTGCGGCGTGGGCCGGTCTCCGTGTCTGCATCGTTTTCGCATCGAAAACCGGTGCGTGGTTCAGGTGTCTGTTCGGTCGTCCGGCATCTCCCGTTCCAGCCGGCTCCGCAACCGGAGCAGTCCCCGGCGGGCGTGGCTCTTGACCGTGCCGAGCGGCCACCCCGTGCGCGCCGCGATCTGGGTCTGGGTCAGATCCTCGAAGAAGGCCAGCCGCAGCACGCGCCGCTGCGCCTCCGGGAGCCTGTCCAGTTCGTGCCGGACGAGCACCCGGTCGAGCGCGGCCTCGGGCTGCCCGGTCCGGGCCTCGACGAGCGGCAGCGCCGAGCCGACGGCCGTGACCAGGGCGCAGCGCCGGGTGCGGGCGGAGAGCGCGTCGGCGATCTTGCGCCGGGTGATGCCGACGATCCAGCCGGCCAGCGGGCCGCGCTCGGGCCGGTACCCGTGCCGCCCGTGCCACACGCCGAGAAACACCTGCTGGGTCACGTCCTCGGCCTCTCCCGCATCCCCCAGTGAGCGCCAGGCCAGCGTGTACACCAGGGCGGACCAGCGGCGGTAGGCCACCGCGAGGCAGGTGTCGTCGCCCGCGACCAGGCCGCGTCCGAGCCGGTCGTCCCCGAACGACTCCTCCGTGGATGCCCACGGGGACGTCTGTGCGCACCGGTTCCACGGGCCCGTGCGGGGAGCGACGGCGGCAACCGGATACGACGTCATGACCACGGCTCCTCACGTGCGGCGGAATCCGCCCGGCCCAGCCCGGCCCGGGCGGCGGCACCGGGAGTTCGCGGGGTCCCGGGCCCCGCGCGAGGTGTCTCCCGGTTCCGTCATCGTGGGCGTCCGAGGACAAAGCCATCAACTTGCATCGATTCTGCGTCGTATAGTCCCGTCCATGGGTGCGTACGAAGCCGAAGAGGGCCCCGCAGGACGTGCGGAACCGGGACCGCCCGCCCCCGAGGCCGGGTTGACCACCGGGGCCCTCGCCCGCCGGCTCGGCGTCTCGCCCACCACCCTGCGCTCCTGGGACCGCCGGTACGGCATCGGGCCGGCCGTGCGTGCGGACGGCCGGCACCGGCGCTGGACGCCCCAGGACGTGGCGATGCTGGAGATGATGTGCCGCCTCACCTCGGCCGGTGTGCCGCCCGCCGAAGCGGCCCGCGCTGCCAAGGGGGGCGCGGGCGTCCCCGAGGGCACGCCCGCAGTGCAGCCGGACGGGCGGCAGCCCGCTGCCGGGGTGCCCTCCCGCGCGGCCGGCACGCTGCCGCTGGGCGATGTGCGTCAGGAGTGCCGGGGACTGGCCCGCGCCGCCGTGCGGCTCGACTCGGCCGCCCTGCACGAGCAGTTGGAGGCCGCGGTCGCCGAGCACGGCCTGGCGGTGGCCTGGCACGAGGTGATGGTGCCGACCCTGCACGCCGTGGGACGCAAGTGGGCGTCGTCGGGGGACCGTTACGTGGAGGTGGAGCACCTGCTCTCCTGGCACGTCTCGACCACCCTGCGCCGGTGCACCCGGCCGCCCGCCGCGGCGGACGACGCCACCGGAGTCGGCCCCGTGGTGCTGGCCTGCGTGCCCGGCGAACAGCACACCCTGCCGCTGGAGGCGCTGCACGCCGGGCTGAGCGAACTGCGGGTGCCCACCCGGATGTTCGGTGCAGCGGTGCCCGCCGAGGCGCTCACCTCCGCGGTGCGCCGGCTGGGTCCCGCCGCGGTGGTCCTGTGGGCCCAGGCCCGCTCCTCGGCCAGCCCGCCGCTGGCCCAGCACATCGCCGCCACCGAGTGGGGCGTCAGGGGGGCGCGGAGCCAGCCGCTGGTGCTGCTGGGCGGCCCGGGCTGGGCCGGTCGCCCGACCCGGGGCATGGCACGCCCGACGAGCCTGCGCGAGGCGCTGGACACACTGGACGGCATCCACCGGGTCGCCACGCAGAGCGAGTCGCGCTGACCCGAGCGGGCGTGGCGCGTCGGCGGTGCACGTCGTGGACGGCGTGCTTCGCGGACGGTCACGACCGCGTGCGGATGGCCGCGGAGGCCGCCTTCGTCAGCTGTCGCGCCCGCGTGCCCTCCTGAAGCGTTCCAGGCCCTCGGGCAGACCGATGAGCGGGTCCGGGTAGTCCACCGCGGCCCGTTCACGGCCCCGCAGCTTCCACGGCTCGTGCACCGACGGACCGTCCAGCTGTTCCAGTTCGGGCACCCAGCGGCGCACGTACGTGCCGTCGGGGTCGTAGCGCTTGGCCTGGGTGAGCGGGTTGAGAACGCGGTTGGGGCGGGTGTCCGTGCCGGTCCCGGCCATCCACTGCCAGTTGAGCTGGTTGCTGGCGATGTCCCCGTCGACCAGCAGGTCCAGGAAGTGCCGGGCCCCCACCCGCCAGTCCACGTAGAGCGTCTTGGCCAGGAAGCTCGCGGCCAGCAGCCGGCCGCGGTTGTGCATCCAGCCCTCGTGGTGCAGCTGGCGCATCGCGGCGTCGACGATCGGATAGCCCGTACGGCCTTCCCGCCAGGCCTCGATGTCGTCCCGCGCCGTCCGCTCGGTGCGCCAGCGGTCGTGCCTGGTGCGGTAGTCGGCGCTCGCCACGGCCGGCCGCGCAGCCAGGACCTGGCGGTGGAAGTCGCGCCAGGCGAGCTGCCGTACGAAGGCCTCGGCGCCCGGGCCGCCCACCGCACGGGACCGGTGGACCAGATCGACGGGGGAGAGCGTCCCGAAGTGCAGGTGCGGGGAGAGCCGGGAGGTCGCGTCGCCCGCCAGGTCGTCGTGCCGGTCCTCGTAGGCCTCGATGCCACGGCGCAGCCAGGCGCCGAACAGTCTGCGGCCCGCCGCCTCCCCGCCCTCGGCCAGCCCCTCGGACACGCCCGTCACCGCCGCCCGGGAAGGGAGCTCCTCGGACCCGACGCCCTCCGGCACCCGGATCGTGCGCGGCGCGCCGAACGGGTCGCGCAGCCGCTGCTGCGACCACTGCCGGAAGTACGGCGTGAACACCGCGAAGTGGTCCGAGGAGGCGGGTGTCACCGCGCCCGGAGCGAGCGCCGTGGTCACCGTGTCGTGCACGTGCAGCCGACGCCCGTCGGCCTCCAGTGCCCGGCGCAGGCGCTCCTCCCGGCGGTGCGCGTGGGCGCTGACGTCGGCGGCCATGTGCACCTCGTCGGCGTCCGCCTCCGTGACCGCCTTGCACACCTCCTCGACCAGGTCGCCCGAGCGGACCACGAGCCGTCCGCCGTGCCGGCGCAGTCCCGCATCGAGATCGCGCAGACAGTCGGCGAGGAACGCCAGCCGGTTGGGCGCCGCGAACCCGGCCGCCTCCACCGCGCGGTCGCGCACGAAGAGCGGCACCACCTGTCGCGCGCCGTCCAGCGCCGCCCGCAGCGGCGGGTGGTCGTGCAGACGCAGGTCGGCGGTGAACAGGACGACCGAGACGTTCATGGCGCGGCTCCGGGACAAGACGACGGGGACGGTGTGCTGCGAGGCGGGCGGACGGTGTGCTGCGGGTCGGTCGGTGTGCTGCGGGGCGCACTGTGTGCTGTGGGGCGGACGGTGTGCTGCTTCCGGCCCACGGGGCGTGGCGGATGCGGGACTTCAGCGTGAGGGTGCGCGTTCCCTCTCCTGGGTGAGCGCGGCCCCCGCGGCCGCGTCGGCGATGTTGCGCGCCATCCCGCCGAACACCACCGCATGGAACGGGGAGACGCCCCACCAGTAGGCCTGTCCGAGCAGTCCGCGCGGATGGAACAGCGCACGCTGCCGGTACCGGCTGCGCCCGGCACCGTCCCGCTCCGCACACATCTCCAGCCAGGCGAGCCCGGGAAGCCGCATCTCGGCCCGCAGCCGCAGCAGACGGCCCGGCTCGACCTCCTCCACCCGCCAGAAGTCCAGGCTGTCGCCGACCCGGAGCCGGTCGGCGTCCCGGCGGCCACGGCGCAGCCCGACCCCGCCCGCCAGCCGGTCCAGCTGCCCACGCACCGCCCAGGCGAGCGGGAAGGAGTACCAGCCCCGCTCGCCTCCGATGCCCTCGATGACCCGCCACAGCGTCTCGGGCGGGGCGTCGACCTCGGTCTCCCGCACGTCCGTGTACAGGCTGCCGCCCGCCCAGTCCGGGTCGGTGGGCAGCGGGTCGCTGGGTGCGCCCGGCACCGCAGCCGACGACCAGCGGGTGGCGACCTGGGCCTCCCGGACGCGCTGGAGGGCGAGCCGTACCGCTTCGTCGAACGACAGGGGGTGTCCGGGCGTGCTCGGCACATACGCCTCGATGCCGTGCTCGTGGCAGACCACCTCGTGGCGCAGCGACTCCGTCAGCGGCCGGGCGATGGACGCGGGCACGGGCGTCACCAGGCCCACCCAGTGGCTGGACAGTCCGGGGGTGAGAACCGGCACGGACAGGATCAACCGGCGGGGCAGACCCGCCACCGCCGCGTACCGGACCATCATCTCCCGGTACGTCAGGACGTCAGGCCCCCCGATGTCGAAGGCGCGGCTCACGTCCGCCGGCATGTCCGCGCTGCCGACCAGGATCCGCAGCACGTCCCGTACGGCGATGGGCTGGATGCGGGTGTGGACCCAGCTCGGGGTGACCATCACGGGCAGCCGCTCCGTGAGATAGCGCAGCATCTCGAAGGAGGCCGAGCCGGATCCGATGATCACCGCTGCCCGGAGCACGGTGGTGGGCACGCCCGAGTCCCGCAGGATGCGGCCGACCTCCGCGCGGGACCGCAGATGCGGGGACAGTTCCCGCTCGGGCACCCCGTCGGGAGTGAGTCCGCCCAGGTAGACGATGCGGCGTACGCCGGCCGCGCGGGCCCGCGCGCCGAAGATCCGGGCCGCCCTGCGGTCCGTCTCCTCGAAGTCGTCGCCCGTGCCCAGCGCGTGCACCAGGTAATAGGCCACCTCGACGTCGCGCAGGGCCTCGGCGACCGAGTCCGGGTCGGTGACATCCCCGCGCACCACCTCCACGTGGCGCGCCCAGGGGTGGTCGCGCAGCTTGCCCGGGGAGCGGGCGAGGCAGCGCACCCGGTGTCCCGCGTCGAGAAGCTCGGGGACGAGCCTGCCGCCGATGTACCCCGTGCCGCCCGTCACCAGGCAGAGCGGGCCGCCCGTGGTGTCGTCGTCGCGCATCGGATCGGTTCCTTCGTGTCGCCGGAGGGGAGCACGTGCCGTGTTCCCCTTGTGGATCTCTTCCACACGAACGCCCCGTCCGGATGCGGCAGCCACCGTCGGTCGCTCCACCACCCCTGCTGCCGATGCCGGCCGCTCCGCACCCCGGCGGCCCACGGCGGTCGCTCCACCACCCCGGCTGCCGATGCCGGCCGCTCCGGCACCCCGGCGGCCCACGGCGGTCGCTCCGGCACTCCGGCTGCCGATGTCGGCCGCTCCGGCACCGCGGCGACCCACGGCGATCGCCCCGGCACCCGGGCCCGTGCCGGCTGCTCCGGTACCCCGGCGGCCCGTGCCGGCCGCTTCGGAACCCCTGCCGACGAGGCCGCTCCACGCGTGGCCGCAGGCGAGCCCTGCCCGGAACGGCGGGGCGGCCTGTGGCGCGCCCGCCCCGCCGTTCCGGGCCTGGGCGAACCGGTTGGACATGAGTGCACGAGTCCGGGGCAGACGGGACGTACGGGCCGCCCGCGGTCCGCTCGGCCCTCGACGCAGGAGGTGTCTGCTGTCATGAGCGCGAAGGTGTTGGAGCGGTTCCCCGCCGGGGCGCCGCGCGGGTCGTGGCCCGCGGAGGAGTACGCGGCCGCGCGCCGCGCCGAGGGGGAACCCGCGACCGTGGTCATGGACCTGAAGGCGGACGCCTTCCTGGTCGTGGTGCCGGTCCCGGAAGAGGGCTGACCGCGCCGAGCGGCCGCGCACGTCGAGGGCGACCGAGGCTGCCGTGGGCCGTGCCCCCTGCCGGCGTCGTCCGCCCGAGCCGGGCCCGGGCGCACGGCCTCGGCCAGGAGGGGTTGGGGCAGGCGACGTACCGGTTCGGTGAGGGCGTACTGTCCCGGCCGGCCGCGCAGGGCCCGTGGTGGCACCCGGTCGGCCGAACGGCCGCGCCCCCTGCCCAGGTGCCGTCCGCCGGCCGATCTCAGGCGCCGCTCACTGACTGAGCCACGCCGCTCACCGAGTGATGGCAGGTGCCGTTCACCGGCTGAGCCCGGGTGCTGTTCACCAGTCTCAGGTTCCGTTCGCCGAGTGAGCCCGGTTCCGTTCGCCGGCCGAGCCCCGGCATCGTTCACGTGCGGGGTGCCGGCTGCCCGGCCAGCGCCCGCAGATGCGCCCGCCGCGTCTGGGCCGTCTGTCCCTGGACCAACAGGAAGAGTCCCTCGCGGGCGAGCCGTTGGGCGCGGCCGGTCAGGGTCATCGCGCGGCCGCCGCCGGCCACCACCGCGGCGGTGGTCGCCTGACCGAGCACCTCGTACGCCTGCGCCCGTACGGCCAGCCGCTCCTCGGTCCGCGCCGGCGACTGCGGCGTGTCGGCCAGTGCGTAGGCCCGGCGGCGCACGTCGCGGAGGCGGGCACGCAGCGGGTCGGCGAACTCCTCGTCGAGCAGGGACAGAGCCGCCTGAGCGATGCCGAAGACCGCCGGGCCGACGTTCAGCGTCCTGGCCCGGTCGCCGGGTGCCCACTGCTCGTACGGCAGCCGCCGGGCCACCGCCTCCTCGGGCACCCGCAGGCCGTCCAGCTCCAGCGAGACCGTACGGGAGGCCGTGAGCGCCGTGAGGCGCATCGGCGGCGAGGCCCGCAGCCCCGGCTGGTCCCGTGCCTCGGTGAAGGCGAACAGCACCTCGCCCGCGTCGGTCACCCCGGCCAGCAGCATCACGTCGTTCAGGCCCCACCCGGTGTACCAGGGGACGGTCCCGTCGAAGCGCCATCCGTCGCCCTCCCGCCGGACCCGCACCGGCACGCGCGGGTACGAGCGCAGGTGCGCGTACGCCACCCCGGACAGCAGTTCCCCGCGCGACAGCGGCCCCAGCAGCCGCTCCCGCACGGGCAGTTCACTCTGGGCCAGCGTCTGCACCGGCGTGTGGTGCTGCGTCTGCACGAACCATGTCGAGCAGCAGGCCCCTGCCAGGATCTCCGCGGTCTCCCGCAGCACGGCGGGCGGCGCACCGGAGCCGCCGTACGCGACGGGGGCGACCACGCCCAGCAGCCCGGACCGCTTCACCGCCTCGACATGGCTCGCGGGGACGCCCTCCTGGTCCACCCGACCGGCCTGCGGGAGGAGCAGTTCGTCGGCGAGCCGCCGGGCACGGGCGACAAGCGGATGTGCGGTGTCGGTCATGCCGGCGATTCTTGCGAAGTCCGCCGCCGGATATTTCTTCCGGAAGCGCGGCGCGCGGTGTCGATTCCGCCCCCCGCCGTTCGTGTAGGAGGTGACAGGCACCCCGGACCCGGGGAAGACGCCCGGCAGGACACCGGGCAGACACCGAGGAGAACGTCATGAAGCACTACCTGCTCAGCGTGGTCCAGCCGGCCGACGGACAGCCGCCCGCCCCCGACGCGCTCGCCGCGATCATGCGCGACGTCGAGGCCTTCAACGACGAACTGCGCGCGGCCGGCGCCTGGGTCTTCGCCGGCGGACTGCACGGCCCGGAGACCGCCACCGTGCTCCGCCCCGACAAGGGCGACGTCCTCGTCACCGACGGGCCCTTCGCCGAGGGCAAGGAGTACCTGGGCGGACTCTGCCTGATCCGGGCCGCCGACCTGGACGAGGCCCTGGAGTGGGGCCGCAAGGCGGCCCTGGCGACCACCCTGCCCATCGAGGTTCGGCCCTTCGTGGACCAGCACTGATGGCCGATGCCCCGGACACCGAGGCCGTCTTCCGCGCCGAGTACGGGCGCGCGGTCTCCGTCCTCACCCGCTTCCTCGGCGACATCGACCTCGCCGAGGAAGCGGTGCAGGACGCCTTCGCCACCGCCGTACGCACCTGGCCGGAGGCCGGCGTGCCGCCGAGCCCGGCCGGCTGGATCATCACCACTGCGCGCAACCGGGCCGTCGACCGGCTGCGCCGCGAGTCCACCCGTGACGCCCGACACGCCGAGGCCGCCCTGCTGCATGCGCCCGACGCACCGCCCGAGGAGGGCCCCGTGCGCGACGACCGGCTCCGCCTGATCTTCACCTGCTGTCACCCGGCGCTCGCCCCGCAGTCCCGGGTCGCCCTCACCCTGCGTCTGCTCGGCGGTCTGAGCACCGCCCGGATCGCCCGCGCCTTCCTGGTCCCCGAGCCCACCCTCGCCCAGCGCCTGGTACGGGCCAAGGCCAAGATCCGCGACGCGGGCATCCCGTACCGCGTACCCCGCGACGCGGACCTGCCCGACCGGCTCGGCGGTGTCCTCGCCGTGATCTACCTGATCTTCAACGAGGGCTACACCGGCGATCCCGCCCTGTGCACGGAGGCGGTACGGCTCGGCCGGCTGCTGGCCGAGCTGATGCCGGACGAACCCGAGGCCGTCGGCCTGCTCGCCCTGATGCTGCTGATCGAGGCCCGCCGGCCGGCCCGGCTGGACGTCGGGGGCACCCTGGTGCCGCTGCCCGAGCAGAACCGCGCCCGGTGGGACCGCGAGCTGATCGCCGAGGGCCAGGACCTGGTCCGCCGCCTCCTGCGCCGCGGCCGGCCGGGGCCGTACCAGATCCAGGCCGCGATCAACGCCGTGCACAGCGACGCACCGACCGCTGCCGCCACCGACTGGGGGCAGATCCTGCGCCTGTACGACCAGCTGATGGCTCTCGCCCCGACGCCGGTCGTCGCGCTCAACCGGGCGGTCGCCGTCGCGGAGGTCGAAGGTCCCGCGAAGGCACTGGGCCTGGTGGACGCCCTCGACCTGACCCGCTACCACGTCCTGCACGCCGTACGCGCCGACCTGCTGCGCCGCCTGGGCCGGTTCGAGGAGGCGACGGGGGAGTACGGCAAGGCCGCCGAACACGCCGAGAGCGCGGCCGAGCGGGCCTGGCTGGACCGGCGCCGACGGGAACTCGAACACCGGGCGACGTGACCCTCGTCACCGGCGCGCGCCGGCGGAATGCATGAGGGCACGTGGAAGGTTGGCATTTACATCTGACTGTTCGAGAACCTACGCCCGGGCCGACCCGCCCGTGCCCCACCAGCGAGGCACCCGTGACCCACCCCACCCCCGAGCAGCCCGCCGACGTCGTCGCCCGGCTGCGCGCCACCTTCCGCACCGGCCGCACCAAGCCGGTCGAGTGGCGCACCGGCCAGCTGCGGCGCCTGCGCGCCATGCTCACGGAGAAGGGCGCCGACCTCGCCGCCGCCCTCCACGCCGACCTGGGCAAGAGCAGCACCGAGGCCTACCGCACGGAGATCGACTTCACCGTCCGGGAGATCGACCACACCCTCGACCACCTGCACGAGTGGCTGCGCCCGGAGCCCGCGCCCGTCCCGGCGCACCTCGGCAGCGACGCCACGGCCTGGACGCAGTACGACCCCCTGGGCGTCGTCCTCGTCATCGCCCCCTGGAACTATCCCGCCCAGCTCCTGCTCGCTCCCATGGTCGGCGCGCTGGCCTCGGGCAACGCGGTCGTGGCCAAGCCGAGCGAACTGGCCCCGGCCACCTCGGCCGCCCTGGCCCGGCTCATCCCCGCCTACCTGGACACCGACGCGGTCGCCGTCGTCGAGGGCGGCGTCCCGGAGACCACGGCCCTGCTCGCCGAGCGCTTCGACCACATCTTCTACACCGGCAACGGCACCGTCGGCCGCATCGTGATGCGCGCCGCGGCCGAGCACCTCACCCCGGTCGCCCTCGAACTGGGCGGCAAGTCCCCGGTGTTCGTCGACCGGGGCACCGACCTCGACGTGGTCGCCGACCGGCTGGCGCGCGGCAAGTTCCTCAACGCGGGCCAGACCTGTGTCGCACCCGACTACGTCCTCACCGACCCGGAGACCGCCGCCGCCCTGGAGTCCGCGCTGGTCCGCGCCGTCGAAGCCCTCTTCGGCCCCGACCCGGCGACCTCGCCCGAGTACGGCCGGATCGTCAACGAGCGTCACTTCGACCGGCTCCTTGCTCTGCTCGGCTCGGGCCGGGTGGCGGTCGGCGGCGGCAGCGAACGCGGGTCCAGGTACATCGCGCCGACCGTGCTCGCGGACGTCGACCCGGCCTCGCCCGTGATGCAGGAGGAGATCTTCGGCCCCGTCCTGCCCATCGTCACCGTGCCCGGTGCGGACGAGGCGATCGGCTTCATCAACGACCGCGACAAGCCGCTTGCGCTGTACGTCTTCAGCGAGTCCGAGCAGATCCGCGGGCGCTTCGCCGCCGAGACCTCCTCCGGCGGCCTCGGCCACGGCCTCCCACTCGCCCACCTCACCGTCTCCGACCTGCCCTTCGGCGGCGTGGGGGAGAGCGGCACGGGCAGCTACCACGGGCGCTACTCGATCGAGACGTTCAGCCACCGCAAGGCCGTGCTGGCCAAGCCGCTCGGCTGAGGAGACGGTTCCGGGGCAGGCGTGCGAGACTCCGCCGATGACCGCTGAAACGATCACCGCGCACGCCTCCGGCACCTTCAGGCTGGGCGACCTGCCCGTCCGCCGCATCGGCTTCGGTGCCATGCGGCTGACGGGCAGCGCCGCCTTCCATCTGGGCACCGCCAGCGACCGTGCACGCTCGATCGCCGTCCTGCGCCGGGCCATGGAACTCGGTGTGAACCACATCGACACGGCCGCCTTCTACTTCTCCTCCCTGCGTTCCGCCAACGAACTCATCAACACCGCCCTCGCGCCGTACGCCGACGACCTGGTCATCGTCACCAAGGTCGGCCCCTTCCGCGACTACTACGGCGAGTGGGGCTCCTCGGCCCGCCCCGACCAGCTGCGGGGCCACGTCGAGGAGAATCTGCGCCAGCTCGGCCGGGACCACCTGGACGTCGTCAACTTCCGGCGGCAGAACCAGGACTCCATCGCCGAGCACTTCGGGGCCCTCGCCGAGCTGCGGGAGGCGGGGCTGATCCGGCATCTCGGCGTCTCCGGCGTCCAGCCGCGCCACCTCGCCGAGGCGCTGGACATCGCCCCGGTCGTGTGTGTGCAGAATCGGTTCGCACTCGACCGCGCCGATGCCGTCGACGACGAGATGCTGCGCATCTGCGGTGAACGCGGCATCGCGTTCACGCCCTTCTACGCCGTCGCCGGCGAGGCCGGGCCACAGGCCGCGGCCGACACCCATGACGACGAGGTGCTCGCCATCGCCCGCGCGCACGGCGTGAGCCCCGCACAGATCCGTATCGCCTGGACCCTCCACCAGGGCCCGCACGTCCTCTCCATCCCCGGCACCGGCAACCCGGACCACCTGGCCGAGAACGTCGCCGCCGGCGCCCTGCGGCTGACCCGGGAGGAACTGTCCCGACTGGACGCGCTGCACACCACGACCGGCTGACGGCTCGCGGGGCGGGGCCCGCGCCCCGCCCGGCGCCCGGCTGACTACAATCGTGTAGGCAGTCTGCAGGACTGCCACGAAGACGGGGTGAGGAACCTTCCCATGACCGAGGCCAAGGACGAACGCCGGCCGGCCGGTGAACTCGAAGCGAGCGTCATGGCCGCCCTCTGGGCCGCCGCGGCGCCCCGGACGGCCGGCCAGGTCCAGCAGAGCCTCGGCGCGGACCTCGCACGCACCACGGTGACGACGATCCTCACCCGCCTGCACGACAAGGGCATGGTCGAGCGGCAGCGCCAGGGCCGCGGCTACGCCTACTTCCCGCTCCAGGACGCCCAGGGCCTCACCGCCCGCCGGATGCACAGCGAACTCGACCGGGACAGCGACCGCGAAACCGTCCTCGCCCGCTTCGTCGCCCAGCTCAGCCCGGACGACGAGCGCATCCTGCGAGACCTCCTCGAATCCGACGAGTGATGACCGCACTGCTCCTGCTGCCGCTGCTGCTGCCGTTCGCCCTCCCGGCACTGGCCCGGCGCGCCCTGGACCGGCTCGTCCCGGCCGCAGCGCTGTGGGCGATCACCGTCAGTGCGGTCGTCCTCGCGGGCTGCTCCCTGGCCGCGCTCGGCTCGTTCGTCCTGACCGGCCTGCTCAAGGTGCCCGTGTTCGCCGCCCTCGGTGAACTGATCCACCCCCTGCACACCGCCTCCGACCTCGTCGTCCTCCCGGCCGCCGCGACCTCCGTCGGCGCCCTCGCCGTGTGCGGCTGGACCCTCGTCCGCTCGGTCCTGCGTCAGACCCGCGCGTTCCGGGTCGCCCGCACCGAAGCCGGGCGCGGACCCGCAGCGGGCGACCTGTGTGTCGTGGACTCGCCGCGCCCCGACGCGTACGCATTGCCGGGCCGCCCGCACCGCATCGTCGTCACCACCGCGATGCTGCGCAGCCTCGACGGCCCGGAGCGCGAGGCGCTGTTCGCGCACGAGCGGGCGCACAACGAGGGCGGTCACCACTACTTCCTCGCCGCGGCCGAACTCGCGGCACACTGCCACCCCGCCCTGCGTCCGGTCCGCGAGACCATCCGCCTCGCCGCCGAGCGCGCCGCCGACGAGGCCGCGGCCGCGAGCGTCGGCGACCGTCGCCTGACCGCCCGCGCCATAGCCAGGGCCGCCCTCGCCGGCCAGGCCGTGCGAGCCGAGCGTCCCGACTTCGCCGCCGCCGCGACGACGGGCCCCGTCCCGCAGCGCGTCCAGGCCCTTCTGGCGGCGCCCCGGTGCGCGCACCGCACCGGCAGGCGCGTCGCCGCTCTCCTGCTCGCCTGCACCGCCGTCTCCTGCGTCGCCTCCGTGACCGGGATGGCCGACTTCCACCACCGGGTCGAGGTCGCCCAGGGCGACGAAAAGCCCTGATCAACGGGGCTTGCGGCACGGCCGGACCCGTCCATGCCACAAGTGACTGGCGTCCGCGAAGTTTTACGTATAACCTCACCCGCTAACCACCCCCACCGGAAGGCCCCGATGCGACGCGTTGCCCTGGTCACCCTCGTCGTGGACGACTACGACGAGGCCATCCGCTTCTACACCGAGGCCCTCGGATTCCGGCTGGCCGAGGACGAGTCCCGGCCGGACGGCTCCCGCTGGGTCGTCGTGGAGCCGGACGCCGAGGCCCGGGGCACCGGCCTGCTGCTCGCCCGCGCCAAGGGCGAGGACCAGCGCACCCGGATCGGGGACCAGACCGGCGGGCGGGTCGGGTTCTTCCTGCACACCGACGACTTCGCCCGCGACCACGCCCGTATGACGGCCGCCGGCGTGACCTTCCTGGAGGAGCCGCGCCACGAGCCGTACGGCACAGTGGCCGTCTTCCAGGACCTCTACGGCAACCGCTGGGACCTGCTCCAGCCCGCCGGCTGAGCTTCCTCCCGCTCCACGCTTCTCCCGCCGCTTCGAACCACCTGCTCAAGGAAAGACCCCGCCATGACTGCTACGCGCGTAGACGCCGAAGTGATCCGCCGCCTGCCCAAGGCCGTCCTGCACGACCACCTGGACGGCGGTCTGCGTCCCGCCACGGTCGTCGAGCTCGCGGCCGCGGTCGGCCACACCCTGCCCACCACCGACCCCGACGAGCTGGCCGCCTGGTACTACGAGGCCGCCAACTCCGGCGACCTGGTCCGCTACATAGCCACCTTCGAGCACACCCTCGCCGTCATGCAGAACCGCGAGGGCCTGCTGCGCGTCGCCGAGGAGTACGTCCTGGACCTCGCCGCCGACGGCGTCGTCTACGCCGAGGTGCGCTACGCCCCCGAGCTGAACACCCGGGGCGGGCTCACGCTGAACGAGGTCGTGGAGACCGTCCAGGAGGGCCTCGCCGCCGGCATGGCCAAGGCCGCCGCCGCGGGCACCCCCCTCCGGGTCGGCACCCTGCTGTGCGGGATGCGCATGTTCGACCGGGTCCGCGAGGCCGCCGACCTGGCGGTCGCCTACCGCGACGCCGGTGTCGTCGGCTTCGACATCGCCGGTGCCGAGGACGGCTTCCCGCCCGCCGACCACCTCGACGCCTTCGAGCACCTGCGCCGCGAGAGCGTGCCCTTCACCATCCACGCCGGCGAGGCGCACGGCCTGCCCAGCATCCACCAGGCCCTGCAGGTGTGCGGCGCCCAGCGCATCGGCCACGGCGTGCGCCTGACCGAGGACATCGTCGACGGCAAGCTCGGCCGCCTGGCCGGCTGGGTGCGCGACCGCCGCATCGCCCTGGAGATGTGCCCGACGTCCAACCTCCAGACGGGCTGCGCCACCTCCATCGCCGAGCACCCCATCACCGCCCTGAAGGACATGGGCTTCCGGGTCACCCTCAACACCGACAACCGTCTGGTCTCCGGGACGACGATGACCCGGGAGATGTCCCTGCTGGTCGAGGAGGCGGGCTGGACCGTCGAGGACCTGCGCACGGTCACGGTGAACGCCGTCAAGAGCGCGTTCATCCCGTTCGACGAGCGCAAGGCCCTCATCGAGGACGTGGTCCTGCCGGGTTACGCGGCCGCGCTCTGAAGCAGCCCCCTGAGGTAGGCGGCCTGTCCGACGTGCTGAAGGTCGTCGGACAGGACGCTCACCAGGCGGACGCCGAGCGTGACCGGGGGATCCCAGCGCTCGTCCACGGTCCGTTCGAGATCCTTGGCGGCGAGGGAGCGCAGGGCGCCGAGGGTCTGCTCGTGCACGGCGTCGTAGTACCCGGTCAGCAGCTCGGCGGACTCGGGCCGGACCTTGGCGACCTTCGCGGGAGTGTGTCCGTAGCCGGTGTCGTGGCGGGGCAGGTCGAGGCCGAAGCGCTTCTCCCAGCCCTGGGACAGCCACACCTGGTCGAGGTCGAAGGCGTCGGCGATGTGGTCGTCCTGCACCCGGGTGAGGTGCCAGACCAGCCAGGCGATGGAGTTGGCGTCGGGGTCCGCGCGGAAGTACAGCCCGTCCGGTCCGAGGCCGTCGAGGGCGGCATGGACTTCTTCCTGGATGCGGCCGTAGCCGTCGATGAGGATGTCCTTTGCATGCATGCGTCCACCATCGCGCATCGTGTGCGGTCATGCGTCCGCAATCCGGCTCCCGTGCGTCCGCAGTCCGGATCTCATGCGTCCGCGACCCAGCTCCCGTGGAAGCCGAGCGGCACCCGCCCCGGCAGGTGAACCCGCGCCACCGGCTCGCCGCCGAAGTCCTGTGCGGCAAGGATCACGAGGTCGGCGGCGCCCCGGTCGGGGTCGTGGACGTAGGCGAGCGTGTATCCGTCGTCCTCGGCCGCCTTCCCGCCGCCCTCGGCCACCTTCCCGCCGTGCGGATCGCGCGGTACGAACACCGCCTCGCCTGCCGCCGCGTGACGGGGCAGCCGGTGCACCTCGGTCGTGCCGCGGAGCAGGTCGTGCTTGAAGAGCGCGTCGGAGAAGGCCCGGTCCGGCGGGTTGCCGCCGGCGGGGGTCAGGTACGCGAGCACCATGTCGGCGGCCGCGGCCGAGTAGCCGTACCGGTGGCGGCGGGAGACCAACGCCTCGTTGACCCGCGGGAACTCCTGCGGCCGGTCGTCCAGGACCCGCTGCCGTACGTGCCCGTGGCGCAGGTCGACCGTCCAGCGTTCGAGCTTCGCCGTGCCTGCGTCGTAGGGGCCGTCGGAGCCGGGCCCGGCTACCTGGAACGGCGCCGGATAGGTCGTCAGGTCGACGACCACGGACGAGCCCTCGTCGTAGGCGTTGAGGGTGTGCGAGTAGAAGACCGGGTCGATGCCGAACCAGCGCACCGGTCCGCCGGTCCGCCGCATGACTCCCACCCGGGTGGGGTGTTCGCGGTTCCAGACGTACGGCACCGGCGCGCCGCGTCCGGCGGCCGCCGGGTCGAAGGTGACCGGGAGGTCGAAGACGACGACGTGCTTCTCGGTGAGCGCGAAGTCGTGCATCATCGGCGCGTCCGCCACCGGGATCCGGGTCGTGCGGCACACGCGTCCGGCGGGGTCCACGACCAGGTGCCGGACGTGGTCCCAGGCCGGGTAGTAGGCGATCGCATGGAGCTCCCCGGCGTGCGCGTCGTACTTGGTGTGGGCGGTGAACGCCCCCTCCAGAGTGCCCCGGAAGTCGTGGGTGCCCACCGTGTTCAGCTCGCCGTCCAGTTCGTACGGCAGCGGACCGCTCTCCTGCAGGGCGAGGATCCGCCCCCGGTAGGGGATCACGTGCGTGTTGCAGGCGAAGTCGTCCGGCGGCACCGGCCCCGGGCGGGGTTCGCCGAGCTTCTTCGCCACCTGGGAGGACCGCACCCACCGGTTGCGGTACCACTCCGCCCTCCCGTCGCGCAGCCGTACCCCGTGCACCATGCCGTCCCCGAGCATCCAGTGGTGTGCTCGGGGGTCCTCCAGGCCGAGGACGTTGGGGCCGTTGCGCAGGAAGCGTCCGTTCAGCTCGCGCGGGATGCGGCCGGTGACCGGCAGGTCGAAGGCCGTCAGCTCCTCGGTCACCGGAGCGAACGCCCCCTCCAGAAAGGGAAAGCGACGTTCCGCCCCGGCTCCTGCCGGCAGGGCCGAGGCCTGCTGTCCCGCCGTGCCGGCGAGCGCGCCCGCCGCGGCGAGCCCGGCCGCGCCCCGCAGTACCGTCCGCCGTGTGTGCTCTGCCATCGTCCGTACTCCTGATCGCCGTCGCGGTGACTGACGGTCATGAGTCTGCGGCGGACGAGGGCCGGAATCAGGAGGCCTGAGGCCCGTCCTGGGGTGGTGCCAACCCCCCTGTTTCGAGGAGTGTCACCAGCGCGCGGGCGGCGGGGCTGGTGGCCCGCTCCGGCGGCAGCAGGGCCACGGTCTCGTACTCCGCCTCGCCCGTGCCCTTCAGCGGGAGCGTCGTGAGCGAGGGCCGCTTGTGCCGGAAGTGCCGGGGTACGACGGCGACACCGAGGTTCTCGTCGACGAGGTCGAGCAGGCTGTGGACGTCGTTGACCTCCAGGGAGACCGTGCGCCGGACGCCGACGGCGGCGAAGGCGGCGTCGGTGGCGCGGCGCGGACCCCAGTCCGGGTGGAAGTCCACGAAGATCTCCCCGGCCAGGTCCGGCGGCGAGAGCACCGCGTCCGCCGACGCCAGCCGGTGGCCCGGGTGGCACAGGACGGTCATCGGCTCGCTGGTCAGCGGGACCGAGCGCAGCTGGTCGCTGTCCTCCCGGGTGCGGTAGGCGAAGGCCAGGTCCAGCCGCCCGGCCGCGACCTCCTCGGCCAGGGCGCCCGAACCCGCCTGGCGCAGCCGGATCTCCACGTCCGGATGGCACCGCCGGAACGCGGCCAGCAGACGGGCCACGTGCACCCCGGCGATGCACTGCTCGGTGCCGAGCGCCAGCGTGCCGCGCAGCACGCCCTGCACCGCGGCCACCGCCTCGTGCGCCGAGCGCACCTGCGCGAGGATCCGCTCGGCCTCCACCAGCAGCGCGCGCCCCGCCTCGGTGAGCGTCACCCGACGGGTCGTGCGCACGAAGAGCGGCGCCCGCAGCTCCCGCTCCAGGGCCCGGATCGACGCCGACAGGCCGGACTGGGACACCATCAGGCGCTCGGCCGCCCGGGTGAAGTGCTGGTCCTCGGCGACCGCGACGAAGTGCTGAAGGTGACGCAGTTCCATGATTGAGAAGCCTAGCCGCACAATTCCATCGGATTCTCCTGTTGGACCGCTGCGTGCGGCGCGCGCGAGAGTGGCACCGGTAGATCGTGTGCCAACCCCTCTGGAGTCGCGTTGTACACCGCACACCCCGACCGCTACGCCGACATGCCCTACCGGCGCACCGGACGCAGCGGCCTCAAGCTCCCCGCACTGTCGCTCGGCCTCTGGCACAACTTCGGGCCCGACCGGCCCGTCGAGACCCAGCGCGCCATCCTGCGCCGCGCCTTCGACCTCGGCATCACCCACTTCGACCTGGCCAACAACTACGGCCCGCCGCCCGGCGCCGCCGAGTCCGCGCTCGGCGAGGCCCTGAGGGCCGACCTCGCGCCGTACCGCGACGAGCTGGTCATCTCGACGAAGGCCGGCTACCTGATGTGGCCCGGCCCGTACGGCGAATGGGGCTCGCGCAAGTACCTGCTGTCCTCGCTCGACCAGAGCCTGAAGCGGATGGGCCTGGACCACGTCGACATCTTCTACTCGCACCGCCCCGACCCGGACACTCCGCTGGAGGAGACGATGGGCGCCCTGCACACCGCGGTCCAGCAGGGCAAGGCGCTCTACGTCGGCGTCTCCAACTACTCGGCGCAGCAGACCCGTGAGGCCGCCCGCATTCTCGGTGAGCTGGGCACCCCGCTCCTCATCCACCAGCCGCGCTACTCGATGCTCGACCGGCGCCCCGAGGACGAGGGCCTGCTCGATGCCCTGGACGAACTGCAGGCCGGCTCGATCGTGTACTCCCCGCTGGAGCAGGGCCTGCTCACCGGCCGCTACCTCGACGGCATCCCGGAGGACTCCCGGGCCGCGAGCGACAGCCCCTTCCTGAACTCGGACGCGGTCACCGCGGACCTGGTCGGCCGGCTGCGCGCCCTGGACGAGATCGCCACGTCCCGCGGCCAGACCCTGGCCCAGCTGGCCCTGGCCTGGGTGCTGCGCGGCGGCCGGGTCACCTCCGCCCTCGTCGGCGCCAGCAGCCCGCGGCAGATCGAGGACAGCGTCGGCGCCATCCGTAACCTGGACTTCGAGGACGAGGAGCTGGCGCGGATCGACGCGATCGTGAAGGGCTGAGCGCGCCGGTCCCCTCCGGGGTGGGTGCCGGGCGGTGCGCCGTGGGTCAGGCAGTGAGCCGTTCGCCGTCGGTCAGGCCGTGTGCCGTGCGCTGATCTCGGTCGGGCCGTGAGCCGTGCGCGGACCCCGGTCACGCCGTGAGTCGTTCGCTGACCTCCCAGAGGCGGGCCGCCGCCTTGGGGTCGACGGCATACGGCAGCACGCCCGCAAGCCCCGGGTCCGCCCGCCACCCGGCCTCGTCCTCGGCGGCCACCACCGGGCTGATGTCGCAGTTCTCGCAGTAGACGCCGCCGAGCCCGTCGAGCTGTGGACTGGTGGCGCACCACACGCCGGTGGCCGCTCCCTGCCCGACGGTCTTCTGCTGCCGGGCGGGGTCGCGCAGCGGGCGGCCCTGCTCGTCGAGGGCACCGGCCGCCCGCAGGGCTTCCTCGGAGAGGTGCTTGGAGAGACCGGTGTCGATGATCTGGCCGGGATGCACGGCGAAGGCCCGTACCCCCTCCGCCCGGCCGCGCCGGTCCAGTTCGACGGCGAAGAGCGCGTTGGCGGTCTTCGACTGGCCGTAGGCGAGGAAGGGCTCGTAGGCCCGGCGCTCGAAGTGCAGGTCGTCGAAGACGACGGGGGAGAAGCGGATGCCCCGCGAGGACAACGCGACCACGCGCGCACCGTGGGCCGCGACCAGGGCGGGCCACAGCCGCTCCACGAGCCGGAAGTGGCCGAGGTGGTTCGTGGCGAACTGCGCCTCATGACCGCGGGCGTCCCGGGTCAGGGGCGTCGCCATGATCCCGGCGCTGTTCACCAGGATGTGCAGCGGCCGCCCGGAGGCCAGGAACCTCTGCGCGAAGGCGTCGACGGACGCCGGGTCCATCAGGTCCATCGGCTCGACCCGGACGCCGTCGATCTTCTTCAGAGCACCGCGGGCCCGCTCCGGGTCCCTGGCCGGTACGACGACCTCGGCGCCCGCGGCCCGCAGGACGCGGCTCGTCTCCAGGCCGATGCCCGAGTAGCCGCCGGTGACGATCGCGACCCTGCCGGTCAGGTCGATGCCCTCGATCACGTCCTCGGCGGTGGACGCGGCGCCGAAGCCGGAGTGCAGGGGCCGGTGGGGGGTGGTCATGGTGGGTGTCTCCTCGCTCTGAGCCATGAGACCACCGTAGAGACGCCGTTCCGGACGATGAATGCTTGAGGATGCGCACTACTTGCGCGATAGTCCGAGCATGTCCACCGATCCTCTCTCCGACGCCCTCGCCGTCGCCGACGCGCGCGGGGTCTTCTCCGGCGGTTTCACGGCCGGCGGGCGCTGGGCGATCCGTCTGCGGGGGCGCGACAAGCTCAAGGTGAACGTCCTGGCGCGGGGCGGCTGCCTGCTCGTCGCCGAGGGCCGCGCCGAACCCGTCGCCCTGTCCGAGGGGGACATCGTCGTCTCCGACGGGCAGCGGCCCTACGTCCTGTGCAGCGAGACCGGGCTGGAGCCGATCGAACCGGCGCAGGTCGCCGTGGACCCGCGCACCCGGATGGGGGCGATCGGCCGGGGAGAGGAGGTGGTGTGCGTCTCCGGGCACATCGACCTCAGCCGGGACAGCGGTGACCTGCTGCGCCGGGCCCTGCCCGGGCTGATGCACGTGCGGTCCTCCGCGGCCGAGGCTCCCGTGCTGCGCTGGCTCACCTCGCAGCTGATGCGGGAGATGGCCGCCGGCCGGGCCGGTTCCGCGTTCTCCTCGGACCATCTGGCCCAGTTGATGTTCGTCCAGGTGCTGCGGGCCTGCCTCGGCGAGGCCGGAGGATTGCCGGCCGGCTGGCTGCGGGCGCTGGCGGACGAGCGGCTGGCCCCCGCCCTGCGCCTGATGCACGCCGCCCCGGCACACCCCTGGCAGCTGGAGGAACTCGCGCGGGCCGCCGCGATGTCCCGGACCACGTTCGCCGTGCGCTTCAAGGAGGCCGCCGGGGTGCCGCCCCTCACCTACCTGCACCACTGGCGCATGAGCCTGGCCGCCCGCGCGCTCAGGCAGGACTCCACCCCGGTGGCGGCCCTGGCCCGCTCGGTCGGCTACACCTCCGAGAGCGCCTTCAGCAACGCCTTCAAACGCACCGTCGGCGTCGGGCCCCGCCGCTACCGGGAGACGGTCACGAGCTGAGCCGCTCCTCGAGGCGCACCGTCACCGTGTCGCCCTCGCCCCTGCCGCTGGCCGTGCGCACCTCGGCCTTCACGGGCAGCTCGTGCGCGCCGTCGGCCGGCGCCATGAACGACCTGCGGAAAGAACGGCCCTCGACGGTGCCCCGGATCTTCACCGGTCCGCGGCCGCCGAAGAATTCCGCGAACCGCGGCCGGATCCCCTGCGTCCAGCCGCCTTTCCCCGGGTATTTGTGCAGGGCTGCGGCGAATTCCTCGTCCGCTTTCCGCGCGGTGCCCGTCCCGCTTTCCCGGTGTTCGTGTTCATGTTCGTCTTCGGATTCGGATTCGGCTTCGGATTACGGCCCGTGCCTGCGGCTTTCATGACGGTCTCCGCTCGCGGTGATCCTTCTGCGGGCCGCCCGTGGATCCGTGTCCCGGGCCTTTCCCCCGCCTGAGCGCCGCGAGCGGGAAGAGTCATCGCCATCCGGCCTCAGGCCCCCGGCAGGCGGTCCAGGAAGCCCAGCACCTGCCGGATGCGGCCCTCGCCGTCCAGCGTGATCACGTCGGACCCGGCGACCGGAGCCGAGTGGTCCGCCTCGTTCACCAGCTCCCAGGAGAACCGCGCGATGTCGTGGTGCCCGTCCACCGCGCCCGAGAGGCGGAACGCGAACCCCGGGAACTGCTCGTGGGCCGCGGCGATCACGGCCGCGATCTGCTCGTGCCCGCGGACGTCGGCGAGCGGGTCGGTGTAGCTGCCGTCCGCGGTCCAGGCCGCGGCCACCGCCTTCGCCAGGGCCTCCGGCTCGGTGGCGTTCCAGGCCTCGAAGTAGCGGGCGACGGAGCTCTCGTAACCTTCGGTGTTCACGGTCATGGCGAATCAGCCTCCATCGAGGTCGTATCTGCTGGTCGGGAACCGGATCCGGGTGTTCGCCGTTCCGGTGTGACCACCATGCCCGTCGAAGGCGAAGCGGGTCGATTACCTCCCGGGTAATGCCAGGGCCCCGCGCTCCCGCGCATTTTTGGCCAGAACGGGTGCTGAATATGCCAAGAGACTGGCCGGAAAGACATGGTGACAGTGTTTCGGGAGTGGCGATACTCGAACGCCAGGGGCACTTCACCGCACAGGACCCGCACGGAGAGCGAGGGCCCGGCCGGCACGTCAGCGATGCGTTCGGGGGAGTGATCGTGCACGACGAATTCCTGTGCCATGTCACCGCGTACGGCACATGCGGCGGGCAGCGTATCGGCGTACCGCTCGGCACCTATCGCGCGCCGACCCTGGCGCTCGCCCTGTGGTGGTTGCGGGACCGGGCGTCCTGGATCGCCGAGCGGCTCGACCCGAGCCCGCAGGACGCCGCCTTTCCGGCGGGCGCGCTCGTCCCGGTCGCGGACTCGGTGGCCGACGTCCCCGCACTGCTGCGCGCCTGGTGCGCCGACGACGGCGGGCAGGAACTGGTCGCGGAGGAACTGGCCGGCGGGCGGCTGGTACGGGTCGCCGCCAGCGACGACACCACCGAGTACGAACTGCTCGCCGAGTCCGTCGACGCGCTGCGCATGCAGCGCACCCTCCCGGCGCTGGTCGTACCCGTCGCCTGACACGCGCCGGAACGGGCACCTCGTGTGCTCCCGGCCGTTCCGCTCAAGCGGGCGCATGGGTGAGCGAATTGGTAGAATTCTGGCCATGGCGGAGCGACCGGTCGCCCCGGCGGCGCCCGAACTCGTCCTGGAGACCGACACGGGCTCCACGGTGATGAGCCCGGGCCACGACTACCACGTCGGGCGTGACCCGCTGAGCGACATCGTCCTCGACGACGCCCGGGTCTCGTGGCACCACGCGGTGCTGCGCTGCGACCACGACCGCTGGACCCTCGAAGACGCACAGAGCACCAACGGCACCTACGCCGACGGCCGTCGCGTCGAGGCGTGGGACGTGGGTCCGGGCAGCGTCATCCGCTTCGGCAACCCCGCCGACGGACCCCGCGCCGTCCTCACCGGGCTTGCCGCCCCCGCCCCCGGCCTCCCCTCGACCGTCTCGCATCCCGAGCTGACCGGCACCTACCGCCGACCGACCCGGGTACGGCCGCTGCCCATGCGCACCGTCCGCATCGGCCGGGCCGCCGAGAGCGACCTCGTCGTCGACGACCTGACCGTCTCCCGCCACCATGCCGAACTGCACGCCGACGCGGACGGCGGCCACGAGATCATCGACCTCGGCAGCCACAACGGCACCTACCTCAACGGCCGACCCGTCACCCGCGCCCCGGTGGGCCCCGGAGACGTGATCGGCATCGGCCACGTCACGTACTGCCTGGTCGGCGACGAACTCCAGGAGTACGTGGACACCGGCGAGATCTCCCTCGACGTCCAGGACCTCACGGTCGCCGTCGAGCGCGGCGAGAAGATCCTGCTCGACCACGTCTCCTTCCCGGTGGGGGAGAAGTGCCTGCTCGCCGTCGTCGGACCGAGCGGAGCCGGCAAGTCCACGCTGCTGAACGCCCTGACCGGACAGCGGCCCGCCGACCAAGGCAGCGTCCTGTACGACGGCCGCGACCTGTACCGCGACTACGCCGAACTGCGTCGGCGCATCGGCCTGGTCCCGCAGGACGACATCCTGCACCCCCAGCTCACCGTGCGCGCCGCCCTCTCCTACGCCGCCGAACTGCGCTTCCCCGAGGACACGGAGAAGACCGAACGGCAGGCCCGGGTGGAGGAGGTGATCCGGGAACTGGGTCTCGGACAACGGGCCGGACAGCCCGTGCACGTGCTCTCCGGAGGCCAGCGCAAACGGGTCAGCGTCGCCATGGAACTTCTCACCAAGCCGTCACTGCTCTTCCTCGACGAGCCGACCTCCGGCCTCGACCCCGGCATGGAACGCTCCGTGATGCACATGCTGCGCGACCTCGCCGACGACGGACGCACCGTCATCGTGGTCACGCACAATGTCCTCAGCCTCGGCGTCTGCGACCGCCTTCTCGTCCTCGCCCCCGGCGGCCGGATCGCCTTCTACGGCCGGCCCGACGACGCCCTCGCCTTCTTCGGCTTCGAGCAGTGGCCGGAGGCCTTCGAGGCCTTCGACCAGGACCAGGACCGGGACTGGGCGGGGGAGTACCGCGACTCGCCGTTCCACCGGTACTACGTCACCGAGGCCACCACCCAGCCCCGACGCCCGGACTCCGCCCCGGCCGCCCCCGCCCCGGCGCCCCTGCCCCGCCCCCGCAGCCCGGGAGCCCAGCTCGGCACCCTGATCCGCCGCTACACGGCCGTCCTCGCCGCCGACCGCACCTTCCTCGTCGTCATGGTCGCCCTGCCGTTCGTGATGGGCGCCATGGCCCGGGCCCTGGCGGGCAGCAAACTGACCCAGGCCAGCGCCATGAACGCACTGCTCATCCTCTGTGTCGGCGGCGTCCTCACCGGCGCGGCCAACGCGGTGCGCGAACTCGTCAAGGAACGCGCCGTCTACCGGCGCGAACGCGCCGTCGGCCTGTCCAGAGCGGCCTACCTGATGTCCAAGGTCGTGGTGCTCGGCACGGTCACGGTCGCCCAGGCCGTCGTGCTCACCCTGGTCGCGCTGGCCGGCGTCGACCTCGCCGCGCCCGGCGGCAGCGGCGTCGTGCTGCCCGCCCTGGCCGAGATCACCCTCGCCGTCGCCCTGCTGGCGTTCACGGCCATGATGCTCGGCCTGCTGGTGTCGGCCCTGGTGCGCAAGGAGGAGGTGACGATGCCGCTGCTCGTGCTGCTCGCTGTCGTCCAGGTCGTCTTCTGCGGCGCGCTGCTCCCGCTGCACGGCGTGCCCGTCCTCGAAGAGGTCTCCTGGCTGGTGCCCTCCCGCTGGGCGCTCGGCGCCATGGCGGCCACGGTCGGGCTGCCCCGGATCGTGCCGGGCGACCTGACCTCCGACCCCCTGTTCCGGCACTCGGCCGGCGTCTGGCTGCTCAGCCTGGCCATGCTGCCGGTGCTGTCCGCCGTCTACGGCCTGCTGGTCGCCCGGCTGCTGCGCCGGCAGGAGCCCGCCGTGATGCGGAAGTAGGCGCTGCGATGTCGAACCCGACGAACCCGGAGACCGACGCGTTCCGGCCCACGCACGTCGTCCCGCCCCACGGCCTGCCCGTCTGGGAGGCCCCGGACCCCGAGCGGCCCACGGTTCCGCTCGACCCGCTGCTGCCCGTGGAACTGGTGGAACGCAGCGGTGACTGAGGGCACATCCGCTGCGCCAACGGCTGGGCCGCCTGGGTCGACGGCCGGCACCTGGTCGCCGTACCCCAGGACCCACCCGCCACCGAGGCGCGACCACCGCGACCGCCGACCCGCGGCCCCTGCTGGCCGCCGCCAAGGCCCTGGCCGGCTACCGGTCGGCGGTGGAGGATCTGGCGAAGGGCGGCCTGGACGGCCAGACGTTCCAGGACCGTACCCGCGCACTGCGCATCGGGATCGTGGTCGACGGCGAGTGCATGTGGCTGTACGACCCGGACGAGGGCCGCTGGCTGTACGGAGACGGGCGGCACCTGGACACCTATGCCACCGACCGGACGGCGTCCGGCGAGGACGCCGGGCACACCCCCACCCGGTACGTCGCCTCCCAGGGTGAGCCCTGATGGTGCGCCCGGGCGGCCTGTCCCTGACCAGTCCCGCGGAACTGATCGGATGCCAGGTGGCCAACTACCGGGTCGAGAGCGAGATCGGCCGCGGCGGCATGGCCGTCGTCTACCGCGCCCGCGATCTGCGCCTGGACCGCATCGTCGCCCTCAAGCTGCTCGCCCCGGAACTCGCCCGCAACGACACCTTCCGGCAGCGGTTCACCCAGGAGTCCCGGGTGGCCGCCTCGATCGACCACCCGCACATCGTGCCCGTCTTCGAGGCCGGCGAGACGGACGGCGTGCTCTACATCGCCATGCGGTACGTCCCCGGCAGCGATCTGCGCCGTCTCCTGGACGATCACGGACCGCTGCCCTTCGAGGCCGCCGTGCGCATCGCCGCACAGGTGGCCTCCGCGCTCGACGCCGCCCATGAACACGGTCTGGTCCACCGCGACGTCAAGCCCGGCGACGTCCTGGTCGCCCGCGGCACCGACAGCGACCATCCCGAGCACGTCTACCTCACCGACTTCGGCCTGACGAAGAAGTCGCTGTCCCTGACCGGGTTCACCAGCGTCGGCCAGTTCGTCGGCACCCTCGACTACGTGGCACCGGAGCAGATCTCCGGCCGGCCCGTCGACGGCCGCTGCGATGTTTACGGCCTCGCCCTGCGTCGTCTACGAGACCCTGGCCGGGCGCCCGCCCTTCCAGCGCGAGGACGACATGGCCCTGCTGTGGGCCCACCAGTACGACGAACCGCCCCCGCCGAGCGGAGCGCGCCCCGACCTCCCCGCGGCCGTCGACGCCGTCTTCGCCAGGGCCCTCGCCAAGAGCCCGGACAGCCGCTTCGACACCTGCCTCGGGTTCGTCGCCGCGCTGCGCAGCCGCCCGGCCGATGATCCCGGCGACAGCCACCTGGCCCATGAGCCGGACACCGCAGCAACGTCCGGACCGCCCCCACACCCGCCCCGGTGGGCGGGACCCGTCTTCCGCTAGGGCCTCTCGTTCCGTACACCGGGGCGTGCCCGCCCGGCCCACCCTCGCAGCGGCCGGGCCGGCAGTGCGCCCAGGAAGCCGGCGGCCAGGCCCCACAGCGCCCCGAGGCCCACCGCCTGCCACAGCCGGGGCCGGAGGAACACCTCCCCGGACAGACCGCCGCCCAGATCGCCGATGCCGAGCAGGGACAGGCCGTAGTGGGCCGAGATCCGGCACAGCAGGCAGACCATGAACACCGTCAGGGCCAGCGCGACGCCCAGGCGCACGGCGTGCTGCCGGGCCCGGACGCGGGCGGGCGAACGCGTCGCCGCCGCGAGGGCGACGGCCGGCACCAGCACCACCTCCGTGACCAGCAGCCACCACATCCTGCCGTCGTGGGCGGTGAGCGTGCGCAGGTTCAGCGTGGCGACGTCGGGGGTGCGCAGGATCTCGTCCAGCACATGGGGCATCGGCAGTCCGAACGGGCCGTCGACCCGCCCGTGCCAGGTGGCGCCCAGGCCGAGGGTGAGGGCGAGCCAGACCAGGTTGGGCAGGCCGAGCAGGATCAGCGCGAAGGTCTCGGCGGGCCGCCCGCGCGTCGCCGCCACCACCAGGGCGACGACGAGGCCGAGGAACACGTGGGCGAGCAGCAGCACGAGCATGGCATGTGCCGCCGGGCGCACCGACCCGTGACAGCGCAGCAGCCGCCCCGGCAGCGGAGCCGTGGGCGCGACCAGCAGGGCCAGCACCAGCACCCCGGCCAGCCACAGCAGCCCGAAGAGCACGGTCAGCGGCGCGTCGGCGGTGAACCCGATCCTCGGCGCCGCGTCGAACAGGCCGGTGAGATCGCTGAGCGTGCCGTTGCCCACGTCGACGGCGAAGCTCTGGCGGGCGACCAGGGCCAGGACCACGAGCACGCACAGCCACAGCACCGCGATCCGGGCGGCCCAGCCGGCCAGCTCACGGGCCGAGGCGACCGCCCGGTGCCGCAGCGGCCGCAGGAAACCCGAGCCGATCACCAGCGCACCGGCGAGGGTCACCGACAGGGGCAGCACGGTGAGATCCGCCCGGGTCCGTGCCAGCGCACCCGCGTTCCCGGAGAGTTCCAGCGTGCCGCCGACCGCCGCCACGACGGTCGCCGCCACCACCCGGGCGAACGCCCCGTCGGGCAGGTCCGCCGCCCCTGCCGCCCACAGCCCCGGCGCGGCGAGCAGCACCATGACGGCCGGCCCGGTCAGCACCACCGCCGCTGCCTGCGTCCAGCCGTGACGGGCGAGGGGCCGCGGGGCGGCGGTCGGAGGGCTCACCCTGGCCACGCTAGGCAGCGGCCCGGCGGACCGCCCGCCGGGTGGGCCGTCCGCGTCGGCTTGCGAGCCGCACGGGAGCCGAGCACGCAATGGGATCATTGTGGATGAAGTGCGCATGAAGCATGACTTTCGCTGAGACAAGCCGCGCACTGCGACGGGAAGAAGGGCTCGTGAGCGTCGAACCTCCGTCCTCCGGCCACCCGACCGGGCCGCCCTCCGGCCCTCTGTCGGGACCCTCCCGGCCTCCCGCCGGCCCCCCCTCGCCCCCACCGCGCAGCCGCCCCCCTTCGCCCCCACCGGGCGGCGGGCCCCCTTCACGTCCACCGGGCGGCGGACCCCCTTCGCCCCCGCCGGGCGGCCCTTCCGCGGGCGGTCCCGGGGGTCCGCACCCGCCGTGGTGGAAGTCCGCACCCCGAATAGCCGCGCTCAGCGCCCTCGTGGTCGCCGCCGCCGCCGTCGTCGCGGCGCTGGTCCTCACCCGACCCGGGGGCGGCGGATTCCGCCAAGGGCGGCGAGGTCTTCCTGCAGGCCGCCGGCAACACCGGCCCGGACCCCTTCACCGAGTCGACCGCGACGACACGGTCCGCCCCGGCGGCGACGGCCACCCCGTCGATCTCCGCCGCACCCGGCAACGAGGTGCGCGCGGTCCAGGGAGGCGCGGCCGGCCTCTACAGCGGTACCCGGGACAGCCCCAGCTGCGACGTCGAGAAACAGATCAAGGCCCTCCAGGCGGACCCGGCGAAGAACCGCGCATACGCCGCCCAGGCCGGTGTCCGGCCCGCCGCCGTCCCCGCCTACCTGCGCTCGCTCACCCCGGTGACCCTGCGCGTCGCGACACCCGCGTCACCAACCACGGCTGCGACGGCGGCGCCACCAGCTTCCAGTCCGTCCTCCAGGCCGGCACCGCCGTCCTCGTCGACGCGCACGGCGTGCCCCGGGCGCGCTGCATCTGCGGCAATCCGCTGACCCCGCCCGTCGCCCAGCGCGCCACCCCGCGGCTGACAGGAGACCACTGGGCGGCGTACCGGCCCTCGACCACCGTGATGGTGCTGCCCGCGCCGACGACCGTCAACGTCTTCGTGATCTACGACTCCGACCGCGGCGGCTGGTTCCACCGCCACGCGGCGACGACACCGGCCGTCAGGACCAGCCGGTGAAGCCCCCGAAACACCCGGACCCCTGGAACCGGCCGCTGCCCTGCGCGTCCTCGCCGGGTACGACCGGGACGCCGGGCGCCTCCGCGGTGCCCTGCCCGTCGACGTCGGCAGCGAGCAGCCCTTCCACGACCGCGCCCGCGTCGACCTCCTCACCGTCGTCGTCCGCGTCGTCCGGGTCCTCGGCGTCGTCGTCGTCCTTCTCCTCGACCTCCTCGAAGTCCTCGCAGCCTTCGTCGTCCGAGTCCTCGTCCTCTTCTTCTTCCTCCTCGACCTCGCAGTCGCCGTCGTCGAAGACCCCGTCGTCCGAGTCACCGACCTCACAGTCGCCGTCGAAGGAGGACCTCCGGCTCGCCGTCCCCCTCCTCGGAGTCCTCCAGGACGCAGTCCCCGTCCGGTTCCTCCGCGTCCACGGAGTCCGGCGGGCCGACGGCGACCTCCAGCGCCGGGGCGCCGCCGAGCAATGCCTCCTCCGGGGCGTGATCCCGCGCTGTGCGCGCACGGCGAACGCACCGGGGGACTGCCCGGCCCGGCTCGGGGTACGAGGACTGGTGCACCATCGATCGACGGACCCGGCTTCCGAGAGAGACGCGCATGAGCGACCAACTGGGCGGGGCAGTGATACCGACTGGTTTCGACGTACCCGTGGAGCCGCTGCGATGCGCGGCGCACTACACCGGCGAACCCGGATGCATCGCCGAGGCTCGGGCTTTCGCGGCCCGGTTCCTGCAACGGCTGCGGACCGAGTGGTGCGCCGTCATCGACAGCCGGGCCGACGGCGAGCTGCTGCTCGTCGTGAGCGAGCTGGTCACCAATGCCGACCAGCACAGCAGCGGCCCGTACATCCTGGAGCTGGAAGGCACGGACAACGCGGTGACCGTGGCCGTCTACGACAGCAGCGTGGCCCTGCCCCGCCGGTTCCCGAAGAACCCCGAACGCGTCGGCCGGCACGGTCTGGAGATCGTGCACGCGCTCGCCGGCGAAGTGACCGTCGAGCGGGTTCCGGTCGGCAAGCGCGTGTGCGCGCGGCTTCCGCTGCGGGCGTGAGCCTGGAGCCCTGAGCCCCTGTCCGTGCCCTGTCAGTGGCGCCTGAGCCCTACCCGTCGAGGCCCGAGCCCTGTCCGCCGAGGCCTGAGCCCGATTCGCCGAGGCTGGGCGCAACCCGAGCGGGCCCGGCAGCAGGGCCGGGCCTGAGCGGCCCGGGGCCGAGAACGGCCCCGGGCGTGGGCGCTCAGGCGCAGCCGAGTTCGCCCAGCATGCCCCGGCGCAGTCGCGTGATGATCTGCTTGATCAGCCGGGAGACGTGCATCTGCGAGCAGCCGAGCCGTTCCCCGATCTCCGCCTGGGTGGCCTCTTCGACGAACCTCAGGTGGATGATCTCCCGGTCGCGGTCACTCAGCTGAGCCATGAGCGGAGCGAGTGCGTGGAAGTCCTCGACGAGCCGCAGCCCCTCCTCCTCCACGCCGATGAAGTCGGCGAGCACGGCCTCGCCGTCCTCGGGGCCGTCTCCGTTGAGCGCCGCGTCCAGCGACGCGGAGTTGTACCCGTTGGAGGCGAGCTGGCCCTCGACCACCTCGTTCTCGGAGATGTTCATGAGCGTGGCGAGCTCGGCGACCGTCGGGTCCCGGTCCAGCCTGCTGGACAGCTCCTCGCGTGCCTTGGCCAGTTCCACGCGCAGCTCCTGCAGCCGCCGCGGCACGTGCACCGCCCACGTGGTGTCGCGGAAGAACCGCTTGATCTCGCCCATGATGTACGGCAGCGCGAAGGAGGTGAACTCGACCTCGCGCGACAGCTCGAAGCGGTCGATGGCCTTGATCAGACCGATCATGCCGGTCTGGACGACGTCCTCCATGTCGTTCCCGCGGCCCCGGAACCGTCCGGCCGCGAAGCGCACGAGCGACATGTTCATCTCAATGAGGGTGTTGCGCGCGTACTGGTACTCGTGCGTGCCCTCCTCCACCTCGGTGAGCCGCCGGAAGAACTGGCGGGACAGCTCCCGCGCGTCACGCGGCGCGACGGACGCCGGGTCCTCGATGCCAGGCAGTGCTGCCTCGCCCGTCCTGTCCTGCTCGGTCCTGCCAACGACCTCTGCTTCCGACCGGATCCCGGCGGTCCTCATTGCCTCTCCCCTGAACGTGACGCTTCGACGGCTGCCGTTCTCTCTGTGTGTCCGATCCCTGACCGGGACGTTCTCACCGAGTACCCGGCGCCCGGGCTTCCATGCCGGCCCGCTGCGTCGCTCGCTGGGCGCTTACCCGCGGTGACGCGACGCATGCGCCCCTCTGCCCCGGCTGGCGGGAAATCTGCGTTACCGGGACATGAGTACGAGGCCCCCGCCTAGGCTGCCGGGGTGAGCAATCAGGTGAGCGACGAAGCCCGTGTGATCCCGCTGCGCCCGCAACCCGCGCGGCCCGACGCCCCCGATCCCGCGCCCAGGGAGCCCCTGTGGCGGGATCTGGTCGGCGAGGTGCTGCGCAGGGAGCGGCTTGCGCAGGAACGCACGCTGCGGGACGTGGCCGACGCGGCCCGGATCTCACTGCCCTACCTGTCCGAGGTCGAGCGCGGCCGCAAGGAGGCCTCCTCGGAGGTTCTCGCGGCCGCCGCCCACGCCCTGGGTCTCGGCCTCGGCGACCTGCTGTCGCTCACGCAGAGCGAGTTGATCCGCCAAAGCGCTGCGGCTCGCCGTGCGGCCACGACGACCGGGCACCGCAGGCCGTACGGGGGGTTGTGCCTGGCAGCCTGAGGCGCTGTCAGCCGATCCCCTTCTCGCGCAACCCGCGGAAGAACGCCCGGACATCACCGACCAGGAGGTCCGGCTCCTCCATCGCGGCGAAGTGCCCGCCCCGGTCGAACTCCGTCCAGCGGACGATGTTGTCCGTGCGGTCCGCCCGGTGCCGCAGCGGGATCTGCAGCTCGGCCGGGAACACCGCCAGCGCGGTCGGTGCGGTGGACGGCTCGGACGGCGCGGCCGCGCGGCCCGTGGCGTGCGCGCGCTCGTAGTAGATCCGGGCCGACGAACCGGCCGTCCCGGTCAGCCAGTACAGCATCACGTTCGTCAGCAGCAGATCCCGGTCGACCGCCTCCTCGGGCAGCTCCGCGCTGTCCGTCCACTCCCGGAACTTCTCGACGATCCAGGCGAGCTGGCCGACGGGCGAGTCCGTGAGCGCGTACGCCAGGGTCTGCGGCCGGGTGGAGTGCAGCAGGGCGTACGCCGACGAGTCGCCGGACCACGCGGACCAGCGGCGCCACGAGGTGAGCGTGCGCTCCCGCTCCTCGGGCGCGAGTGCGGCCAGTTCCTCCTCGGTGGGCTCGGTGGTCGCCTGCGCACCCGGCAGCAGGTTGAGGTGAACGCCGATCACCCGGGCGGGATGGGCACGGCCCAGCTCGCGGGAGATCGCCGCGCCCCAGTCGCCGCCCTGCGCGCCGAACCGCTCGTAGCCGAGCCGTCCCATCAGCTCGGCCCACGCGTCGGCCACCCGGCCCGCCTCCCAGCCGGTGTCCGTCGTGGGTCCGGACAGCCCGAACCCGGGGATGCCGGGCACCACGACATGGAAGGCGTCGGCGGGATCCCCGCCGTGGGCCGCCGGGTCGGTGAGCGGCCCGACGACGTCCAGGAACTCCACGATCGAACCCGGCCATCCGTGCGTGACGATCAGCGGGGTGGCGTCCGGCTCCGGCGAGCGGACGTGCGCGAAGTGCACATGCGCCCCGTCGACGGTGGTCGTGAACTGCGGCCACTCGTTCAGCCGCGCCTCGGCCGCACGCCAGTCGTACGCGTGCCGCCAGTGCTGCACGAGCTCCCGCAGATACTCCGGCGCTACCCCGTACGCCCAGCCGGTGCCGGGCAGCCCGTCCGGCCAGCGCGTGCGGTCCAGGCGGTCGTACAGGTCGTCGAGGTCGCTCTGGGGGATCGACAGGCGGAAGGGCTGGATGTTCTCGTCGGGCGAAGAGGTCATGATCCGGATGCTAGTGCGAGAACGTCGTCACCCGGCAGGGCCGGATCCCGGCCCGGCCGATGAGTTCCGGTGCGAGGAACGGTCGTAGAAGTGACCGCGTTCCACGCCCCAGGAGGTGCCCATGTCCATGGACGGATTCACCACGTGTCTCTGGTTCGACGACCAGGCCGAGCAGGCCGCCGACTACTACGTCTCGATCTTCAAGAACTCCGGCGTCGGGCGGGTCGCCCGCTATCCCGAGGGTGCCCCGCGCCCCGCCGGGACGGTGCTGACCGTGGAGTTCACGGCCAACGGCCACCGCTTCGTCGCGCTCAACGGCGGCCCCGAGTTCACGTTCAACGAGGCGATCTCCTTCCAGATCTTCTGTGACGACCAGGAGGAGATCGACCACTACTGGACGAAGCTCACCGAGAACGGCGGCGAGCCCGGCCCCTGCGGCTGGCTCAAGGACAGGTACGGCGTCTCCTGGCAGGTCGTGCCCGGCCGCCTCGCCGATCTGATCGGCGACCCGGACCCGGAGAAGGCCTCGCGCACCACCCGGGCCATGCTGGGCATGGGCAAGCTCGACATCGCCGGCCTGGAGAAGGCGTACGCGGGCGAGTGACACACGGGGGAGAACACCATCATCCGGCCTCGGCGAGGATCTCCGCGATCACATGACGGGAGTTCTCGGCCAGCGCCGGGTTGGTGTGCCAGTAGTACGGCAGCTGGATCAGCGAGACCGACAGCGCCCAGCCCCGTCCGCGCGCCCACTCGGCCTCACCCGCGCCCACGGCCGTGCGGAAGGTGTCCCGGGCGGCCGCCGGCAGCAGGTTCCAGGCCACGATCAGGTCCACGGCAGGATCGCCGGTCCCGGCACAGCCGAAGTCGATGACGGCGCTGAGCCGTCCCCGGCCGACCAGAACGTTCCCGGGGGAGAGATCGCCGTGCAGCCAGGCCGGGGCCCCGTCGTGCTCCGGGGCGCGCAACGCCCGCTCCCACAGGGACGTCACCCGGTGCGTGTCGACCCGGCCGGCGAGCTGCTCCAGGGCCGCGCGGGTCGGCGCGTCCCGGGCCGCCAGGTGAACGCCCCGGTTCGCCGGCGGCCCGCCCTGCGGGTCGATCCGGCGCAGTGCGGCCACGCACGCCCCCAGCTCCCGGGCCAGCAGGTGCGGCTCCTCGACGGCGCCGGCCACCGGATTGCGCCCGTCCAGCCAGCGGTACACGGACCAGTGCCACGGGAAGTCCTCGTCCGGCTCGCCAAGGCCCACCGGTTGGGGCGTGGCCACCGGCAGGGACGCACCGAGGCGGGGCAGCCAGCGCTGCTCGTGCGCCACGTCCGCGACCGCACCGGGATGCCGGGGCAGCCGCACCACCAGGTCCGTCCCCAGGCGGAACATCGCGTTCTCCGTACCCGAGGTCGCAAGCCGCCGCACGGGCAGCGACGCCCAGGCGGGAAACCGCCGGGCGATCAGCCTGCCGACCAGCCGGGCATCGATGTCGACCTCGCCCGCACGCATCTTCAGAGCACACATCGGCGCCCATCCAACGCCCTGCCGCCCGCGCCGTCGAACGAAATACCAAGCGAAATACCAGGGGGCGGTGTCCAGGACACCGCCCCCTCTGCCGACTGCCGCCGGTCAGACCCGGTCGGCCCACGATCGGTCAGACCCGGTCGGCCACGATGAGCAGGTACTGGAAGCTGCCGTTGCGGTACGCGGACAGGAAGGTGTCCTCGATACCCGTGACCAGGTGGTCCGCCTCCCGGCGCAGTTCCCAGTACGGGATCGTCGCCTCCGTGAGGTCCTGGACGTGCACCGGCACCAGCCGGTTGTCGGCCATGGCGCGGAAGTACGCCGACCGCGGATGGATGTCGCAGATGTAGTGCGCGTTGATCTGCGACACCTCGCGGGAGGCCTGTCCGTAGGTGTCGTTGTAGCAGCCGGTGATCACCACGTACCGCCCGCCGCGGCGCAGCAGCCGGGCGTGCTCGGCGAAGAGCAGCTCCAGCTCGACGTACATGGTGGACTCGTTGTTCCACGAGGCCGCGTACGCACCGGAGGTGAGGCCGGTGTCGAGCATGTTGCGGTGGTGGTAGCGCACCTTGCCGTCGATGCCCCGGGCGCGGGCCTGCTCGTTGGCGAAGTCGGCCTGCTTCGCGGAGATGGTGACGCCGTCGGCGTGGCAGCCGTAGCGCAGATGCGCCGTGACGCTGCCGCCGCCGCGCCCGCAGCCGGCGTCGAAGACCCGGTCGGCGGGGGAGAGCGGCCCGAGGTGGGCGGCGAGCAGTTCGGCCTGCGCGTGCTCCAGCCGGTGCAGTTCGGTGGTGATGGCCTCCCGGCGCAGGTCCGCGTCGGGCTCGTCGAGCACCGACAGGTCGGCGGCGCCGATGCCGTAGTGATGGTGGTACAGATCGTCGATCTTCCCGAGTTCCAGGTTGACCGGGTTCTCCTCGGCGTTCCAGTAGTCCGCGACGCGGCTCTGGTAGATCGACTGAGCCGGTACCGGAGCAGGTGCGGTGCGGGCGACGGGGACGGTGGTCAAAGGTGGCTCCTCGTAGCGCGAATTACGGTCTTGACCCGGGGCGAGGCTCTGCGGAGCAGGGCGGTTCACCAGTAGTCGGGCAGGTGGTAGCGGTGGGTGTTGGTCGCGTGCCACTCGTGGTTTCCGGACACCCAGGAGGCGAGCCCCTGGGCGTAGCGCTCCACGAGCGGCGAGGTGGCGGACAGGACGGCCGACTCCTCCTCGAAGGCCTCCATGATCCGGTTGTGGATCTCGACGGACTCCAGATAGGCGGCCTTCAGCCCGCAGTGTTCGTTGGCGGCGACGACCTGCGGCAGGTTGAGGTGGGTCGGGTCGCTCGCCAGCTCCTTGGTGAAGGAGTACAGGTCGTTGACGATGGTGGTGGCGTTGCAGGCCAGCGCGGTGATCCGCTGGATCTCGGGACGGGCGTAGACCTGCTCGGGCAGTTCGTAGCCGTCGACCGCGTCGACGAGCGCCAGACACGGCCGGAAGTTGTTGAACTGCCGCATCACCAGGTACTCCCAGACCCGCGGCACATACCGGGTCTCGGCCCAGGCGGCCTCCGCCAGATAGCCCAGGTGGAGCCGGGCCATGTCGTGCACGAACCGTCCGGTCTGGCTGGGCGTCGCGAAGGCGGCGTAGTCGGTGAGGGCGAAGTGGTAGGAGCGCAGCGGGCCGTCGGCCCGCATGCCCTGCCGCCACTCCTCCTCCATCTCCGGGGTGCCGTGGTAGGGGTCGATGGCCGCCTGGGCCATGATCAGCCGGCCGCCGAGGCCCCGGCGCTCCCCGCCGCGGCCCTCGTCCTCCTCGCAGTAGCAGGAGTCGACGACGTTCTCGGCGAGCAGCAGCTTGCCGGCGGCGGTCAGCCGGTCCAGGTCGAGGGCGCCCGGGTGCTGCAGCGCGACGGCCCGGCCGAACTGGAAGCCGGAGAAGTCCCCCTGCCAGGCCCGCGGGAACAGGTCCAGTTCGCGGGCCCAGGTCTCCAGCCGGCGGTCGATCTCGGCGGCCTTGTCCGGGTCGGCGGGAGCGGCCGGGCGGTGGTGGAGCCCGGGGATCGCCCCGGTGCGCCGGTCCTTGCGCATGCTCCGGGCGATGTTCGGCGGCCCGGGCAGCCGATAGGAGTGGGTGGGTGTGGTCATGACGTGCTCCAGGCCGTCACTCGGCCGTCCGGCCGATCTGGACGTTCTCCAGGATGCCCGCCGCGTCGGGGACCAGGATGGCGAGTGAGTAGTAGGCCGTGACGAGGTAATTGATGATCGCGGCGCTGTCGATTCCCATGAAACGGACGTTCAGGCCCGGCTGGTACTCCTCCGGGATGCCGGTCTGGTAGAGGCCGACGACGCCCTGGTCGGCCTCGCCGGTGCGCAGCGCGATGATGCTGCTGGTGTGGTCGGCGCTGACCGGGATCTTGCCGCACGGGAAGATCGGCACCCCCCGCCAGGCGGGCACCTCGTGACCGTCGACGCTCGCGGTGCCGGGCACCAGGCCCCGCTTGTTGCACTGCCGGAAGAAGGCCGCGATCGCCTTCGGATGGGCCAGGAACACCTTCGTCTTGCGCCGCATCGACAGCAGTTCGTCCATGTCGTCCGGCGTCGGCGGCCCGGTGAAGGTGCTGATCCGCTGGCCGTAGTCGACGTTGTGCAGCAGCCCGAACTCCCGGTTGTTGACCAGCTCCCACTCCTGCCGCTCGCGGATCTCCTCCACGGTCAGACGGAGTTGCTGGGCGGTCTGGTCCATCGGGTCGTTGTAGAGATCGGCGACCCGGGTGTGCACCCGCAGCACGGTCTGGGTGAGCGACAACTCGTATTCGCGCGGCGCGAGTTCGTAGTCGACGAAGCCGCCCGGCAGGGTCGGCTCGCCCACATGACCGGCCTGTACGGGGACCTCGGCCTCGCCCTTGCGGTTCATCGGCTTGCGCTGCTGCTCGGCGTAGGCCCGCAGGTGCGCGGCGAGGGACGGCACCCGTTCGGTGAACTCCTCGACCACGCCCCAGGGCAGCGCCAGCACCACCCCCGCCGTCTCCGCCCGGACCGACGTGAGCCACAGTGGATCGGACTGGTCGACCGCCTCGTCGCCCATCTGGTCGCCGTCGGTGACGACTCCGACGACCTCCTCCTCGCCGTACTTGCCGACGGCGTACCGGGTGAACCGGCCGTGCACCACCAGGTACGCCTCCGTGACCGGCTGCCCGGCCTCGAAGAGCACCTGGCCCGGGCGCACCTCCCGGGGCTGGAAGCGGGTGGCCATCTCCCGCAGCACGTCCGTGTCGGGGTAGCCGCGCAGGATCGGCAGCTCGGTCAGCGTCTCGGGGATGACCCGGATGTCGTCGGCGCCGTTCTGCTCGAAGTGCACGCGTCCGCGACCGGTCCGCAGCTGCAGACGGCGGTTGACCCGGTAGGCGCCGCCCCTGACGTCCACCCATGGCAGGGACTTCAGCAGCCATCGCGAGGTGATGGCCTGCATCTGCGGTTCGGACTTGGTGGTGGTGGTGAGCTGGCGGGCCGCGCGGGTGCTCAGACTGGTGAGCTGACCGTCGGCCGGGGGCACGGGGTCGGGTTCGTCGACTGCGGAACCGGTGGCGATGTCCGGAGTGGACACATTCCCTCCTGCGGAGAGGCGGACACGGGTGGTGCGGATCGGTCGGTGGTGCGCGGGGTGCCGGTGCGCTCGGACCAGCCAAACAGGACACGTGATCCGCGGGTACAGCGTGAAAGGGGCGCTTTTGATCTCCGCGTGGTGCAAACCCGTTGGTGAGGGCGTTGTGCGCCGCAGCCGGTGATCTCACGCCGGTCTCCTGCCCCCTCGCCCGGGTTTGACGGCGTGCAGGCCGTTCGGCGCGCGGGCGGACCCCAACGTGACTAGCGTGATGTCGGGGGACAGCTCATCCGACCGGGAGGGTCCGGACCATGGCCGTGCAACCTGAAGGAACGCCCTGCTGGGCCGATGCGATGTTCAGCGACCTGGAGGGCGCCAAAAGCTTCTACGGCGACGTCCTCGGCTGGACCTTCGGCGAGTCGTCGTCGGAGTACGGCAACTACACGCAGGCCTATGCGAACGGCAGGGCCGTGGCCGCCGTCGTACCGCCCATGCCCGGCCAGGAGGGGCAGTCGCAGTGGTGCCTGTACTTCGCCTCGCCGGACGCCGCCGCGACCGCGGCGAAGATCCGGGACAACGGCGGCGAGGTGCTCATGGAGCCGATGCAGGTCGGCGAGTTCGGCACGATGTGCCTGGCCAGGGAGCCCAGCGGGGCCGTGTTCGGGGTCTGGCAGCCGGGTACCCACGAGGGCTTCGAGGCGACGGCGACGCCCGGCGCCTACTGCTGGGCCGAGGTCTTCACCCGCGAGCCCGGGAAGGCGGACACCTTCCTGACCGCCGTCTTCCCGTACCGGGCCAAGCAGATCGAGGACGACGCTGTCGACTTCCGGCTGTTCGACCTGGGCGAGGACGCCGTCCTCGGCCGGATGCGGATGACCGACGACTTCCCGCCGGAGGTGCCGTCGTACGTCAACCTGTACTTCACCGTGGACCACTGCGACGAAGCCGTGGCCCGGGCCGTCAAGCACGGCGCCGTGCTGCGCTTCGGGCCCATGAGCAGCCCCTTCGGACGGTTCGCGGCGCTCACCGACCCGCAGGGCGCGAACTTCTCGGTGATCGACATCACGACCACCGAGGGGGAGATGCCGACGGTCAAGGACGTCTGAGCAGCCCCTGACCGGAGATCCCCGGAGCGGCGATCAAGGATGCCCGAGCAGTCCCGGACCGTCGGGCCGCGCGGTCATGGCATGATCGACCGCATGCGTGAACGAGTGGTGGCCGCGTGCGACGGGGCTTCGAAGGGAAACCCCGGACCGGCCGGATGGGCATGGGTGGTCTCGGACGACGAGCGGACGCCCGCCCGCTGGGAGGCGGGCCCGCTCGGCCGGGCCACCAACAACGTCGCCGAACTGACGGCCCTGGAGCGGCTGCTGGCGGCCGTCGAGCCGGACGTGCCGCTGGAGATCCGGATGGACTCCCAGTACGCGATGAAGGCCGTCACCACCTGGCTGCCCGGCTGGAAGCGCAACGGCTGGAAGACGTCCGCCGGCAAGCCGGTCGCCAACCAGGACCTGGTGGTCCGCATCGACGAGCTGCTCGACGGCCGGTCCGTCGAGTTCCGCTACGTCCCCGCCCACCAGGTCGACGGTGACCCGCTCAACGACTTCGCCGACCGGGCCGCGAGCCAGGCCGCCTCCGTGCAGGAGGCGGCGGGCACCGCCCTCGGCTCCCCGGTGCCGCCGCCGTCGCCGGACACGCCGAAGGCCGCCGCCCCGCGTCGCAAGGCGCCCCGCAGCACCGGCGGCTCAGCGTCCTCGCGCACCATCAAGGCGAAGTTCCCCGGGCGCTGTCCGTGCGGCCGGTCCTACGCCGCCGGCGAGCCCATCGCCAAGAACGCCCAGGGCTGGGGCCACCCGGAATGCCGTACCGCCGAGGCCTGATCAGGCGTCGAAGGTGTAGAACTTCGTGTGGTCCAGCAGGTCCGCCGGACGCACGTCGTTCCAGGGCTTCATCGTCTCGTTCAGGTCCACCACGTCCGGCGTCCCGCCGGTCGGTACATAGCCCGCGTCCGGGTGCCGACGCTGCCACTCGGCCCACAGCTTGTCTATGTAGGCGTGGTGCAGCCAGAACACCGGGTCGTTGGGGGAGACGCCGGTGGCCATCTGCCCGCCGACCCACACATGGACCCGGTTGTGCAGATTGACTCCGCGCCACCCTTCCAGGTGGTTGCGGAAGCCGTCCGACGCGCTGTTGTACGGCGCCATGTCGTACGTGGACATCGCCAGCACCGACTCCACCTCCGCGGGCGTCGGCAGTTCGCGCACGCCGGTGCCGAGCGAGCGGCGCAGGAACGAACGGCCGTCGACCCGTATGTTCATCGCCCAGTTGCCGGAGGCCGCGGCGAAGGGGCCGTCCATCACGCGGCCGTCGGAGCTGCGCCCGGTGCCGCCGAGGAAGTCCGGTGCCCACAGCGAGGCGCGCACCGTGCGGTCGGTGCTCCAGTCCCAGTACGGCAGCGCGACCGAGGAGTCGACCGACTGCAGTGCCCGCTCGAAGTCGAGCAGGAATCTGCGGTGCCAGGGAAGGAAGGACGGTGAGCGGTGCCCGGTCCGCTCGCCCGTGTCCGTGTCGGACATGATGAAGGCGTTGTGGGTGCGGACGAACTCGTCGTAGCGTCCGTTGCGCTTGAGTTCGAGGACGGCGGCGACGAACCGCCGCTTCTCGTCGGCGGTCAGGGTGGCCTGGTTCTTGCGTACGGTCATGTGCGCGGTACTCCGGATGTCCTTGCGGGTGCGGTCAGTTGGCGGGGAACGGCAGCAAGGGCGCACCCTGCAGCTCGTCCACCGCGGCGCGGGCTGCGGCGCGCGGTGTGGGCACCGGGTCGTAGTGGCTGACGACGCTGATCCAGCTGCCGTCGGCGTTCTGCATGACGTGCAGTTCCACCCCGTCGACGAACACGGAGTAGCCGCCGCCGTGTCCGTGGTGGTGACCACCCATGCCCGAAGGACGGCCCTGTATCCGCCGGCCCTTGTAGACCTCGTCGAAGGAATCCGGGGCGCCGTGCTGGTGCTCGGTGGCGGCCTCGGCGGGGGCGACGAGTGCGACGGCCGAGGCCGTGGCGGCGAGGGCGGCCGCCGCGGTGAGCGCGCGGCGCCGGGTGAGTTCGGGCATACGTGTCCTCCTGGGAGAGGTGTTCGAGTGGTGACACCGCATACCTACCGGGCCGCGTCCGAGAGGAAGAAATCGCCCGTAACCGCTTGGTCCTGATCCGGACAATTGGCCAAATGTCGTACGGACTTGAACAAGAATGATCTTGCTCTGACGCGGGCTCGGCTGTTGCGGAACGGGAAATTCCTTGCCGGGGAGCCCTGGATTCCGGTGGACTTTCGCGACCGGGGCCCACGCGAGTGGCGCCGGTCACGGCACCAGACTGGCGCGATCGGGAAGTCCGGCAGGTCCCTTCGGTGCTGCTACTCTGCGCAGTCGATCGACTACTTCGAGCGATGATCGGCAGTGTGCGCATGAAGATCGTCTGCGTCGGAGGCGGGCCCGCGGGCCTGTACCTCGCCGTCCTGCTCAAGCGGCAGGACCCCTCCCACGACATCACCGTCCACGAACGCAACCCCGAAGGCTCCACCTACGGCTGGGGCGTGACGTACTGGCGCGGACTGCTCGACAAGCTCCACGCCCACGACCCCCCGTCCGCGTGCGCGATCGAGGACGGCTCGGTGTGCTGGGACCAGGGCGTGGCCCACGTGCGCGACCTGGTGACCCGTCAGCCGGGCGACCGGGGGCACGGCATCGGCCGTCATCACCTGCTCGCGATCCTCGCCGAGCGCGCCCGCTCCCTCGGTGTACGCCTGGAGTTCGAGAGCGGGATCACGGTCGGCGATCAGCCGCAGGCCGACCTCGTCGTCGCGGCCGACGGCGTCCACAGCGCCCTGCGCACCCGCCACGCCGCCGACTTCGGCACACGGCGCACCGAGGGCCGCAACCCCTACGTCTGGCTCGGCACCACCAAGGTCTTCGACGCCTTCACCTTCGCCTTCGTCGAGACCGCGCACGGCTGGATCTGGTGCTACGGCTACGGCTACAGCGGCGAGCACAGCACCTGTGTCATGGAGTGCTCCCCGCAGACCTTCTCCGGACTCGGACTGGACCGCGCGGACGAGGGCGAGGGGCTCGCGCTGCTGGAGAAGCTCTTCGCCCGGATCCTCGACGGCCACCCCCTCATCGGTCCCTCCGGGGCCGCGGGCGCCGCGTCCTGGCGGACCTTTTGCACCCTGACCAACCGCACCTGGCACCGGGGCAACCTCGTCCTGCTCGGCGACGCCGCGCACACGACCCACTACTCCATCGGCGCGGGCACCACCCTCGCCCTGGAGGACGCCATGTGCCTCGCCACCGCCCTGCGCACGCGCGCCACCCTGCCCGAGGCCCTCGCCGCCTACGAGCAGCGCCGCAGGTCCGAGCTGCTGTCCGCGCAGAGCGCGGCCCGCCACAGTGCCCAGTGGTACGAGAACCTGCCCCGCTACATCCACCTCCCCCCGCACCGCATGTTCGCCCTGCTCGGCCAGCGCCACTCGCCCCTGCTGCCGTACGTCCCGCCCCAGCTCTACTACGGCCTCGACAGGGCCCTCGGGCAGCTGGAGGTCCTGCGCCGGCTCAAGCGACGGTTCGGCCCCCCGGTGGCCCGAGCCCTGCAGGCCCGCTCCACGGCCCACCGGGACTAGCCCGATTCTCCCCGCCCGCCTTCCCGTCCCCGACAGCTCTCCCGCACCGAAGGAGTCCCTCCTCATGGCCGTACCCGTCTCGTTCGACCACGCCTCGACCGGCTACAGCCTCCAGCGCGCCTACTGGCTCGCCCGGGCGGCCGACCTGGCCTACAAGGCCCCGGCCGCCATCGAGGAGCAGGCCGCCCAGTGGGGCTTCGGCCGGGTCAGGCACCATCACACCCGTTTCACCCCGCCCTTCCCGCTCCAGGACACCCAGGCGTACACGATGGCCGGTGACCGGATGATCGTCACGGCGTTCCGCGGCACGGAGCCCGCCCGGATCAGGGACTGGCTTTCCGACGCCACCACCCCGCCGTCGCCCGGCCCCGGCGGGAACGGCTACGTCCACCACGGATTCGCCGAGGCTCTCCGATCGGTCTACCCGGACGTCCACGACACCCTCGCGGAGCTGCGCGGCAACGGCCAGACCCTCTACTTCACCGGACACAGCCTGGGCGGGGCCCTCGCGATGCTGGCCGGCGCCCGTCTCTACCTGGAGGAGCCGCACCTGGCCGCCGACGGGGTCTACACCTACGGCCAGCCCCGTACCTGCGACCGGCTGCTGGCAGAGGCGTTCGACAAGGGCTTCGGTGGGCGCATGTACCGCTTCGTCAACAACAACGACGTCGTCCCCCAGCTCCCGCCGGAGCCCGTCTTCACCCACGTCAGGGCGCTGCGCTACATCGACTCGCACGGCAGGGTGCACGAGACGATGCCGATGCTGACCGCGCTGGGCGACCGGGCCAAGGGGCTGACCGCCGACCCGTTCGCCCCCGCCTCCGACGGCGTCCGTGACCACTTCATGCACAACTACCTGACCGCCCTGGAGAAGAACCTCGCCTGAGCCGCCGGCCGCGGGCCCGGCGCCGGGCAGGGAAACATTGGTGAATACGCATTCACCCGGTAGGGTGAATTGTTATTCACCTCGTCACCGTGCCGCCCGCAGGAGCGCCGATGGACCAGCCCGCCCCCATATCCCAGCCGCCCCTCACCGGCACCCTGCCGCCCCGGCTGCGGGACCGCCTCACCATCCCCGTGCTGGCGTCGGGCGGCATCCTCATGGCGGTCATGCAGACCGTGGTCGTCCCGCTCCTGCCGGACCTGCCCCGGCTGACCGGCTCCTCGGCCGCGGCCGTCTCCTGGACGGTCACCGCGACACTGCTGTCCGGAGCCGTGCTCACCCCCGTGCTCGGCCGGGCCGGGGACATGTACGGCAAGCGCCGGGTGCTCACCGCCGCCCTCGGCCTGATGACGGCCGGTTCGGTGATGTGCGCCCTGACCTCCGACATCGGCGTGCTCATCACCGCCCGCGCACTCCAGGGCGCCGCCGCCTCCGTCGTGCCGCTCTCGATCAGCATCCTGCGCGACGAACTCCCGCCCGAGCGCCGGGGATCGGCAGTGGCCCTGATGAGTTCCACGGTCGGCATCGGCGCCGCCCTCGGCCTGCCGCTCGCCGCCCTCGTCGTCCAGTACGCCGACTGGCACACCATGTTCTGGCTGACCAGCGCCCTGGGCGCGCTGGGTGTCACGGCCACCTGGTGGGCGGTCAAGGAGTCGCCCGTGCGGGAGCCGGGCCGCTTCGACGTCCTCGGCGCGCTGGGCCTGGCCGCCGCCCTGGTGTCCCTGCTCCTCGGCGTCTCCCAGGGCGGGCAGTGGGGCTGGGGCAGTCCCCGCATCCTCGGGCTGTTCCTCGCGGCCGCCGGCGTCCTCGCCCTGTGGTGGCGGCAGCAACTGCGCGCCGAGCGGCCGCTGGTCGACCTGCGCCTGGTCACCCGGCCGAGGGTCGGCCTGTCCCATGTGGCGGCCCTGCTCACCGGGTTCGCCTTCTACGCCAACTCGCTCGTGACCGCCCAGCTCGTGCAGGCGCCCAAGGCCACCGGATACGGCCTCGGGCTGTCGATCGTCGCCACCGGTCTGTGCCTGCTGCCCGGCGGCGTCACCATGCTGCTCTTCTCGCCACTGTCCGCCCGCATCTCGGCCGCACGCGGCCCGCGCATCACCCTCGCCCTCGGCGCCGCCGTCATCGCCTGCGGGTACGCGGTCCGCATCGCCGACAGCCGCGACCTGTGGATGATCATCCTGGGCGCCACGGTCGTGGCGACCGGCACCACCCTCGCCTACTCGGCGCTGCCGACCCTGATCCTGCGCGCCGTCCCGGCCGGCCAGACGGCCTCCGCCAACGGCGTCAACGTCCTGATGCGCACCATCGGCCAGGCCACCTCCAGCGCCGCCGTCGCCGCCATCCTCGTCCACCACAGCAGCCCCCTCGGCGGCGTCCCGGTGCCCACGCTGCACGGCTATCTGCTGGCGTTCGCGATGGCGGGCGCGATCGCCCTGGCCGCGTGCGCCGCGGCCCTGTCGATCCCCGGCGACACGCCCCGCGGCGACATGCGCCGAGCCCGGGGGGCCACCCGGGGCGCCCGGGACGAGGCGATGGAGGGAGCATGAGCACCGTGAGCACCCCTTCCGTCCCCGCGGCGCCCGTCCCCGCGCGCCGTGACGCCGAGTCCACCAAGGCGTCCATCCTCAAGGCCGCCCGCTACCTCCTGGCCCGCCACGCGCACGCCGACATCACGCTCAAGGCGGTCGCCGAGCGGGCCGGTGTCAGCCCGCCGCTGATCCTGAAGTACTTCGGCAACAAGGACACCCTCTTCGCCCGCGTGATGTCCTTCGACACCGATGCCGACGACCTGCTGGATGCGCCCCTTTCGGAGCTGGGCCGCCACATGGTCCGCCATGTGCTGGACAGCCAGTGCGAGCGCGGCGCCGACCCGCTGCTGCGCATCGCCTTCGCGCCCCTGCACGGCGACCATGGCGACGTGCTGCGCGCCAACTTCCGCGCCCAGGTGACCGAACGCCTCGCCGGCCGCCTCGCCGGCCACGACGCCGGACTGCGCGCCGAACTCGCCGTCGCGGCACTCGTCGGCCTCGGCGTCATGTACGGCATCGCGCGCGGCCCGCACCTGCGCGAGACCGGCATCGACACCATCGCCGACCGCTACGGCCCCGTCGTACAGGAACTGCTGACGCCCGTCGGCTGAGCCGTCCCCGCTCCGGGGCCCGCCGGTTGCGCCCGGACGTCGGCGAGGAACGCCCTCTGCGCGCCCGATCGGTGAGAGAGCCCACGGCGGCCGAAGGGCGCCCGACTTCCGCCGAACGCAGGGACGTTGTTGCTGCACGGACGATCGGCCGTGCGCGCCGTGCACCCTCCGGCGATCCCCGGCCGTCCGGCAAAATCCGCCGCCCGTGCGGGTGAGACACAGCCGGACGGCCCGCCGGAGCGAGCCGTTCCGCCGGGTGCGCGGCCGGATGACAGACTGGCGCCATGGACGAACGCACAATGGGCAGATCGGGTCAGCGGGCATCAGTCGTCGGTCTCGGCACCTGGCAGCTGGGTGCCGACTGGGGCGACGTGGACGACAAGCAGGCCCTGTCCGTCCTGGAGGCGGCGGCCGAGGCGGGGGTCACCTTCTTCGACACGGCCGACGTCTACGGCGACGGGCGCAGCGAGTCCTCCATCGCCGCCTTCCTGGGCGGCCGGCCCGACCTGCACGTGCTGGTGGCGACCAAGATGGGCCGCCGGGTCGCGCAGATCCCCGAGAACTACGTCCTGGACAACTTCCGTGACTGGACCGACCGGTCCCGCCGCAACCTCGGCGTCGACCGCCTCGACCTGGTGCAGCTGCACTGCCCGCCCACCCCCGTCTACTCCTCCGGCGAGGTCTTCGACGCCCTCGACACCCTGGTCGCGGAGGAGCGCGTCGCGGCCTACGGCGTGAGCGTGGAGACCTGCGCCGAGGCGTTGACCGCGATCGCGCGGCCTGACGTGGCGAGCGTGCAGATCATCCTCAACCCGTTCCGCATGAAGCCCCTGTACGACGTGCTCCCGGCCGCGCAGGAGGCGGGAGTCGGCATCATCGCGCGCGTGCCGCTCGCCTCCGGCCTGCTGTCGGGCAGGTACACCAGGGACACGGTGTTCGCGGCCGACGACCACCGCACCTACAACCGGCACGGCGAGGCCTTCGACCAGGGCGAGACGTTCTCCGGCGTCGACTACGCCACGGGCGTCGAGGCGGCCGCGGAGTTCGCCGCGCTCGCTCCCGAGGGGTACACCCCGGCGCAGCTGGCCCTGCGCTGGATCGTCGAGCAGCCCGGCGTGACCACCGTCATTCCCGGCGCCCGCACCCCGGAACAGGCCCGCGCCAACGCCGCCGCGGCCAAGCTCCCGCCGCTGCCCGCGCAGGTGTTCACCGCGATCCGCGGCCTGTACGAGCGCCGGATCAAGGACCAGGTGGAGCACCGCTGGTAGCAGCCGGGGGACCCTCCGTTTGAACGAACGTCCCTACGGTTACCCGCACCGCATGAGCCAGGAGGCGCGGCGCAGGGGCCGCGACGAGAGCGAGGAGGAGCGGGCCGACCGGATGTGGGGCGAACTCATCCAGGAGGTCCGCGTCGCCCAGACCGGTGTGCAGATCCTGTTCGGCTTCCTGCTGACCGTCGTCTTCCAGGCGACGTACGCGCGGCTGCCCAGCGCCGACCACGTGATCTACATCGTGACCGTGATCCTCGGCGCATGCGCGACCGGCGCCCTCATCGGGCCGGTCTCCCTGCACCGCATGGTCGCCGGCCGCCGAGTCAAGCCGCAGGCGGTGCGGCTGGCCGCCCGGATGACCTTCATCGGCCTGGCCCTGCTGCTCGCGACCATGGCCTCGTCCCTGGTACTGATCCTCCGGGTGGCCGCCCCCGAGGGCCCGGTGGCCTGGCTGGTCGTACCCGTCGTCGTCTGGTACCTGCTGTGCTGGTACGGCATGCCCCTGTGGGCACGCCACCGGCACACCGGCCGGCCGGACGACTAGGAGTGCGCGCACGGGCGCTTGCGCCCGATTTCGGCGGAGGCGGTGCGACAGACGACGACCTCGGCCGTCCCCGCGGGATCACCACGGGCCGACCACGGCGGCTGCCGGACGACATCGGCGTGGAAACGGCATACGGCAACGGCGTGCTGACGGCATGCGGCACGGTGTGCTGACGGCATGCGGCAACGGCGTGATGCGCGCGGGTCGTCGGCGGCGCGGCATCCGGGCCGCGCTCCAACCGACCTCGGCGGTGACCACCATGGGAGTGCTGCCGTCGGCCTGCGCGAGAAGGCCGCCGCCTGCGGCCCACAGCCCGGAGCGGCCACAGCCGGTCCACGCACTGGCAGGGCCGACATGGTTGGCCACGACGACGTGCAGGTTGAACCGCACATTGGCCGGGATGTCTGCAGGAACTCAGGTGAACTGGGCTGTAGCGATCTTCATGGAGCCCGGCATGCCAGCCCACCGTACCGATGCTCGCCAGGGGTGCTGCCGGACGCCTCGCGAGGGAAGAGTGAGGCCCTAGGCGGCCGTACGGGATGCGAGGGTGGTCAGTTGGCGGTCGTGGGCCCTGCTGAGGAGCAGCAGCGACACCACCGCCCCGATCAGGGCGCAGAACATGTCCCACTGTGTGTCCCACACATCGCCCTGGGTGGCGAGGAAGGCGTCCGCGCTCGACCCGCCGATCTCGGCGGCCGCCCACTCCAGCAGTTCGAAGAAGGCGCTGAAGGCCAGGCAGGCGCACACGGTGAGCGGGGCCAGCCAGCGGCTGCCGCGCAGCGGCGAGGTACGGCTGAGCAGTTCGCGGACGAGGACGGCCGGTACGAAGCCCTGCATCAGGTGCCCGAACCTGTCGTACGGATTGCGGGACAGGCCGAAGGCGTCCCGCACCCAGTCGCCCGCCGGTACCTGTGCGTAGGTGTAGTGGCCGCCGGCCGCGAGGACCAGCGCGTGCGCGGCCAGCAGGCCGCACAGCAGCCCGGTCAGCGGGAAGCGCCGCCACATCAGCACCACCAACGGCAGTCCGGCGAGCACCCAGAACGTCTCCAGGAACCAGGTCGTGCGGTCGTGCACGCCCCACGCCGAGACGGCGACGCCCACGGCCGCCACGGCCGCGAACAGGGCGGGCGGCACGCGGCGCGGCGTGGGAAGCGGGGCGTGGTGCACGGCGGTCATGGCGGGGCTCCTTGCCGGTGGTCTCGGTGGAGCCTCATCGTGGCGCCGGCCGGTCGGCGCGGGCATGAGTACCGCTACTCAGCCCGCCCTGGGGTCCCGTGCGCGCCCCTCGCGCCCGGCCGGAGCCGCCTCTGCCACGCCCGTGGCGTTCAGTCCCGCGGCTGGTGTCCACGGGTGCCGCGCAGCGCGGTCAGACAGGTGCCGATGGCCTGCTGGAGTTCCTCCAGGCGCTGGACCATGTCGTCCTCGTAGAAGTCCTGGGCGTCGTCGAAGGTCAGCTCCTCGAACGCCTTGGTCGCCTTCTGCAGGCTGCTGTAGAACTTCGTCCGCCGCTCCTGGACGCGCAGTTCGGGATCGGCCTCGACGGTCTCGGCGACGAGCGTCTTCATCGTGTCGTAGGCCTCGGTGGCCCACCCACCGGTGTCCTCGTCGTCCTCCAGCTCGTCGATCAGCGACAGATGGCGCTCTGCCTCCTCGCGCAGCGCGGCGGGTGCGTCCACGGTCTGCCCGGCCGGGGTCTTGATCTGGCCGGACTCGGCGATCTGCCGCACATAGCCGATCCGGTCGGCCGCCCGGCTCTCGGTGGCGACGGCCTTCTTCAGGTCGTCGGTGCGTACGACGTCCCGTGCCAGCTCGGCCTGGAGGTCCGGGTCCTCCTTGACCCGGTCCAGCAGGGCGGAGCGGGCCGCCCGTGCGGTCGAGGGATCGGCGAGGATCGCGGCGCGCAGCGCGGTCGGGTTCTCGGCGACCTCCAGGGCCTTGGTGGGGCGGATGCCCTCGGCCTCGGCGGCCTCGGCGATGGCGGTGCCGCGCTCGGAGGCGGCGCTGTTGCGGGAGACGTAGTAGCTCAGCCACATGTCGGCGTCGGGCAGTTCGGTCTCCTGGCCCGGCGCGAGCGCCTCGAAGTGCGGGACGAGACCGTCGTCGGCCGCACGGTCCCAGGCCTTGTAGTAGCGCATGACCCGCTCGGGGGAGCAGCCGGCCAGCTCCGCGAACTCCTTCGCCGACACCTTCGGTGTCCCACCGGCGGCCTGACCACCCGGCCGCACGCTGCGCGCCACCATCAGCGCGAAGGCCCAGCCTCCGGTGCGCGCGTAGACGCCGAACTCGCGCGCGTCGCGCGCCACGAGGTCGGACAGGGGTGCGGCGGCCGGGGCGGACGTCTCAGACGGGTCGATCGCAAGGGTCACGGATGACTCTCCTGGAGGCATGGCTCTACGGGATCGCACCCGGTGCGCGGGTGCAGACAGGAAGCCTATATGGCCCCATTGGCAATGCTTTGACGGCGCCGGTCCGGTCGGTGGGAACCGGCCGGACCGCCGTCAGGCGCCCGCCGGGCCGAAGGTGGCCAGGAAGGTCTTCAGGGCGAGCCGGTTGGCGGCGTCGTTCCAGGCCCCCGCCGGGGTGGTGAAGCGCAGCGAGAAGCCGCGGTGGCCGCCGAGGAGGAACCCGCGTCCGAGGGTGTGCTCCTGCGCCCCGCCGGTCCCCGACAGCCATTCCAGATCGGCGGCCTTGTGGCCCTGATAGGTGGTGGCGCGGATGGTGCCCACCCGCTGGTAGCCGGGGAGCTGCTCCAGCCCCGGTTCCACGTCGTCGCGCCAGACGGCGACCGGGTCCGGGCCGACGCGCTCGCTGTAGGTGACGGCGAGGGTGGGGGAGTCGCCGCTCGTGCCGAAGGTGGCGCGGTAGGCGTGATCGGTTCCGCGCGCCGTGGCGAGCCGCTTCCAGCCGCCCGGCAGTGCGACGGAGAAGCCCTCCGGGGCGGTGTAGCGGTGGTAGCCGGCAGGCAGGGTGGGGGAGGAGGTGGGGGAAGCGCCGGGGCCGGCGCCGGCACTCGGGCTGCCGCTCGGGGATGTGCTCGAAGATGTGCTCGGGGTGTTGTCGGGTCGGGGGCCCGGGGTGTTGTGCTCGGTCCGCTCGCCCGGTGTGGCGGTGGCGCTCGCCCGGCGTTCCGCGGAGCTGGCGGAGATGCCCGGCAGGTGGTGGGTCGCGGCCAGCACGGCGGCCGCGACGGTGAGGACGGCGAGGGCGGTCCCGGCGGCCATGACCCGTCTGCTCCGTCCCGGTCCGCCGAGCCCCACGGCCGCGTACGCGCCGCGCAGTCGGGGAGCCGGGGCGGGGGACCAGTCCTGGTCGGGGTCCTCGGCCAGGACCCGGGTCAGTCCCTCGCGCAGCACCGGCCGGCTCAGCCGCTCCAGGGAACTCTTGCGCAGCAGGCCCTGCACGGACTGGGTGAGCGGGCCGGTGCGCAGCGGTGCCCGCAGCGGCAGCCGGTCCACGGCCTTCAGGGTGGCGTCGGGGCGCCCGCGGTCACGGAAGGGCGGACGCCCCTCGACGGCCGTGTACAGGATCGCGCCCAGCGCCCACAGATCCACGGCAGGCCCGATGCGCTCGTCACGGGCCTGCTCCGGCGAGGCGTACGACGGTGCCGTGAGCCTCGGGACCAGGGTCGTGCCCGCCAGCCCGAACCCGGCGACCACGACCGAGCCGCCCTCGCGCACGAAGACCTGGCCGGGGCTCAGCTCGCCATGGGTGATGCCCTCGTCGTGCGCGGCCTGCAGGACATCGAGGATGTCGAGACCGAGCCGGGCCGCACGCACGGGGTTGAACGGACCTTCGCGGTCGAGGAGTTCACCGAGGGGCGCGCCGTCGATCCACTCCGTGACCGTCCACAGGGTGCCCGCCTGCACGACGGCGTCGACGACGGTGGCGACCTGGCCCGGGACGAGCAGGCGCATGATCTCGGAGGTTCGCACGACACGGGCCGTCGCGCGGCGGCTGGTGTCCTCGTCGCAGGGCTCCGGGAGGGCGGTCTGCGCCACCAGACGGGGCCGGCCGGCCGTCACGTCCTCGGCGTACCACCACAGACGGTTGGTCTCCCGGGCGAAGACGTCCAGGAGCCGGTATCGGCCGGCGACCAACTCGTGTGTGGAGACATGCGCCTTGACCATGGTCATCCTTCGCTGAAACCCCTGAATCGTCCTTTCCCAGGGGTACGCGGGGCGCGTGGGGGTGTGTTCAAAGAATCGTCGACTCTGGCCCGTTCCTGCCTTTCGTTCAATTCTTCGAAAGGGCTTGAAGGTTTGGGATGGTGGCTCCCGCTCTGGCTTTGACCTGAGGGTAACCGACGGTAAGTGTTCGGGTGCCGGGGTGTTGTGGGGCGGCCGACCGAACCGGTTCGCCCGTCCGAGGAGATCCGCCTGCGTCGCCTGGCCCCGGCACGTCGACGAGCCCCCGCCGGGCGTTGACGCCGACCGGCGCCAACGCCTGCCGACCGGCGCCACTGCTTGTCGACCGGCGCCACTGCTTGCGGGGCCGCACCTCCGCTTGCCGGACCGCGCCACCGCCTTCCTCCTGTGCCCTACTCGTCGGCCCGTGCCCCTGCGGGCGAACGGCGCCGCGAGGCCGGGGCTCGGCAGCGTGGGGCGGCACGGCTTCGGCAAGCGGCGGCTCACGCGTTCACAGCTCGCGGCCCACCAGGAAGTCCAGCAGGGCGCGCAGTTCGCCGGCGGCACCGGCGGCCACGGGCAGATCCGCGAACAGGGTCCGTGCGGCGGCCGTGTGTGCCCTGGCCTCGGCCAGCGCGGCCGCCCGTCCGCCGGCCTCCTCGATCAGCGCGGCGGCCTCCTGCGTGTGTGCACCGGAGTCCAGGAGCGCGGGCAGGCGGCGGGCCTCGGGGGAACCGAGCGCGGCCAGGACCGGGTAGGTCTTCTTGTGTTCGCGCAGATCGCCGCCGACGGGCTTGCCGGTGACGGCCGGATCGCCCCAGATGCCCAGCACGTCGTCGACCAGCTGGAAGGCGACGCCCAGATGGCGCCCGGCGCGGTCCAGCGCGGTGACGACCGGCTCCGGAGCCCCGCCGAGCGCGGCCCCCAGCGCGGCGGCGCAGCCCAGCAGCGCGCCGGTCTTGTGCTCGGCCATCGCCCGGTACTCCTCGGGCGTCACCCGCTCGGGCCCGCCGAAGGGCCGTGCGGCGAACAGCAGATCGTCGGCCTGTCCGCGCACCAGATCCGCCAGGGCCGTGGACAGCAGGCGCACGGCGCCGGGCCCGCCCGGCGCTGCGGCGAGGGTTTCCACGGCGAGTGCGAACAGGGCGTCCCCGGCGAGCACCGCGGGACCCGTGCCGTACGCCTTCCACACCGCGGGGCGCCGGCGCCGCGTCGCGTCGCCGTCCATGATGTCGTCGTGCAGCAGCGAGAAGGCGTGCACCAGCTCCACCGCGACCGCCGCCGGGACCCCGGCCCGCCCGTCGGCGCCCGCCGCCTCGGCGCCGAGCACCGCCAGTGCCTGCCGCACGCCCTTGCCGCCCGGCGCGGCGACGGGCGCGCCGCCGACCTCGCACCAGCCGAAGGAGTACCCGGCCATCTCCGCCACCCAGGGATGCAGCCGCCCGACCGCCTCCGTCAGTGCGGGACGCGCCAGCTCCCGGCAGCGGCCGAGGACGTCGAGTGCCGACGGCGGCGCCTGCACCGCGGGGGAGAGCGCGTTCACCGGGCCACCTCCGCGTCCAGGCCGAACTCCTCCTGCGCCCGGGTCACCATCTGGCGCGCGTGCCGCAGCCCGCTGCGCTCCAGCACCTGTGCCAGGTCGGCGAGTTCGGCCGCCGTCTCGGCCCGGTCGCGGCCCAGCTGGGCCAGTGCCTTGGCGAGGCCGAGGCGGGAGAGCGCCTCGCCGCGCGGTTCGCTCATCGCCCGGAACTCCTCGAGGGCCAGCCCGTACATCTCCCGGGCCTCGGCGTAACGCCCGGACCGGTAGAGGACGTTGCCGCGCATCTTGTGGTTGTAGGCGAGCGCGCTGGTGAGGTTCATCGTGCGGCAGGTGGTCTCGGCCCGCGAGAGCAGCTCCAGCGCCCGCTCGGTGTCCTTGTCGCGGACCGAGAGCACGTCGGCGAGTCCGCGCAGCGCCCAGGCGTGGCCGCGCCGGTCGTCGGCCCGCTCGGCTATCTCCGCAGCCTCCTCGAACAGTGCGTACGCACCGTCGTAGTCCCCGGTGTTGCGGTGCATCTGCGCGATGCCCTCCAGGGCCCACACGGTGTGCCGGGCCTCCCCGCGCCGGCGGGCCTCGGCCAGCAGCTGCTCGTGCAGCCGGCCGACCGCCTCGTAGTCGCCCTGGATACGGCCGGTCTCCGCGAGTCCCGCCAGCGAGTAGCCCCGGACAACGATGTCTCCGCCGCGCTCGCCGAGTTCGGCCGCGAGCCCGAGCAGCCGCCAGGCGAGCGGGAACGCCCCGCGCTGCCGGGCGAGGGTGCCTCCGCTCCACAGCGCCCATGCCATCGCGCCGGTGTCCCCGGCCGCCCGGGCGGACCGGTAGCTCGCCTTCCAGGCCCGGTCGGCCTCCCGTACCTGGCCGAGCCGTCGGTGCGCCTCGGCGACGGCGAGCCCGCAGCGCGCCGCCTCCTCGGGCCGGCCGGACCGTTCGGCCTCGCGCAGCCGTTCGGTGCCCTCGGCCAGCACATCGACCAGCGAGGAGTTCACGGACAGGGTGGTCAGGGCGCCCTGGTACTCCGGGGCGAAAGCCTTGCCGTACATGCATGCCCTTCTATAAACGATGTGTATAGATGGTGTGTATAGTGCGTCGAAAATGGAGCCCTGGCCCGGAGGCCAGGGCTCCGTTCTGTTGTCGGTCAAGACGCGGGCATGCCGAAGCAGGTTGCCTGTGAGGCGGAGATCACCTCACAGCCGGATCAGTGCTGCTGGACCTTCTGCGGGGTCGCCTCGCTCGGCCGCACCACGACGTGTCCCTCGCCCTGGAGCATCAGCTGCACGGCCTCGCCGGAGCCGCCGCGCAGCATCGAGCCGATGGACTGCGAGCGGTGCAGCGAGGTCTGCAGGTGCGCACTCCAGCCGACCACCGCGTCCGTGTCGACGTACACCGGGTACTGCGGCGAGACCGGGATGACCAGCGGGTTGCCCTCGCAGGCCAGGCCGAGCCTGCCCTGTCCGCTGAACACGCTGTTGAACAGACCGCCGCCGGCGATGCCCGAGCCCTTCACCGTCTTGATCTCGTACGACAACGACGGATCGAAGCAGAGCACGTTGCGTCCGTTGACGGTGAACTGGTCGCCGGGCTCCACGTCGAGCACGAAGCAGTTCTGCGCCTCGTGCGCGAACCAGACCTCGCCCTGCCCGCGCACCGCCATCAAGGGCAGACCCTCGCCGGTGACCGCGCGCTTGAGCATGCCGCCGACGCCCTGGCCCTTGCGCTCGAACTGGAGGTTGCCACGGTAGGCGATCATGGCGCCCTGGCGGGCGTACATCTCGCCGTTGACCGTGTACTTGATGCACTTGGCGTTCTCGATGGTCATGCCCGGCTCGGCGGCCGGCTGCACCATGTGCGCACTGGAGAAAAGATCACCCTTCATGCCCGGCATGGTGGCCCGGAGCCTGCCATTCCGCCAAGATCGCGGAAGGTAACCGTTCAGCCACCGAACAGCTGGGCCCAGTAGGTGCCCGCCCGGCCCCCGCCGGTGAAGCCGACACCGAGGTGGGTGAACTCCGGTTTGAGGATGTTGGCGCGATGGCCCAGGCTGTTCATCCAGCCGTCCACCACCTCGGCGGGGGAGCGCTGTCCGCAGGCGATGTTCTCGCCGATCGTGGACCGGCGGGAGCCCGCGGCGGCTGCCCGGTCCCAGGGCTCGCTGCCCTCCGGGGAGGTGTGCGCGTAGAAGTCGCGGGCCACCATGTCGGCGCAGTGCGCCTGGGCGGCCGTGGCGAGCAGCGGATCGGCCGCCAGCGGCAGCAGTCCGGCCCGTGCGCGTTCGGCGTTGGTCAGGGCGAGGACCTCGGCGGCCGTGCTCGACAGCGCGCCCCCGGTGAGGGGCCGGGCCCACAGCGCGGTCCAGTACCGGTCGCCCGCGTCGGCATGGGCCAGTGCGGCATGGGTGAAGGCCGGGTCGAGAAGGGTGCGTCGGGCCTGGCTCGTGCGCAGGCAGTAGTCGAGGAACTCGGCCGGGGTGCGCGGACCGGAGACGAGGTGCTCGCCGACCGTGATGTACGCGTATCCGGCGGCACTGATCCGCTGATGGACCGACACGCCGTCCGGCCCCTCCGCGGCGAGCCGGCCCAGGACCGCCATCGCCGAGGCGTGCGCCTGTGCCGCGGAGGCCAGACGTGCGTCCGGGGTGACGGGCGGGTGCCCGGCCTGCGCGCGGGCGGAGTTGACCAGGCCGAGGAAGCCGTCGGCGTCCGGGGCGGACCGGGGCGGCGCCCCCTCGTCGGCGACGGTCACCCCGAAGTCCCGGGCCAGCCCCGCCAGCCCGTCGGCGTATCCCTGCCCGATCGCCCGCAGCCTCCAGCCGGTACCCCGCTGATACAGCTCGGCGAGCAGCAGCACGGTCTCCGGTCCGGGGCGCGCCGGAGCGAACCTGGCCACCGTGCGGCCCGAACGCTCGCCGACCTCCAGCCGGGGCGCGGGCAGAGTTCCGAGCGGTGTGCCCGGATCGGCCGCGCTGACCACCACGGTGACCCGGACGGCGCCGGGCCGCAGCCGTGCCGGATCGACGTACAGGGCATCACCGCGCAGCCGGACTCCGGACGCATCCGGCTGGTTGTAGAACACGAAGTCGCCGTCCCCGCCGACCTTCCCGTCCCCGTCCGTGACGAGGGCGGACACGTCGAAGGGCCCGGCGACCCGCAGCCGCAGCTCACCACCGGGCAGGGCCGTATTGCCCCCGGGAACCAGGTCGCTCGTCACACCAACGAGAACGCACGCCAGGGGCCGCCGAGTTCCAGCACCTTCTGCCCGCCCCCTCCCCACCCCCACCGGACAGCGCCCCTGACACTCTCCACTTCCGACCAAACAGGGGAATACCCCACCTGAACGGCGACGGGGAACCACGCGACCGGCCCCCACGCCCCACACGTGACAGCGAGACCGACAAGCCTCCGCCTTCCAGCCGAACGGCGCGCGGCCCAACCGAAGGGGGCGCGGGGAACTGCGCGACCGGCACCCACGACCCGCACCTGACGACGAGACCCCTACTCCTTGTCCTCCCGGCCAAACGACGCGATGCCCCACCTGAAGGGGCGCGGGGAACTGCGCGACCAGCCCCCACGACCCGCGCCTGACAGCGAGGCCGATACTCCATCGCCTCCCGGCAGACGGCGCGAAGCCCAACCGAAGGGGGCGCGGGGAAGTGCGCGACCGGCACCCGCTGCCCGCAGCCGGCGACGAAACCCCTACCCCGCCGCGTCCTGCCCCTCACCGGCCGAGCCGTGCAGCCCCCCGCAGAACGCCGCCTCCAGCACCCCCGCCAGCGCACCCAGCACCTCCCCGTTGTTGGAGGTGTTCGCGACGGCAGTCACCGCCCGTTGCCCGTCCTGCGTGGCGAACGCGTACGTGTAGTAGCCCTGCACCGTGCCCGTGTGCCCGTACACCGCGATCCCACAGGACAGGTCACGGCGCCGCAGCCCGAGCCCGTACGACGTCGTGCTGTCGACCCGGACGAACCGCTCCATCTCCGCGAGCCGTGCCGAGGACATCAGCTTCCCGCCGAGCAGCGCGGAGTAGAAGGTGTTCAGGTCCTGGGCGCTGGAGATGATCGCACCCGCGCTCTGTGCCCAGGACACCGTCTGCTCGGTCGCGTCGACCGGCTCGGTGCCGGGCGTGTCCGGGGTGAGGTACCCGTGCGCGTACCGGCCCGGGATCCGGGTGTCGGGGTGGACGTAGAAGGTGTCGCGCAGCTTGAGCGGCTCGACGATGCGGTCCTCGTACTCGGTCGCCACGGAGTGTCCCGTGAGCTTCTCGATGAGCAGGCCGGCGACGACGAAGTTGGTGTTCGAGTAGGAGTAGGCGGCGCCGGGCTCGTTGGTGCGGGGCTTCTGCAGGGAGAGCGCGACCAGCTGCTGATAGGTGAAGACCTTGTTCCGCACCGCCTCGAAGCCGTCCACGCTCCGGGCGAACATGTCCTCGGTGTAGTCGTACAGGCCGCTGCGGTGGCTCAGCAGGTGCCGGACGGTGATGCGGTCGTCCGGCAGCAGCCCGGGCAGATAGCGGTCGACCGGGGCGTCCAGGTCCAGCCGGTGCTCGTCGGCCAGCTGCAGCAGGACGACGGTGGAGAAGGACTTGGTGACGCTGCCGATGCGGAAGCGGTCGTCGGCGCCGATGCTCCGGCCCGTGCCGCGGTCGGCGAGTCCCCGGGTCACCCGGTAGGTGCTGCCGTGGTCGTCGATCCGGGCCAGCGCACCGGGCGCGCCGTCCGCCACCACCGTGCGCAGTGCCTCGTCCAGGCCTGCGACGTCGGGCGTCGGAAGTGCGGCCGGCGGCGCGGGGGCATGCGCCGGCGCGGGGGCGAGGGCCGTCGCCGGGGCGTGGACCGCGGCGGTCGCGGCCCGTGCCGGAACCATCAGCAGTGACAGGGCCACCGCCCCGAGTACCGCGGTCCTGGCCACCGTTGCTGAGACCATCCGGCTCCCACTCCCATCGCGACGGTTTCTGATGCGATTTCGGTCACATTCCGGCCTGGGAACCTAGGCGATTGAGGCAACGTCTCCACAGTCGACACACAGTTGGTCATCCTGCGATCACTCTATGGCGCCCATTTGCAAAGGATTGCCATAGAAGGTCGCGAAATGGATCATTCCATCTTTACGCGTGCATGACTCATCCGTAAGGGTGAGCGCCCTGGGGCCCGACCAGCCCCCATGGCGCTCAACGGCGTCATGCCTCAAGGCGGTTGGTGATCCGGCTGCCTTCCAGTGAAGGAGATCTGTGCGTAGACCGCACATACGCAGCGTTGCCGTTGCCGTCGCGGTGACGACGGCTGCCACGGGCCTGGCCGGTACGGCCTTCGCAGGCCCCTCCCGGGGGGTGGAGCGGTCCGCCGCCTCCGCCGCCACGAGCGCCGACGCGGTGGTGGAGGCGGCGCAGGTCGCGGCCTTCACCCACGCGACGGCCACGGGCGTGTCGAAGGGCGACGAACTCCACGCCCAGGACGTGATGGTCGACCCCGAGGGTGCGCGCCACGTCCGTTTCATCCGTACCCACAACGGAATGCCGGTGCTCGGTGGCGACCTCATCGTCCACCTGAACCGGCAGCTGGCCTACACGGGCGCCACCAGCGCGGCCGCCCACGCGGTCAAGCCTGCCGCCACCAAGGCCAAGCTCACCGCGGACCAGGCCGCGTCGAAGGCCGCCCAGGTCGCCAAGGGCGACGCGGGCAGCGCCGAGCTGGTGGTGGACGCCCGCGGCGGCTCCGCCGCCCTCGCCTACCAGGTGACGGTGACCGACGACGGCACCTCCAGCACCGTGGTCATCGACGCCCTCACCGGCAAGGTGCGCAGCAACACGCCCGACGCGGACGAGTTCCTGTCGCCGAAGCTGCTCGACGCCATGCGCAAGCGCGGCGAGAGTGCCGACCCGGCCACCGGCACCGCCGCCCCGGCCGCCGCCGGCCTGCTCGGCTCGGGCGCCTCCGGCGCCACGAGCTACCCGGCGACCGCGCACGGCACCGGCAAGACCCTCTTCGTGGGCACCGTCGGCCTCACCACCACCGCGACCTCGCGCGGCCACTACCAGCTCAAGGACCCGAGCCGGTACGGCACCGAGACGCGTGACGCCAAGGGCTCCTACACGGAGAAGTTCAGCGCGGGCTCGAAGTTCACCAACACGACCGACGTGTGGGGCAACGGCCAGACCACCAGCCGTGCCAGCGCCGCGGCGGATGCCCAGTACGGCATCACCAAGACGCTGGACTTCTACAAGAGCACCTTCGGGCGCAAGGGCATCGCCAACAACAGCAAGGCCGCCCAGGGCATGGTCCACTGGGGCAAGAAGGTCGCGAACGCCTTCTGGGACCCGACCTGCAACTGCATGCTGTACGGCGACGGCGACGGCGACATGTTCAAGAAGCCGCTGGTCGTCCTCGACGTCACCGGTCACGAGCTGACCCACGGTGTGGTCGACGCCACCGCCAAGCTGGAGCCGACGTACGTCGACCCGCAGGGCAACCAGTACGGCGAGCCCGGTGCGCTGAACGAGTCGCTGGCGGACATCTTCGGCTCCAACGTCGAGTTCTACGCCAAGAACACCAAGGACACGCCGGACTACCTGATCGGCGAGAAGCTGGGCCTGGCCCAGAAGTTCCTGCGCCGCCTCGACCACCCCTCGCTCGACAAGCTCGAGGGCACGGTCGACTACTGGAAGCCGGAGGTGTACTCCACGGAGGTGCACGCCGGTTCCGGCGTCTCCTCGCACGCCTACTACCTCCTCGCGGAGGGCAGCGGCAAGAAGACGATCAACGGTGTCAACTACGACTCGCCGACGTACAACCACGCGACGGTCAAGGGCATCGGCCGCACGAAGGCCACCGCGATCTACTACCGTGCGCTCACCCGCTACATGGTCTCCACAACCGACTTCCACGACGCGCGCGTCGCGACGCTGAAGGCGGCCAAGGACCTGTACGGCGCGAGCAGCACCGAGTACAAGACGGTGGACAAGGCGTGGGCCGCGGTCAACGTGACCGCCGCCAACACGCCGGCCTCCCGCCACTGACGGACGGCCGCACACCAGCACCACCGGATGCCCCGCCTTGCGCGGGGCATCCGCATGTCCGGCGGACACCTGCCCGGGGGCGCCGCCCCGCAGGTCCGCAACTGCCCCCGCAACAACCCCTGTTTCTTTTATTGACAGCGGAAAATAATGGCCCTAGGTTCCCGGCCATGCGCTCGACCCCCGCCGCCGAGACGTTCCCGGCCCACACTCCGGCCGTCTCGCAGGTCTTCACGACCGTCCTCTCCCACGGCCCCCTGACCCGCCTGGACGCGGGCCGCCGGGCCGGGCTGTCCCCGGCCGCCGTCACCAAGGCCGTGCGCCCCCTGCTGGAGGCCGGCTACCTGGTGGAGGGCGCCGACGAGGAAGCCCGCCCCGCGCTGGGCCGGCCCGCCAGCCTGGTCCGGGTCAACGGCGAACGGGCGCTGTTCATCGGCGTCAAGGTGACGGGCGACGAACTGATCGCCGTACTGACCGACCTGTGCTGCCGTATCCGCCTCGCCCGGCGCGCCCCGCTGCCGGACCGGGCCAGGCGCAAGGTGCTGGCCGCGGTCGCGGACCTGGTCCACGAACTCCTCGCCCACGCCACCGAGTCGGGCGCCCCCGTCCTGGGGCTCGGCATCGCCGTCTCCGGCGACGTCGACCGCGCCGAGGGCGTGGTGCGCTACTCGCCCTTCCTGGAGTGGCGGGACGTTCCCCTGGCCCGACTCGCCGCCATGACCAGCGGGTTGCCGGTCACCGTCGACAACGACGTGCGCGCGCTGACCGTCGCCGAGCAGTGGTTCGGCGCGGGCGCGGGCCTCAGCGACTTCGCCGTGGTGACCGTCGGCGCCGGCATCGGCTGCGGACTCGTCGTCCACGGACGGGTGGTCGCCGGCGCACACGGCGTCGCGGGCGAGATCGGCCACGTCGTCGTCGATCCGGCGGGACCGACCTGCCACTGCGGCAACCACGGCTGTGTGGAGGCGATCGCCGGGGACGCCGCGATCGTGACCCGCATGCGCGAGGTGACGGGCCGCCCCGTCGCCGACAGCGCCGAGGCGGTGGCCCTCGCCCATCAGGGCGTTCCAGGGGCCCGCGAGGTCTACGCGCGGGCGGGGGAGGCGATCGGTCGGGGGATCGCCACCGTCGCCAACCTGCTCGGACCCGAACGCGTGATCATCTCCGGTGAGGGCCTGGCCGCCTACGACCTCTTCGCCGAGCACATCCGTGAGGCGTTCACCGCCGCCGCCTTCGGTTCGGCCGCGCAGTGCGACGTACAGACCCGCCCGCTCCCCTTCGAGGAGTGGGCGCGCGGCGCCGCGGCAGTCGCGATCCAGTCCTTCATCACCTCGACCCCCAGCAGCGGACAGGGCTGAGTGGCCCCGCCCCGAACCCACCCAGGAGGTACGGCCCATGCGGTCACCCTCGTACTCCGGCCTGCCCGCACGCGGGCTCGGCTGCGCCGTCGCCCTGGCCCTCACCGCGGGCCTTTCCACGTCCGCCGCGCCGGCGCGGGCGGCAACGGCTTCCGTGGCGGACAGGCCCTACATGGGCTGGTCCAGCTGGAGCATGCAGTCGTCCAAGTACCCCGGACTCAACCCGGACGGGGACTACAGCTACCTCACCGAGGCGAACGTCCTGAAGCAGACCGACGCCCTCGCCGCCAGGCTGAAGGCGTACGGCTACGAGTACGTCAACATCGACTCCGGCTGGTGGCGGGACAAGAACTGGAAACCGGAGTTCGACGCGTACGCGCGCCAGCAGGCCGACCCCGCCCGCTTCCCGCACGGCATGAAGGCGGTCGCCGACCACATCCACGCCAAGGGCCTCAAGGCCGGCATCTACCTGCCCGTCGGCCTGGAGAAGGAGGCCTACGGCGACGGCAGGGTGCCGATCCGGGACGCCGACGGCTGCACCACCGCCGACATCGTCTACGGCGACCTGCGGACCACCAACGGCTGGGACAGCGCCTACAAACTGGACTTCTCCAGACCCTGTGCCCAGAAGTACGTCGACTCCCAGGCCCGGCAACTGGCCGACTGGGGCTACGACTTCCTCAAGCTCGACGGCGTGGGCCCCGGCTCGTTCAAGAGCGGCGACAACTACGACAACGTTGCCGACGTGGCCGCCTGGCAGAAGGCGCTGGCCGCCACCGGCCGGCCCGTCCACCTGGAGATCTCCTGGTCCCTGGACATCGGGCACGCCGCCGACTGGAAGAAGTACTCCAACGGCTGGCGCCTCGACACCGACGTCGAGTGCTACTGCAACACCCTGGTGAGCTGGGAGAACTCCGTCGACGACCGCTTCGACGACACCCCCGCCTGGACGAAGCACGCAGGCCCCGGCGGCTGGAACGACCTCGACTCCCTCGACGTCGGCAACGGCGCCATGGACGGCCTGACCCAGGCCGAACGCCAGACCTACGCCACCCTCTGGGCCGTCGCCAAGTCCCCGCTCTACACCGGTGACGACCTGACCAGGCTCGACGACTACGGCGTCAAGCTCCTCACCAACCGCGAGGTGATCGCCGTCGACCAGGGCGACACCCCGCCCGCCAAGCCGGTCACCGCCTTGGACCCTCAGCAGGTGTGGGCCGCGAAGAACCCCGACGGCGGTTACACCGTCGCCCTGTTCAACCTCGCCGACGCCCCCGCCGCCGTCACCGCCGACTGGTCCTCGCTCGGCTTCACCGGCCGGGCCGGCGTCCGTGACCTGTGGAACCACGAGAACCTCGGCTCCCACAGGAACGGAATCACCGAGGCACTGCCCGCCCACGGCTCCCGTCTGTTCACCGTCACCCCGCACGGCAGCGCCCTGCGCACCACCGGACACGAGGCCGAGTCCGCCGGCAACACGCTCGGCGGCAACGCCTCCGTCGCCGACTGTTCCGCCTGCTCCGGCGGCAAGAAGGTCGGCAACCTCTACCTCGGCGGCAGGCTCCGCTTCAACGACATCGTCGTCGACAGGCCCGGCACCTACCTGATCAAGGTCGCGTACGTCAGCGGCGACGCCCGCCCGGTGAACGTCTCGGCCGATTCCGGCAGCCCCGTGCGCCACAGGTTCCCCTCCACCGGCGACTGGGGAAGCGTGGAGACGGTGAGCGTGCCCGTGACCCTGCACGCGGGCACCAACACCGTCACCTTCGACAGCGGTTCGGACTATGCGCCCGACATCGACCGGATCGACGTTCCCGTCTCGCCGCGCTGACGCTCCGCCGGGAGCGCCGTTCGGGACCTGCGGGTCCACTGTGGCTGCTCGCGCTGTTCCCCGCGCCCCTGAGGGGCGCGCTGTACGCACCGACCCTCACCGCACAACCCGGAGCCTGTCATGGACCCCACAACCCCCAGCAGACGCGGATTCCTCGCCCTCGCCGCGGCCACCGGAGCCCTCGCCTCGCTGCCCGCCTTCACCGCCACGGCCGCCCCGCAGCGGCCCACGGCCACTCCCGCGCCCGACCCCCGCCACCAGCTGTGGTGGCAGGCGCCCGCCGACGAGCACTCGCTGATCCGGCAGGGCCTCCCCGTCGGCAACGGCCGGCTCGGTGCCCTCGCCACCAACGACCCCGGCCGGGAACTCCTGCTGCTCACCGACGCCACCCTGTGGACCGGCGGCCTCAACGACACGCTCGACCCCGACGGCCAGTTCCCCTACGGCCGCGAGGACTTCGGCTCCTTCACCCTCCTCGCCCGGCTCACCGTCGACCTTCCCGGCCACGACCTCGGTGCCGTCTCCGGCTACCGCCGCACCCTCGACCTCGCCCAGGGCGTGGTGACGACGTCATACGTCCGCTCCGGAGCGACGTACCGGAGGCAGCTGTTCGCGAGCCGCCCCGACGACGTCGTGGTACTGCACTTCACGCAGCAGGGCGGCGGCCGCTACACCGGCACCGTGACCCTGGAGGGCACGCACGGCGAGCGGACCACGAGCGCCACCTCCTTCGCGGGTTCCCTCGCCAACGGACTGCGCTACGGTGCCGCGATCACCGCCCGCGGCAGCGGCGGCACCGTCCGCGTCGACGGCACCCGTGTCACCTTCTCGGGATGCACGGAACTGACCGTGGTGGTCAGCGGCGGCACCGACTACGCGCCGGACGCCTCGGCCCACTACCGCGACCCCTCCCTCGACCCCGAGGCGCTCGCCCGCACCAAGGCCGGCGCCGCCGCCCGCCACTCGGCCGGCACACTGCTGCGCACCCACGTCGCCGACCACCACGCCCTCTACGGCCGCTTCGACATCCGGCTCGGCACGTCCTCGGCCGGGCAGCGCGCCCTGGACACCTGGGAGCGCATCCGCGCCCGCGCCCGCGACGGCGTGCCCGACCCCGAACTGGAGGCCTCCTACCTGCAGTTCGGCCGCTACCTGATGATCTCCGGCTCGCGCGGCAGCCTGCCCCTCGGCCTGCAGGGACTGTGGCTCGACGGCAACGACCCCGACTGGATGGGCGACTACCACACCGACATCAACGTCCAGATGAACTACTGGATGGCGGACCGGACGGGCCTGTCGCCCTGTTTCGACGCCTTCACCGACTACTGCGTCGCCCAGCTGCCCTCCTGGACCGACCTCACCAGGAGGCTTTTCAACGACTCCCGCAACCGCTACCGCAACTCCAGCGGGAAGAACGCCGGCTGGACGGTCGCCATCTCCACCAACCCCTATGGTGGAGGGGGCTGGTGGTGGCACCCGGCGGGCAACGCCTGGCTGTGCAACTCCCTGTGGGAGCACTACGAGTTCACCGCGTCGCGCACCCATCTGAGGAAGATCTACCCGCTCCTCAAGGGCGCCTGCGAGTTCTGGGAGGCCCGGTTGCTCACCCACACTCTGCCGGACACCGGCCAGGAGGTCCTCGTCGCCGACAGCGACTGGTCACCGGAACAGGGCCCCCTCGACGCCAAGGGCATCACCTACGCCCAGGAACTGGTCCGGGCGCTCTTCGGCAACTACCGCACCGCGGCGTCCGAGCTGGGCCGGGACGCCGAGTACGCCCGTACCGTCGGCGCGCTCCGCGACCGTCTCTACCTCCCGGTCGTCAGCCCGAAGACGGGCTGGCTGGAGGAGTGGATGTCCCCCGACAACCTCGGCGAGACCACCCACCGGCACCTGTCGCCGCTCATCGGCCTCTTCCCCGGCGACCGCATCCGGCCCGACGGCTCCACCCCCGCCGGCATCGTCGCCGGCGCCACCGCCCTGCTCACCGCCCGCGGTATGGACAGCTTCGGCTGGGCCAACGCCTGGCGCGCCCTGTGCTGGGCCCGGCTGAAGGACGCCGACCGGGCCTACCGGCTGATCGTGAACAACCTCCGTCCGTCGGACGGCGGCAGCAACGGCACCGCGCCCAACCTCTTCGACATCTACGAGGTGGAACAGGGCCGGGGCATCTTCCAGATCGACGCCAACTTCGGCACTCCGGCCGCCGTCGTGGAGATGCTGCTGTACTCCCGCCCCGGCCACCTGGAACTCCTGCCGGCCCTCCCGCACGCCTGGGCCGCCCTGGGTGCGCTCACCGGCGCAGGGGCCCGCGGCGGCTTCGTCGTCGACCTGCACTGGAGGGACGGGAAACCCACCGAGGTGCGGATCCGCAGCGTCGGCGGCACCATGACCTGCGTGGGGTACGCAGGAACGTCCCGGACGGTCCGCCTCGAGCCCGGCGAGTCCGTCACGCTCAAGGACTTCGCCCGGTGACCGCCCCACTGCGCCCCGCGCACCGTATGCGTCTGTGGCGCGTGGGCCGGATCGCCGCGGTCCTGCTCGCGGCCGTCGCCTGCCAGTCCGCTCCCGCCCGGGCCGTGGTCCGCGCTCCGCAGGCCACCGTACGGGCCCCCGGAACCGTCACCTGGGCGGCGAGCGCCGACCGCCTGGGCGAGGGTGCCGCCGACCGCGGGTACCGGCTCGTCGTGCACACCAGCGTCGCCGGAAGCGAGCTGCGCGTGCGGCTGTCCAACGCCTTCGGCGACCGCCCGCTGACCCTGGACGGCGTCCGCGCCGGCCTGCAGAGCGAGGGTGCAGCACTGCGGCCCGGCACCAACCGGCGGCTGACCTTCGGCGGGGCCGCTGCGGTCACCGTCCCGGCGGGCGCCTCCGTGTGGAGCGATCCGCGGCCCGGCAAGGTCCCCGCCGGCGCCAACCTGGTCGTCAGCCTCCACACCCCGGACGCGGCCGGTCCGGCGACCGGTCACGGGATGGCGATGCAGACCTCCTACCTCACCCAGGGCGACCACACCGCCGAGGACTCGGCGGCCGCCTGGACGGTCATGACGGGTTCCTGGTGGTACCTCGACGCCGTCTCGGTCCGCCCGTCGGACACCGCCACCGGCGCCGTGGCCGCGCTCGGGGACTCCGTCACCGACGGCTGGCAGTCCACCACCGACCTCGACCGGCGCTGGCCCGACTACCTCGCCCGGCGCCTGGACAGGGCCGGGACGCACGTCAAGGGGGTGGCCAACGAGGGCATCTCCGGCAACAAGGTCCTGGCGGACGGCGCCGGGCAGAGCGCCCTGCACCGGCTGGACCGCGACGTCCTGTCGCAGCCGGGCGTGCGCACCGTGTTCCTCTTCGAGGGGGTGAACGACCTCAAGGCGCACACCGGCGTCACCGCGGCCGATCTGATCGCCGGATACCGGGAGATCGTCCGGCGGGCGCACGCGGCCGGCAAGTGCGTGGTCGGCGCGACCGTCGGCCCGTTCAAGGGCTGGCCCGAGTTCGACCCGGCCGCCGAAGCCGTACGGCAGGAGGTCAACCGGTTCATCCGCGACAGCGGCGAGTTCGACGCGGTCACCGACTTCGACCGTGTACTGCGCAGCCCCTACGATCCCGAGCGGATCCTGCCCTTCTTCGACAGCGGCGACCATCTGCACCCCAACGACAAGGGGATGCAGGCCCTGGCCGACGCCGTCGACCCGGGCCGCCTCGACTGCACACGCTGAGACCCGGGGGCGGCCGGATCGCCCGGCCGTCCAGGTCCTCACGGCCGGCCGGACCGTCCAGGTCCTCCCGGCCGACCGCGGCCTGCCGGCCGCGGGTGTGCCTCCCGTGGCCGCTTCAGCGCAGCGTCTGGGCCCAGTCGGCCGGCACCCGCCCGGCCGGGCCCGGCACCGGCTGGTCCTCGGGATGGCTGACCGGCGGCACGAGGTCGACCCCGGGGTCGTACACGTCGTTCGTGGTGTAGTTCCAGAACCAGCCCTCGCCCGGCTCGAAGCTGCGGATCACCGGATGCCCGGTGGCCCGGTAGTGGGCGGTGGCGTGCTTGGCGGGGGAGTCGTCGCAGCAGCCGATGTGCCCGCAGGCCGCGCACCGGCGCAGGTGGAACCACCAGCCGCCGCCCTCGTCGCACTCCACGCACCCGGTGCCGCTCGGTGGAACGTTCGGGTCGATCGCGGGATCGCCGCTCATGCTGCCTCCTCGGGGGTCGTCAGGGCGGCCGCCTCCTCCGGTGTCTCCGCGGTCAGCGGCAGCAGCACCTGGAAACGGGTGTCACCGGGCACCGATTCGACCTGCAGGGTGCCGTGGTGCTTGTTCACGACGATCCGCCACGAGATGTCCAGGCCCAAGCCGGTGCCCTCGCCGACCGGCTTGGTGGTGAAGAACGGATCGAAGATGCGGTCGCGGATCTCCGGCGGGATCCCGGGCCCGGTGTCCCGGAACTCCACCAGCACCCGCTCATGGTCCAGCGCGGTCCGCACGGTCAGCGTGCCGTCCCCGCCCGCGCTGTTCATGGCGGACACCGCGTTGTCGACGAGGTTGGTCCACACCTGGTTCAGCTCCGCCGGATAGCCGGGGACCTGCGGGAGCGTACGGTCGTACTCCTTGACCACCTGGATGCGCCCACCGATCTTCCCGGCGAGCATCAGCAGCGTGCTGTCGAGGAGTTCGTGCACGTCCACCACGCGGTAGGGCGCCCGGTCCAGCTGCGAGTACTGCTTGGCCGCGTCGACGAGGTGGGAGATACGGGTCGTGGAGTCCTCGATCTCGGTCATCAGCAGCTCGGTCTCGACGGTGTAGTTGAGCCAGCCGACCGCGCCGGGCAGGATCTCCTCGCCCACGGCCGCCGCGACCTGCTCCAGCCAGTCGACGTCCAGACCCGCCTGCACGAAGGTGGGCGCCAGCTGCCAGCCGTAGTCGATGCCGTGGTCCTCCAGCCAGTCCGTGAGGGTGTCCTCCCGGTCGGAGGTCTCCAGCGGGCTGAGTACCGGCGCCTTGGCGACCCGCTCGGCGGTGCGCTCCTGGATCTCGATCAGACTCGCCAACTGGTCCCGGGTGAACGGGCCTTCGGCGATCACGGCGAGCTTGTGCCGCATCTTCGCGATCCGCTCGCGCAGGGTCGACGTGGCCCGCACCGCGGCCGCTGCCGGGTTGTTCAGCTCGTGCGTGAGCCCGGCGGACAACGAGCCGAGCGCCAGCAGCCGCTCCCGCTGCCCGACGGCGGCCTGGATGCTCTTCGAACCGAAGAAGAGGCCCTCCAGCAGGTGCACGGCCATCGGGAACCACTCGCTCATGACGGCCGCGAAGGTGTCCGCGGGAAGCACGAAGAACCGCGTCGGCTCCGTCACCCGCATCGAGTTGTTGTACACCTGCCGCACCCGGTCCCCGATGTACGCCTGCATGGCGCCCGAGTACACCCCGCGCTGCGAGCTGCGGATGACCTCCACGTCGTCCTCGCCGACGCGCCGCGAGAGCACGACCGTGCCCTCGATCATCACGAAGAAGCAGGTGGCCGGTTCGCCCTCGGTGTACACCGGACCGGGCTGGAACAGCTCCACCCGGCCCTCGCAGCACAGCCGCCCCAGCTGCTCGGGCGACAGCTTCTCGAAGAGGAACAGCGACCTGATCTCCGCGGGGCTGCACGGCATCGGCTGCCCGCTCATGACTGCTCCAGATACCGGTGGACGAGCATGACGGCCATGGCTCCCTCTCCGACGGCGGACGCGACCCGCTTGGCGGACTCGGCGCGCGCGTCGCCCGCCACGAACACGCCGGGAATGCTGGTCTCCAGGTGGTACGGCGGCCGGTCCAGCTCCCAGCCGGCCGGCGGACGCCCGTCGGCGGTCAGGTCGGGACCCGCCAGGATGAAGCCGCGCCCGTCGCGCAGCACCGTGTCGCCCAGCCAGTCGGTGAGCGGGGCCGCGCCGATGAACACGAACATCCACTGGGCGTCGACCTGTTCGCTGTCGCCGTTCTCCAGCTGACGCAGCGTCAGACTCTCCAGGCGGTCCGAACCGTGCGCGGCGTCGACCACCGTCCGGCTGCGCACGGAGATGTTCGCCGCCTCGTTGATCTGCTGGATCAGGTAGTACGACATCGACGCCGACAGATCGGCGCCGCGCACCAGCAGCGTCACCGACTTGGCGAACCTGGACAGGTACATCGCCGCCTGACCCGCCGAGTTGGCACCGCCGACGATGTACACGTCGTGCCCCTGGCAGGCGGCCGCCTCCGTCAGCGCCGAGCCGTAGAAGACCCCGCAGCCCGTCAGGTCGGTGCAGCCCTGCGCCTCCAGCTGCCGGTACTGCACACCGGTCGCCAGAATGACACTGTGCGCCGCGATCGCCGAGCCGTCCGCGAACCGCACGACGCGCGCCGCCCCGTTGACCTCCAGCCCCGTCACCTCGCGCGCGGTCAGGATCTCGGCCCCGAACCTGGCCGCCTGGCGCCGCGCCCGGTCGGTGAGCTGGGCTCCCGAGACGCCGTCGGGGAAGCCGAGGTAGTTCTCTATCCGGGAGCTCTGCCCGGCCTGCCCGCCGGTCGCCGAACGCTCCACGAGAACGGTCCGCAGGCCCTCGGAGGCGCCGTACACGGCCGCGCCGAGCCCGGCCGGACCGCCGCCGATCACGACGAGGTCGTAGAAGTCGGCCGTCGGCGTCGTCGCCAGACCCACCCGTGCGGCCAGCTCCGGGGCCTCCGGCTCGACCAGGGCCGTGCCGTCCGGGGTGATCACCAGCGGCAACCGCTGCCCGTCCTCCTGCCCGGCCGCGGCCAGCAGCCGCTGCCCCTCCGGCTCCTCGACGGAGTACCAGCGGTAGGGCACCTGGTTGCGGGCGAGGAACTCGCGCACGTCGGACGACCGCGCCGACCAGCGGTGCCCGACGACCTTGGTGCTGGGCACGGGCTTGTAGTCGCTGTGCCGCCACGCCTCCAGCAGGTCGTCCAGCACCGGATAGAGCTTCTCCTCCGGCGGGTCCCACGGCTTGAGCAGATAGTGGTCGAGGTCGACGACGTTGATCGCGTCGATGGCCGCGTTGGTGTCCGCGTAGGCGGTGAGCAGCACGCGCCGCGCCCCGGGATACACGTCGAGCGCCTGCTCCAGGAACTCGATGCCGTTCATCTGCGGCATCCGGTAGTCGGCCAGGATCACGGCCACCAGCTCGCCGCGGAGCTTCAGCTCGCGCAGCGCCCCGAGCGCGGACTCCCCGGACTCCGCGCGCACGATCCGGTACGACTCGCCGTAGCGCCGCCTGAGGTCACGAGCGACGGCGCGGGACACCCCCGGGTCGTCGTCCACGGTCAGGATGACGGTCCGCGCTGTCTCGGCGGCCTGTGCCATGCCTCTCCCACCCCGAGCGGTCGGCTCCACGGGACGGTGTCGCTGGGCCCACCGCACCGGCTCCCGCCCATCGTATGTTCGATCGCCGGGGTTCGCTCCGGGATAAGGCACCGACGGCGATCCAAGCCGGACGCGAGCGCGCGGACGCGGCGGTCTCAGGGGCGACGGTCACCCAGCACACAGAACTCGTTGCCCTCGGGATCCACGAGCACCACCCACGTCTGCTCGTCCTGCCCGACGTCCGCGTACCGGGCCCCGAGGGCCAGCAGCCGGGCCACCTCGGCAGCCTGGTCCTCGGGCCGGAAGTCGAGGTGCAGCCGGTTCTTGACCGACTTCTTCTCGGGCACCCGGGCGAAGAGCAGTCCCGGCAACCGGTCCACGGCGGGGCGGATCTCGTACTCGTCGTCGGCGTCGTCGTCGACCGCCACCCACCCGAGCGCCTCGGCCCACCAGCGGCCGAGGGCCACCGGATCATCCGCGTCGACGTTCACCTGTTCCCATTCCAGTGCCATGCCCGCAGCGTACGGAAGACTGGCCCCGCAGACCGGGAGAACGAGGAGGCCCACGCATGACACGCCCGATCACGGCAGGGGTGGACGGTAGCGAGGAGAGTCTGGCCGCGCTGGACTGGGCCGGCCGGGAGGCCGTCCGCAGGGGGCTGCCGCTGCGGGTCGTGCACGTGTGGCGCTACGCCGACTCGCTCGCCACCGCCGACCGGGACACGCAGCACGCCTGGGTGTCCCACGCGGTGGCGGACGCCGTGCGCAGCGTCTCGGAGCGCCACCCCGGGCTGGCCGTGAGCACGGACGTGCGGGAGGGCGCAGCCGCGGCGGAGCTGGCCGAGGCGGCCGCGCAGGCCGAGATGCTGGTGCTCGGCTCTCACGGGCACGGCGCCGTGGTCGGGTTCCTGATGGGTTCCGTCGGACAGCAGGTGATCGCCGAGACGACCCGGCCCGTGGTCCTGGTCCGCGCCGGCGACCGGCCGGCGGCGGAGGCGGGCGGGCGGGACGTCCTGGTCGGCCAGCACGGCGGCCCCGACGACAGCGCGGAGGTCCTGCGCTTCGCGTTCGAGACGGCGGCCGCCCGCGGCGCCACGGTCCGGGTGGTACGGGCCTGGACGCTGCCGCCGGTGTTCGCCTACAGCCCCGGCTCGCTCAAGCTCCTGGACGACGCCGGCGGTCTGGAGCCGTTCGAGAAGAAGGCCCTGGCGAAGGCGGTGCAGCCGTGGCGGGAGCGCTTCCCGGACGTGCCCGTGACCGAGCACGTCGAGATGGGGAGCGCGGGGCAGGTGCTGCTCGCGACGGCCGGGAGCGCCCAGTTGCTGGTCGTCGGCCGGCGGGCCCGCCGCGCGGCCGTGGGACCCCGCATCGGGTCGGTGGCGCACGGCGTGCTGCACCATGCCGCCTGCCCGGTGGCGGTCGTCCCGCACGCGTGACTAGTCGGTGGGTGTCGTCGGCTCCAGGGTCGCGCGAGCCTTGGGCAGGACGTTTGTGATGTAGTCCGTGACGGCGGTGTCCAGGCCTATGTCGTGCTGGGCCCGCTCGGACAGGTACCAGCGGTGTTCCAGCAGTTCGTGGTAGATCTCGGCCGGGTCCATGGAGCCGCGCAGCTCCACCGGGACCGCGCGCACGGTGGGCCGGAACACGTCCCGCACCCAGCGGTGGGCGAGTACCTCGGGGCGGGCGGCAGGGGGCTGCCCGCCGGTCGGGCGCAGCCGGGAGCCCGGGGGAAGGTCGCCGGGCGTGTGGTCGTCCTGGGTGGCCATCCAGCTCTCCAGGTCGCTCAGCAGCCGCCGGGCCTGGTTCTCCTCGGTGTCGAGGCCGGTCAGGCGCAGCAGCTGGCGCTGGTGGTGTCCGGCGTCGACGACCTTGGGAACGAAGGTGACCGTGTCGCCGCCCGGGGAGTGCTGGATCTGCATCTCGGCCACGTCGAAGCCGAGTTCGTTGAGGCGGCGTATCCGGCGCTCCATGTAGTGGTACTTGCCCGCCGGGTACACCGAGGTGCGGGTCAGTTCCTGCCACAGACCGTCGTAGCGGGTGCAGATCTCGTGGCCGAACTCGACGGGGTCGACGGACGGGTGCAGCGCGCCCGAGGCCTCCAGGTCCAGCAGTTCGCCGCTGATGTTCACCCGGGCCAGGTCGAGGTCGTACTCCCGCTGCCCGGGGCTGAGCCGGGGGTGCAGGTCGCCGGTCTCGGCGTCCACCAGGTACGCGGCGAAGGCGCCCGCGTCCCGCCGGAACAGGGTGTTGGACAGTGAGCAGTCGCCCCACGCGAACCCGGCCAGATGCAGCCGCACCAGCAGCACGGCGAGGGCGTCCATCAGGCGGTGCATGGTCGCCGGGCGCATCGTGGTCTCGAACATCGAGCGGTACGGCATGGAGCCGCGCAGATGCCGGGTGATCAGCACCGGCTCCAGCGGGGCGCCGGTGCTGTCGGTGCGGCCGGTGACCACCGCGAGCGGGTCGACGGCGGGGATGCCGAGGCGGTCCAGGTCGCGCAGCAGCCCGTACTCGCGCAGCGCGGGCCGTTCGGCCAGCTCCTTGACGGCGATCACCTCGGTGCCGGCGCGCGCGTAGCGCACGACGTGCCGTGAGATGCCCCTCGGGAGCGGTACGAGGCACTCCTGCGGCCACTCCTCCAGGGGAACGTCCCAGGGCAGTGCGAGCAGGAGCGCGGGGTGCTCCGGGTTCGTGGCGCTGATCTGCAAGGCCATGGGACGAACCCTAAGGCCCGCAGGACGCGGTCCCGGAGGGGTTCACTGCACGCCGTGCGGCCGGAACTGGATGCTGATGCGCGGGCCGATCGCGCGGGCGGTCTTGGGGACGCAGTGCTCCCAGGTGCGCTGGCAGGAGCCGCCCATCACGACGAGGTCGCCGTGCCCGAGCGGGTGCCTCACCGCCGTGCCGCCGCCCTGCGCCGGCCGCAGCAGCAGGTCCCGGGGCGCGCCGACGGAGAGGATCGCCACCATCGTGTCCTCGCGGGCGCCCCGTCCGATCCGGTCGCCGTGCCAGGCGACGCTGTCCCGGCCGTCGCGGTAGAAGCACAGCCCGGCGGTGGTGAACGGCTCGCCCAGCTCCGCGGCGTAGTGCGCGGACAGAGCCGTGCGGGCCTCGTCGAGGACGGGGTGCGGGAGCGGGTCGTGGGCCGCGTAGAAGGCGAGCAGACGCGGTACCGCGACCACGTTGTCGTACATCTTGCGGCGCTCGGCCCGCCACGGGACCTCGGCCGCCAGCTGTTCGAACAGGGCGTCGGCGCCGCTCAGCCAGCCCGGGAGCACGTCGATCCAGGCGCCGAGGCCGAGTTCGGTCCGGTGCAGCCCGTCGAGGCGGGCGAGCCGCAGCTCGTCGGTCTGGTCGAACAGGGAGCCCTGGAGGTGCGTGGCCATGCGCCCAGCGTACTCCTTAATCGAAAATACGTTCCCATGACTGGCCCGGGGTCGGGTATGGCTCTTTCGATACATCGATGTATCGGATACATTCCTGTATCGAACGGAGGTCCAGGCGATGACGACGCAGGACTCGGCCCGGCGGGTCACCAGACGGCGGGTCCGGACACGGGCCAACCTGCTCGACGCCGCCTTCGCGGTGTTCGCCGCCAAGGGCTTCGGCCGGGTCTCCATCGAGGAGATCTGCGAGGCCGCCGGCTATAGCCGGGGCGCCTTCTACTCCAACTTCGCCACCCTCGACGAGCTGTTCTTCGCCCTGTACCGGGAACGCGCCGACCTCATCGCCTCCCAGGTGGCCGACGCCCTCGCCCAGGACGGTCCGGACCTCGACGTGCCCGCCTCCGTGGACCGGGTCACCGAGGTCCTGCTGCTCGACGTGGACTGGCTGCTGGTGAAGACCGACTTCCTGGTCCACGCGGCCCGCGATCCGGCCGTCGCCCAGGCCCTCCTCGACCACCGTGCCCGGCTGCGAGAGGCCATCGCCGACCGGCTCTCCAAGGCCCGGGGCCACACCGCGCTGCCCGCGGTCCTCGGCGACGTCGACGGCGCCGCCCGCGCGGTGGTCGCGGCCTACGACGGCGTCACCACCCAGCTGCTGCTGGACAGGGACGGCGACGCCGCCCGCGGCTGGCTCAAGCAACTGCTCACCGCCCTGCTGACCGACGGCAGCGGCACCCCCGAATGAGTCGCAGACGGAAGGACACAGACGCCATGGCCGCCATGGACGCGGACGTCATCGTCGTCGGAGCGGGCCTCGCCGGCCTGGTCGCGGCGCACGAACTCACCAGCCGGGGCCGGCGCGTCGCCCTGGTCGACCAGGAGAACGCCGCCAACCTCGGCGGGCAGGCGTTCTGGTCCTTCGGAGGGCTCTTCCTCGTCGACTCGCCCGAGCAGCGCCGCCTCGGCATCAAGGACTCCTTCGCCCTCGCCTGGAACGACTGGCGCGGCAGCGCGCAGTTCGACCGGCTGGAGGACGAGGACTCCTGGGCGGTGCGCTGGGCCCGCGCCTACGTCGAGTTCGCCGCCGGTGAGAAGCGGTCCTGGCTGGAGGGGCACGGCATCACCCTGCTGCCGACCGTCGGCTGGGCCGAGCGCGGTGACCTCAGGGCGGACGGGCACGGCAACTCGGTGCCCCGCTTCCACATCGCCTGGGGTACCGGCACCGGTGTCGTCGAACCCTTCGTCCGCTACGCCCGGCAGGCCGCCCGGGACGGGTTGCTCACCTTCTACCACCGCCACCGCGTGGACGAGCTGGTCATCGAGAGCGGCGCGGCGCGCGGGGTGCGCGGCACCGTCCTCGCCGACGACGACGCACCGCGCGGCGTCGCCTCCAACCGCGAGCGCATCGGCGACTTCGAACTCACCGCCCAGGCCGTCGTCGTCACCACCGGCGGCATCGGCGCCGACCACGACATCGTGCGCCGCTACTGGCCCGAGCGACTCGGCACACCCCCCGCCGAGATGGTCACCGGAGTCCCCGCCTACGTCGACGGCCGCATGCTCGACATCAGCGCCGGGGCGGGCGTGCGCCTGGTCAACCGCGACCGGATGTGGCACTACACCGAGGGCCTGCAGAACTGGGACCCCGTCTGGCCCGGCCACGGCATCCGCATCCTGCCCGGCCCGTCCTCCGTCTGGCTCGACGCCCTCGGCCGCCGCCTGCCCGACCCCTGCCTGCCCGGCTACGACACCCTGGGCACCCTCAAGTACCTGCGTACCACCGAGGACATCGCCGGACACGACCACTCCTGGTTCGTGCTCACCCGGAAGATCATCGAGAAGGAGTTCGCGCTCTCCGGCTCCGAGCAGAACCCGGACATCACGGCCAAGGACCGGAGGGCCGTGCTGCGCGACCGGCTCCTCGGCAAGGGCGCCCCCGCACCCGTGCAGGCCTTCCTCCACAAGGGCGCGGACTTCGTCACCGCGAACACCCTGGAACAGCTGGTCGAGAAGATGAACGGCCTGACCGGCAAGTCCCTGCTGGACGCGGCGGAGGTACGCCGCCAGATCGAGGCCCGCGACCTGCAGATCGCCAACCCGTACAGCAAGGACTCCCAGGTCCAGGGCATGCGCAACGCCCGGCGCTACATCGGCGACCGGCTCGGCCGCGTCGCCGCCCCGCACCGCATCCTCGACCCGGCCGCCGGCCCCCTGATCGGCGTCCGGCTGCACGTCCTGACCCGCAAGACCCTCGGCGGCATCCAGACCGACCTCGACTCCCGCGCCCTCGGCACCGACGGCACGCCCGTCGACGGGCTGTACGCCGCCGGTGAGGTCGCCGGGTTCGGCGGCGGCGGCGTCCACGGCTACAACGCCCTGGAGGGCACCTTCCTCGGAGGCTGCCTGTTCTCGGGCCGCGCGGCGGGCCGGGCGGCGGCGCAGCAGACCGGCTGAACCGGTTCTGCCGCACTCAGTCCTGCAGCAGCTCCGCCAGCACCGTGGCATGGTTCTGCTCCGGCTTCTTGGAGGCCGTCAGCAGCGTGACCGGCCCCTTGCGGACCGACTCCCTGAGGCCGTCGAGCAGTTCGGCGGCCTCGGGAGCGGCGAGCTCCGCCTCGTAGCGGCGCCGGAACTCCTCGTAGGAGCCCTCGTCGCCGTGGAACCAGCGGCGCAGCTCCGTCGACGGCGTGAGGCCCTTGGGCCACTCGTCGACCAGCGCCGCCTCCTTGGCGAGCCCTCGCGGCCAGAGGCGGTCCACCAGAACCCGCAGGCCGTCGTCGGGCTCGGACGGGTCGTAGATCCGGCGTACACGCACGCTCACGGCGGAGCCCTTCTCGGGTTGCGGACGGTCCCGCGAGCGTACTGCGGCGGCTTCGGACCGCCGGGGGGCGACGCGGCGTGACTTGACCAGAATGAGGGGGAAACCGGCGTGCCGGCGCGCCTAGTCTGTGGGCCGATCGATCACCCGCCACCCCGAGGAGCGCTTGTGACGACCCCCCGCCGGCAGGCCGTAAGACGCACCGCAGTACTCCGCCGCGAGGCGGTGCTCGCCACCGTCCCCGTCGCCGTCGCGGCGCTGCTCGGCGCCGCCGCACCGGCGGCAGGCACGGCCGGCGCGGCCGGGGCAGGCGACCCCTACTTCCCGCTCAGCGGCAACGGCGGCTACCACGTGAGCCACTACGGACTGACGCTCCGCTACGACACCGCCTCCCGGCACCTGGACGGCAGTGCGGTCCTCACCGCCCGCGCCACCCAGCGGCTCAGCCGTTTCGACCTCGACCTCAACGGACTGAAGGTCACCGGCGTCACCGTCGACCGCACCGCCGCCGGCTTCCGCCGCAGCGGCCAGGAACTCGTCGTCACCCCGCGCCACGCCCTGCGCAAGGACCGGAACTTCCGCATCACGGTCTCCTACCACGGCACCCCGAAGCCGGTCACCGACCCGGACGGCTCCGCCGACGGCTGGATACCCACCGACGACGGGGCGTTCGTCGCGGGCGAGCCACAGGGCGCGATGACCTGGTTCCCGGCCAACAGCCACCCCAGGGACAAGTCGTCCTACGACTTCACCATCACGGTCCCCCAGGGGCGCACGGCCGTCGCCAACGGCGTCCTGCGCGGGCAGCACACCGCGCACGGCCTCACCACCTTCCGCTGGCACCAGGCCGAACCCATGGCCGCCTACCTGGCGACCGCCACCGTCGGCACCTTCAAGGTGCAGCAGTACACCACCGGCGACGGCATCCGGGTCTACAACGCCGTCGACCCCCGGGAGGCACACGCGTCCGCACCGGTGCTGAAGAAGCTGCCCTCGGTCCTCGCCTGGGAGAGCAAGCTCTTCGGGCCCTACCCCTTCCGCGCCGCCGGCTCGATCGTCGACCACGCCCCGGACGTCGGTTACGCCCTGGAGACCCAGAGCCGGCCCGTCTACGACTCGGCGCCCGACATCAGCACCCTCGTCCACGAGAGCGCCCACCAGTGGTTCGGCGACTCCGTCTCGCTGACCGCCTGGAAGGACATCTGGCTCAACGAGGGCTTCGCGACCTACGCCGAGTGGCTCTACAGCGAGCAGCACGGCGGTGACAGCACCCAGAAGACCTTCGACCACCTCTACGCCCGCCCGGCGACCGACGGCTTGTGGGCCTACCCGGCCGGCGATCCGGGCAGCGGCAAGAACCTCTTCGGCACACCCGTCTACGCCCGCGGCGCCATGGCGCTGCACGAGCTGCGCAAGGCCGTCGGAGACCGGAACTTCTTCCGGATCCTGCACGCCTGGGCGGCCGCGCACCGCGCCGGGCACGGGACGACGGCCCAGTTCGTGAGGCTCGCGGAGCGCGAGTCCGGGAAGAACCTGGACGGACTGTTCCACACCTGGCTCTACACCAAGGGCAAGCCGAAGAACGCCTGAACCCTGACGAGTTCCACACAAGTGTCGGCGATGGTCGACGCGTGATCCGTCGCAGAACCGCCGTCGCTCTCCTCGCCTCCCCGCCGCTGCTCACCGGCGGCGGCGGAGCCGAGGGCGAACCCCTCGCCGGATCCTTCGACCACGTCGTCGCCACGGGGTACGGCGCCCGGCGCGCCGGCCGAGCAGCCTAGGATCCGAACTCGTGTGCGCACATGTGCTGGTCGCCGAGGACGACGAGAAGCAGGCCGAACTCATCCGCCGCACCCTGCTGGCGGAGGGACACACCGCCACGGTGGTGCACGACGGCGCGGCCGCCATCGACGCCGCCCGGCGCCTGAGACCCGACCTGGTCGTGCTCGACCTGATGCTCCCCGTGATCGACGGCTTTGGCGTGTGCCGGGTGCTGCGCCAAGAGGCCGAGGACCCCGGCATCCCCGTGGTCATGCTCACCGCCCGCGCCACCGAGGACGATGTGCTGCTCGGCCTGGAACTGGGCGCCGACGACTACATGACCAAGCCGTACAGCCCGCGCGAGCTGATGGCCCGCATCCGCACGGTCCTCAGACGCGGCGGGCGCGGCGCGAGCCTGAGGGACGACGACCCCCTCGTACGCGCCGCGGGGATCAGCGTCGACCCGGTCCGGCACGAGGTGCGCTGCGACGGGACGCCGGTCGACTGCACCCCGGCCGAGTTCCAGATCCTGCTCGCCATGGCCGCGGAGCCGGACCGGGTCTTCTCCCGGCGGCAACTGCTGCAGTGCACCCGCGGCTTCGACCGTGCCTCCACCGAGCGGGCCGTCGACGTGCACATCATGAACCTGCGCCGGAAGGTCGAGGCCGACCCACGGCGGCCGGTCCGCCTCGTGACCGTGTTCGGCGTCGGTTACAAGCTGAGCGGGGCACGGCCGTGAAGCGCCGGATACCGCTGCGCAAACGGCTGCTCGTCCGGCTGCTGTCCGTCTCGGCGCTCATCGCCGTCTGCTCGGTCGCCGCCACCGCCTGGCTCGCGGTGACGACCACCACCAGCGCCCTCAAGGAGGAACAGGGCCAGGACCTCGCCGCCGACAACAGCATCCTGGCCCGGCTCAGCGGTTACGCGGCCACCCACCCCGACTGGTCGGACGTCCGGCGCACCGTCCGCGACCTGGCCCACGAGACCGGCCGGCGGATCGCCCTCACCAGCGCCGACCGCTCCCTGGTCGCCGACTCCGCGCCGCGCGGCACCCCGCTGCCGCCCCGGCCCGCCGCCGCCGTCGACCCCCTGCGCACCGACACCTACACCGAGACCGGGGCCCAGCTCAGCGGCATCGACCCGCGCGTGGTCGGCCCGTACCGGGTCACGGCCGAGGAACGGGACCGGCTGGACGCGCTCGCCGCCAAGCGCAGGGCGTGCTACGAGCGGTTCGGTGTCGACGCCACCGTGGCACGGACCCCGAGTGGACGCCCCGTGCTCAGGAGCCCGGAGGGCACCGACACCTCCTACGCCGCCCAGAGCTGCGCGGACGGAGAGCTGAACATCCCCACCCCGACCGAAGAGCGGGCCCTGACCGACCTCGCGGGGCTGGCCCGCCCCTGCCTGAAGCGGGCGGGCATCGACTTCGGCGGCCCGCTGTACCTCACCTTCGACCCCAGCGGAAAGGATCCCCTGGGCGCCGGCTATCTGCTCAAGTACGCGAAGACACGCAACGTCAAGGCTGCCGGGCAGGCCGAGCAGCTCTGTGTGCTGGGCGCCCGCCGCACCCAGCTGGAGCCCTATGTCGCCCCGGTGGCCGAGCTGTTCCTCGGCATCGGGGACCAGAACCCCTCCCGCTTCGACATGTCCGCCGCCAACAAGGCCAAGGTGATCGGCGCGGCCGGGCTGGTCCTCGCCGTCACCGTCGCCGTGACCGCCGTAGTCGCCGTGCGGCTGGTACGGCCCCTGCGCGCGCTGACCGCGGCCGCGCAGCAACCGCCCGAACTGCATGTACGGGTACCGGTGACCACCCGGGACGAGACCGGCATCCTCGCCGAGGCGTTCAACGACCTGACCGAGCGCCGCGAGCGCCTGGAGGCCCAGCGCAAGGCCATGGTCAGCGACATCGCCCACGAACTGCGCAGCCCGCTCACCAACATCCGGGGGTGGCTGGAGGTCGTGCGCGACGGCGTCGTCGACCCCGATCCCGCCCTGCTCGCCTCGCTGCACGAGGAGTCGCTGGTGCTCCAGCGGATCATCGACGACCTGCAGGACCTCGCGGCCGCCGACGCGGGCACCCTGCGCCTGCACCGCGAACCGGTCCCGGCCGGCGACCTGTTCGGGCAGGTCGCCGCCGCACACCGGGTGGCCGCCGACGCCGCCGGCGTCGCCCTGGTCACCGAGGCCGACGACACGGCCTGGCTGGAGGCCGACCCGGTGCGGATGCGACAGGCCCTCGGGAACCTGGTCTCCAACGCGCTGCGCCACACACCCGCCGACGGCACGGTCACCCTCACCGCCCGCTGCGACGGCGACGAGGTCGTCCTCAGCGTCGCCGACACCGGCACGGGCATCGCGTCCGAGGACCTGCCGCACGTCTTCGACCGGTTCTGGCGCGCCGAGAGGTCCCGCAGCCGCCGCACCGGCGGCAGCGGCCTCGGCCTGCCGATCGTCCGCCACCTCGTCGCGGCCCACGGCGGCACGGCCGAGGTGACGAGCGAGCCCGGCGAAGGCGCGGTGTTCACCCTGCGGCTGCCCGTGGCGGCACCGCCGGCGGAGGGATGAGCAGCGGCGCCCTGCGCACGATCAGGGGCGCCGCACACCCCCGCGCCGGTGCAGCGCACGGCGTTCCGACTCCGTCGTACCGCCCCAGATGCCGACCGGCTGGCCTGTTCCCAACGCCCAGTCCAGGCACTGCTCCCGGACGCGGCAGCATGCGCACACGGCCTTGGCGCGCTGCGTCTGCACCGTCGCGGGTCCGGTCGTGCCGATCGGGAAGAAGAGGTCGGGGTCCGCGTGGCGGCACGCGGCCAGGTCTCGCCAGTTGCCCATGGAAGTCACCTGCGATCGATGTCGTCCGCGCCCTTGCATCTGTGTAACGCGAGTTCGGGTCACCGTCGAGCCGACCGCCAAACAACGGTATCCGGTCACTGCTCGCGCAGGCCCCACGGGGAGCCGTACGCGGTCAGCAGATCGAGGAACGGACCGGCGGGAAACGCCTCCGGGCCCAGGACGCCCGCACCCGACCAGGCACCGGTGGCAAGGAGTTCGAGGGCGACGACCGGGTTGACCGCCGTCTGCCACACCACCGCCTGGCAGCCGTATTCGGCCATGGACCACTCGTTGTCGACCACGTGATACAGGTAGACCTCGCGCGGCTCCCCGTCCTTGGTGCCGCGCACCCAGGTGCCCGCGCACGTCTTGCCCCGCATGCGCTCGCCCAGCGTCGCCGGGTCCGGCAGGCACGCGGCGACCACGTCCCGCGGCGAGACGGCGACCGGCCCGTCCGCGCCGGGGACGGTCACCGGCGTGGTGCGGTCCAGGCCCAGCAGGTGCAGCGTCTTCAGCGTCTCGATGAACTCACGGCCCAGGCCGTACTTGAAGGTGACACGTTGCGCGCCGACCCAGCGCGGCACCAGCAGCACCTCCTCGTGCTCGACGTTCACGCACTCCACCGGCCCGATGCCCTCGGGGAAGTCGAACACCTCCGGCTCGCTGAACGGGGGCGTGGTGAACCAGCCGCGCCCCTCCTCGTACACGACCGGCGGGTTCAGGCACTCCTCGATGGTGGTCCAGATGTTGAAGGACGGCGCGAAGTCGTGGCCGTCGACGGTGAGGTCGGCGCCGTCGCGGATGCCGATCTCCTCGATGGTGTCGAAGAGTTCGTCGGCCGCGTACCGCGCGAACACGTCCGACAGCCCGGGCTCCACGCCCATGCCCACCAGGGCGAGCGCACCCGCCTTCTCCCACTCGCCGGCCAGCGCGAACTGCTCGTCGCCCAGCTTGGTGCCGCACTCCTCGTACGGCCGCTCGGGGTGCGGCCTGGACAGCGACATCGCCATGTCCACGTACGTCGCACCGGCCGCGTGTGCCGCCCGGAACAGCGGCATCACGAAGCGCGGGTCGGTGGCGTTGAGCAGGACGTCGCAGCCGTGGCGGGCGAGCAGTCCCGCCACGGCGGACTCGTCGCCCGCGTCGACGCGCTCGGCGCAGAACCGCGCCCCGTCGTCGCCGAGCGCCGCGACGGCCGCCTCGGCCCGTGCGGGGTCGTAGTCGGCGACCACCATCAGGTCGAAGAACGGACGCCGGGCCGCGATCCGGGTGACGGCGGTGCCGACACCGCCGGCACCCACGAGCAGTACACGCATGACGGAAAACTCCCTGACTGAAGGGACTGAAGGGACTGAAGGGACTGAAGGGACTGAAGGGAAACGGGACGAGAACGTGGCAGGCGCGCCTTGGCCGGAATCCAACGCCGCGGCATGGCATAAGGTCAATGGTGTTGGCATAAGGCCGCAGAGCAGAGACGATGACGACGCACAGGAGGCGACGTGCCCAAGGCCGTGGTGCCCGAGGAGAAGCGCCGCAGGCGCCGCCCCACCCGCAGCGGCACCGTGCTCTCCGAGCGGCTCATCGTCGAGACCGCGCTGCGCCTGCTGCGCGAGCACGGCAGCGCCGGGCTCAGTGCGCGCCGCCTGGGTCTCGCCCTGGACTGCGATCCCAGCACGCTGTACCGGTACTTCCGCGGCATGGACGACCTCACCCTGGCCATCGGGGACGCGCTCATCGGGCAGGCACTGGCGGGCTGGGAGCCGACGGGACGGTGGCGGGAGGATCTCCGCGCGATCGGGCTGCGCATCCACGCCGCGTACGTCGCCCACCCGCAGGCTGCGCTGCTGACCGCCAACCGGGTCACCGGCCGCTCCCAGGAGCTGGCCGCCGACGAGGTGGTCCTGGACGTGCTGCGCACGGCCGGGTTCTCGCTGCAGGACACGGTCCGCGTCTATCACGCGTTCATCGACCAGACACTGGCCTTCGCCGCCCTCGACTCGGCGTCCCTGACCCTGCCGACCGCCTCCCAGCGGGCCGACGAGGACAAATGGCACTCGACCTACGCCCGCCTGCCGCGCGCCAGCCACCCCCGCATCGCGGAGGCGGCCCCGCTGCTGGCGGGCCGCATGGTCACCAGCGCCTACCCGACCGCTCTGGAGATGCTCCTCGACAGCGCCGCCGGGAGTCTGCAGGCGTCGGGATGACGGCCGGAGGGGGCGGCGGGGTGTCGCCTGAGGAGTCCCGTAGCCGAGGAGTCCAGTAGCAGAGGAGCCGAGGGGTGGGCTGCGGGGAGCGGCGACGGCGGTCATCGATCGCGGGTGGGTGACCGCGGACCGTGACCGCGGGCCGGGTATGCGGCCCGCCCTATTGCCGCAGTGCCCGCGCCGCCGTCGCCGACACCGCTTCGGCCAGTGCCGCCAGGGCGGGGGAATCGAGCTTCCACTGCTGCCAGTGCAGCGTGACGTCCGACCACTCCTGCGGATCGAGGAGCGCGAGGCGGCCCGCGCGCAGCAGCGGTCCGGCCTGGAATTCCGGGACCATGCCCCAGCCGAGGCCCGCCGCGACCGCGTCCGCGAAGCCTTCGGAGGTGGGCACGTGGTGCCGGAGGGGGCTCGCGGCCCCGCGGCCCAGCCGTCGTACGAAGCCGTCCTGGAAGTCGTCCTTGCGGTCGAAGACCACCACCGGCGCCTCGGGCAGCACCTGCGGCAGGGGCCCGTTCAGATGCCTGCGGGCGAACTCGGGCGCGGCCACCGGCAGGTACCGCATCCGGCCGAGTGCACGCACAGAGCAGCCCGGCACCGGGTCGGGGGAGGAGGTCACGGCGGCCATCACCAGGCCCTCGCGCAGCAGGGCCGCCGTGTGGTCCTCGTCCTCCCGGTGCAGTTCGTAGCAGAGCCCGGGCACTCGGGTGAGCGCCCCGAGGAACCAGGTCGCCAGTGAGTCCGCGTTCACCGCGACCGACATCCGCGTCGGCTCGCCGGCCCCGCTCATTCCCAGCTCGCCCCGCGCGTCGCGCTCCAGCCGGGCCAGCTGCCGGGCGAACCGCACCAGCACCTCGCCGGACTCCGTCGGTCGCACCGGCTTGGTGCGCTGGAGCAGGACCCGGCCCGTGCGCTGCTCCAGCGCCTTGACCCGCTGGCTGACCGCCGACGGCGTCACGTGCAGGGCCACGGCCGCCGCGTCGAAGGTGCCCTCGTCCACCACGGCGAGCAGCGTCCGCACCTGCTCCAGGGGAAGCTCCGTCATCACGAGCGCTAAGGATACGTAAGAATCTTTAGCTGGACCTGCACTGATCGCTTCCCTAGCGTCGAGGGCATGAACCACGCCCTGACCGCCGCGGCCGCCGGATTCGGCACCGGGCTCTCCCTGATCGTCGCCATCGGTGCCCAGAACGCCTTCGTCCTCCGTCAGGGGGTGCGCCGGCACGCCGTCCTCGCCGTGGTCGGCATCTGCGCGCTGTCCGACGCGCTGCTCATCGCGCTGGGCGTCGGCGGGGTCGGCGCCGTGGTGGTGGCCTGGCCGGGCGCGGTGCGCGCGGTCGGGCTCGTCGGCGGCGCGTTCCTGCTGGGCTACGGCGCCCTCGCCGCCCGGCGGGTGCTCAGGCCCGGCACCGGCCTGCGCACGGAGGGCGAGTCGGCGGGCTCACGGCGGCGGGCGGTGCTGACATGTCTCGCGATGACCTGGCTCAACCCGCACGTCTACCTGGACACGGTGTTCCTGCTCGGTTCCCTGGCCGCCGACCGTGGCCCGCTGCGCTGGACCTTCGGCCTCGGTGCCGCCCTCGCCAGTCTGTGCTGGTTCGCGGCCCTCGGGTTCGGTGCCAGGCTGCTGGGCCGCCTCCTCGCCAGTCCCGCCGCCTGGCGGGTCCTGGACGGCCTGGTCGCGGTCACCATGCTGGCGCTGGGGGTCATGCTCATGGCCGGTTCCTGAGCATATCCATTCGGCATGTACATGGATTCCTGAGATGGTTAGGCTCGCGAAGCGAAAAGATGTAACGAGCAACCAGGACACCCGTGGACACGAGCGAGAGCAGCACCACCGAACCCCACGCCGCGACGGACGTGGCGCCACTGCCCCGGCGCGGCTGGCGGCGCTGGGCGATGGACACCCGCCCCCTGCGCATCCCCGCCTACCGGCGGCTGTGGACGTCGACCATCGTCACCTCCGTTGGCAGCCAGCTCACCGCCGTGGCCGTTCCCAAACAGATCTACGACCTCACCCACTCCTCGGCCTGGGTCGGCTACGCGAGCCTCGCCGGTCTCGTCCCCATGGTGGTGTTCGCGCTGTGGGGCGGGGCGGTGGCCGACACGGTGGACCGGCGCAAGCTGCTGCTGGTCACCAACATCGGCATCGCCGTGACCTCGCTGCTGTTCTGGGCGCAGGCCGCCACCGGCCTGGACTCGGTCCTCGTCCTGATCGTGCTCCTCGCGGTGCAGCAGGCGTTCTTCGGCTTCAACTCCCCGGCCCGCACCGCCTCCATCGCCCGCCTCGTCCCGGCCGGGGAACTGCCGGCGGCCAACGCGCTCGGCTCGACCGTGATGCAGACCGGCCTGGTCGCGGGTCCGCTGCTGGCGGGTGTGCTGATCCCGGTGATCGGGCTGCCCGAGCTGTACCTGATCGACGCGCTGGCCCTGTGCGTCACCGTGTGGGCGGTGTTCCGGCTGCCCGCGCTGCCGCCGCTGGGCGAGGGGCCGGCCCGACGGGCGGGCCTGCGCGAGATAGCGGCAGGGTTCCGCTACATCTCCGGGCACAAGGTGCTGCTGCTGTCCTTCCTCGCCGACATCGTCGCCATGGTCCTCGGCATGCCCCGCGCCCTGTTCCCGCAGCTGGCCGCCCAGACCTTCGCCTCCTGGGGAGAGGGGCTCGCGCTCGGTGTGCTGTTCGCCGGCATCCCGGTCGGCGCGGTGCTCGGCGGGCTGTTCTCCGGCGCGTTCTCGCGGGCCCGGCGGCACGGCTGGATGGTCATCGGTGCGGTGGTCGGCTGGGGCGTGGCCATCGCCGGGTTCGGGCTGAGCGGCAACCTCTGGGTGGCCGTGGCCTTCCTCGCCGCAGCGGGCGTCGCCGACATGATCTCCATGGTGTTCCGCGGTGCCATCCTGCTCTCCGCCGCGACCGACGAGATGCGCGGCCGGATGCAGGGCGTGTTCACCGTGGTCGTCGCGGGCGGCCCGCGCCTGGCCGACGTGCTGCACGGTACGGCGGGATCCGCGTTCGGACCCCGGGCCGCCGTGGCGGGCGGCGGCGCACTGGTCGTCGTGGTGATGCTGGCCCTGGCCGCCGCGATCCCGGCGCTGCGCCGCTACCGGATCTGACGGTCCGCGGAGGCCCCTGACGGTCCCCCGGAGGGCTCTTACCTTCCGGAGGGGCGCTGACGGTCCGGACGGGGCCCGGCGGTCCGGACGGGGCCCGGGGGTCCAACGGGGGGCAGGCGGTCCAGAGGGGCGCTGCCGCTCTAAAGAGGGCCGCTGCGGCGCCGGCTCGTGTACTGGTCCATCAGCTTGCCGCGGGTGGTCTCCAGGCGGCTGGCGAGGATCTCGGCGACCGTCCGTACCAGCGACAGCCCGAGCAGCGGGTCCTCCACGCACAGCGCGAGCACCGAGGGCCCGTCGAACTCGTAGGCCCGTACGTTGCTGAAGGCCACCGCGCCGAAGTCCCACTCGTAGGGCGGGAACAGCCAGGACCAGCCGAGCATGTCGCCCGCGCCGAGCGTGGCGACGGTGACCCTTTGCCGGGAGGTGACCTGCGTGTCCAGGTGGACCGCGCCCGAGCGGATCACCCAGAAGCGGTCGGCGGTGCCGCCCGCCTCGAAGATGCGGCTGTCCTCCGGGAAGGAGATCTCCTTGGCCAGCTCCATCAGCCGCTCGCGCTGTGTCTGCGGGAGGGCGGTCAGCAGTTTTATCGCTTTGGTCATGGCGCGGGACTCCTCGCCGGCAGCGGGTCGGGTGTTTTCCCCAAGCCCATTTCAGCCGCTGCCACCGTCGCGAGCACCTCGAAGGACGCGGATCGGTGCCGTCGGGCCCGTTCGGAGACGGAAAGAAGCCCTGGCTGGACGGGGGAGGCCAGCCAGGGCCGTTCGCGATGGTGAGGGGGGACGGTTCCGGTCGACCCCGTCACCACGTATGTGAACGGTAAACCATCTGGAGTGGATTCGCCCAACCAGGACCGGGGCGGGTGACCGGTTTCACTCCGGCTCCCGCCAGGGCGGATTCCGCGGCACCCCGAGCGGCGTTTGGCGCCGAGGAGGCCGGGCAGGCGGACTGTCGTGCTTCGGACCGGAGGCGCGCGCCCCGCGGGAACCGTACTGCCGCGGGCCCTCTCCCGGCAGGGCCGGCGGCGCACCCGCGGCGAACCCTGACACCACCGTTCGGACCGGAACCCGGAATCTCGGTTCCGGCTGTGCCCCGACACCCTCGTTCAGGAGCGAATCCGCATGCTGACCGACCTGACGACAAACCGTTCCGGCACGCACCACACCACCTGCGCCGCCTCCCCGCGGCGGACCCACGACGACGCCCCCGACACCGCGGCCCTCTTCGCCCGGCTGGCGGAACTGGCGGACGGCCCCGAGCGGGACGCCGTACGCGACGAACTGGTCACCGCGTGGCTGCCCATGGCCCACCGCATCGCCGGCCGCTTCCGCGACCGTGGGGAGGCCGTGGAGGACCTGCGTCAAGTGGCCGCACTCGGGCTGGTCAAGGCCGTCGACCGGTTCGACCCGGGACGGGGAGCCTTCGAGAGCTACGCCGTGCCGACCATCACCGGTGAGGTCAAGCGGCACTTCCGCGACCGGATGTGGGCCCTGCGGGTGCCCCGCCGCGTCCAGGAGCTGCGCAATCGCGTACGCGTGGCGCGCCGCGAACTCACCCAGCACCCCGGCACCCCCGAACCCGGCGTGGCCGACCTCGCCGCCCGTACCGGCCTCACCGAGGAGGAGGTCGCCACCGGCCTGGAGGCACTGGACAGCTTCAGCACCCTGTCACTGGACGCCGAGACCGCCACCGGAGAGGACGGCTGGAGCCTGGCCGACATGCTCGGCTCCACGGACTCCTCGTACGACGTCGTCGTCGACCGCGAGGCCGTCAAGCAGGGCCTGCGGCGGCTGCCCGAACGCGAGCGCGCCATCCTCTACATGCGCTTCTTCGAGGACATGACGCAAAGCCGCATCGCCGACCGGCTCGGCATCTCCCAGATGCACGTCTCCCGGCTCATCAGCCGCAGCTGCGCCCGCGTCCGCGCCGAGGCGCTGGGCCGGCCCGAGGGCCGTCGCGCGCTCACTTCCCCGACGGTTCCCGTGTGACGCCCAGCGGCCGGGCCAGACCCGACACCGACTCGTCCAGGCGTTGCAGATGCCGCAGCACCCGGTCGGTCACACGGCCGTAGCGCGGGGTGCGCAGGGTGCCGGGCTCCAGCATCGACGCGATGCTGGGGCCGGTCTCGATCCGCTCCGCGGACCGGGGGTCGGCTACGTGTGCGCCGATCGCCTCGATGTTGTGCACGATGCGCCGGCCCGCACCGCGCAGCCGGGGGTCCGCCGCGATGGACGGGTGCGTGGGCAGCAGTTCGGCCGTGGCGGCGAGGGAACGCGCGTGATAGGCGCAGGTCTCCAGCAGCGCCACCACGTAGCGGGCCGTGTCCCGGCGGGAGCGCAGCGGGCTGACCGGGTGGGTGAGCGGCTGGGTGGCGGCCCGCAGGTCGGCCAGTGCCTGGTCGAGATCGCGTGCCTTGTCCACCAGGTCGTCCGGCGGCCCGCCGCTGAGCTGATCCACGGCGCCTCGGGTGACGTCGGCCAGCTCGGTGAGGACGTCGACGAGCAGCTCGTTGGTACGCCGGTCGGTGTCGACCGGCAGCACCACCGCCGCCGCGATCACACCGCAGGCCGCGCCCAGGGCCGTCTCCTCCACGCGCAGTACCAGCACCGACGCGCTGTAGGTGTTCAGCAGCGTGTACAGCAGGCCCAGCATCGCCGTCACGAAGAACGACATCAGCGTGTAGGACAGGGGCGCGGTGTAGAACATCGCGAACACGAACACCAGCACCAGCGCGAACGCCGTCCAGGTGTGCTGTCCGACCAGCCCGGCGAGCCCGATGCCGGCCACCACGCCGAGGACCGTGCCGACCAGGCGCCGGTAGCCCTTCACCAGGATCTCGCCGGTGGAGGCGGTGTTGATGAACACGATCCAGCAGGTCAGCACGGCCCAGTACCAGCGCTGGCTGGACAGCAGTTCGCCCCCGACGATGGCGAGCGAGGAGCCGACGGCCACCTGGACGGCAGCCCGCGTGGTCGGCCTCCCGAGCCCGGTCGGCTCCGCCTTTGCGGGCTCGTCCTCCTCACTGCTCTCGATGGCGGCGTCCTCGGCGTCCAGCTCCTCCCGGGAGCGGGCCGTCGCCGGGGTGTCGTCGGACTCGTCCTGCGGCCCGTCCAGGGCGACACGCAGCCCGAGCACGGCCCGGGCGGCCTCGCCGAGGCCACGGAAGACGTCCTGCAAGGCCGGGGCGGCGGTGGGGAGGTTCTCCTCCTCCCGGTAGCCGAGCAGCCGGTTCCGCACCTGTGACAGCGCGGTCCCGGAGGCCTCGCCCGCCGGCCGCAGCACGAGCAGGCGCAGCGCCTCCAGGTCGCGGCGCAGCACGGCGGTCGCCTCGTCCCCGACGGGCAGGTCGCCGCCCGGCGGGAGGAGAGCGCCGGGCAGGTGCAGGGTGAGGGTGTCCGTGCGTTCGGCGCTGCGCGAGGTGAGCAGCAGCAGACCGAGCCGCTCGGCGGCGACCTCGGCGTCGGCGATCCGGCGCTGCAGCAGCCGCGCCGTCGCCTCGTCCAACGGGCCGTCCTCCAGCCGCCCCTGGATCATCAGCGCCGTCTCGTGCAGGCGCGCGGTGCCGGTGCGCAGGTGCTCCAGGACCTTCTCCCCGTCCTCGGTCCCCGCGTCCAGCAGCTCGATCTGGGCGGTGATCAGCTGCCCGAGCCGGGCCCGGAAGGCCCTGCGCAGCCGGTCCAGGGTGCCCGCCGGGGTCCGCGGCAGCAGCACGAAGCGGGCGGCGGCGCTGGAGGCGAACGCCACGACGATGACCCCGTACAGGGCGGGCAGCGCCGACGGGGCCGCGTGCACGAACAGGGAGAGGAAGTAGATCTGGAAGCCGACCAGGCCCAGGGCGGTGCCGCGGTCGCCGAACCGGCGTCCGTAGACGGCGCAGAAGATGAGGACGACGAAGAACACGTCGCCCACCACGACCCGCTGGTTCAGCAGGGTGCCCAGGGACATCGAGGCGAGCGCCACCGGCAGCCCCAGCGCAAGGGTCACCGCCTGCCCGGAGCGCTGCTTCTCCTGGATGGCGAAGGTGGCCACCATCGCCGTCATGGCCCCCGCCACCAACTGCGGCACTGGCACGCGCAGCAGGGCCAGCACGGCCAGGGTGAGGGCGATGGCGGTCACCGTGCGCAGGCCCGCGGTGAGCCTGAGCAGCCCGGGATCCGATGCCGCCAGCCGGTCCCACATCCGCGCCCACCCCGACCGAACTGCTGCCCTCACGCCGCCGCGCTCTCTCCCGTGCCGGAACTTGATCTACGACCCAGCATCGCACGACGGCCGGAACTACCTGCCTTCGGCCAGGGTGTGCGCGACGAGCGCGTTGGCGTGCCCGTGGCCCAGCCCGTGCTCGGACTTGAGCCAGGCCACCAGTTCCATGTGCCGGGTCAGGGGCGAGGACCGGATCAGCTCCAGCCACTCGGCGACCGGGCGCCCGTACTTCTTTTCGATCGAGGGGAAGTAGCTCTGCGGGCCCTTCACGGTCTTCTCGGTCATGTCTGAGGATCCTCTTCGCGTGTCGTGTGCAGATCACCGGAGTAGACGGCCGCACGGCCGGGAAATGATCGACGGTCTCCGGTGATCTGCGTCACGTCAGGCGCGGCCGGCGGGCCCGCCCTCCACACGGGCACGGACCTGCTCCGGCGTCAGATAGGAGTCCGTGAACTCGAAGTCCTTCAGCCGGGCGGGCTTGCGCGACTGGAAGCCGGTGCGGACGAAATCGTCGCCCGCGACCGCGTTCAGCAGCCAGTTGGTCATCACCCGGGTCTTGGCCACGTTGGTGCGCAGCGCCGACCAGTGGTAACCGCGGGCCACCGCCTGGGCGAGCATGCCGCGCAGTTCGATGCCCAGGGGTTTGGAGACGGCGTCCTTGCCGCCGAGGTCGACCACGAGACCGAGGTCCGGGTGCACGTACGGCTGCAGCGGCTGGTTGCGCAGCGTCGCGATGACGTTGTCCGCGGCCTTCCTGCCCTGGCGCATGGCGTGCTGGGCCGTGGGCGGGCACATCGCGCCCTCCTCGCCCTTGGCCTTGTCGGGCACCGCCGCCGAGTCGCCGAGCGCGAACACTCCGTCGTGGCCCGGCAGGGTCATCTCGGTGGTGACCGCGAGCCGGCCGCGAACCGTTTCTGCGCCGAGCGTGGCGATCAGCGGGCTCGCGACCACGCCGGCCGTCCAGATCAGGGTGTGGGTCGGCACCACACGGCCGTCGGTGAAGGTGACCTCCTCGGGGCCCGCCTTGTCGATCGACACACCGAGGGAGACATCGATCCCGCGCCTGCGCAGGATCTCCTGCGCGCTGCGGCCGAGCTTGTCGCCCAGCTCCGGCATGAGCTTCGGCGCGATGTCGATCAGATGCCACTTGATCAGGCCCGGGTCGAGGCGCGGATAGCGCTGGACGGCGGCGTGCGTGAGCCGCTGCAGACAGGCGGCGGTCTCGGTGCCCGCGTATCCGCCGCCGACCACCACGAACTGCAGCCGTGCGGCCCGCTCGGCCGGATCGTCGCTGGCGTCCGCGAGGTCGAGCTGCGAGATGACGTGGTCGCGTATGTAGGCGGCCTCGGCGAGCGTCTTCATCCCGTAGGCGTGCTCGGTGAGCCCCGGGATGTCGAAGGTGCGGGTCACGCTCCCGGGCGCCAGCACGATGTAGTCGTACCGCTCGTCGACCACCTTGTCCGTGATGGTGCGCACGACACAGACCTTGGACTTCAGGTCCACGCCGATCGCGCCGCCCGGGATGATCCGGGTGCGGTACTTCTTGCTGCGGCGCAGCGAGACGGCGATCGACTGCGGCGTGAGCACCCCGGAGGCGACCTGGGGCAGCAGCGGAAGGTAGAGCTGGTAGGCGTTCGGCGTCACCAGGGTGACGTCGGCCTCGTCGGGGGCGAGCTTCCGCTCCAGGCGGCGGACGCACTCGACTCCGGCGAAACCTGCTCCGACGACCAGGATCCTGGGTCGTGTCACGGTGTCCATCCCTTTCTGCGGCTCCGGGCGGTTGAGACTCGACGTCGTCCGCATGCCCCGGATCGCTGCCACCGCATCGATCCCACCGTGCCCCGAGCCGTTCCGCCAGCTGGGTGCGGCAGGCAGACGAACGCGTGGGCACCACATGCCCCCGCAGCGGCCGGTGTAACCGGAACTCGCCCGGATCCGGTGCCACCGGTCACCAGGGCAGGAACACGTGGATGTCCTTGCCGTGGTCGTCGACGACCACGCTCACCTGACTGCACAGCGTGTGCACCAGGTGCCAGCCGATGCCGCCGCCGCCCGCACTCGGACGGAAGGGCCGCGGCTCGGGCCGCGTCGTGCTGGTGTCGTGCATCGTCACGTGCACCCCGTCGAAGGTCCGGCGCAGCCGCAGGGCGAAGGGCCCGGGAGCGTACTGGATGGCGTTGGCGGCCAGCTCCGTCACGACCAGCAGGATGTCGTCCCAGCACTCCGGGGTGCCGGGCGGCGCGTCCCGGGCGAGAGCGCACAGGAAGTTCTCCGCGGCGAGCCGCGCGCCCGTCACATTGCGCAGCTCACCCGGGAAGGAGAACGCACGCTCGTACTTCTCCTCCGAGGGCTGTGTGTCGTCCCAACGCGGCTCCGTCGCCATCTCGCATTCCCCGGCCCGGTCGACCGGGGCCGCACGGCCCCTTCCGACCGGGGTGGTCGTCGTTGCTGATCACTCCACTGCTGCGGGTTCCCAGAGCCGGGCCGGGTATCCGTCCCTCCCGGATCCGGCACCGTGCCGGCTCCCGGCGGCGGTCGGCCGGGCCACTTCCGGCGGAGTACCTGCACCTCCCAGCGCTCCTAGCGGAAGACATCGTCCGACTCGTCCCAGTCGGCCGGCTCCTGCGGGCCCGGCCGCCGCACCGCGCGGGAACGGGCCTGGTACATCGCGTCGATCTCGGCGGCGTAGTGCCGCACGATGGCGTCCCGGCGCAGCTTCATGGACGGCGTCAGCAGTCCGTTGTCCGGGGCGAACGGCTCGTGCAGGACACGGTAGACCCTGATGGACTCCGCCCGGGACACCGCGCTGTTGGCCGAGGCGACGGCCCGCGCCATCTCCTCCTTGAGCGCGTTCTCCTCGCGGGCCTCCCGGCCCGGTGACTCGCCCTGCAGCGCCAGGGCGGCCCGCCAGTGCGCGAGGAACTCCGGGTCCAGCGTGATCAGGGCACCGACGCAGGGCCGGTCGTCGCCGACGACCACCGCCTGGTGCACCAGCGGATGCAGGCGCAGCCGCTGCTCCAGCGGGGCCGGAGCCACGCTCTTGCCGCTGCTGGTGACGATCACGTCCTTCTTGCGGCCGGTGATGGTCAGATAGCCCTCGGAGTCCAGCCGCCCCACGTCCCCGGTGGCCAGCCACCCCCCGCGCAGCACGGCCCGGGTACGGGCCTCGTCGCTGATGTAGCCCTGGAACACCGACGGGCCACGCACCAGGATCTCCCCGTCGTCGGCCACCTGGATCGCGGTGCCCGGCAGCGGGTGGCCCACCGTCCCCGACTTCTCCTTCCCGAGCGGCTGCACGGTGATCCCGCCGGAGGCCTCCGTCAGCCCGTAACCGTCGTTGATGTACAGCCCGATGCCCTCGTAGAACAGGGACAGTTCCCGGCTGAGCGACGAACCTCCCGAGCTGCCCCGTACGACGCGCCCGCCGAGTGCGCCCCGCAGCCTGCGGTACACCGTCCGCTCGTACAGGGCGTGCTGCAGCCGCAGGTCGAGCCCGGGGCCCGGCCCGCGGCCCAGCCGCCGGCGCTCCTCGGCCTCGGCGAAGTCCCGCGCGGTCTGCGCCGCCCGCTCGAACAGCGCGCCCCGGCCCGCCTGCTGGGCGGTCCGCAGAAACGTCTTGTACAGCTTCTCGAACACCGACGGCACGGCGTACAGGTACGTCGGCCGGAACGTGCGCAGCGCCGAGGCGAGGGCTGCCTCGGTCATCTCCGGCTCGTGGGCCATCAGCACCCCGCCGCGCAGGCACAGCACCTGGATCATGATCCCGTACACGTGCGAGAAGGGCAGGAAGGCCAGCACGGACGGCTGCTCGCCCGGCGGCGCCGCGGTGTGCCCCCAGCCGGCGAGCATGGTGTCGCACGGGTAGGCCAGACCCCGGTGGCTCAGCGCGCAGCCCAGCGCACGGCCGGAGGTGCCCGAGGTGTAGGCGATGACCGCCGTCGAGTCCGGCAGCACGATCCGGCGCAGCGACTCCATCGTGGTCAGCGGGACGACCGCTCCCTGCTCGGCCAGCATCGCCAGCGCACCCGCGTCCAGCTGCCAGACGTGCTTGAGCCCCGGCAGGCCCGCGCACACGGTGCCCACGGTCATGACGCCCTTGTCGTCCTCCACCACCACGGCCACACAGCGGGCGTCCCGCAGGATCCACTCCACCTGCTCGCGCGACGACGACGGATGGATGGGGACGAGCTCCGCGCCGACGGTCCACAGCGCGTGGGCGAACACCGTCCACTCGTAGCGGGTGCGGGCCATCACGGCCACCCGGTGACCGGGGGAGATCCCCGCGGCGATCAGGCCCTTGGCCAGGGCGGCCACCTGGTCCCGCAGTTCGATCGCCGTCACCTCCTCCCACCTGCCGGGCGCCCCGTCGAGGCGGCGTGCGAGGACGGGCAGCGTCGGACTGCGGTCGGCGTTCTCGAAGACGCTGTCGGCGAGTCCGCCGGTCAGCGGCGGTACGGCTGGTGGAGCGAGGGCGACGTCGCGCATGCGCTGCTCCCGGAGTGTACGGAGGGTGACACCGCCGGTCGGCTCTGTGTCCGGCGGTGCTCGAATGTAGCCCAGGGAAGCGGTTTCGGTGCCCGGAACAGGTAAGTCGTGATCGGCTGATGATCTGCATGTGTCCAGGGGGCTCCCAACACACGTGTCACGCGCCCCCACCCCGCCGGACGCTCCGTCAGTCCTGGGTGCGGCGCACACATTCGGTGACGACGCGCGGCAGACTTCCCGTGCGCTCCATGAGCAGCCGCTGCTCATGGGCGCCGGTGCCGCGGCGCATCAGATGGGCGACGGCCTTCTCGACGCGGGCAACGTCGCCGCTGTCGGCGAGGGCGTCCCCGGTGTGCTCCAGCAGGGCGTGCACCACCTGCGCGGCCGGCCTTGGGCGCACGGTCACGGGGTCGAGGAGGTCCTCGTCGAGGCCGCAGCGTGCGGCCTGCCAGGCGGCCATCCTGAGCAGGCTCACGCTGTGGTCGAGCGGCGGCCGGCCGGCCCGCCAGTCACGGGCGGCCGTCTCCACCAGCGCGCGGGCCAGCGCGGCGACCAGGACGGTGGTGTCCGCGCGCAGGCACACGTCCGCTGCCCGGATCTCCACCGTCGGGTAGCGGGCGGACAGACGTGCGTCGAAGTACGCCATCCCCGCGTCGCGGATGACCCCGGTGGCCACCATCTCCTTCACCCGATCGTGGTACCCCTCGGCCGAGCCGAACAGCTCGGTCGGCCCCGCCGACGGCCAGCGCCGCCACACCCGGCTGCGGTAGCTGGCGTAGGAGGTCTCCTGACCCTGCCAGAACGGCGAGTTGGCGCTGAGCGCGCTCAGCACCGGAAGCCACGGCCGGATCCGGTCGAGAACGGCGACGCCCTCCTCGTCCGACTCCACCGACACATGGGTGTGGCAGCCGCACACCAGCTGCTCCTGGGTGGCGATCCCGTACTGCTCGGCCATCCACCGGTAGCGCTCCTGCCCGCTGATGATCGAGGGGGTGACCGGCAGCGGGGAGGTGGCGAGCGCGGCGACCGCGCAGCCGATCTCCCCGGCGAGCCGGGCCGCCTCCTTGCGGCAGTGCACGATCTCGGCGCCGAGGTCCGCCATGTCCGACTGCGGATGCGTGGCGAACTCCAGCATCTGCCCGAACAGCTCCTTCTGGAACACGTCCTGTCCGGGATCGTCCTGGACGGCTCGGGCGAGGACGTCGGGCTGCTGGGCCCGCGGCTCCCCGCTGTCCGGGTCGACCAGAAGCAGTTCCTCCTCCACTCCGACAGTGCGCACGTGGGGCCGCCCTTCTGTTCATGTGACGAGGAGCAGTCGTGGGTCTGTACGACCCTGACTGCCCCCCGGAGAGGGCAGCCGACACCTGCGCGCTCAGCGCACGGGCGTCAACCAGACAGTGGCGAGTGGAGGCAGCGTGAGACGCAGGAACCCGTCCTCGGGCCGCAGGGGACCCGGGGCGCCGACGCCGGATCCGCTGCCGCCGTAGCGGGTGTCGTCGGTGTTCAGAGCCTCCTGCCAGGCGTGAGTCCCTTCCGGTACCCACAGGCGGTAGCCGTCACGCACGACGGGAGAGAAGTTCGAGACCGCCAGCAGAGGGGAGCCGTCGGAGTCGAACCGCAGAAACGCGAACACGTTGTCGTCCGCCGCGTCACACTGCACCCACCGGAAACCGCCCGGATCGGTGTCCCGCTGCCACAGCGCCGGGGTGGCCCGGTACAGGGTGTTCAGATCCCGGACCAGGTCCTGCACGCCCCGGTGGTCGCCCGCCGAGCAGTAGTCCGCGTCCAGCAGCCACCACTCGGGGCCGTGCGCCTCGGACCACTCGGCACCCTGGGCGAACTCCTGCCCCATGAAGAGGAGCTGCTTGCCGGGGTGGGCCCACATGAAGCCGAGGTAGGCGCGGTGGTTCGCCCGCCGCTGCCACCAGTCGCCCGGCATCTTGGAGACGAGGGCCTGCTTCCCGTGGACGACCTCGTCGTGGGAGATGGGCAGGATGTAGTTCTCGCTGTAGGCGTACACCATCGAGAAGGTCATCTCGTGGTGGTGGTACCTGCGGTGGACCGGTTCGTGCCGGACGTACTCCAGCGAGTCGTGCATCCAGCCCATGTTCCACTTCAGCCCGAAGCCCAGACCGCCCCCGTCCGTCGGCCGTGTGACGCCGTCCCAGGCGGTGGACTCCTCGGCGATCGTCACCACGCCCGGGCAGCGCCGGTAGACGGTGGCGTTCATCTCCTGCAGGAAGGCCACCGCGTCCAGGTCCTCCCGCCCGCCGAAGACGTTCGGCGTCCACTGCCCGGAGTCGCGCGAGTAGTCGAGGTAGAGCATGGACGCGACGGCGTCCACGCGCAGGCCGTCGATGTGGAACTCCTCGCACCAGTACACCGCGTTGGCGACGAGGAAGTTGCGCACCTCGATGCGCCCGAAGTCGAACTCGTACGTCCCCCAGTCGGGATGCTCGGCCCGCCGGTCGTCCCCGGGTTCGTACAGCGGGTCCCCGTCGAAGCGGGCCAGCGCCCAGTCGTCCTTCGGGAAGTGGGCCGGCACCCAGTCCATGATCACGCCGATGCCGGCCCGGTGCAGCGCGTCGACCAGGTACTTGAAGTCGTCCGGCGAGCCGAGGCGGGGGGTGGGCGCGTAGTAGGAGGTGACCTGGTAGCCCCAGGATCCGCTGAAGGGATGCCCCGCGACCGGCATCAGCTCCACGTGCGTGAAGCCCATATCCCTGACGTACGCCGGAAGTTCCTCGGCCAGCTGCCGGTAGGTCAGGCCGGGCCGCCAGGACGGCAGATGGACCTCGTACACCGAGAACGGCGCCTCGTGCACGGGGGTGTCGCCCCGGTGCGCCATCCACTGCGCGTCGCCCCACTCGTAGTGCGAGGCCGTGACGACGGACGCGGTCGCGGGCGGGACCTCCGTGCGGCGGGCCATCGGGTCGGCCTTCAGGAACCGGCCGCCGTGGCGGGAGGTGACCTCGAACTTGTACCGGGCGCCCTCGCCGACCCCCGGCAGGAACAGCTCCCACACACCGGACGCGCCGAGCGACCGCATCGGGTACTGCGTGCCGTCCCAGTACGTGAAGTCACCGGCGACGCGCACGCCCTGGGCGTTCGGCGCCCACACGGCGAAGCGGGTGCCGGCGACCCCCTGATGGGTCGTCGGCTCGGATCCCAGCGCCCGCCACAGCTGCTCGTGCCGTCCCTCGCGGATCAGATGGAGGTCCAGTTCCCCGAGGGAGGGCAGGAAGCGGTAGGGATCCTCCACCTCCTGCTCCAGGTCGTCGTAGGCCACCAGCAGCGTGTACGACGGGATCTGCGGGTAGGGCAGCACGGCGGCGAAGAGCCCGCCGCCCTCCGGAACGAGGGCGCTGCGGCTGCCGTCCACCACGACACAGACCGAGCGGGCGTGGGGGCGCAGCGCCCGGAACAGGGTGCCGCCCGGTACCGGGTGGGCGCCCAGCAGGGCGTGCGGATCGTGGTGGGCGCCGCCCAGCAGGCGGTCGCGCTCGCCCGGGTCGAGCGGAACGACCGTCAGCGCAGCGGGTCCCGCAGATTCGGGACGTGCGGTGTCGCGCAGAGCCATGACCTCAGCCTCCCCACACGGCGAGCCGCTTGATCGCCGCCATCGGCACCGGCACCCAGTCCGGACGGTGTCTCGCCTCGTACAGCACCTCGTACACCGCCCTGTCGGTCTCGTGCGCGCGCAGCAGCGCGTGCTTCTTGCGCGGGTCCCACCCGGCGCGGGCCGCGTAGCCCGCGCAGAACGCCTCCCGGCACCGGCGGGCCCACTCCGGCCGCCAGGGGCGGCGCTGCCGGGCCGCGTAGTCGAAGGAGCGCAGCATCCCGGCCACGTCCCGTACCGGGGACTGTGCGGCCCGCCGCTCGGTGAGCGGGCGGGACGGCTCGCCCTCGAAGTCGATGACGAACCAGTCGCGCCCGGCCCGCAGCACCTGTCCGAGGTGCAGGTCGCCATGGATGCGCTGGGCCGGCGGCCCGGTGTCGCAGGTCTCCAGCGCGCCGAACGCGGCGCGCAGGCCGGGGACGAACGGCCGCAGCGCGGGCACCGCGTGCGTGGCGGCGTCCAGCCGGGCGCACATCGCCTCGGCCGTATGCCCGTTCTCGCCGGGCCCGGACGGCGGGAACGCCTCGGCCAGGGCCAGGTGCACCTCGGCCATGGCCCGGCCCAGCTCCCGGGCCTCGGCGGTGAAGTCCTCACCGGCGGCGAGCGCCCGCAGGGCCAGCGTCCAGCCGTCGGCGGCGTCCGGCAGAAACGGCTGCAGGACACCCAGCGTGGCCGGGCGCGGTGCGCTCGTGCTGAACCAGGCGACCGGCGCCGGCACCCGGGTACACCCCTGGGCGGCCAGCGCGCCCGGCACCTCCAGGTCGGGGTTGACGCCCGGCTGGATGCGGCGGAAGACCTTCAGGATGTACGCGTCGCCGTAGACGATCGACGAGTTGGACTGCTCGGCGTCCAGCAGCCGGGGCGGGAGCCCGCCGGGCAGACGGACGCCCGGGGCCGCCTCGAAGGAGAGGGGACCCACCGTGCCGGGGTACCGCAGCCGCTCCAGGAGCAGATGGGCGGAGCGCGGGTCCTGCAGTGCGTCGTAGACCGCAAGTCCGGCCAGCGCGCCCTCCTCGACACGGCCGATGAACGCCCGCTCCAGACGCGGGGCGAGGTGCTCGCGCACACCGAGCAGCAGCTGGTAGCAGTCGCCGGGCGGGGGAGTGCCGCCCGGGGTGGGCACCGGCGCGTGCGAGGCATGGACCAGCAGGTGCAGACACCCCGGGAACAGCTCGGCCATGGACAGCACCGACAGATCGGTGACGGGCCGGTCCTTGCCCGCGAACCAGCGCTGCTCGGGCAGCCAGTCGCGCAGCAGCCCGCTCAGCGCGGCCGGCGGCCGGTCGGCGCCGGCCACCGCCCTTGGCCGGGGCGTGATGGTCTTCGGCATGGTGACGCGTCCTTTCCTCGGCGCCGGGAGATCAGCGGCGGCCGATGCGGGATGCGACTCGGGTGAGCCGGAACCAGTAGAAGCCGTGGCCCGCGAGGGTCAGCAGGTAGGGCAGTTCACCGATGGCCGGGAAGCGCACCCCGCCGATCAGCTCGACGGGGTGGCGCCCGTCGTAGACCCGCAGATCGAGTTCGGTGGGCTGCGCGAACCGCGAGAAGTTGTGCACGCACAGCACCAGGTCGTCCTCGTACTCGCGCAGGAACGCGAGCACCGCCGGGTTGGACGACTGGAGCTCCGTGAACGACCCCAGCCCGAAGGCGGGGTTCTGCTTGCGGATCTCGATCATGCGGCGGGTCCAGTGCAGCAGTGAGGAGGGCGAGGACATCGAGGCCTCGACGTTGGTGACCTGGTAGCCGTA
>NZ_JBIBJK010000004.1:0-501689 GCF_042958635.1 Streptomyces sp. NPDC007971
CAACAACACCTGATCCTCGGCACCCAGCACGAACAACTCCGCCCGCACCGGCACCTCACACCCCAGATCGAACCCACGGCCCGCCGCAGCCGACAACACCCCCTCAAGCTCCCCCTCACCCACCTCCACCACCGGCAACTCCAGGCGAACCCCCTCCAGCACCTCCTGCCACGGCACACCCCCCTCCTCCGGGAACACCGTCCGCAGACTCTCGTGCCGCGCCACCACATCACCCAACGCCGACCGCAACGCCTCCCGGTCCACCACACCCCGCAGCCGCAGGGCGTAGGGGAGGTTGTAGGCGGCGTTCCTGTTCTCCAGGCGGTTGAGGAACCACAGCCGGCGCTGCGCGGAGGACAGCGGGATGCGGGCAGGACGGACGGCGGGGCGCACCGCGGGGCGGGCGGTCTCCGCGTCGCCGAGCCTCTCGGTCAGCGCGGCCACGGTGGGGGCCTCGAAGACGGTGCGGACGGCGAGTTCGACGCCGAGGGCGGTACGGACCCGGCTGACCAGACGGGTGGCGAGCAGCGAGTGGCCGCCCAGCGCGAAGAAGTCGTCGTCGATGCCGACCGACGGCAGCGAGAGCACCTCGGCGAAGAGCCCGGCGAGCAGCTCCTCGTGCGGGGTACGGGGTGCCCGGCCCGTGGTCGTGGCGGCGAGGTCGGGGGCGGGCAGCGCGCTGCGGTCCAGCTTGCCGTTGGGGGTCAGCGGGAACCGGTCCAGGGTGACGAAGGCGGCCGGGACCATGTAGTCGGGCAGTGAGCGCGCGGCCAGTTCGCGCAGGCCGGCGGTGCCGGGGGCGGCCTCTCCCGCTGCGGGTACGACGTAGGCGGCCAGGAGAGGAGAGCCGGGGCGGTCCTCGCGGGCCACGCAGGCGACCTGGGCCACCGCCGGGTGCGCGGCGAGGACGGACTCGATCTCGCCGAGCTCGATCCTGAAGCCGCGGATCTTGACCTGGTGGTCGACGCGGCCCAGGTAGTCGATGTCGCCGTCGGCCCGCCGGCGGGCGAGGTCACCGGTGCGGTACATGCGGGCGCCGGGGGCCCCGAAGGGGTCGGCGACGAACCGCTCGGCGCTCAGGCCGGGCCGGCCCCGGTAGCCGCGGGCCAGTCCCTCGCCGCCGATGTACAGCTCGCCCTCGTCGCTGGGGCGCAGCCGGTCGTCGAGGACGTACAGGGAGGTGTTCCAGACGGGGCCGCCGATGCTGGGCAGGACGCCGGCGTCCTCGAGGCGCAGGGTGCTCGACCAGACGGTGGTCTCGGTGGGCCCGTACAGGTTGGTGACCTCGGCGCCGAGCGCGGTCATCGCGGAGGCGAGCGACGGGGGCAGGGCCTCGCCGCCGACCAGCATGCGCAGGCCGCGCACGGCGTCGGGCTGTTCGGCGGTCAGGGCCTGCCACAACGAGGGGGTGGCCTGCAGGACGGTGGCACCGCTCGCCGTGGCGAGCGCGCCGAGCCGGGCGGGGTCGATGACGGTGTCGCGGGGGGCGACGACCACCCCGGCTCCGGTCATGAGCGGCAGGTACAGCTCGACGACGGCGATGTCGAAGGCGACGGTGGTCACGGCGAGCAGCCGGTCCCGGGCGGTCAGGGGGAAGCGGTCCGCCATGAAGGACAGGAAGTTGAGCATGTTGCGGCGGGTGATGAGCACGCCCTTGGGCCGGCCGGTGGAGCCGGAGGTGTAGATCGTGTACGCGGGGTGGGCGGGCCGCAGCGGGGCGAGGCGTTCGGCGTCGGTGAGGTCCGCGCCGGGGAGACCGGCTCCCTCGGCCTCCGTCGCGGCGAGCCGGTCGGCGTCGAGGAGCAGGGCGGGGCGGGCGTCGTCGAGGATGTAGCGGACGCGTTCGGCCGGGTAGTCGGGGTCCAGCGGCACGTATCCGGCACCGGTCTTGAGCACGGCCAGCAGCGCGACGGGCAGGTCGAGGGAGCGGGGCAGGCTCACCGCCACCAGGGTTTCGGGGCCGGCGCCGCGGGCCACGAGTGCTCGGGCGAGCCGGTTGGCACGGGCGTTGAGCGTGGCGTAGGTGAGGTGCTGCCCCTCGAAGAGCACGGCGGTGGCGTGCGGGGTGCGGGCGGCCTGGGCCTCGATCAGCTCCGTCGGGTCGGCGTCCGGCACGGCGCGCACGGTGTCGTTCATCGTGTTAACCACCCTTGAATGGCTGTCGGTTGCGCTGTCGGTTGCGTCAGACGCCGGTTGTGGACGGCTCGGGGACCGCGGCGTCGATGCGCTGCAGCTCGGCCGCGAGGATCCGGCCGATCTCGGCGAGGGCCGCGGGCTTCATGAGGTCGTTGTGGCTGCGCTCCAGGTGGTGGGCGGTGATCTCGCCGCCGACGTAGGGGCGCCAGGTCTCCGGGGTGGGTGAGATGTCCACCTTGTCGAGGGTGGCGACCAGGACCGTGACGTCTCCGTGGAACCGGTCGGGCACGAACTCGTGGACCAGCTCCCGGCCGTTGGCGTAGACCCGGCCGATGGCCTCGATGTGGTGGGGTTCGAGGCTGGCGAGGGAGCTGCCGAGCTTGCGCAGGATCTGGATGACCTTGTCGTGCCTGAGGGGCTTCCTGCCGAGGTAGCGGCGGTCGTATCCGACCCAGCGCAGCAGGTCGGCAAGGATCTCCTGTTCGCCCAGCTCGGCCAAGGTCTGCCCGGGGTAGGTGTCGAGGATCGCGAGCAGTCCGACCTCCTCGCCGGCGGCCTGGAGGGCGCAGGCGATGACGTGGGCGGCGATCCCGCCGGAGGAGTAGCCCAGCAGGTGGTAGGGGCCGTGCGGCTGTACCCGGCGGATCTGCTCGATGTAGTCGGCCGCCATCTCGTGGAAGGAGGCGGGCAGGGAGCCGGTGCCGTCCAGGCCGCGGGCCTGGAGCGCGTACACGGGCACGTCCTGGTCGAGGTGGCGGATGAGTCCGGCGTAGCACCAGCCGAGCCCGCCGGCCGGGTGGACGCAGAAGACGGCGGGGCGGTTGCCGTGCGGGCGCAGCGGCAGCACCACGTCGAGCGGGTCCTCCTGCCGGTCGCCGCCCGCGATCCTGGCCGCGAGGAGGGCGGGGGTGGGGGCCTCGAAGATGCTGCGGATGGTCAGTTCGGCGCCGAAGGTGGCACGGACCCGGGCGACCAGGCGGGTCGCGAGCAGGGAGTGGCCGCCCAGGCCGAAGAAGTTGTCGTCCATGCCGGTCCGGGGCACGCCCAGCACGTCGGCGAAGAGCTGGCAGACCATCTCCTCGCGCGGGCTGCCGGGGGCGCGTCCGGTGCCGGGCGCGGCGCGTTCGGGGGCGGGCAGCGCGCGCCGGTCGAGCTTGCCGTTGGGGGTGACGGGGAGTTCCGGCAGGCTGACGAACGCCGTGGGGACCATGTGGTCCGGCAGCCGGCCGGCCAGTTCGCCGCGCAGCTCGTCGGGGCCCGGACCGCTGCCGTCGGCAGGTACGACGTAGGCGACGATCCGTTTCTCGCCCGGCTGGTCCTCGCGGGTGACCACGGCGGCGTGGCGGACGCCCGGGTGCCGGGCGAGGACGGCCTCGATCTCGCCGAGTTCGATGCGCAGGCCGCGGATCTTGACCTGGTCGTCGGTGCGGCCGAGGTAGACGAGCGCGCCGTCGGCGGTCCAGCGGGCGAGGTCGCCGGTGCGGTACATCCGCGATCCGGGCGGGCCGTACGGGTCGGCGACGAACCGCTCGGCGCTCAGGCCGGGCCGGCCGAGGTAGCCGCGGGCCAGCTGCACGCCGGCGAGGTAGAGCTCGCCCGGGGAGCCGGGCGCGGCCGGGCGCAGCGCCGCGTCGAGGACGTAGGTACGGGTGTTCCACACGGGCCGGCCGATGGGCACGGGGCCGGCTCCGGGGGCGCACTCCCAGCAGGTGACGTCGACGGCCGCCTCGGTCGGTCCGTAGAGGTTGTACAGCCCGACCCGCGGGAGCACCTGGAAGAAGCGGTTCTGGAGCTCCTCGGGGAGCGCCTCGCCGCTGCAGATCACCCGGCGCAGTCCGGTGCAGCGTGCGGCGGCCGGTTCCTGGAGGAAGACGTCGAGCATGGAGGGGACGAAGTGCGTGGTCGTGATCCGCTCGGCCCGGATCAGCCCGGCCAGGTAGTGGGGGTCCTTGTGTCCCTCGGGGCGGGCGACGACGAGGGTGGCGCCGGTGATCAGGGGCCAGAAGAACTCCCAGACGGAGACGTCGAACCCGGACGGAGTCTTCTGCAGGACCCGGTCGTCGGTGCCGAGTCCGTAGCGGTGCTGCATCCACAGCAGCCGGTTGGCGATGGCCCGGTGGGAGACGACGGCGCCCTTGGGGCGGCCGGTGGAGCCGGAGGTGTAGATGACGTACGCCGGCTGGTCGCCGGCCGGGGCCGGGCCGCCGGGCGGGGTGCCGGGCTCGGCGGCGAGCCGGTCCGCGGTGTCGTCCGTGTCCAGGACGAGCAGGGGCACGGGCAGTTCGTCGGGCAGGGCGGCGGCCGTCGACGTGGTGGTCAGCAGCAGCGCGGGGCGCGCGTCCGAGAGCATGAACCGGATGCGCTCGGCCGGGTAGTCGGGGTCCACGGGGAGGTAGGCGGCGCCCGCCTTGACCACCGCCAGCAGGGCGGTCACCAGTTCCACGGAGCGGGGCACGGCCAGCGCCACGAGGCTCTCCGGCCCGACGCCGGCGGCGCGCAGCAGGTGGGCGAGCCGGTCGGCGCGGGTGTGCAGTTCCCGGTAGGTCAGGCCCGTGTTCTCGAAGCGCAGGGCCTCGGCCTCGGGAGTGCGCCCGGCCTGCTGTGCGAGCAGCTCGGCCAGGGTGGTGTCCGGCACGGGGTGCGCGGTGTCGTTGTGCGCCCGTACCACCAGGTCGCGGTCGGCGGTGTCCAGGAGTTCGATGTGCCCGACCGGGGTAGCGGGGCCGGCCGCGGCCAGCCGCTCCAGGAAGCCGATGAAGCGGTGCTGATGGGCGGCGATCTCCTCGTCGGCGTAGAGGGCGGGGTTGGCGTCGAAGTCGACCTGGAGGCCCCGTCCGTCGGAGCGCTCGTAGACGATCACGGAGAGGTCGTCGGAGGGGCCGATGGAGAGGTTGTGCACGACGGCCGGGTACGCGCCGAAGGCGAGCCCGTAGTCGAACATCATGATGTTGATCTCGGGGCCGACGAGCCGTCCCCCGCCGCCCAGCAGATTGCGGTCGCGGACCAGGTCCTCGTACCGGTAGTGCTGGTGCTTCATCACCGCGCGCAGCTCCGCCGAGACCTGGTGGAGCAGTGTGTCCAGGGTCAGGTCCTGGGTGACGGGCACCCGCAGCGGCACCACGTTGGAGACCATGCCGGGCACCGAGCGGGCGGCGCGGCCGAGGCGGCAGGAGACGGGGACGCCGAGGACGACCTCGTCCGCTCCGGTGGAGCGCTGCAGATACAGGGCGGCGGCGGTCATCATCATCGCCGGCCAGGTGACGCCGGCCTCGCGTGCGGTGTCCCGCAGCCGCTCCAGGCCGTCCGCGGGGAGGAAGGAGGTGCGGCGGACCAGGCCGTGCGCCATGACCGGGGTGCGTCCGGACAGGCCGACCGGCTCGGGGCAGCCGGCCAGCCGCTCCTGCCAGAACGTGCGGTCGGCGGTGAAGCGTTCACCGGCGCGGTAGTCGGTGTCGGCGGCGACCAGGCCGGCGACCGTGCCGAATCCGCTGGGCTCCGGCTCCTGACCGGCGGCGAGCGCGGTGTACAGGTCGGCGGCCCGGCGGGCGAGCAGGGCGACGGCGAAGCCGTCCACGGTCACGTGGTGGTAGCGGTAGAACCAGAGGTAGCGGTCGGTGGCCACGCGCAGCAGGGCGAAGCGGAACAGCAGGTCGTAGCGCGGGTCGACGGGTTCCGCGAGGGCCTGGCGCATCCACTGCTCGGCCGCCGTCTCCGGGTCGTCCTCGTGCCGCAGGTCCAGCTGTTCGAGCATCCAGTGCGGGTCCGGGTCGGCGGTCTGCCACAGGCCCTCGCCGTCCTCGACGACACGCATCCTGAGGGCTTCGGCCTCCTCGACGAGGCGGCGCAGCGCCTGCTCGAAAATGCCGGTGTCGATGGCCCCCCGGATCTCCAGATATTCGGCCGCGTTGTAGATCGGGTTCTTCGGATCCAGCTGCTGGGCGAACCAGATTCCGGCCTGGGCCGCGGTCAGCGGTATACCGTCTCCAAGCATGACTCTCATCCACCCCTAACAGGCAACTTCATTGAAAAATCCCGAGCAGTGAGCGGGTCCGTACCGTGGTTTGCCGGGGAACGCATTGAACTCTCGCACCCATCGGAATTCGCCGACAATGCCCACTGCATCAAGCTGCCAAACGGTCCCGGACACGCGGAACGGGCGTTGGCAGCCAACTGCCAACGCCCGTTCGTATCCGACCGCGTGTGCCCTGGTCAGCCGCCCATGGAGCGGACCAGACTGGTCGGACGCATGTCCGTCCAGTGCTCGTTGATGTGGTCGAGGCACTCCTGCCGGGCCGCCGCGCCGTGCCGCACGGTCCAGCCCGCCGGCACCTCGGCGAACGAGGGCCACAGGGAGTACTGGCCCTCGTCGTTGACGAGTACGTAGTAGGTCGCGCCGTCGTCCTCGAAAGGATTGGTGGCCATGATGCTGTTCGCCTTTCTCTGAGACTTCTGCAGTCTTTTTGCGATGCTTCCCGATCGGTCAGGCTGCGGCTTTCGCCCGTACCGATTCGACGAATCCGGGCAGTCGGTCGACTCCCCAGTACTTGTCGAATCCGACGATGAAGAAGGGCACGCCGAACACACCGTCGCGGTGGAGCGAGTTCAGTGCTCGCAGGCCGATCTCCCGGATGGTCGGATCGTCGTGCGCGTGTTCCAGGACGAAGGGGTCGACACCGATGTCCCGGCCGATCCGGGCCATGGTGCGGGGGTCGGAGATGTCCTCGCCGTGCTCCCAGCGCGCCCGGTAGGTCTCGGCGATGAACTCGCGGCCGGCGCCGAGGTGTTCGGCGGCGAGGTAGGCGAGGTGCGAGACCTCCCAGCGCGGCGCGGGGTCCACCGGCCAGACCATCTCCAGGCCGCGCGCCCGGGCGAGGCGGCGCACGTCCTGGAGGATGTAGAGGTGCTTCTCCCTGGACATGGGGACGTAGGGCAGCGTGACGTTGTCGCGCTCCAGTTCGTCCAGGGCCGGCTGGTCGGGCTCCCAGAACGGCAGCCACTCGATACGGTCGGCGACGTCCGGGTGGTGGTCCAGCAGGTCCCGGTAGGCCATCCAGGAGTAGGGGCTGCGGAAGGAGAAGTACCAGCGCGGTCCGCGTCGTGCCATCACCGCCTCCAACTGTCGTCTTTTCAGGGGTTGTTCGGGGTCGGGGTCGAGCCGGCCGGGGGCCTCAGAGCGTGATGCCGCCGTCGATCTGGAGCACGGCGCCGGTGATGTACGCGGCCCGGTCCGAGACCAGGTAGGCGACCAGGTCGGCGACCTCCTCGGCGGTGCCCATGCGGCGCAGCGGGATGCCGGCCAGGGCGTCCTTGCGGGCCTTGTCGTTCATCTCCGCGACCATGTCGGTGTCGATGAAGCCGGGGGCGACGGCGTTGACCCGGATGCCGGAGCGTCCGGTCTCCTTGGCCAGGGCCCGGGAGAAGCCGATGATCCCGGCCTTGGACGCGGAGTAGTTGGTCTGGGTGGCGTGGCCGTGCACCCCGGCGACCGAGGAGATGTTGACGACGGCTCCGCCGCGGCGCTTCATCATGCCGAAGACCGCGGCACGGCACACGTGGTAGACGCCGTCGAGGTTGGTGTCCATCACCTGACGCCACTGCTCGTCCGTCATGAGGACGAGCGGGTTGTCGCGGGTGATGCCGGCGGCGGTGACGACGGCGTCCAGGGCGCCCAGGTCCGCTTCCGTCGCCTCGACCCAGGCACGTACCGCGGTGGCGTCGGCGACGTCCACGCGGGTGCCGGCGATCCGGACGCCGAACTCCTCGCCCTCCTTCTCCAGGGTGCGGGCCGCGGCGTCGTCCGAGCGGTAGCAGAAGGCGACGTCGAAGCCGTCGCGGGCCAGCGCGCGGACGGTGGCCCGCCCGATGCCGCGCGACCCGCCGGTGACGAGTGCCACCCGGTTGGTGCTGTCGGTCATGGCTGTCTCTTTCGTGAGGGTGTGTCAGTCGCCGTCCGGTCGCAGGACGGAGGCGGGGCGGAAGGCCATGACGATGCGTTCGACGCTCATCACCGGCTCACCCGCGGACCGGCACTCGCCCTCGAAGAGCACGGTGTCGTCGACCCTGCGGTCGAGCCGGACGCGGTGCTCCAGGACCTCGCCGGGCAGCACCGGGCGGTGCAGGACGACACCGGTCATCCCGCCGAACAGCATCACCTGGCCCTTGAGGACGTCCGGGTTGGGGTCGTCCCAGGTGGCGAGGACGCCGGCGGCCTGGCACCAGGACTCCACCAGGAGCGCGGGCGGGTAGGCGAAGTCCTCGTCCGGGGTTTCGGGGCCGTGCTTCTCGTACCAGGGCTCGTTGCAGGTGACCGCCTTCAGGGCGACCAGCCGCTCGCCGGGGACGATGTCGACGAGCCGGTCCACCAGCAGCATGGGAAAGCGGTGCGGCAGCCGGGCCCGGATCTCGCGCTGGCCGGTCATGCCGCCGCCTCGCCGGCCGCCCGCGGGGCGTAGCGCAGCCGGACGCTCGCGGCCGGTCCGCGCCCGGTGCGGAGCTTGGCCCGGCACTGCCAGTCGCCTGCCGGGGTCTGCTTCCAGGCCATGGCGATGTCCACCCGGTCGCCGGGGAAGACGGGGCCGGTGAACCGGGCCGACTCCACGGCGGCCAGCGAGACGGCCTCGGCCTTCTCGGGCACGGTGGCGAGGGCGCCCTGGTGGGTGCACTCCACGAGACAGACGCCGGGGAAGATCGGGAACCCCGGGTAGTGGCCGGGCAGCACGGTCTCGGCGGCGTCCACCGTGAAGCGGGCCGCGGTGGCGTACTCGCCGTCGCCGGGCAGCACCTCCACGGCCCCCGCGAGCGGACTGGCGCCGGTCATCAGGCCACCCGCGCCGCGTCGAGCTTGGCGAGCAGGAGCTCGTAGGCGCTCTGCAGGGTGACGATCTGCTTGAGGTCGGACTCCGGCAGCTTGATGCCGTACTTCTTCTCCAGGATCACGACGACCTCCAGGGCCATCAGGGAGTCGACCTCCAGGTCGTCGACGAACCGGGCGTCGTCGGTCACCTCGGTGACGTCGACGTCGAGCACCTGCGCCACGACGGCGCGCAGTTCTTCCTTGTCCAGCACGGCTGGGTCCTTTCCGGAATGCGGGGAGGCGGGCAGTGGGGTCGGGCGGTGGTCAGCGCAGCCGGAGCAGGGCGCAGCCGACGCTGCCGGTGCGGTCCACGGAGGTGATCACACCGATGCGGCCGGCCGCCCGGTCCGGCCGGTCCGCGGCGTGTGCGAGGAGGGCGGCGGCCTGGAAGGCGGCCGCGGCGGCGCCCGTGTCGCCGATCAGCGGGGCGGGCGTCAGGTCCGCGGGGGCGGCGGCGCCCAGCACCTCCTGCACCGCCTCGGTCTCGGCGCCGCCCTCGCGGCCGGGCGCGCCGGAGCGGGCGACGGCCGCCACGTCGGCGGGCTCGACCCCGGCCCGGCGCAGCGCCGTGCGCAGGCAGGACACGAGGGCGGGGTACGGGTCGGCGCCGTCGAGGACGATGCCGAGTTCGACGGCGAGGATCTCGGCGAGCACGGGCTGCCCGGCGTCCTCGGGTGCCGGCGGTTCCACCAGGAGCATCGCGCAGCCCTCGCCGAGCGGCGGGGCCGTCGCGTCGGCGCCGTCGCCGCAGTGGTGCTCCAGCCAGGCACGGGCCTGCGAGAACTCCTCGGCGGCTCCGCACAGTACGGTGCGGGCGCGGCCCGAGCCGAGCAGCCGGCGCGCGTAGTTGAGGGCGTGCAGGCCCGCCGTGCGGCCGCCCGCGATGGTCGCGTTGGGGCCCTTGAGCTGGTACCAGATGGCGCTCTGGCCCGCGGCGCAGTTCATCACGGTGTTGGGGAAGCGCGCCGGGTCGACGAAGAAGGGCTGTTCGCCGGTGAGCGAGTCGCGGGTGAAGTCCATCATCGACTGGGCGCTGCCGGTGGTGGTGCCGAGGGTGAACGCGGCGCCTTCGCCGGTGCCCACGGCGCGGTTGCGCTCGGCGTCGTCGAGGAGCGCCCCGACGGCGGTCACCGCGAGCCCGGTGACCCGGTCCATGGAGCGTGTGCCCTTCTTGCCGAGCACCTCGCGCACGCCGAAGGAGGGCACGACGCAGCCGACGCCGTCGGGGGTGTCGCCGTGCTCGGGGCCGAGGCCGGTGACGGTGCCGCGCCGCTCGCGCAGGCCCGCTGCGTACGCGTCCCTGCCGATGCCGTACGGCGACACGGCCGACCAGGCGGTGATCACCGGGTGCCCGGTGTCCGTGGCGGGAGTGGTCATGACCGTCACGTGTTCCTTCCGTTCGGAGCGTTCGGAGACGCAGGTGTTCGGTGGCCCGGTCCCTGGTCCCCGGACCCCGGACCCCGGTACCGAGGGCCGGAGACCGGGGCAGCCGGGGTCCGGCGGTTCGGGCGGTGCGGGTGGGGGGATCCGGGTGCTGGGGATTCGGATACTGGGGATTCGGATACTGGGGATGCAGGTGGTGGGGGGCGTGGTGGGGCGGGCAGGTCAGAGGAAGAAGACCGCCCGGTAGTCCTGCCAGTGGGCCGCCACTTCGCCCTCCTGGGCGAGCCGGATGCCGGGCAGGGGCCGGCGGGGGGAGCCGAGTGCCGCGAGGGCGGGTTCCTCGACCCAGACGCCGACTCCCGCCGCGAGCAGCGAGCGCAGGCCCGCGCGGGGGTCGGTGACGGTGTCGACGGTGCGTGCGCCGATCCGCAGGGCCGGTGGGGGCGGCGCGTCGAGTGCGTAGGTGACGGCGGAGCCGCGCAGCAGGATGTCCAGGCCGCCCAGCTGGCGGTGCAGTTCGGTGGCGAGGTACAGCTCGTCGAAGAACTGCTTGTCCAGGGTGCCCCGGTAGCCGCGCTCCACGATCGCCAGCACCCGCTGACCACCGGATGACCGATGATCCATCAGATCACTCCGATCAGCAGGGTCTTGTCGGCGGCGGCGACGTTGGCCGCGTAGCCGGCGGGCGGGCGGAGCACCACCTGGGGCAGGTGTTCCACCACGCCCCGGTCGTCGCTGCAGAACCGGCAGCCGTACCAGTGCAGCCGGTCCGGGAAGGCGTGCAGCAGTTCCTCGGCCAGCCCGGGCAGGGACGGGTAACTCCGGTTCCACTCGGCGAGGTTGCGCGGCTTGTCGGGGCCCTGTCCGGCCTGGGTCAGCAAGGTGGCGTACCCGCACGTCCACACCTGGACGGCGGCGCCGCGCTCCAGCAGCGCCTGGGTGAGCCGCAGCGCGCTGGTGACCTGGTCGCCGGCGTGCGGGGCGCCCATGAGGGTGAGGAGCACATCGGTGTGCGGAATCTGCCTGGCCACCTAATGCCACACCACCCGGACCGCCGGATCGAGGATCCAGCCCGCCACCACGTCCATGCCGACGACGCGCAGTTCGGGCCTCAGGCCCGCGGTGTCGAGCCCGTGCTGGGCCAGGGAGAAGCTGTCCGCCGCGAGCACCCCGCCCTCCTTCTGGAACCGGTCCAGGTCCGCGTCGCTGCCCGGTACCGCGAGCACGACGCCTTCCTGGACCAGGAAGAGCAGGGCGGACTGCCCGGTGATCACCTGGGTGACCGCGTCGCGCCGGAACCCGGTGTCCGCGCCGGTGCCTGCCTGGCTCTCGACGAGCAGCAGCCGGGGGGTGCTGCCCTCCCAGTCGGCGCCGTCGGCCGCCTGTTCCGTCACGCCGCCTGTCGCCTGCTCCGTCACGCCTGCTGCGCCGTGCCGTTGAGGGCGTCCAGGACGCGCTGGTCGAAGTTGACGAGCTTCCAGTCCCGGCGGTTCTCGATGAGGGCGTACCCGTGGACGATGCGTCCCGTGGCGGTCTTCACCAGCTTGCCGTCGCGCAGCACGTACCAGTCCATGCGGGAGGTGTAGGTGAAGTCCTTGAAGACCTCCTCCACCGTGTACACGGTGTACAGGTCCTCCTCCATCAGGGCCTCGTCGAGGATGCGGATGTCGGAGCGGGGCACGACGGGGATCCAGCGGCGGTCGTCCAGCAGGGTCTTGATGGAGATGCCGCGGTCGGCGACGAAGCGGTCCTTGCCCTCCTCCATCAGCCTCAGGTAGCCGGACATCTGGATGCGCTCGGTGAAGTGGCAGTACGGGTAGGGGATGTTCCACTTCCAGGCGTAGGCGTTCTGCCCGGCGGTCAGAGAGGCGAGGATCTCCTCCTCGGCCGGTGCCGCGGTGCCCGGCTCGCGCTCCAGGTCGTCACCGAGGCCGGTGACGGCGAAGCGGGCGAGCTGTTCGGGCACCTCGCCGGCCGCCTCCAGATAGGTGTCCATGCGCAGCGAGACGCGGACCTTGGAGGTGACGGCCTTGTGGATCTCGCCGTCGCGCTCGAACTGGACGGTCACCTTGAACCCGAGGGTCGCGTCGCCGTCCTTGGTCCAGGGCACGACCTGCGCCTCGGCGACGTCGTCCATGTGGAAGGCGTGCAGGATGCGCGTGTCGATCGAGACCAGGTCCAGGCCGAGCCCGTGCTCCTCGTACAGCGCCCGGGCGGGCAGTCCGGCCTGCCGGAAGTGGTCCAGGACGGCTTCCTCGACGAGGTAGTTGACGTGCTTGAACCCGATCCAGGTGCAGATGTTGGAGCCCTCGTAGCGGGGGCGCACCTGCGTGGTGGTGGCGGTGGTGAGCAGCGCCTTGACGGCGGTGTCCGTGACGAGGGTCATCGCTGGGGCTCCAGTGCGTGGACGGGGGCGGCTCCCTCGCGCGGGGAGAGGCCCAGGGTCGAGTTGACGAAACTGCCGACCTCGGCGGCGAACTCCTCGGCCGCCTCGATCATCGGGAAGTGTCCGCAGCCGGGCAGGATGCGGGCGGTGGCGTCGGGCAGGGCCCGGGCGAGCGCGAGGCTCTCCGCGGGACGGGCGGCGAAGTCGGTCTCGCCGCCCAGCACCAGGGTGGGCACGGTGATGCGGCCGGTCTCCAGCGCGGGAGTGCGCAGATAGAGGTCGAAGAACCGCAGCCAGCCGTGCGGGCCGACCCGGTCGCGCACCCGCAGGCCCATGGCCTCCTGGACGTCGGCGGGGATCCGGCCGCCCGAGTGGACGCGGATGCCCTCCTCCATGATCAGGTGGAAGTCGTTGAGGTAGTAGCTGATGGTGGTCCAGTCGAACTCCTCGGCGGCCGCCCGGTAGAAGGGCGACACCAGCACCAGGGCCCGGATGCCGAAGCGGCGCAGCGCGTCGACACCGCCCCGCTGCTTCTGGTCGAGGAGGTCCAGCAGGACGTTGGCCGCCATGGAGTGGGCGACCACCACCTCGGCGCCGCCGGGCACGGCCGAGAGGGCCTGGGCGAGCCGGCCGCGCAGGTTGGGCTGCTCGTCCCAGTCGGCGATGGTCTCGGTGCGCCAGGGCAGCCGGGCGGTCCACACCCGGCACCCGTCCGGCAGCAGCGGCAGGGTGCGCTCCCAGACGCTGTCGTTGGCGGCCAGGCCGTGCAGCAGCAGGACGCGGGGGCCGCTGCCGTCGGTGCGTTGTTCGACGGAGACGGGTCGCAGGTCGATGTGCGTGTTCATGGGGTTCTTCTCCTCGCCGGTCTCAGGCGGCTTCGGGCGCGAGCAGCAGCAGGCCCGCCCCGGCGTCGTGGTGGGCGCCGCCGGCCACGGCCCGCACCGGCTCGCGCCGGCCCGCGTCGAACCAGCCGACGGCTGCGGCCACCTGCAGCACCCCGTGGGCGCCGGAGGCGCTGCCGAGGTGTGCGGGCAGTTCCCAGTGGCCGGCCGGCCGGTGCGTCTCGTCCGCCGCCCTGCGGTAGGCGCCGAGCACGGCGCGGACGGTGGCGGAGCGCCGGGTGGCGGCGGCGCGGGCCTCCAGGACGAGGGCCGCTCCGCCGTCGACGGCGCGGCTCCCGCCCAGCAGACGGCGTACGACCTCGTTGTCGGGTTCGACGCCGAGCACCAGGAACCGGTCGGCACGGCCGGCCGCGATCATGGTGGCCGCCCAGTGGACGGCGTCCAGGCCGGACGTCTCGCCGTTGCAGACCATCAGGTTCGGGCCGCGCAGCCCGTAGCGGATGGCCGCGGAGGAGGCGATGACGTTGCTGGAGGCGTTGGGCAGGTCCATGGGGCTGGTGGCGGTGACGGTCTCCTCGCGGATGGTGTCGAGGGCGCGGGCCACGGTGTCCAGGTTGCCGAAGTTGGAGCTGGCGACGATGCCGGTCGTCTCGGCGGCCACCGTCAGGCCGTCCTCGCCGAGCAGCCCGGCGTCCCGCAGGGCGGCGGCGGTGAGGGCGTAGCCGAGCTGGGTGGCCCGGTCCTTGTAGCGCAGTCCCTTGCGGCCGACGTGGTCGGCCGGTTCGACGGGGGCCGCGCCGGGGGCCGGTCCGTCGGCCAGGGCCCGTACGGTGTCGGCACCCGGCAGCAGTACGGCGGCGCCGGAGACCACCACGGTGGCTTCGGTGGTCGTGTCGGTCATCGGGTCCCCTCCACAAGGGCGACGGCGTTGATGCCGCCGAATCCGAAGGCGTTGAGCTGGGCCACGTTGAGTTCGCGGCCGATCGCGGGCTCGCCGGTGACGAAGCGGAACGACGCCGCCTCGTCGACCGGGTCGTCCAAGCCCGCCGTGGGGGGCACCCGGCCCTCCTGGAGGGCGCGGACGCCGACGATCAGGTTGATCAGTCCGGAGGCACCGGAGGTGTGACCGGTCATGGACTTCACGGCGGTCATCAGCGGCGCGGAGGCGTCCTCTCCGAGCACCTCGCGCAGGGCGGCGGCCTCCGCCTCGTCGTTGAGCAGGGTGCCCGTGCCGTGCAGCATCACCAGGTCGATGTCGGACGGCTTGACGCCGGCGATCCGGTGGGCCGTGCGCATGGCCTGGGCGATGCCGTCCGGGGACGGTGCGGTGACGTGGTAGGCGTCGCAGTTGACGGCGACGCCGCGCAGCCGTCCGTGGACCCGGCGGCTGCCGTCGTCGGTGCGGCGCAGGACGACGGCGGCGGCGCCGTCGCCCATGAGGACGCCGGTGCGGTTGCGGTCGAAGGGCCGTACCCGGTCCGGGGGTTGCGGGTGGACGCGTTCCAGCAGCCCGTACATGGACTCCGTCAGGACGTCGACACCGGCGACGATCACGGTGTCGGGGGCGCCGTCCCCCTCCTGGTCGAGCAGGTCCGAGGCGAGCGCCAGCGCATACAGCGAGGCGGAGCAGGCGTTGGAGAAGGTGTGGGTGACGTCGGCGTCGAAGCGTTCGCGCAGCCCGGTGCCGAAGTGCAGTCCGGAGTCGGCGAACGGGGAGCCGTCACGCCACCACAGCTCCATCGAACGCAGCTCCCTCAGGCCGGTGCCGACCAGTACGGGTATGCCGCGGAGGTCCTCACCGAGCCCGGCGTCGGCGGCGGCCTGGCCGACCGCGTCGAGCAGCAGCCGGGTCGCCCGGCCGGGTATGTCCTGGCCGGCCACGGGCCGGTCGTCGACCTCGTAGGCGTGCTGGGCGCGGAACCTGGTGCGGTCGAAGCCGCGCAGCTCCGCGCGGCCGCTGGTGCCGCGGCACAGGGCGTCGAAGAGTTCGTCGACACCGTGGCCGGTGGCGGCGACGGCGCCCATTCCGACGATGGGACGGTGCGTCATGACGCCTCCCTGGTCATGTCGTTCGCGTCGGCCACCGTGCCGGCGTCGGCCGGGTCGGCGTCGTAGCGGCCGAGCAGCACCGCCGCGTTGTTGCCGCCGAACGCCAGCCCGTTGTTCTGGACGATCCTCAGGTCGGCTTCCACCGCGTGGTTCGGCACGCAGTCGACGTCGCACTCGGGGTCGGTGGTGACGTGGTTGATGGTGGGCGGGATGAAGCGGTTCCTGATGGCCAGGGCGCAGCCGATGGCGCCGAGTGCGCTGGCCGCGCCCATGGAGTGACCGAGCATCGACTTCATGGAGACGGTGCGCGGAGGCGTGTCCCCGAAGACCTGGCGGATGGCGCCCGCCTCGGTGATGTCGTTGGCCTTGGTGCCGGTGCCGTGGGCGGAGATGAGGTCCACCTCGTGCGGCGCGACGCCGGCGTTGTCCAGGGCGAGCCGCATGAGGCCGGCGACGCTGTCCTGGTCGGGCGCCACCTGGTGGTGGGCGTCGCAGTTGAGGCCGTAGCCGAGGACCTCGGCATAGATGGTGGCGCCGCGCTCCAGGGCGGTCTCCAGCCGCTCCAGGACGAGGACGCCGGCGCCTTCCCCGGTGAGGATGCCCTTGCGGTCGACGTCGAAGGGCTGGCAGCGGTCGGGGGCGATGGTGCCGAGCCGGTAGAAGCCGGTGAAGGTCTTGCGGCACATGGCGTCGGCGCCGCCGCAGAAGGCGAAGTCCGCCTCGCCGGAGCTGACGGCGTCGAAGCCGTAGCCGATGGCGTAGTTCCCCGCCGAGCAGGCGGTGGGGATGGTGAGTGCCTCCACATTGCTCAGGCCCAGTTCCTGGGCGATGGCCACCGACAGTCGCCCGGCCGGTACCCGCCGGGCGACCGCGGGGTCGAACGTTCCTGTGCCGTGGGCGAGTTCGTGCTCGACCAGCTGGTCGAGATCGTAGCTCTCGCCGTCGGTGGTGCCGATGGAGATCAGCCCGCGCCGGGCGCGCAGCCAGGTCAGGTCGAGACCGGAGTCCTGAAGGGCCATCCGGGCAGCCGCCGTCGAGAACTGCGCGGCCCGGCCGAGCTGTTCCACGTCGAGGGTGCTGATCCAGTCCCGCGGGTCGAATTCCGTGATCTCGCACCCGTTCGCGTGGGTGAAGCCCTCGGTGTCGAACACGGTGATGGGCCGGGCACCGCTGCGGCCCTCACTGAGTCCCTGGAGGAACTCCTTCGCGCCGAGTCCGATGCTGGAGACCACCCCGAGTCCGGTGAGGACCACCCGGTGCCGCTCCGGCCGTATCCGGCCGGGGCCGCTCACTGCCGTCGTCATGCCAACCTCCCAGTCCGCGTGAGCGGTTCGACTACCAGCCGGCCGGCTCCGAGACGACCTCGTAGACGCCCTTGAGGTTCACCATGCGGGGCAGTTCGCTCTGGTTGATGACGACGCCGAACTCCTTCTCCAGGGCCGCGAGAATCTCGATGGCGCGGAGCGAGTCGGCGTTGTGCTCCTCCTTGAAAAGACTGACCTCGGTGACCTCGTCCTCCTCGATCTCAAGAATGTCGCAGACGATTTCCTTGATGGTTTCCAGACGCTCGTCGCGCGTGACAGTCGACACGCTCTTACCCCTTTTCTCAGTAGGCCGCTAAATCCGCTCGAATCGGCGTGCGGCACGTTTTTCATCGCCAGGAAAATGGTGCGGGAGGAGCTTGTTCCCCCACAATGACGGCTGCAACAAGCTGCCATCACCCGGGGGGAATTCAGGCGGCGCCGGGTCAGACCGGCTGGAAATCCGGGCGCAGTCGCAGCAATGCGTCCGTCAGCCCGGCCACCGCGTCGAACATGGCACCGCCGAGCCGGCGCGTGGGCGCCTCGGGCATGCGCGCGGCGGGCCCGGTGAGGGCGAGCGCGGCGGCGATCCTGCCGTCCCCGGCGCACACCGGTACGGCGTAGGAGACGCTGCCGGGTGGCACGGCGTCCGGCCCGTAGGCCCACCCGCGGCGGCGTACGACGGTGAGCTGGGCGGCGGTGAACCGGGCGGAGGTCAGTCCCTGGTACAGCTCGTCGGGTTCCGCCCAGGCCAGCAGCACCTGGGCGATCGGCCCGACGGAGGCCGGCCGGATCGAGCCGACGGGCACCGCTGCGGGGCGCCCGGAGGGGTCGACGGAGGCGGCGACGCAGATCTGCAGGCCGTCGCGGCGCCGGTAGAGGCGGGCGTCCAGGCCGGTCATGGTGTGCAGTTCGGCGAGGACCGGTCCGGCGGCCATCGCGAGCCGGTCGTGGTGCACACCGACGGCAGTCGCGTCGAGCCGGGGGCCGAGCACCCAGCGGCCGTGCCGGTCGCGGGTGAGCAGTCCGTGCCGCTCCAGGGCGATAGCGAGGCGGTGCACGGTCGGCCGGGGCAGGCCGCTGAAGGTGACGAGGTCGCCGAGCGAGGCGGGGCCGCCCTCGACGATGTCCAGCAGGGTCGCCGCCTTGTCGAGTACCCCGACCCCGCTGGTCCGCCGGGGCTGGGTCGCGGTGCTCACCACTGTGCCGCCAGCCGTGCGCGGATGTCCGCGACGAGGGCGTCGCGCCGGGGCACCAGGTAGAAGTGGTCGCCGGGCAGCACGGTCAGGCCGAAGCCCTGCGGTGCCACGGCGGCCCAGCCGGCCATGTCGTCGGCGGTGACGTCCGGGTCGCCGGCGCCGACGTAGGCGGCCACCGGGCAGTCCAGCGGGATGCCGGGCCGGGCGGAGTAACGGGCGACCGCGGCGAAGTCGGCGCGGATCGCGGGGAGCACCAGCTCGCGCAGGTCCGGATCGGCGAGCAGCGCGGCATCGGTGCCGCCCAGGCGCCGTACCTCCGCGATGAGCGCGGTGTCGTCGGTGACGGCGGCGGAGCGCGGCGTCAGCAGGTGCGGGGGCTTGCGGCAGGAGACCATCAGCAGCTGCGGGCTCACCTGGTGGCGGTCCCGGAGCCGCAGCGCGAGTTCGTATCCGACGGATGCGCCCATGCTGTGGCCGAAGACGGCCAGCGGGGTGTCCAGCAGGGGCGGCAGCTCGTCGGCGAGGGCCTCGGCGAGCTCCTCGACACTGCCGGGAGGATCATCGGCGATGCGTTCCTGCCGGCCCGGGTAGCGCACGGCCAGGACCTCCACGTCGTCGCCGAAGGCATGCCCCCAGTCGTGGAAGAAGCCGGCCGAGCCGCCCGCGTGCGGCAGGCACAGCAGCCGCAGCCGGGGCGGCGCGGCGGTGGCGTGCCTGCGCAGCCAGATGCTTTCGGTGCCAAGTGCCATGGTGGGTTGGTCTCCTTGTGCGTGTCAGTGGTCAGTCCAGGGCGCCCGGGGCGTCCAGCGACACGACCTCGGTGTCCGGGGTGATCCGCCGGACCAGCCCGGCCAGGGTGCGGCCGGGCCCGAGTTCGACGAGGCGGGTGCAGCCGAGCGGGGGGCCGACGAGGGTGTGCACGCTCTGTTCCCACAGCACCGGGGAGGTGAGCTGGCGGGTGCCGAGGTCGGGCCAGTCGCAGTCGGCGGCGTGTGCCTCGGCATCCACGTTGGCCACGACGGGCAGGTGCACCGGCGCGAAGGCGGTGTTCTTCAGGGCGGTGCGCAGGGTCTCGGCGGCAGGTGCCATGTAGGGGCTGTGGAAGGCGCCGCCGACCTGGAGCCGGATCAGCTTGGCGCCGATGGAGGGGGCCTGGTCGGCGATGCGGTCGATGCCGTCGGCGGAGCCGGAGACGACGGTCTGGCCGGGGGCGTTGACGTTGGCGACCCAGAGCTCGAAGCCGTCGGCCCGCAGCCGTTCGGTCAGGGCGGCCACCTCGTCCAGTGGCGCGGCGACGAGGACGCCCATGGTGCCCTCACGGGCCTCGGCGGCCTCGCGCATGGCCCGGCCCCGGGCCGCGACCAGGGCGGCCGCCGCGGGCACGGTGAGCGCGCCGGCGGCGACCAGGGCGGCGTACTCGCCCAGGCTGTGCCCCGCGCAGGCGGCCACCGGGCCGCCGAGCACGTCGCGGCGCACCGCCTCGGCGTGGGCGATCACGGAGAGGCTGAACACGGCGAGCTGGGCCAGGTCGGTGCGGCGCAGCCGCTCGCCCGGGGTGTGCAGCAGGAGTTCTTCGATGTCCTCTCCGGTGACCTCGGAGATGTCCTCGGTGAGTTCCCAGGACGGACTGTCCCGCCAGGGTTCTCCCATGCCCTCTTTCTGCGATCCCTGCCCTGGAAACAGCAGGGCTACCGGCATGCGACTCATGGACCCGCCTTCCGCGTGAATTCACCGGGTAGGGGCGGGGATCCGCGCCGGGATGGGTGGGCGCGGATCCCCGCACACCGGCGGACCGGAAACGGGGGATTCTCGGTCGCTGCCGGGGAAGGAATTCAGCAAGCCCCGTACGGGGTGAATCCCTTTCTTGCGCTCCATACAACTGTCGGGGCGCGCCGGGCGGCAACAGAGGTTTCAGGAAGCTGCCAGCGGTGAGGTCACGGCCGGGTGCCGGGGCGGCCGCCGGGCGGGGCGGCCGGGGGCAGCAGGCCGAGTTCGGCGGCCCGTACTCCGGCCTGGAAGCGGGAGTTGGCGCCGAGCAGGGCCATGATCTCCGCGACATGGCGGCGGTAGGTGCGCACCGAGACGGCCAGGTCGCGGGCGGCCACCTCGTCGGTGACGCCGGCCCACAGGGCGGCGAGGATCTGGCGGGCGAGGGCGCTGCGGTCGCGGTTGCCGAAGACGATGCGCTCGCCTGCGGGCACGGCGTCGCGCCAGACGTTCTCGAAGAGAGTGGACAGCGTGTGCAGCAGTTCCGGGGCCCTGATCATGGAGGCGCGGCGCCCGACGGCGGACTCGGCGACGACGAGCGCGGCGGCGCCGTCGACCATGAGCGCCTGCAGGGGCGGTACCCGGGCGATGCGGATGGCCACCGGTCTTTCCATGCCGAGCTGTTCGCGGACGAAGTCCTCGTCGACCAGCGCGGGACTGCTGAGCAACCGGACCGTGACGGTGTCGGCCGCGTCGTAGATCAGTTGTCGTTCGGCTCCCTCGCCGCCGCCCGGTTCCTCCTGGGCGTCCGGCATCCGGGCGTGCACGATGTCGATGCTGCGCGTCGCCCCGTGGATGAGTTCTCGCGCCTGTCTGAGCACCGTGCGGTAGCCGCCGTCGATCACGGTGATCCGCTGTTCCTGGACGCTGCGGTCGCGGTGGATGGCCACCGTCGACTCGATCAGGGTCTGCACTTGGAGGAGCGCCTGCTCCAGCTCGTCCTCGGCCCTGTCGGACACGTCGTACTCCCCGTTCCCCGTTGTCCTCGCCGAGGGTGCTTTCCTGCTCGTCGGGCGCCTGCCCGTCGGCGGCCGGTGGGATCGGCCGCGTCCGGGGGCGGGCCGTGTGCGCACCGGCCGGCGAGGGCGTGCGGGTGCGCCACGGGCACCCGGCTGCGAGAGGGGCCGCCGTACACCCGGGGCGCGCGGTGTGTACGGCGTTGTCGGGCCGCCCGGCTACTTCGGCTGCATCAGCCCCAGTTCCACCGCGCGCGCTCCGGCCTGGAAGCGGGAGGTGGCACCCAGTTCCCGCATGATCTCGGCGACGTGGCGGCGATAGGTACGCAGGGAGACGTTGAGCTCGCGGGCCGCGACGTCGTCGGTCTGACCGGAGCGCAGCCGCTCCAGGATCCTGCGGCTGAGATCGCTGTGCAGCCGCTGCCCGAGGGCGAGGTGGTCGTCGAGCCGGCGGCAGCGGGACCAGGTGCCGGCGAAGAGCAGCTCCAGGGCGCGTACGGCGGCGGTGTCGGTCACCAGGGTGGCCTGGGCCCCGCCGTCGTCGCTGCCCGGCAGGGTGCGCACCAGGGCGCGGGCGCCGTCGACCACGACCGCGTCCCGCAGTTCGCCCTCCGAGCACCGCACCTCGAAGCGGGCGCCGCCTGCGGCGCTGAGCCGGGCCAGGGTGCAGTCCACGACCGCGGTGGCGCACAGCACCCGGACGTTCGGGCCGGGGCGGGCCGAGGTCAGCAGACCTTTCACGGTGGCGCTGAACTCGTCGGGCGCGGTCAGTGCGACGCACACCGTGTGGCGGGCCTCGCCGAGGAGCTGGACGAGGGCCTCCCGCGGAACCGCGACGCTCGTGTGGGTGCCGTCGGATCCGCCGGGCCGGTGCCGGCGGTAGTGGGAGACGGTGGATTCGATGAGTGCCCGGGCCTGCAGCAGCGTCTGTTCGACGTGGGCCGCATGGCCTCCTGGGTCGGGCTCCCGTCCTCGGTTCGTCCCTGGTGAGTCGATGACGGCTCCGGTCACATTTCCCCCTTGGTTAACCACGAGACGTGGTCGCGTCTCACGCACACCGCTCACCGGCGGTCGGCGTACCCTCCGGACTCACCCGGCCAAGATCTGTGAAATTAGAACTGTTCAACAGTGAATCTTCTTGGCGGGGAGCGAGGTCGAGATTCGTTCCAGACACTAGTTCGTTTACTCTGAGTCGGTCAACAAGATCAAGCCTGCTGAGGCAGTCGTGCATGTCCTCTTACTTTTCGCGGTAGTCACTGCATTCCTCCAGGAACGCTGACAGCAAACTGACACCCCTTCCCCGAAGTCGACCCTCCACTTCCGGTTGTGCCACGGTCCGCGACCTTTGCCCTCACTCGCTGTCGCAACGCTGTCCCCTTCCGGCCAACCACCCTGTCTCGAACCGCCCTTGAGCCTTGACCAGCCTACGGTGACGGGGTGACGACGAGCCATCTGCGCACCGCTTTCCGAACGCACCGAAGCGGTCGCCACACGGGGGAAGACACAGGCCGGAAGGTACGGCCGACATGATCCGGAAATCCCGCGGCGAGAACCGGTTTTCCGCACGACGTCCGAGGAAATCCGGACGGCCGAAGAGCAGTCCCGGCCGACGCGCATAAGTCACTCACATCGCACCTCACGTCCGTTCCTTCACGTCCTTCACATTCCGGCCCGCGCGGTGTCCGCCGCGATGTGCCGAAGACAGGGAGAGACACGACCGTGAACCCCGCATGCCCCACACCGGGTTCTATCGCCGACCTGCTGCTGAGCGCCGCCGACCGGTACCCCGCCTCGGGTCTCGTCCACTGCCTCGGCCCGGCCGACGCACCCTGGCGGGACCAGTCGTATCCGGAACTGCTGGCCGAATCCGCCCGCCTGCTGACCGCGCTGCGTGCCCGCGGGCTGCGGCCGGGCGACCGGGTCGTGCTGATCCTCGAACGGCCCCAGGAGTTCCTGCCGATGTTCTGGGCGGCGGTGCTCGGCGGATTCGTCCCGTGCCCCATGGCACCGCTGCGTGGCGACCGCGAGCGCTGGGGCGCCCAGCTGGAGCACGTGAACACCCTGCTCGGCAGGCCCCTCGTGGTCACCGGCGGGGCGCTGGCAGCCGAATTGCCTCCCGTGGCGGAACTGTCGGTGGCCTCCCTGGAGGAACTGCAGGCCGGCCGGGGAAGCGCCGCGGACGACTTCCACCGCGCGGCGCCCGAGGACACCGCCGTGCTCGTCCTGACCTCCGGATCGACCGGAAACGCCAAGGCGGTCGTCCTCAGCCACGCCAACCTGCTGGCCTCCATGGCCGCCAAGAACGGCCACCACCGGCTCACCGCCCGGGACACCACCCTCAACTGGGTCTCCTTCGACCATGTGGCCGCCCTGCTGGAGTGTCATCTGCTGCCCCTGTCCACCGGCAGCCGCCAGCTGCACGTGGAGGCACCGGTCGTCCTCGGGGAGCCGCTGGAGTTCCTGCGGCTGATCTCCCGGCACGGCGTGACCATGACCTTCACCCCGAACTTCCTGCTCGGTCTGATCAACGCGGCCGCCGAGCGGCTGCGTGCGAGCGGCGAGCAGCTGGACCTGTCCCGGCTGCGGCACATCATCAGCGGCGGCGAGGCCGTGGTCGTCGCCACCGGCGAGGCGTTCCTCGACGGCCTCGCCCGCCACGGGCTGGCACGGGACGCACTGTGGCCCGCCTTCGGCATGACGGAGACCTGTGCGGGCAGCGTGTACTCCCGCAAGGGCTTCCCGGACGTCGACCGCGGCGCGGAGTTCGCCGGTCTCGGCACCCCGGTCCAGGGTCTGGGGATCCGCATCGCCGACCCGCAGGACCGCCCGCTGCCCGAGGGACAGGTGGGCGAGCTCCAGCTGCGCGGCCCGATGATCACCTCGGGGTACTACAACAACGCGGCCGCCACCCGGCAGGCGTTCACCGCCGACGGCTGGTTCCGCAGCGGCGACCTGGGCCGGCTCGACGAGGGGCGGCTGACCCTGGTCGGGCGCAGCAAGGACAGCATCATCGTCAACGGCGTCAACTACTTCAGCCACGACATCGAGGCCGCCCTCGAACCGCTCGACGGCGTCGCCCGCTCCTACGTCGCCGCCTTCCCGGTCCGCCCGGCCGGCAGCGACACCGAGCAGCTGGTGATCGCCTTCGCCCCCGAGGGCGGCACGGCACCCGGCACCGGCGCCATCGGCGAGGCCGCTCTGCACCGGGTCGTCACGGCCATCCGCAGCACCGTCGTCCTGCACTGGGGTTTCCGGCCCGCTCTGGTCCTGCCGCTGCCCCCGCAGGCCTTCCCGAAGACCAGCCTGGGCAAGATCCAGCGCTCGCTGATGCGCCGACGGCTGGAGGAGGGCGCGTACGACGCCGAGCGGCGGGCCGTGCGCGAACTGACGCTGCGCATGCTGGGCGGCCACACGGCCCCCGGGAGCCGGACCGAGCAGGTGCTCGCGGAGATCTACGCCGAGCTGTTCGGCACCGGCCCCGCGGAGATCAGCGCCACCGCCAACTTCTTCGACCTCGGCGGAACCTCGCTGGACATCCTGCGGCTGCGCGCCAGGGTCACCGAGCGGCTCGGCGTGAGCGACCTGGAGGTCATCACGGTCCTGAGGGCTCCGACGGTCCGTGCCCTGGCCGCGCGGCTCGACGCGGGCACCAGCTCCGGCAGCGCGGCGTACGACCCCGTGGTGCCCATGCAGACCGGCGGCGACAAGACGCCCCTGTTCTGTGTGCACCCGGGCGTGGGCGAGGTGCTGGTCTTCATCAACCTGGCCAAGTACTTCACGGGCGACCGGCCGTTCTACGCACTGCGGGCCCGGGGCTTCGACGAGGGCGAGAAGCCGTTCGCGACGTTCGAGCAGATGGTGGACTGCTACGCCGACGCCGTCCAGCGGCGGCAGCCGCACGGCCCGTACGCGGTCGCCGGGTACTCCTTCGGCGGCGCGGTCGCCTTCGAGATCGCCAAGGTGCTGCGAGAGCGCGGCGAACGGGTCGACTTCGTCGGCAGCTTCAACCTGCCGCCGCACATCAAGTACCGCATGGAGGAACTGGACTTCGCCGAGACGGCGACGAACCTGGCCTTCTTCCTCGCGCTGATCGACAAGAAGCAGAGCCTGGAGCTGCCGGCCCGGCTGCGCCCGCTGCCCCGTGAGGAACAGGTCGCCCGGCTCATCGAACTCGCCCCGGCCGACCGGCTCGCCGAACTCGACCTGACCGTCGAGCGGTTCGCCGCCTGGGCGGAACTCGCCGACTCCCTCACCGACCTCGGCCGCTCCTACGAACCGAGCGGTTCGGTTCCCTCGATGAGCGTGTTCCACGCGATACCGCTGCGCGGCACCAGGCAGGACTGGCTCGACAACGAACTGCGCCGCTGGGACGCGTTCACCACCGGCCCCAACCACTACCTGGAAGTGCCCGGCGAGCACTACACGATGCTGGCCCCGGCGCACGTGGCCGAGTTCCAGGCGGTCCTGCGCCGGGAGCTGGACCTGCGCCTCGCCGAGGCCGACGCGATCGCGACCCGACGGGAAGGAAACCGATGACGAGGTCCCAGGCCGGCACCGCCGCTCCCCTGCGCGGCGCGAAGATCCTGATCACGGGCGGCACCGGACAGGTCGCCCGGCCGGTCGCCGAGGCGCTGGCCGAGCACAACGACGTGTGGTGCCTGGGCCGGTTCGGCGACCCGGCCGCCGAGCGTGACCTCGCCCGGCGTGGGATCACCACCTGGCGGTGGGACATGACCGACCTGTCGCCGCATGCGCTCAAGGGACTCCCCGAGGACTTCACGCACGTGCTGCACGCGGCGGTGCGCCGCGGCGAGGACGGCGACTTCAACGCCACCGCCGAGATCAACGCGGTCGCCACCGCACACCTGATGAACCACTGCCGCACCGCGGAGGCCTTCCTGTACGTCTCCACGGGCGCGCTGTACAAGCGGCAGACCCTGGACCACCGGTACACCGAGGAGGACCCGGTCGACGGCGCCGCGGACTGGCTGCCCGCCTACCCGATGGGCAAGCTCGCCACCGAGGGCGCGGTGCGCGCCTTCGCCCGGGTGCTGGACCTGCCCACCACCATCGCCCGGCTCAACATCGCCTACGGGCCGGGGAGTTACGGCGGGGTGCCGATGCTCTACTTCCGGCAGATGCTCGCCGGCGCCCCCATCGCCGTACCGCTGGAGGGCCAGAACTGGTGCTCGCTGCTGTACACCGACGACCTCGTCGACCAGGTCCCGCATCTGTGGCGGGCCGCGTCGGTCCCGGCGACGCTGGTGAACTGGGGCGGTGACGAGTCGGTGGGCGTCACCGACTGCATCCGGCACATCGAGGCCCTCACCGGCGTGCCGGCCCGGCTGGTGCCGAGCGAGGTCACCCGGGAGACCTACCAGTTCGACCCGGCCCTGCGCCGGCGGCTGACCGGCCCGTGCCGGGTCGGCTGGCGCGACGGCATAGAGCGCACCCTGCGCGCCCTGCACCCCGAGCATCTCAGCATCTGACAAGGGACCGACGGCATGACTACGGCAACGGCGACAACGGCCATACCGGAGACGACGGAGAGAGCGGAAAGGGAAGGGGAGAGGGAGAGGGAGAGCCGTAATCTGCGGCTGGTCCGGCGCGCCTACCAGGCGTTCCGCGCCCGTGACGTGGGCGCGCTGCTGGCGACCCTGGATCCCCAGGTCGAGTGGGTGCATCCCGACGGGATGGCCGAGTACGGGCTCGGCGGCACCCGACGGGGCCACGACGGCGTCAGGGAGTTCCTGTCCCGCGTCCCCGCCGTACTCGGCGGAATGCGCCTGGAGCCCCGGGAGTTCGTGGCCGCCTGCGACCGGGTGGCGGTGTTCGGGGTGCGCGAGGTGACCTCGGTGCGGGGCACCTCGGCGACCCTGTCGTTCGTCCACTCCTGGGTGCTGCGGGACGGACTGGCGGTCCGCATGGAGGACATCTTCGACACGGTCGAGTTCCATCGCCTGATCGAGAGCTGAGGCGGGCCGTCGCCGAGCCCCGCGGCGGCGAGAGGCTGCGCTCCGGGAGGTTCACCGCCACAGCCGTGCCCGGACGCCGTCCGCCACCGGGGCGCAGCTGCCCTCCCCGAGGGCCTCGGGCTGCGGGTAGGGGAACGGGACGGGCGTGCCGTCGGGTGCGAACGCCCAGGCGACCCCCGGCCTCGACCTGACGGCGGAGACCAGCCGCGGCGGACAGGAAGGCTGCTCGGGCACCGGCGCCGTGGTCGCGGGGTACGGGTCGTACATACAGAAGACGACGACCGCTCCCTGCGGCAGCGGGGGCAGGGGTTCCGAGTCGCCTTCGTCGGTGGGGGCCCGCCCCTCGAAACCCGGTGCACCGCCGGCCGTCGTTCCGTCCGGAGAAACCGGCGGAACGCCGGCACCAGGTCCGGGCCGCCGTGCCGACGGGCACCCCGATGCGGGTCGCGGTCTCGGCGGCCGTCCGGTCCTTGAAGTACAGCTCGACCACCTCCCTGTGGTGCTCGGGCAGGCGGGCCATGACCTTCGCGACGTCGCAGGCCTGCATGACGTACTCGTAGGGGTCGGGATGGACGCAGGGTTCCATCTGCTCCTCGCTGCCGACCTCCCTGGCGCGGCGGGACAGCTTGCGGTGCTGGTCGATCGTCAGGTGCCTGGCCACGGTGAGCACCCAGGGCAGCGGGGTGTCCGCATTCCTCTCGAATGCCTCGGGGTGCTGCCAGGCCCGCAGGAACGTCTCCTGCACGATGTCCTCGCTCTGCCGAAATCGCCGGTCAGTCTGCCGACCGCACGCAGCAGCCGCGGCGCGGTACGCCGCCCTCCTGCGCCGTCTCAGGGAAGAGCTGGGCATCTCCCCCGGCCCCGCCGTCACGGAACTGCACCGGCGCATCCTGCGGGCCGAAGCCGGGCTCGGGGGCGAACCGGCACGGCACACGGCTCTGCCCGCCCCCTGCCAGCTGCCGGCCGACGTCCTGCACTACGTCGGCCGTCATCGCGAGGTCGCCCATCTCAGCGCCGCTCTCACGGCGGGCTCCGTCTCCTGCGCGGTGGTCGCCGCCATGACCGGCATGGGCGGACTGGGCAAGTCCGCCTTCGCCGTCCATGTGGGACACCTGGTGCGCAGTCACTTCCCCGACGGCCAGTTGCTACGCCCGGCTGTCCGGCTCGCAGACGGCCCCGGCCGAGCCGGGCGACGTGCTCGACACGCTCCTGCGTGCTCTCGGGGCGCCCACGGACGCCATCCCCTTCCCTCTGGAGGAACCAGTGGGACCGGATCATCCGGCCCGCCCGGACGATGCTCGCCCGGGCACGTGCCCGTCGGGACGACCGCAGCCAGGGACGCATGGGCTACATACTCGGCGGTGCACTCCTGCAGATCGGCCGCCTCTAGCCACCGGCTGGCCCAGGCGCACCATCTGCCGCTGCTGGAGATCGCCAACCGGATCTCGGAGGCCGAATGCCGTCTCGCCCTCGGCCGGACGCAGGACGCCGTCGGCATCCTGGAACGGGCGGTCGACGACAGCCGCCGGCTGCGCGCCTCCCCACTGGAATCGAGGGCCGCGCAGCTGCTCGCCGAGGCCTTGGAACAGACCGTACGGCCCTGAGACGCCGCGTCCCTGCGAGCCCGAGGGCAACGGCCGGGCGGCGGGCGGTGTTGCTCAGAGGTCGTCCGGTGTGCCGAGGCCGGTGAGTGCGCCGACCGGATCCAGGTCGGGGGTGCCGCGGGGCCACCAGTCGTCGTGGTCCGGCTCCGACTCGTAGGCGTACCACAGGCCGTCCCGGCCCAGGCGGAGCTGGACGTGACCGCGAGGATGGGTGAGGCGGTTGCGCCGGGGGCGGAACGCCGGCAGGTCGGCGGCGAGCAGCAGCGGGCGGGCCCGGTCGAAGCGGCCGGCCGGCGGGTCCCACGGCTCCTCCAGGACCTCCAGCCCCGCCGGGCCGCCCTGCCGCCAGGCCGCCACCGCGCGGGCCAGGTCGGCCGGGGTGCGGCCGACGGCCGTGGCGAGCGTGGAGTACAGCGCGCGGGTGGCGGCGGTCAGGCCGGAGCCGGGGCGGGCCGCGGCGAGGCGCACCGCGTCCTGCCACAGGGTCAGCTCGCCGACGGGGTCACGGCCGGTGGCGAGCAGCGCGTGCGCGCGGGCGGCGGCATCGGTCGCCAGCTGGTCCAGTGCGAAGGGATCGGGTCCGCCGGGTGCCGCCGGGTAGACCGGCGGCTGCCCGGGGTGCGGCGGAACGGGCAACGGCGGTGGCAGCGGAGCGAGTCGGCGCGGTGCCAGGGCCTCTGAAGCCCGCACTCCGGGCAGGGCCCGCGGCGAGCGCTCCTGAGCGGCACGGGCCGCGCGGGCGGCACTGCGGCGGGACAGCGTGTCGAGCAGTTCCTTCTCCCCACGGCCGCGCAGCAGGAGCAGCACGAAGGGGTCGGCGTCGAGCAGGCGTGCCGTCTGGTAGCAGAGGGCGGCCGCGTGCTTGCAGGGGTGGCCGGAGTCGGGGCAGCTGCACTGCGGGGCCAGGTCGCGGGGACCGGGCAGCAGGGGCACACCGCAGTCGGCCAGCGACTCGGGCAACTCCTTGTCCAGCAGCGCCGCGATGTGTCCGGGCCGGTCGGCGGCCGCGTCCAGGAACCGCTCCCAGTCCTCGTCCTCCAGCGTCCGCAGCCGCACCTGGACCCGGTACGGGCGGGGGCGGCTGCCCCTGACGTACGCCAGCACCAGCCCCGGGGTCACCGTGATGGCGTCGACGTGCCCCAGGTCCGCGTAACCGCGGCCCCGGGCCAGCCGCTTGACGTCGAGCGCCCCCTGCTCCAGAGCGTCGACCCAGGCGTTGCCCCACCAGGTCTCCGCGAAGGAGGAGTCCTCCGCGCAGACCGCCCTGGGCGGGAACGCCGTGAAGGTGCGGCGCAGTTCGGTGTCGCGATGGGGAGTGCCCATGCTGGCGGGGATCTGCGGGGCCGCGGCTGCCGGGGTGCGGGGCCCGGCGGGACCGTGCGGGGCACGCGCAGCGACCGGCGCCCGCTCGGACACCGGCACGGGTACGGGTACGAGGGAAGGGCGGGGCTCGGTGAGGCTGGTGTCACCACCGGGCGTACGGGAGGCAAGCGCGTGCCGATCTGGCGTGGGCCGGTTCAGTGCGTGCCGGCCCGGGGTGTGCGGGCCTGGGGCGTGCGGGCCCGATGCGTTCGGACGCGGCGTGTGTGTGCTCGCCGTGTCCGTACTCGGATTGTCAGTACTCAGCTTGTCCGTACTCGCCTGATGCGTACTCGCCGTGTCCGCGCTCGGCTGGTCCGTGCTTGCCATGTGCGTGCTCGGTGTGTCCAGGCTCGGTGTGTCCGTGCTCGGCGTCTGCATGCTCGCCGTGTGCGTGCTCGGCCTGTCCCTACCCGGCGTGTCCGTACCCGGCGTCTGTGTGTCGGGGCCGTCCGTCGTGTCGAGCGTGTCGGCCCACGTCGGCATGCGGAAGGCGTTCGTCAGGAACTGCCGCATCTCGTGGGCGGCCTGCGCCCGCGCGGACCGCGGTTCGTCACCGGAGTGACCTGGGGCAGGGGCGGCCGCGCGCGCCTCGCCGCGCGCACGCCGCCGGGAGCCGCCCTCCGACGCCTCGGCGCGCAGCGCCTCCCGGCGAGCGGACCGGAGCGCCTCCCGGGCCACGTCGGCCGGACGCGCCGACGGACGGCCCCCAGGCTCTGCGACGGGGCGCGCCGCAAGCTCGCCGGCGGGGGGCACCACGGTGACATCGGCAGGTCCGGTCATGGCGGCATCAGCGGTGCTCGCCACAGCTGCCTCGAAGGAGCCCACCACAGCGGCCTCGACGGGGCGCGCAGCAGGGTGTTCCACGGGGTGCGCCGCAAGGTCGTCGGCGGGGCGTGCCGCAGAGCCATCTTCGGGGCGTGCCGCAAAGTCGGCGGCGGGGTGCGCCGCAAGGTCGTCGGCGGGGGCGGCCCCGTGGGCGGCCCCGTCGGCCGGTCCGTCCGGTGGGGCCGCGGGCGCGGGGGCACGCAGTGCGGCCCGCGCGGCGTCCGCGGGCCGCGGCCCGGCCGCGTCCGGCCGTACGGCCGCGCCCTCGGGTGCCCTCGGCTCAGTCGTCTCCTCCCGCCCGGACTGCGCCCCCTCGGTCCGTTCTGCCTCCGCTCGACGCCGTGCCGCCCGCAGTGCCTGCCGTGCGGCGTCGCCGGGCCGCTGTTCCCCGGTCGTCACGACGTCCTCCGCAGCGAGACGAGGTCGGCCAGCTCACGGTCGGTCAGCTCGGTCAGGGCCGACTCGCCGGAGCCGAGGATGGCGTCGGCCAGCGCGCGCTTGGCCGCCAGCATCTCGGCGATGCGGTCCTCGACCGTGCCCTCCGTGACCAGGCGGTGGACCTGGACGGGCTGGGTCTGACCGATGCGGTAGGCGCGGTCGGTGGCCTGTTCCTCGACGGCCGGGTTCCACCAGCGGTCGAAGTGGACGACATGGCCCGCGCGCGTGAGGTTCAGGCCCGTTCCGGCGGCTTTCAGGGACAGGACGAGGACCGGTGTCCGCCCGTCCTGGAAGCGGTCGACCATGCGCTCGCGCTCCGGCACCGGTGTGCCGCCGTGCAGCAGGTCCACGGGGACCGCGCGGGCGGACAGATGCGCCACGATCAGGCGGGCCATGCCGACGTACTGCGTGAAGACGAGCACCGATCCGTCCTCGGCGAGCACGGTGTCCAACAGCTCGTCGAGGAGGGCGAGTTTGCCGGAGCGGGCCGCGAGCCTGTCGGCGTGCGGGTCCTCCTTCAGATACAGCGCCGGGTGGTCGCAGATCTGTTTGAGGGCGCCGAGCAGCTTCAGGACCAGGCCCCTGCGGGCGATTCCCTCCGCGGTCTCGATGGCCAGCATCGACTCGCGCACCACCGCCTCGTACAGCGCGGCCTGTTCCCGGGTGAGCGGCACCGGGTGGTCCGTCTCGGTCTTGGGCGGCAGCTCGGGGACGATGCCCGGGTCGGACTTCTTGCGGCGCAGCAGGAACGGCCGTACCAGACGGGCCAGGCGGTCCACCGCCTGCTGGTCCTCGCCGTTCTCCACCGCGCGCGCGTGCCGGGCGCGGAAGGACTTCAGGGGGCCGAGGAGTCCGGGCGTGGTCCAGTCGAGCAGGGCCCACAGCTCGGAGAGGTTGTTCTCCACCGGGGTGCCGGTGAGGGCCACGCGCGCGGGGGCCGGGATGGTGCGCAGCGCCTTGGCGGTCGCGGAGTACGGGTTCTTCACGTGCTGGGCCTCGTCGGCGACGACCATGCCCCAGGGCTGCTCGGCGAGGTGCGCGGCCGCGGAGCGCATCGTGCCGTAGGTGGTGAGGACGAAGCCGCCGTCGAGGCCGTCCAGGGTGCGGTCCGGGCCGTGGAAGCGGCGGACGGGGACGCCGGGCGCGAACCGTGTGATCTCCCGCTGCCAGTTCCCCAGCAGGGAGGCGGGGCAGACCACGAGGGTCGGCTCCGTGCGGGCCCGCTTCAGGTGCAGGGCGATGAGCGTGATCGTCTTGCCGAGGCCCATGTCGTCGGCGAGGCAGCCGCCGAGGCCGAGGGAGGTCATGAGGTCGAGCCAGGCCAGGCCGCGCAGCTGGTAGTCGCGCAGGGTGGCGTCGAGGCCGGCGGGGGGCTCGGCCGGGCCGAGGCCCCCGGTGAGACGGTCGCGCAGGGTGGCCAGCGCGCCGACCGGAACGGCCGCCACGGTCTCGCCGTCGACCTCGGCGGTTCCGGTGAGCGCGACGGAGAGCGCGTCGACCGGGTCGAGCAGGCCCAGTTCGCGTTTGCGGGCCTTGCGGACCAGGGCCGGGTCGACCAGCACCCAGCGGTCCCTGAGCCGTACGACCGGCCGGTGGGCCTCGGCGAGCGCGTCCATCTCGGCCTCGCTGAGCGGTTCGCCGCCGAGCGCCAGCTGCCAGCGGAACCGGAGCAGGTCCTCGCTCTCGAAGAAGCCGGTGCCGTCGGTCGCCGAGCCGGGTGCGGGCCGGAGAACCGCGGCGGCGGTGAGGTCGCGGGCGAGGTCCCGGGGCCAGTGGACGGCCACCCCGGCGGCGGCGAGCCGGCCGGCCGCCACGCCGAGCAGATCGCCCAGCTCCTCCTCGGACAGGGCGAGGACATCGGGCACGTCCTGTTCGGTGAGCCGGTCCAGGGGCGGCCACACGCGGGCCGCGCGCCGTACAGCGAGGGCGGCGTCCACGCGGGCGCGTGGCCCGAAGGCCTGCTCGGCCTCCCCCGCCCACAGGGCCGTCGCGTCGGCCACCAGGGTCGGGTCGGCGAGGCTGTGCACCTGGACGATCGCCGCCCCCGCGGCGCGCGCGCCGTCGGCGGCACCGGCGTCGAAGACGTCGTAGGCGGACAGGTCCAGGCGCAGTGAGATCCGGACGCCCGCGTCCATGCCGGCCGCGACCTCCGCCGCCCAGTCGTGGGCGCGGGGCAGGGCCATGGGTTCGCGGGCGGCGAAGGGCCGGCCCGAGGTGTAGGGGGCGGCGGGGGTGCGCGGCAGGGTGTCGGCGACCGCGTCGAGGAAGGAGCGGACCAGTGCCTCCGGCTCGGGCAGGCGGAGCGGGCCGGGGTCCGGGAGCGGCACGGCGTGGCCCTCCGGGGGCAGGGCCGCGGCCACCGCGCGCAGGTGGGCGATGTCGTCCGGTTCGAGGGGGCCGGCGCGCCAGGCGTCGTGGCCGCCCGGGGTCAGGCCGGGCAGCAGGCGGCCGCGGGCGATCAGTCGCAGGGCGTGCAGGGCGGCGGCGCCCCAGCAGGCCGTGGCCGGGTGGGCGGCCGGGTCGCGGCGGGCCCGGACCAGCAGCGGCAGGGCCTCGGCGAGCGGCAGGGTCAGCGCGGGCACCTGCCGGCGGCGCACGCTCGCGCCGTGGCGTCGGACCACCGTCAGCTCGTCGGCCGCGACGCCGGTATCGGTATCGGTGCCGCCGCCGTTGCCCGTGCCGGTGGGCAGCGGGCCGCCTTCGGGGTCCCAGAAGGCGATGCGGCCCTCGCGCGGGAGGGGCGCGGGCAGGTAGACGGAGGCGAGGCGCACCGGAACCGGGCTCCCGGCCTCCCCGGAACCCTCCGTGCGCTCGGCCACCGCAGCCGTGCCGCCGCTCATACGTCCTGCCACCTCCCGCCCGTGTGTCGGATCGGACGTCTTCGACTCTACGGGCGGGGTCTGACAACCGGCTCCGGGCGGGGCGGGGAGCGGGCTACGGGACCGTGCGCGAGACGAGGTACACCATGGGATAGGTCGGGTCGGAGGTGTTGACGACCACGTCCTGGGTGGGTGCCGGGTTCTTCTGCCGGTGGGTGAGACCGGCCCAGGGTCCGGGGCCGGTGAAGTCCCAGCCGGAGACCTTCCGGTCGCGGGTGCCGATGGTGATGTCGTCCTTCTTCAGCTGGTCCCGGCGCGCGCCCGTCGCCCCCAGGAAGCTGTCCAGGCCGGCCTCGGTGGTGCGGAACTGCACGTAGAGGCGGCTGGTCTTCCAGTTGTTGGTCTCGTAGAAGGCGATGTGGTCGACGGGGTGCGGGATGGCCACCTGGTAGAGGCGGCGCTGCACCTTCGACGGCCAGCCCGGGGCGAGGCCGGTCGCGGAGTACCTCGACTCCTTGTCCTTGCCGCTGTTGCGGCTCTGGTTGGCGGAGATCACCAGGTAGCCGGCCGGGACACCGATGAGCAGCCCGATGATCAGCAGGGTGATCGCCCTGCGTCTGGCCTTGTGGCGCGGTTCCTCGGGCCGTCGGCGCGGCTCGTCCGGGGAGGCGGCCTGGTGGGGCAGCGACGCGGTCATGCGGAGTCCCGGTCGCGGCGGGCCTGGGCGTAGCGCTCGTAGCGCTCGAAGCGTTCCACCCGGCGCCGTTTGGCGCGCCGGAAGCGGCGGGCGACCAGCCGGGCCAGGTCGGCGGCGCCCACCATGCCGGCCTCGGGGCCGAGCTGGGCGCGGGTGATGCGGGCCTCGGGGCGGTAGCCGCGGCCGGTGAGGTGGCGCTTGAAGGCGTCCCGGGCCGGGCCGATGAGCAGGTCGTCGGCGGCCGAGACGCCGCCGCCGATGACGAAGCAGGACGGGTCGAGGGCGGCCGCGAGGTTGGCGATGCCGACGCCGAGCCACTGGCCGATGTCCTGGAGCAGTTCCACGCACATGGCGTCGCCCTCGCGGGCCAGCTCGGTGATCGTCGGGCCGGTGATGTCGTCGATGTTGCCCTTGACGTGCTCGATGATCCCGTAGGCCACCGGGGAGTCGGCCGCGGCCAGTTCCTTGGCCTCCCGCACGAGCGCGTTGCCGGAGCTGTACTGCTCCCAGCAGCCGCGGTTGCCGCACGGGCAGCGGTGGCCGCCGGGCACGACCTGCATGTGGCCGAACTCGCCGGCGACGCCGTACTTGCCGCGCTTGACCTGGCCGTCCTCCAGGATGGCGCCGCCGATGCCGGTGCCGAGTGTGATCATGACGAGGTGGTCCTCGCCGCGGCCGGCGCCGAAGCGCCACTCCGCCCAGGCTGCGGTGTTGGCGTCGTTGTCGACGAGGACCGGCACGGAGAGCCGTCCCGAGAGGCGGTCGCGCAGCGGTTCGTTGCGCCAGGACAGGTGGGGCGCGAACAGGACGCGGTTGCGGTCGGCGTCGACCCAGCCGGCGGCGCCGATGCCGACCGCGTGGACGTCGTGGCGGTCGGACAGGTCGAGGACCAGTTCGACGATGGTGTCCTCGACGACCTTGGGGCTCTTGGACTTGTCCGGGGTCTCGGTGCGGAGCTTCTCCAGGATGTTGCCGTCGGCGTCCACGACGCCCGCCATGACCTTGGTGCCGCCGATGTCGATCCCCACCGTGGGCACCCGGGGTGCGGTCAGGTGGGAGCGGCGTTCCCGGGTGCCGACCGTGCGGAGCACGGGGGCCCGGCGGGAGCCGATGGGGGCGGTGAGGTCGCGGTAGGTGCTCATCGGGCTCGATTCTGCCGCACCGCGGTGACAGGTGCCGTACGGGGCATGGGGAGGGGGGTGCGCGATCGTTGCCGGGTGCGGGGGCACCGTCGTTGATCGCGCAGTTCCCCGCGCCCCCTACGTCCGCTGCAGTTCGTGGACCAGAGCGTCCAGGTCGGCTCCTCCGGCCATCTGCCTGGTCAGCTCGTCGAGCGTGATCTCGTCCCGTGTGTGATTGCCCACCATCGTGCCGCGCCTCAGCAGGACGAAGCGGTCGCCCACCAGATATGCGTGGTGCGGGTTGTGGGTGATCAGAACGACCCCCAGGCCCTCGTCGCGTGCTGCCGCCACATATTTGAGGACCACACCGGACTGCTTGACGCCCAGTGCTGCCGTCGGCTCGTCGAGGACCAGGACCTTCGCGCCGAAGTAGACCGCCCTGGCGATCGCCACGCACTGGCGTTCGCCGCCGGAGAGGGTGCCGATGGGCTGGTCGACGTCGCGCAGGTCGATGCCCATGCGGAGCAGTTCCGCGCGGGTGGTGCGGCGCATCAGGTCGACGTCCATGCGCTTGAAGGGGGCCATGCCCTTGCGGGGCTCGGAGCCGAGGAAGAAGTTGCGCCAGACCGGCATCAGCGGGACGACCGCGAGGTCCTGGTAGACGGTGGCGATGCCGCGGTCCAGGGCCTCGCGCGGGGAGGACAGGCGGGTCTCCCGGCCGTCGATGCCGAGGGTGCCGCCGTCGTGCTGGTGCAGACCCGCGATGATCTTGATCAGGGTCGACTTGCCCGCGCCGTTGTCACCGAGGACGCAGGTGATCTCGCCTGCGTGCACCTCCAGGGAGACCCCGTCGAGGGCACGGACGTTGCCGTAGCGCTTGTTGACGTCGGTCAGTTCGACCAGCGCCGTACGCTCTGTCGTCTCGGTCACTTCGTGGCCTCCGCACGCTTGCGGACCCAGTGGTTGAGCAGGGTCGCGAGGAGCAGCATCGCTCCGAGGAAGAACTTGAACCAGTCGGGGTTCCACTCGGCGAAGACGATGCCCTTGCTGGTCATGCCGAACAGGAGCGCGCCGACGGCCGAGCCGATCGCGCTGCCGTAGCCGCCGGTGATCAGGCAGCCGCCGATGACGGCCGCGATGATGTAGATCAGCTCGTTGCCGACGCCCTCGCCGGACTGGACGGCGTCGAAGGAGAAGAGCAGGTGCTGGCCGGAGATCCAGGCGCCGAGGGCGACGCCCATGTAGAGGCCGATCTTGGTCCCGGCGACCGGGACGCCGACCGCGCGGGCCGCGTCCTGGTTGCCGCCGACCGCGAAGATCCAGTTGCCGGCGCGGGTGCGCAGCAGGATCCAGGAGGCGAGGGCGACGAGGCCGAGCCACCACAGGATCGTGACCTTGAAGTCGACGCCGCCCACGGTGAGGGTGGAGGCGAAGACGGCGTGGGCGCTCGGGAAGCCCTCCATGTCGGCGATGGTCTTGGTGGAGACCGTGCCGTCGATCAGCTTGGTGAAGCCGAGGTTCATGCCGGTCAGCATCAGGAAGGTGCCGAGCGTGATGATGAAGCTGGGCAGTTTGGTGCGGGTGAGCAGGAAGCCGTTGAAGGCGCCGACGGCGAGGGTGACCAGCAGGGACACGCCCACGCCGACCCAGGTGTTCGCCGTCATCTGGTAGCTGAACATCGACGAGATCAGCGCGGAGGACGTCACCAGGACACCTGCCGACAGGTCGAACTCGCCGCCGATCATCAGCAGGGCCACGGGGACGGCCATGATGCCGATGGTCGAGGAGGCGTACAGGACCGTGCTGAGGCTCGCGGGGCGCAGGAAGCCGTCGGCCGCGACGGCGAAGACCGCGAGGACGGCGAGCGCGCCGACGACCGAGCCCAGCTCCGGGCGCGCGAGCAGCCGCCGCAGCGGCGAGGTCCTCAGAACCCGTTCGTCCGCCGTCGCGGGGGCCGCCTCACCGGGCGTGCGCTCGGTGGTCGCGCTCATCGGGTGCCCCGCTCGGTGTACTTCGCCAGCGCGGCCGCCTGGTCCTTGGTGATGATCTGCGGGCCGGTCAGGACCGGCTTGCCGCCGCCGAGGACGTCGCCGTTGTACTTGTAGGCCCACAGCAGGTCGACCGCCTCGTAGCCCTGGAGGTAGGGCTGCTGGTCCACCGCGAAGCCGAGGGTGTCGTCCTTCAGCTCGGCCGCGACCTTGGCGTTGAGGTCGAAGGTGTCGACCTCGGCCTTGCTGCCCGCGTCGGTCTTCGCCTTCACGGCGGTGTCGGCGTAGGGGGCGCCGAGGGTGACGACGGCGTCGACGGACTTGTCGGCCTGGAGCTTGGCCTCGATCGCGGACTGCACGTCGGGCATGTTGGTGCCGTTGACGTAGAGCTTGTGGACCGTGCCGTGGAAGGTCTTCGCCACGCCGTCGCAGCGCTGCTCGTGGCCGACGTTGCCCTGCTCGTGCAGGACGCACAGGGCCTTCTTCTTGCCGCGCCGGTTCAGCTCGTCGCCGACGGCCTCGCCGGCGATGGTCTCGTCCTGGCCGATGTGGGTGAGGGCGCCGAAGGCCTTGGACTCCTCGGAGCCGGAGTTCACGGTGATCACCGGGATGCCGGCCTTCTCGGCGCGGGCCACCGCGGCCTTGAGGGCGTCGGGCTTGGCGAGGGTGACGATGATGCCGTCGACCTTCTTGTCGACCGCCGCGTCCACCAGCTGGGCCTGCTGCTGGGCCTCGTCGTCGTGCGAGTACAGGAAGTTGATGTTGTCCTTGACCGCGGCCTGCTTGGCGCCGCTCTGCACGATGTCCCAGAAGGTGTCGCCGTCCCCGGAGTGGGTGATCATCGCGAAGGTCCAGCGGGGCGTGTTCACCGCCGCCCTGCCCTGGGCGGCGGCATTGCGGGCGTCCTCGGCCCGCTTGCCGCCGGTGCTGCTGCAGCCGGCGAGCGCGACGCTCAGCGCCCCCGCCACCGCGATGCCTACCCAGGTCCGAAACCGTGCCACGAGGCCGTGCCCTTCTTGCTGTGCTGACTGTGCTCCGACGTGCGCAAGGGGCGGGCGATCTCACCGTCGGTGCGTCCCGGCGGCGACCTCACCAGCCCCAAACGCTTCAGTATCGAACACAGGGAACACGCATGACACGCCCGGGGACCATGCGACGGTCGCATTGTCCGGACATTGCGACGAAGTGCGGCCCCGGACTCAGGGGCGCACGAGCAGCTGGAACTCGAAGGAGTAGCGGGCCGGACGGTAGGTGTGGTCGCCGAACTCGACCGCGCGGCCGGTGTCGTCGAAGGTGGTGCGCTGCATGGTGAGCAGCGGGGCGCCCTCCGTCTCGGCGAGCCGCTCGGCCTCGGCGGCCGTGGCGCCGCGGGCTCCGATGGACTGGCGGGCGCTGTGCAGGGTGATCCCCGCGGAGCGCATCAGCCGGTACAGGCCGGTGGCCTCCAGCTGGTCGGTGTCCAGGTCGAGCAGGCCGGGCGGCAGGTGGTTGATCAGGTACGCCATCGGCTCGCCGTGGGCCAGACGCAGGCGCTCGATGCGGTGGACGTCGCTGCCCTCGGTGACGCCGAGCGCGGCTGCGACCTCGGCGGAGGCGGGGACGACGGTGTTGACCAGAACCTTGGTCGCGGGGCGCTGGCCGGCCGCCTCCAGGTCGTCGTAGAGGCTGCTCAGTTCCAGCGGGCGCTTGACCTGGCTGTGCACGACCTGGGTGCCCACGCCCCGGCGGCGGACCAGCAGGCCCTTGTCGACGAGGGACTGGATGGCCTGCCGGACGGTGGGCCGCGACAGGCCCAGCCGGGCGGCCAGCTCGATCTCGTTGCCCAGCAGGCTGCCGGGAGTGAGGCTGCCGTGCTCGATGGCGGCCTCCAGCTGCTGGGAGAGCTGGAAGTACAACGGCACCGGAGAACTACGGTCCACACGCAGGTCGAGTGACACGGTCGGGTCCACATCTGGTTTGGGCACGGGCCCGAGCGTAGCCGCGTGCATGGTTGACGGGAAGTTGTGTAGTCCGATTGTCCGGACATTCGCATTGACAGGGTGCGGGGTCCGCCCTCACTTTGATTCCATGCGCATCGGGGTCATCGGTACGGGCCGCATCGGCACCGTTCATGCGAACACACTGAGCCGTCACCGCGAGGTCGGATCGCTGATCCTGACGGACGCGGATCCGGCGCGGGCCCAGGGGCTGGCGCACCGGCTGGGCGAGACGGCGGCGCCGGGGGTCGACGAGATCTTCAGGTGGGGCGTGGACGCGGTCGTGATCACCACGACGACACCGGCGCACGCCGATCTGATCGGCCGGGCCGCACGCTCGGGACTGCCGGTCTTCTGCGAGAAGCCGATCGCCCTGGACCTGCCGGGCACGCTCGCTGCGCTCGCCGAGGTGGAGGCGGCCGGAACGATTCTGCAGATGGGCTTCCAGCGCCGCTTCGACGCGGGATACGCGGGCGCCCGGGAGGCGGTGCGCTCGGGACGGCTCGGGCGGCTGCACACGGTGCGCGCGATGACCTGCGACCAGTCCCCTCCCCCGCCTCAGTGGCTGCCGCTGTCCGGCGGGCTGTTCCGGGACACGCTGGTCCACGACTTCGACGTGCTGCGCTGGGTGACGGGCCGTGAGGTGGTGGACGTGTTCGCGACCGGCTCGGACGCCGGGCCCGCCCTGTTCCGCGAGGCGGGCGACGTCGGCACCGGCGCGGCCCTGCTCACCCTGGACGACGGCACGCTGGCCACGGCGACGGCGACCCGGCTCAACGGTGCGGGCTACGACGTCCGGATGGAACTGGCCGGGGAGCAGGACACGGTCGTGGTGGGCCTGGACGACCGGACGCCGGTCGCATCCACCGAGCCGACCGGGCCGCCGCCCGCCCAGAAGCCGTGGACCGGATTCCTGGAGCGCTTCGGGCCCGCCTACGAGGCCGAGCTGTGCGCCTTCGTCGAGGTGCTGCGCGGTGAACGGCCCAATCCGTGCGACGGCCACGAGGCCCTGCAGGCACTGCGCATCGCCGAGGCCTGCGAGACCTCCCGGCGGGAGCACCGCCCGGTGGGGCTGGCGGAGGTCCCGGACCGGGGCCGGCCGCCGGACGGCTGACCCCTCGGCCCGTCGTCGGCTCCTTGGGCGCTCACCAGCGCACCGGAAGGCTGCGCATCCCCCGCATCAGCATGCCCGGCAGCCATTCGCCCGGGGGACCGTCCAGGGCGAGGCCCGGGGCGCGCTCCAGGAGCGTGCCGACGGCTATGCGCCCCTCCAGGCGGGCCAGGGGGGCGCCCAGGCAGAAGTGGATGCCGTGGCCGAAGGCGAGGTGGCCGCGGGTGTCGCGGCGGATGTCGAAGCGGTCCGGGTCGCCGTAGCGGTCGCCGTCGCGCTGGGCGGCGGTGAGACCGACCACCACGTGCTCGCCCTGTCCGATGGCCGTGCCGGCGATCTCCAGGGGCTCGGCGGCGTACCGGAAGGTGGCGTTCTGCACCGGGGGCTCGTAGCGCAGCATCTCCTCGACGGCGCCGTCCAGAAGGCTCGTGTCGGCGCGCAGGGCGGCGAGTTGGCCGGGGTGGGTGAGAAGGGCGTGGACGCCGTTGCCGATCAGGTTGACGGTGGTCTCGTGGCCGGCGACGAGCAGCAGGTAGGCCATGCCGCGCAGTTCCTGCGCGGAGAGCCGGTCACCGTCCTCGGCGGTGGTGCGGATGAGGTCACTGAGCAGGTCGTCGGTCGGTCCGGCCGCCTGTTTGGCCTCGATCAGCTCGGTCAGGTACTCCGCGAGGCGGACGACGGCGGCGTACTCCGTGTCCCCGTCGGTGGGTGCGACGACCTCGGTGGACATCTTGCGGAACTCCGCGCGGTCCATGTCCGGGACGCCGAGGAGTTCGCAGATGACGGTGATGGGCAGCGGGAAGGCGAGCGCGTCGATCAGGTCGGCGTGCCCCTGCGGCATCACGGCGTCCAGCAGGTCGTCCGTGATCTGCTGGATCCGGGGGCGCAGCCGCTCCACCCGGCGCATCGTGAACGCGCGAGTGACCAGGGTGCGCAGACGGGTGTGCTGAGGCGGGTCGGCGGCCAGCAGGTGCTTGCCGATCATCTCCTCGTCCAGGAAGGTCGCGCCGATCCTGCCGCCGTCCTTGGCCAGCCGGGGGTCGGCGAGGGCCGCGCGTGCCTCCTCGTACCCCACGATCAGCCAGGTCGCGTAGCCCGCGTCCGAACCCGGCAGCCGGACGCGGTGCACCGGCCCCTGCTCGCGCAGGCGCGCGTACACCGCATGCGGATCCCGGCGCAGCGTGTCCTCGAACTCCCCCAGGTCAAGCACGTGTTGGCCGTCCATCGCTCCCCTTCCGGACTCCCCGAGGCCTTCCGGGCGCCTCCCGGTGCAGGGACAACGCGCAGGGTGCCCGCTTAGTGCCCGCCCTCCTCCAGAAGTCCCGCGTCATAGGCCAGCAGGGCGATCTGGACCCGGTTGTTGAGATCCAGCTTGGCGAGGATGCGGGAGACATGGGTCTTGACGGTGGCCACGCTCATGAAGAGTTCGGTGGCGATCTGGGCGTTGGCCAGGCCCCGGCCGACGGCTACGGCGACCTCCCGCTCGCGGTCGTTGAGCGCGGCGAGCCGCTCCCGCGCGTGTGCCTGGCGGGAGTCGGCGGCCGTGCCGGCCGCGTGCTTCATCAACTGCCGGGTGACGGCGGGTGACAGCACCGGCTCCCCGGCCGCGACCCGGCGCACCGCGTCGACGATCTCGGCGGGCGGGGTGTCCTTGAGCACGAACCCGGCGGCGCCCGCGCGCAGCGCCTCCAGCACCTGGTCGTCGGCGTGGAAGGTGGTGAGCAGCACGACCTGCGGCGCGTCCGATCGCGCCCGCAGCCGCCGGGTCGCCGTGAGCCCGTCGACCGACGGCATCCGGATGTCCATGAGCACGACGTCCGGCCGGCTCCGTCCGACCGCGTCCTCGACCGCGTCCCCGTCGGCGGCCTCCCCGACGATCTCGATGTCCGCGGCCCCGCCGATCATCAGCGCGAGCCCGGCGCGCACCAGAGGATCGTCGTCGACGAGGAGGAGCCTGATCGGAGTCGTAGTCATGGGGGTTACGTAATCATGCGCGGGCCGGCCGATGGGCGGCCGCCGGCCACGGCGGGCGGGGTGCGCGCCCTCCGTGGGGCCGGTCAGCCGCCGCCCCACGGCAGCCACCCCCGCACCTCGAACCCCCCGTCCGCCGTCGCCTGGTGCTCCAGGCGGCCCCCGGCCAGCGTCGCGCGCTCGGTCAGGCCGATCAGGCCCTGGCCGGAGCCGGGTACGGGCGGGACGTCGGATGCGGGGGCGGGGTTGCGGACCGTGATCGTCAGGCCCGTTCCGGGGGCTCCGGAGACCTGGACGGTGACCTCGGTGCCGGGGGCGTGCTTGCGGGCGTTGGTCAGGGCCTCCTGGGCGATGCGGTAGGCGGTGCGGCCGACGGAGGCGGGGACGGCTGCCGGGTCGGCGACGCGGTGGTCGAGGGTGACCTTCATGCCCGCCTCGCGGCTCTCGGCGACGAGGGCATCGACGGCGGCCAGCGTCGGCTGCGGCCGGCCCCCGGCCGCGTCGTCGGGATCCCCTGCACGCAGCACGCCGATGATCTCCCGCAGGTCCTGCAGCGCCTCGTGGGCGCTCTCCCTGATCACCCCGGCCGCCCGTGCGATCTCCTCCTGGGGCGCGTCCGGCCGGAACTCCAGGGCGCCGGCGTGCACGCTGAGCAGGGTGAGCCGGTGCGCGAGCACATCGTGCATCTCGCGGGCGATGGCCTCGCGGGCGAGTTGCTGCGCCCGCTCGGCGCGCAGCAGCGCCTCGGTCTCCGCGCGCCGGGCCCGGTCGCGCAGGCTCAGCATGAGCTGCCGCTTGGAGCGGACGAACATGCCCCAGCCGATGACGGAGACGGTGAGCAGCACCGTGAACGCGACGACTCCGGCGTAGGGCAGTTCGGGGTCGGGGCGCAGCCAGTAGAAGAGCGGGATCAGGGCGAGGTCCGCGCCGCCGATCCAGGCGACGTCACGGAAGGGCCGGTGCACGGCCAGCGTGAACAGGACGACCATGGCCGCGCCGCCCGCGGTGTTGGACAGCAGTCCGACCGGGACCATCGCGACGGCGAGCGCGACCGGCCACCGTCGGCGCAGCCAGAGGGCCACGCAGGCGAGACCGCCCAGCGTCCGGTCGAGGGCGGCCAGGGAGTGCGGCAGGCCGGGTTCCTGGGACAGGGAGTGTGCGGCCGCCAGCCCGAGCACGACGGCCAGCAGGAAGCTGGAGATGTCGACGGCCCAGTCGCGTGCCGTGCGCCGGGGCCGCCGGCCCGAGGCCCTGGCGCCCGGGTCCAGTTCGTGGACCAGGGCGGACGGGAACAGCCACCGGCGTCGGACCGCGAACTCCTGCGGCACCAGCGCCGGCTCGTCATTGCTCACGGTCGACAAAACTACGCAGGTTCGGCCGCCGCGTCCGCCACGCGTGCCCGATCGCCGACCAAAGTCGCGGCATCGCCGACTTTCGGCGGTCGGCACCGGCGCGGAAGCAGCCCTGCGGCGGACGGACAGCGCCCCACGGCCGACGCGTGGGGCGCGGCCGCGGGGCGAGAGTCGTGCCGTGAAACAGTCACTGGAAGTTCTCGGATTCATCGCCCTGGTACAGGGCGCAATGGGCCTGGTGCACGAGTTCACGCGCTGGCACGTGGGGTTCGTGCAGCGGCTCGGCTTCCTCCACGGCTACGAGGTGTACGCGAGCGTCGGGCTCGTGCTGCTCGCGTTCGCACTGTTCGCCGTCGCCGAGGGCCGGGGATCCGGATGAGCGCGGATCGGATCCCCGGCCGGATGCACCGTCCGTCAGGACCGGACCGGCCGGTTCAGCAGCCGAAGTCGATCAGGTCGAACGTGGCGTAGTGGTCGGAGGTGTAGTAGTCCTCCTGGCTCTCCTCGCCCGTCACGATGCGCCGGGCGCCGCGCGTGGGGGAACCGGGCGTCTTCACCGTGTACTCGTGGTAGTACCCGGACGACTGGGCAGGCAGGACGCCTTCGCGGTTCGTGAAGACGACGCCGTCCTGCGAGTAGGGGAAGGGGCCGCCCTGATCGATGAGCGTCAGGGTGTCGTGGGCCTGCGAGGGCAGGTCGCCGTAGCAGATGCTGCCGACCGACGCGGCGGAGGCGTCCGCCGTGGTGGCGGAGACCGTGCCGCCCACGAGGAGGGCGGACAGGAGGGCGGCTGCGGCGCCGATGCGAGTTGCGTGTGGGGGGAATCTCATGACCTCATGATGACGCGCGTAGACGTTGGCATGTCAACGACAAAGTTGAAGATTTTCCCTTCAAGTCAGCTGAGTTTTCGAGGAGTTAACCTGCCGCCCCGGGCCGCCACGGGGTCCCCACAGGGACCGACGCCACTGAGGCAACCTCGCCGGGGATCTACACGTCCTCGGGCAGTGCGTAGGACCCGTACTCGGGGCTGCCCAGCAGGTCGTAGGACTGGATGGACACGCCCGCGCCGGTGACGCGGCCGCCGGTCGGGCGGAAGCGGGTGGGGACCGCGCCCCGTTCGAACAGGCGGCTGCCGGCGCCCAGCACGACCGGGAAGGTCAGCAGGTGCAGGGTGTCGATCAGCCGGAGGTCCAGCAGGGAGCGGACCAGGGCGCCGCTGCCGTGGATCTGGAGTTCGCCGTCCGTGCGCTCCTTGAGGGCGCCGACCTCCTTGGCGAGGTCACCGCCCACCACGGTGGTGCCGGGCCACTGCGGTGACGTCAGTGTGGACGAGACGACGTACTTCGGCAGGGCGTTGAGCCTGGCGGCTACCGGGTCGGCCGGGTCGGTCATCCTCGGCCAGTAGGAGGCGAAGATGTCGTACGTACGGCGGCCGAGCAGGAAGCCGCCGGCCCGGTCGAAGACCTCGGTGACGAAGCGGCCGAAGTCGTCGTCGCCGTACGGAAAGCTCCAGCCGCCCTGGTCGAAGCCGCCGGAGGGGTCCTCCTGGGGGCCGCCGGGTGCCTGGTGGACACCGTCGAGGGTGACGAACACGGTGGAGACGAGCTTGCCCATGACGGGTGCCTTCTTCCGGGTGCGGGGTCTGTTGTCATCACCTCGGACCCCGCACCCGCCCGCAACTCATCGGTTCAGCCGGCGTGCGTCGAGAACAGTCCGCCGGTCGGGCCCTGCTTGTCGCCGCCCTGGGCCTTCCTGAGGGCGTTGGCGAGGCTCTCGATGGTGAGGGACTGCAGGATCACTCGGCCGTTGCCCTCCAGGGTGGCCAGGGACAGGCCCTCGCCCCCGAAGACGGCGTTCATGACGCCCTGTCGGTTGAGGCCGCCGACGCGCTGGACGCCGTACTGGATGCCCTCCTCGAAGGCGACCACACAGCCGGTGTCCACCTCGATACGGCCGCCGAAGTCCGCCGGGTTGAGGTCGATGAAGTTGCCCGCGCCCGCGATGATCACCGTGCCGTGCCCGGTGAACTTCTCCAGGACGAAGCCCTCGCCGCCGCTCATGCCGGTGCGGCCGCCCTGGAAGGCGATGCCGAACTCGACGGTGGACTCGGCGGCCACGAAGGCGTCCTTCTCGGCGAACCACGCCCGCCTGCCGTCCAGCTCCAGGGCGCGCATCTCGCCGGGCAGCACGCCCGCGAAGCCGACCGTGCCCTCGCCGCCCTGGGCGGTGAAGTACTGGAACGCCAGCGACTCGCCGGCCAGCATGCGCTGGCCGACCTGCATGGCGGTGCCCATGGCCTGGCGGAGCATGCCGCCCATGCCGCCGCCCCCGCCGCCCTGTGGCCGGCCGTCGCCCGAGGGGCCCGACAGCCGGGTGTCCATGGTCACGTTCACCGTCTTGAACAGGAATTTTCCGGCCTCGCAGTACACGGTCTGGCCGGGGTGCAGGTTGACGACCGCCATCTGCATGGCGTTGCCGACGATCTCTTGCTGAAGGGTCACGGGGGGAGAACGCGGGAGGTGGAGCGAAGAGTTCCGGACACGGCCGGATGCGGTGTCCGTTCGCCGCCAGCGGACGGAACGCCGGGACGGTGGGATGGAGACATGACGAACACGGCGAACGTGACAAAGGGAATGAATACGACGAACTCGGCGGCGACACGGGGCGGTCCCGAAGAGAAGGACGGAGGTCTCGACGGGAACCACGGCGGCCTCGACGGAAAGGCGGCTCTGGTGACCGGCGGCAGCCGGGGCATCGGCGCGGCCATCGCCCTCCGGCTGGCGCGGGCGGGCGCGGACGTGGCCGTGACCTACGTGAACAGCAAGGACGGGGCCGAGGAGGTCGTCCGGGCCGTGCGGGCGCTGGGGCGCCGCGCGGTGGCCCTGCGCGCGGACTCCGCGGACGCGGCCGAGGCGGCGGGCGCGGTGGAGCGCACGGTGGAGGCGCTGGGCAGGCTGGACGTACTGGTGAACAACGCGGGCGTGGGTGTCGTCGCACCGCTGGGCGACCTCGCGCTCGCGGACGTCGACCGGGTGCTGGCGGTCAACGTCCGCGGGGTGTTCCTGACGTCCCAGGCGGCGGCCGCGCGTATGACCTCCGGCTCCCGGATCATCACCATCGGCACCTGCATGACCCAGCACGTGCCGGGGCCGGGCGGGACCCTGTACAACACGAGCAAGGCGGCCCTCGTGGGGCTGACCAGGGCGCTGGCCAGGGAGCTGGGCGAGCGCGGCATCACGGCCAACATCGTCCATCCCGGCCCGACCGACACCGACATGAACCCGGCGGACGGGCCGCAGGCCCCCGGCCAGGCCGCGATGACAGCCCTGGGCCGCTACGGCACGGCCGACGAGGTGGCCGCGACGGTGGCCCACCTCGCCGGCCCGGACGCCGCCTACGTCAGTGGCGCCGAGTTCTCGGTGGACGGAGGTTATGCGGCCTGATACGGCACGTGGAGCGCACCGGTGCTGTCGGGCCGGTGCGCTCCACGCACGTGCGGGGGCGGGTCAGCCGCCCAGTTCCTGGTGGCGGGCCGCCAGAGCGGCCGTGCCCTCCTCGGTGAGGGAACCGTGCAGGCGCAGCCGGGAGATGCCGCCGTCGGGATAGATGTCCACGCGCGCGTGCGTGCCCACGGCGGCGGCCGCCAGGACGAAGCGGTGGTTGGTGTCGGGCTGGAGGCGGGTGCGCGCAACGACCTCGGTCCAGACGCCGTCCTCGCCGTCCTTCACCGACACCGAGGCCCAGCCTGCGCTGTTGCCCTTCAGATAGGCCGTGTCGATCTCGATCGCGCGGATCCCGGACCGGGCGGCCAGCCGGTAGGTGATCCAGTCGTTGCCCCGGTCGCGGCGGCGGCGGGTCTCCCAGCCGTCGTCCATCTTGCGGGAGCGGCCCGGCTGGATGGTGTTGGTGGCCGGGGAGTAGAAGAGGTTGGAGGCGTCCTCCACCTGACCGCCGTTCTCCAGCGCGACCACGTCGAAGGTGCCGAGGGCCGCCAGCCACTCGGGGTCGGGGACGACCTCGCCGTACACGCGCAGCCGGGCGATGCCGCCGTCGGGGTGCTGGTTGACCCGCAGGTGCGTGAAGCGCTGCTCGGCCTGGACCGCGAAGCCGTTGGCCGCGTGGCCGCCGACCGGCGTGCGCGGGACCAGCGTCGTCCACTTCACGTCGTCGCCGAGCAGTTCCTCGGGGGACGGGGAACCGGGCACCGAGGCGCCCTCGACCGACACGGCCTGCGGGTAGTTGCCGCGGAAGTGGGCCGTGTCGACGACGATCCCGCGGATCACGCCCGGGGCGCCGAGGCGGACCAGCGCCCAGTCGTGGTCCTCGGCCGTCGGCCACGGGTGCTCGGCCGACACGCCGCGCCGGCGCCGGGTCTCCCAGCCGTCCATGATCTTGCCCTTGTGCCCGAAGTGCTCGGGGTCGAACTCGGCCCGCTCGGGCACCAGCAGGTTCTCGCGCTGGGCGAAGAACTCGTCGTTGGCGGCGATGACCCCGGCGCCGAGCTGCCGGTCGGCCAGGTTGGCGTACCGGGTGAAGGGGAAGTCGGCGGTGCGGTAGTCCGCGTACGGGTCGCCGCCTCCGTAGGGGTTCGCGTCGCCGGTGAAGCTGGGTATCGCCGTCACGGTGATCAGGGGTTCCTTTCGGGGGGTCGGCGGGATGCGGATGCAGCGGTGGCTCATCGGGGGCGGGTGAGCAGGCGGCCCTTCGGCTCGGTGAACTCTCCGTCCGCGAAGATGCGCTCGCCGCGCAGCCAGGTGGACTTCACGACGCCGTGCAGGGTCCGGCCGGCGTACGCGGTGACCCGGTTGCGGTGCTGGAGGCCGGCCGGGTCGACGGTGAAGGTCTCGTCGGGGGCGAGTACCGCGAAGTCGGCGTCATGGCCGGCCGCGACGGCGCCCTTGCGCGCGCCGAGGCCCACCAGCGCGGCCGTCTGCGCGGACATCCAGCGGACCACGTCCTCAAGACCGTGCCCGCGCCTGCGGGCCTCGGTCCATATCGCGGGCAGGCTGAGCTGGAGGCCGGAGATGCCGCCCCAGGCGGTGGCGAAGTCGTCGGTCTTCAGGTCGGCGGTGGAGGGCGAGTGGTCGGTGACGACGCAGTCGATGGTGCCGTCGGCCAGGGCCTGCCAGAGCAGGTCCTGGTTGGCGGCCTCGCGGATGGGCGGGCAGCACTTGAACTCGCTGGCGCCGTCGGGCACTTCCTCGGCGGTCAGGGTGAGGTAGTGCGGACAGGTCTCCACGGTGACGCGCACGCCCTCGGCGCGGGCGGCCGCGATGAGCGGCAGCGCATCGCTGGAGGACAGATGCAGGACGTGCACGCGCGCGCCCAGGCGCCTGGCCTGCGCGATGAGGCCCGCGATGGCCGTGTCCTCGGCGTCGCGCGGGCGGGAGGCCAGGAAGTCCGCATATCTGGGGCCGCCGTGCTGCGGGGCGGCGGCAAGGTGGTGCGGGTCCTCGGCGTGCACGATCAGCAGACCGTCGAAGCCGGCCGTCTCCGCCAGGGACTGGGCGAGCCGTTCCTGGTCGAGGTGCGGGAACTCGTCGACGCCGGACGGGGACAGGAACGCCTTGAAACCGAAGACCCCGGCGTCGTGCAGCGGGCGCAGGTCCTTCACGTTGTCGGGCAGGGCGCCGCCCCAGAAGCCGACGTCGATGTGCGCCTTGTCGGCGGCGACCTGCTGCTTGATCCGCAGGTTCTCGACCGTGGTGGTCGGCGGCAGGGAGTTGAGCGGCATGTCGATCAGGGTGGTGATGCCGCCGGCCGCCGCCGCGCGCGTGGCGGTCCAGAAGCCCTCCCACTCGGTACGGCCGGGGTCGTTGACGTGCACGTGGGTGTCGACCAGGCCGGGCAGCAGGACGTGGTCGCCGAGGTCCTCCAGGCGTGCCGTGTCCGGGACCGCGGCGTCGTACGGCCCCACGGCCGTGATCGTGCCGGCGGACACGGTCACCGTGGCGGCCCGCATTCCCTCCGGAGTGATGACGCACGTCGAACGCAGCACCAGTTCAGCGTCGGACACCCAAACCCCTCTCTCCTCCACCGTTTTACGTCCAGAAAACGGGATTTTCATCCACGTAACGGAATTCAACGTTCTGTTGAAGAAGTCTTCACTCCCGCCACCCCGCCGTCAAGGGGCACACTTCCGAGCGATGCGGGCGGGCGTCCACTCTGGACATTTCCACAAAGCGGAATTACAATTCCGGCAAGCAGAACGTAGCTACGTACGAGCAGGGAGTCAACCGACTGCCGGGTAGGCTTCTGCCCTTCCTGCCAGTCCCGAAAGGAACGCGCCGTGCCGACGTCCAGCGCCAGCACCAACGACTCCGCCAAGTCCACCGCCAGTGGCGGGGTCCAGTCCCTGGAGCGTGCCTTCGATCTGCTGGAGCGGATGGCCGACGCGGGCGGCGAGGTCGGCCTGAGCGAGCTGTCCGCCTCCAGCGGGCTGCCGCTGCCCACCATCCACCGACTGATGCGCACGCTGGTGGCCTGCGGTTACGTGCGCCAGCAGCCGAACCGCCGGTACGCACTCGGCCCGCGGCTGATCCGCCTCGGCGAGTCCGCCTCCCGCCTGCTCGGCACCTGGGCGCGGCCGTATCTGGCCCGGCTGGTGGAGGAGACCGGCGAAACGGCGAACATGGCACTGCTGGACGGCGACGAGATCGTGTACGTGGCGCAGGTGCCGTCGAAGCACTCGATGCGGATGTTCACGGAGGTGGGCCGCAGGGTGCTGCCGCACTCCACCGGAGTGGGCAAGGCACTGCTGGCCGCGGTGCCCGACGAGGAGGTGCGGGGGCTGCTCTCGCGGACCGGGATGCCGGCCGCGACGGAGAAGACCCTCACCACTCCGGAGGGCTTCCTGGCGGCCCTGGAGGACGTGCGGCGCCTCGGGTACGCGGTCGACGACAACGAGCAGGAGATCGGGGTGCGCTGCCTCGCGGTGTCCGTGCCGGACTCCCCCACCATGGCCGCCATCTCGATCTCCGGGCCCGCCGGGCGGGTCACCGAGGCGGCGACGGACAAGATCGTGCCGGTGCTGCAGCAGGTGGCCCTCGAACTCTCCCAGGCACTGGCCAGTTCCGGCGCCTGAGCGAAGGGGACCGCCGACCGGCGGCTGAGCACAGCGAGCCGCTGAACGTCGGCTGAGCGAAGAGGACTGCCGACCGCCGACCGGGTACAGAGGAGTCCCGGCCGCCTGCTGAGCGCAGGGGACCGCCGACCGGCGGCTGCGGGTGCGGGGCGGCCTGTCGCGCAGTCCCCCGCACCCCTTGGCCGGACCCCGGCGCTTTCAGGGCCTGGGGGCCTCCCCGAACAGGTCCACCGCCTCCCGTACGTCCGACAGTCCCCGCGCCAGCGCGCTGACCGAGCCGATCGCGCCCGCGATGAGCAGCAGGGAGCTGCGCAGGCGCGGCGTCTCCACGGGTCCACCGGCCGCCATCGCCGCCAGCGTGGCCAGTTCGTCCTCGGCTATGCCGCGGTCGGGGAACTCGGCCGGTAACGCGGCGAGCTCGCGACGCAACCGGGACACCGCGGTCCGCAGTTCCGCCACTCTCGGGTCCTCGTCGCTGCCGGTCACCGGCCTCTGCCCCAAGCTCCGCAACACAGCTCTCCCCCCTGGCGCTCCGTCGTGCGCGGGTCAGTTAACGCCACCCCGTCCGGGAGCGCCACCGCGCGGACCGAAATTCAGCCCAAGGGAACGGGCCGCCGCCCGCCGCGTCAGGTATGCAGGACGCATGACGGACAAGCAGGACCGATACGAGGAGATCGCCGGGCTGCTGCTCGCCGCGGGCGGCGGGAGGCGGCTCGGCGGGCGGCCCAAGGCGCTGCTGGAGCACCGGGGGCGCCCCCTGGTCGAACATGCGGTCGGCGTGCTGCGCGCGGCCGGATGCGGACGGATCCACGTCGTGCTCGGGGCACAGGCGGACGAGGTCCGCACGCGCGCCGAGCTGAGCGGCTGCGTCCTCGTGGACAACCCCGACTGGGCCGAGGGCATGGGCTCCTCACTGCGCGCCGGACTCGGCTCGCTCGCCGCCACGGACGTCCGCGCGGCCCTGGTGAGCCTGGTCGACCAGCCGGGGATCGGGCCGGCCGCGGTGGCCCGGGTACTCGGCGCGTACGAGGACGAGAAGTCACTGGTCTCGGCCGCCTACGACGGCGTGCGCGGGCATCCGGTCCTCTTCGGCGCGGCGCACTGGCCGGACATCGCGGCGACGGCCACCGGCGACCGCGGGGCACGCGCCTACCTGAAGGACCACGCGGCCGCGATCAGGCTGGTGGAGTGCGCGGACGTGGCCGCGCCGTACGACATCGACACCGAGGCCGACCTGAGCCACCTTGAGTGAACGGGGTGGCACTGAGCGCCACCTTTCCTCGACCCAGAGAATCTCGACGTCAACAAACCATTGAAGTTCCACAATGAGGAAACTACTATCCACTGTTCAGAAGCGTCCGACCGCACAGCGGGCGCTGATTGCCCTGTTCGTGCCTCTTGGCACCCGGTGCCACCGCTGAAGGAAGTGACAGCTCATGTCCGCACCAGCGCCGTCTCCGCTGGCCATCGTCGACGCCGAGCCCCTGCCCCGGCAGGAGGAGGTCCTCACGGACGCGGCGCTCGCCTTCGTGGCGGAGCTGCACCGGCGGTTCACCCCGCGCCGTGACGAACTCCTCGCCCGCCGGGCCGAGCGCCGCGCCGAGATCGCCCGCACCTCCACGCTCGACTTCCTTCCGGAGACGGCCGCCGTGCGCGCCGACGACTCCTGGAAGGTCGCCCCGGCCCCGGCCGCGCTGAACGACCGGCGCGTCGAGATCACCGGCCCCACCGACCGCAAGATGACCATCAACGCGCTCAACTCGGGCGCGAAGGTCTGGCTCGCCGACTTCGAGGACGCCTCCGCGCCCACCTGGGAGAACGTGGTCCTCGGCCAGATCAACCTGGTCGACGCCTACACCCGCAGCATCGACTTCACCGATCCGAACTCCGGGAAGTCGTACGCGCTGCGCCCGGACGAGGAGCTGGCGACGGTCGTCATGCGCCCGCGCGGCTGGCACCTGAACGAGCGTCACCTCGTCGACGCCGACGGAAAGGCCGTCCCCGGCGCCTTCGTCGACTTCGGTCTGTACTTCTTCCACAACGCCCGGCGCCTGCTGGACCTCGGCAAGGGCCCGTACTTCTACCTGCCCAAGACCGAGTCGCACCTCGAGGCCCGGCTATGGAACGACGTGTTCGTCTTCGCGCAGGACTACGTCGGTGTCCCGCAGGGCACCGTCCGCGCCACCGTCCTGATCGAGACGATCACGGCCGCGTACGAGATGGAGGAGATCCTCTACGAACTGCGCGACCACGCCTCGGGGCTGAACGCCGGCCGCTGGGACTACCTGTTCTCCATCGTCAAGAACTTCCGTGACGGCGGACCGAGGTTCGTGCTGCCGGACCGCAACGCGGTCACGATGACCGCCCCGTTCATGCGCGCGTACACCGAACTCCTCGTGCGCACCTGCCACAAGCGCGGCGCACACGCCATCGGCGGTATGGCGGCCTTCATCCCCTCCCGCAAGGACGCCGAGGTCAACAAGGTGGCCTTCGAGAAGGTCCGCGCCGACAAGGACCGCGAGGCGAACGACGGCTTCGACGGCTCCTGGGTCGCCCACCCGGACCTGGTGCCGATCGCCATGGAGTCCTTCGACCGCGTCCTCGGCGACCGGCCGAACCAGAAGGACCGGCTGCGCGAGGACGTCCACGTCGAGGCGGCCGACCTGATCGCCGTCGACTCGCTGGCCGCGAAGCCGACGTACAACGGGCTCGTCAACGCCGTCCAGGTCGGCATCCGGTACATCGAGGCCTGGCTGCGCGGGCTCGGCGCGGTCGCCATCTTCAATCTGATGGAGGACGCGGCCACCGCCGAGATCTCCCGCTCGCAGATCTGGCAGTGGATCAACGCGGGCGTCGAGTTCGAGAACGGCGACAAGGCCACGCCGGAGCTGGCCCGCAAGGTCGCCGCCGAGGAACTGGACGCGATCCGCAAGGAGATCGGCGAGGAGGCCTTCGCGGCCGGCCACTGGCAGCAGGCACACGACCTGCTGCTCCAGGTCTCCCTCGACGAGAACTACGCCGACTTCCTCACGCTGCCGGCGTACGAGCAGCTCAAGGGCTGACCGGAACGCGGCTCACAGGCCGGCACCGGCGTAGATCAGGGATCCGGCCCCTACGGGGATCCGTCCGAGTGGCCCAGGGACTTTCCCGGGGCCACTCGGTCGCGTACGACCCGCTTCACCGCCGTGGGCTCCGGAAAGCCCTGCTCGCGGCGGTCCCAGACGACCTCGTCGTTCACCCGGACGACGAAGACGCCTCCGGTGCCGGGCTTGAGCGACAGCTCGGTCAGCTCGCTCTCGAAGGTGGTGAGCAGTTCCTGTGCCAGCCAGGCCGCGCGGGGCAGCCAGCGGCACCGGGTGCAGTACTCGATCTGGACGCGCTGGGTCATCGGGGGCTCCTCATCCCAGGTGCACCGACCAATCCTGTTCCGCGGCCGGCTTGCCGTGCAGGTCGGGGACCCGCTTGAGCCAGGCCGGCCGGCCCTGCCGGGACCTGGCCGCGCGGGCGGCCTCCTCGGCCGCGAGTTCCTCGGGGCCCGGGAAGTCGGTGGGCAGCCACTCCCGGGACAGCCGTACGCGCGCGAGGAGGTAGTCGACGTAGGCGGCCCGGACGTCGTCCGGGGTGGCGAACCCCGCGTCCTCGGCGAGCCACGCGTCCGGCACCTCGGCGGCGATCCCCCGCAGCAGCTCCTCGGTGACCCGGGGGGCCAGTTCCGCGTCGGCGGCCCGGACGTCGGGGGCGTAGTGGCCGAGGGCATGGTGACGGAAGTCGTACCTCCTGCCCGGGGTCGTGGTGTCCCAGCGGTGGTGGAAGACGAGGGCGGCACCGTGGTCGATCAGCCACAGGCGCGGCGGCGCGGTGCCGAGCGTCGGCCAGACCATCAGGTTGGAGCTGTGGACCGTGCGGTCCACGTTGACGGTCAGGGCGTCGAGCCAGACGATCCTGCCCGCCTCCACGGGGTCCACCGGGAAGCTCTCGGCGATCTCCGGGGTGAAGTCGGCGGCACCCGGCAGGTAGTCCATGCCGAGGTTGACCCCCGCGCTCGCGCCGTGCAGTTCCCGCACCTCCTGGTGCGGCTCGTCGGCGGCGACGGCCGGGTCGAAGTGGACGAGGACCAGTTCCGGGAAGCGCAGGCCGAGCGCTCGGGCGAGTTCACCGACGATCACCTCGGCGACCAGCGCCTTGTGGCCCTGGGCGGAGCCGGTGAACTTCACGACGTAGGTGCCGAGATCGTCTGCCTCGACGACCCCGGGCACGGAGCCACCGGAGCGCAGGGGTTCGATGTAGCGGGTTGCGGTGACCTCTCTCATCGTCTCTCCAGCAGTCCGTCCATGGCGGTACGCCCCTTGCTGCCGGCCTCCGGCATGAAGTGAGCATAGTAACCAAGCGTGACGTTCGGGGAGGAGTGCCCGAGCCGTCGGGGCCGGCGCCGCCACGCACCCCCGGTCCTCGGCAGGAACGGGCCGGCAGCTGGACCGCCGGCCCGCTCGCGCTCCGAGCAGGTGGGCACCGCGTGGGTCAGTCGGCCGGCCTGCCGGGCCGGTCGTGTGTGGAGCAGTGGATGCCGCCATGTGCGCCGCCTACGGCGCGAGGGAGGTCATCCGGTTCGACGGTGTGAAGGGTCAGGACATCACCGACGACCACGTCGACGCCACCTCACGCTTCCTCGCCCCGGGCGGGGCAGTGGTCCAGATGCCCCTCGCGTCGGACAACGACGCCTTCGCGAACGACGCGCGCCAGCAGTAGCGGACCCTCACACAGACGACGACCGCCACCGGTCGCCCGCTGGACGTGACAACGCTCCAGGGACCGGACTACGGCAGGATCCGCTCCACGAACCGCGACTTCCTCGCATCCTGCGCCCACTACTACGTGTGCAACGACGCGGTCGTCTGCGGCCGGTTCGGCGACAGCCGGGCCGCCAGCAGCGGACGCAGCCGCCCAGCAGTGTCTCGGCCGCCCAGCAGCGGCTTCGGTCAACCGGCAGGGGACTCGGTCCCCAGCAGTGTCCCAGCCGCTCAGCAACTGGTTCAGCCGCCCAGCAGCGGGTTCGGCAGGGGCAGATAGCGGGCCGCCGCGCCGTCCGCGTCCGTCCAGCGCAGCAGCAGGTTGGTCTTGCCGGGCAGGGTGGGCGCGGCGAGCAGGGCGGGGATCTCGGGCAGGTCGTGGCGGGCGAGTTCACGGCGGGCGGCGGGCCAGGGGTCGAAGCCGGGGTGGTGTTCGGCCAGGGCCGCGGCGATCTCACCGAGATGGTTGACGACCAGGCAGTACACGAGCCGCTCCCAGCCGGCGGCGCGGGAGACGTCCGCCAGCAGTTTGGCGCCCTCGGCGTCCCGGAACAGCGCCTGCACCGGCGTGCCGGCCCGGTCCACGGCGACCAGGGTGTTCTGCAGGTGCGCCTCGACGACGACCCCGTGGTCGCCGAACGCCGTGAGGGTGGGCGGGACCACCTGCCGCAGGTACGCCTCCCACCAGGCCTGCGAATCGGTTGCGGCGGTCAGCGGGCTGCCCTCGAAGCCCTCCGCGAGCCCGGCAGCGAGCAGCGGGGTGGCGCCGCCCCGGAGGTGGCCGCGCAGCCCGTCCCGGACGAGTACGGCCAGTTCCTCGAAGGCGAAGGCGGCCGTGCGGTAGCCGCGGTCGCTCAGCCAGGCCGCGGGCCCGCCCATGGCGGCGAAGGCACCGGTGGCGGCCGCGTCGGTGCGGCGCAGTTCCAGCAGGTCGTGGCGCCACAGACGGCGGATGTCGTTGGTGATGCGCACGTCGAGGCTGAACTTGAGGAACAGGTCGCGGCGGGGCTCGTACACCGTGCGGATCGCCGCGGTCGGCCAGGTGTCGAAGGCGGTGGTGCCGATCCGGACCAGGCGGCCGTCGGCGAAGGCGGGGGCGAGGTCGTCGGCGACGAGGCCGAGCTGCCAGGGGTGGGCGGGCAGCAGCCGGTAGCCGGGCGGAGCCGTGCCGAGGGCGTCCAGGGCGCGGGTGTCGCCCTCCTCGGCCACCTGGTCCTCGCGGACGCCGAGCAGCACCAGCGGGAAGCGGGCGTGCGCCTCGGGGGCGTACGGCAGCCAGGCCGCGACCGGGCCGCCGCCGCGCGCCTTGGGGGCGGGGTGGCAGGGGTGGCCGGTGATCAGGGACTGCTCGGAGCGCAGGTAGGGGTCCTCGGGCGCGCTCGCCCGGGTGCGGGCGGTGAGCAGGGCGGCGACAGCGTCCCGGCTGTCGATCATCTCGGCGGGCAGGTCGCCGCCCGCCAGCCCGGTGCGCCGGCGCAGTTCCTCGGCGACCAGTTTGACCAGTTCGGTGTGGCCGAGGCGGTGCCAGGCCCCGGCGGCGTACAGCTCGGGGTCGGCGGGTCGCCGGCCGGGGCGCACCCGCAGCAGCCGGCCCGTACCGGGCAACCGGTAGGCCGGCCGGCCGTCGGCGTCCGGGAGGGGTTCGGCGACCTCCCGCAGCAGGCAGTTGAGCAGGGGGGCAGCCGCATAGGCGTCGGCGCGCCGGCCGACGTTGCCGGCGGGGGGGTTGAGGTCCACGCGTTCCATTCGTTCTTCGTCCGGGCCCGTGTGAACAGTATGTCCTCCGTCCCCGACAATCGTGCCCCGCGCTGCCCGTCCCCGAGGAGCCCAGACCGTGTACCAGTCCCCCACCGCCGAGGCCGAGATCGCCGAGGAGCTGGCCGCCGTCCGGCCCGGCCTGCTGCCCCGGTACACGGCCGAGCTGCCGGGTGCCCGCGCCGCGGTGCTGACCCGCCTGTGGCGTGCGCTCGCCCATGAGCCGCTGCCGTGGGTGACCGGCAGGGTGCGCGGGGCGCACAGCCTCGCCCTGCGGCTGGCCGACGGCCGGACCCTGCACGGCCCGCACGCGGACCCGTACGCGACCCGTTCCTACGTCACCGCCGTCCGCCTGGACCGCGAGCGCCACGACGATCCGGCGCGGCTGATGGCCGGCCTCGCGGTGCCGCACGCGACGGGCTTCGCGGTCGAGCTCGGGCACAGCGTGGCCTCGCTGGCGCTGTCCCGCGCGGATGCGGATCACCCGAAGGGGTGGTCCGAACGGGACTGGCAGTGGGAGCAGCGGGTGGTCGACGGCCATCCCTTCCACCCCAACTGCCGTTCCCGGCCGGGCTTCTCGGTGGCGGACCAGCTGGCGTACGGTCCGGAGCACCGCCCGGTGGTCGAGCTGGGCACGGTCGCCGTGCCGGCCTCCGAGTGCCTGGTGTCCGGGCAGTGGCCCGGGGAGCTGCGGGACGGGGACGACCTGTTGCTGCCGGTGCATCCGTGGCAGGCGGCCCATGTGCTCAAGCGGGCGGCCGTGCCGTGGCGGAGCGCCCACCCGCTGATGTCCCTGCGCACGCTGGCCGTGCCCGGCGGCCCGCACGTCAAGACCGCTCTCAGCGCCCGGCTCACCTCCTCGGTCCGGGACATCTCCACGTACTCGGTCGGGGCGTCCGCGGCCCTGTCGGCCCTCGCCACGGACCTCGCCGCGCGCACGGACGGGCTGCTGCACATCACCCGTACCTTCGGCGCGGCGACCGCCCACTCCCCCGATCTGGCCGCGCTGCTGCGTCAGTCGCCGGAGGTTTTCGCGGGCCCGGGCGAGCGGGTGGTTCCGGTGGCGGCACTGCCCGCCACCGGGCTGCCGGACTCCCCCGCCTGGCTGGCCGCCTTCGCCCGCCTCGCTCTCACCGTCGGTCTGCGTCTGCTGGACATCGGGGTGGCTCTGGAGGCCCACGGCCAGAACCTCCTGGTGGTCCTGTCGGCCGACCACACCCCCGTCCGGCTCGTCTACCGCGACCTCGCCGACATCCGCATCAGCCCCGCCCGTCTCTCCCGCCACGGCATCACCCCGCCGGCGCTGACGGGCCGGCTGATCACGGACGACGAGACGGCGCTGCGCCGCAAACTGTTCGGCTCACTGGTAGCCGGCGCGCTCGCCGGCACGGCGGGCTCGGGCCGGGCACTGGGCGCGGCACTGGCAGCGGCCGCACCGCACCTGCCGGCCACGCCCGACCTGGCGGCACTACTCGAAGGCCCGGTCCCGGCCAAGGCCCTGACACTGATGCGGCTGTCCCCGGACATCCCCGGCGACCAGTGGACCTCGCTGCCGAACCCGCTCGTTTTGGAGCCCGGCGCCCGGGATCAATAAGATCCGCCGATGATCAGAAGACAACGGCTGGCGGCGGGCGTCTGTGCTCTGCTTGCCGCCCTGACGGCGGGGCTCGCGTTCCCGGCCCCGGCTGCGGCCGACGAGACGGAACAGGCCGCTCCGAAGGTCGAACTCGTGCTGGACGTCAGCGGTTCCATGCGGGCGCGGGACATCGACGGCGGCTCGCGGATGGCGGCGGCGAAGCAGGCGTTCAACGAGGTGCTCGACGCGACGCCGAAGGAGGTCCGACTCGGCATCCGCACCCTGGGCGCCAACTACCGCGGCAACGACCGCCAGACGGGCTGCAAGGACACCCAACTGCTCTACCCGGTCGGCCCGCTGGACCGGACCGAGGCGAAGACGGCGGTGGCCACGCTGGCGCCGACCGGCTGGACGCCGATCGGCCCGGCGCTGCTGAAGGCGGCCTCCGACCTCGACGGCGGCGACGGCACCCGCCGTATCGTCCTGATCAGCGACGGCGAGGACACCTGCCAGCCGCTCGACCCCTGTGAGGTGGCCCGCGAGATAGCGGCCAAGGGCATCGGGCTGACCATCGACACCCTCGGTCTGGTGCCGGACGCCAAGACCCGCAACCAGCTCAGCTGCATCGCGCACGCGACCGGCGGCACCTACACCTCCGTCCAGCACAAGGAGGAACTGACCGACCGGGTCGGCCAGTTGGTGGACCGGGCCGCCGATCCGGTGGTGACGCCGGTGGCGGCGCAGGGCGCCGACGAGTGCACGAACGCGCCGGCCCTCAAGTCCGGTCTGTACACGGACCGCGAGGAGTTCGGGCAGCAGCGCTGGTACAAGGTGGACGTCAAGCCCGGCCAGGAGCTGCGGGCTTCGGTCAGCGTGGCCGACGACCGGGCGGTCGCCCCCGGCTACGGGGTGCTGCTGCGGGCGGTGACCGAGCACGGCCGGGAGATCGTGCGCGGTGAGGCGGCGGGCAACGGCCGTACGGACGTCGCCTCCACCGGTCTGAGGTACCCGAAGGCCGAGAGCGACGACGAGAACGCCCCCGCCGAGACCGTGTGTCTCCAGGTGACCAACTCCTTCTCGGCCGCCTCGGGCGTCAAGACGTCCCCGGGCCTGCCGCTGGAGCTGACCGTCGATGTCGTGCACGGCCCTGACCAGGCGGGCGACGTGGCCTCCTTCGGTCTCGGGCGCGGCTGGTGGCTGCTCGGCGCACTGGTGCTGGCCGGCTTCGTGGCGGGTCTGCTGTGGGGCTGGCTGTCGCGCTGGCGGATCGCGGTCTGGAGGACGAACTGATGCGTATCACGCGAGTACTGGGGGGCGCACTGCTGGCGCTCGGGCTGGCCGCGGGACCCGCGGCGGCCGACGCCTCGCCGTCGCCGAGCGCCTCGGAGGACGCCAAGGCGCCCACCCAGGCGGGCACGTCGTTCCGTACGGCGACCGAGATCGAGCAGGGGCAGCGGGCGACCGCCTCCGCCTCCACCGGTGACTACCTGTACTGGTCGTTCCCCGCGGACGCCGGGCAGCGCCCGACGGTCAAGGCGACCGTGAAGCTGCCCCCGACGCACGGGGCGCAGACCTGGCAGATCGACGTGTACGACGGTCTGCGCCGCCGCCAGGCCTGCCAGTACGGCGCCGCCACCCGCACCGCGGCGCAGGACGCGTCCTCGGTCGAGCTGGCCTGCGTGCTGCGTACGGTGCGCGCCTGGTCGGAGCCGTGGGCCAACGACCCGCTGCCGGGCACGTACTACGTCCGGCTGACGGTGACGGATCTCGCCGGTTCCGCCGACCTCGGCCTGCCGGTGAGCACCGAGGTGCACGTGGACTCCAAGGACATCGGCGGCGCGGCGGCGGTGGACGGCTCGCTGGCCAAGCCGCTCGTGCCGGGCATCGCCGTCAAGTCCGGTGCGGAGCAGGACGGTTCGAAGGCGGCGAAGCTCTTCAGCATCGAACCCGACGACGGCTGGTCCTCCGGCTGGTGGACCGACCGCTGGGTGTGGACCGCGGTGGGCGGCCTGCTCGCCGCGCTCGCCGGCATCGGCGGATACGTGCTCACGCGCGGCTCGGGGCGGCCGTCCCGGGTGCCGCCGAGCGCCTGAGTCACCGGAAGGCCCGCCCACCCGGCGGGCCTTCTGCTCTCCCGGGCCTCCCGCACCGCCTCTTCCCCAGGCCTCCCGGGGTGCCACGCCCTCGGGCCTCGCGCAGGGCCTCCCCCAGATCTCCCGGGGTGCCTTCTCCTCAGGCCCCGCGCAGCGCCTCTCCCCCAGGCATTCCAAGGGCCGTTCCCCAGGCCTCCCGGGAGCCTGTTTCTCAGGCCTCCCGCAGATCCTTCGCCAGTGTGCCGTCACCGGTGACGGTGACCAGTCCGGCGCGGACGGCCTGGCGCAGGGTGGACTCGCCGCGGGCGACGGCCGCACAGGTCCCGGCGTCCATGACGAGCCGCGCGTCCGCCGTACCGGGCGCGGGTCCGTCGCCGTAGACCGGTCCGTCCCCGGCGCCGACGCGCAGATGGAAGTCCCCCTCCTCCAGGCCGACTTCGACGAGTCCCTCGCCCTCCAGGGAGCGCAGCAGGGGCAGCGCGAACCAGTGGGCGCGCACCGCGTCCGTGGGCCGCCGCTCGCCCAGCTCGGCCTGCCCCCACTCCCCCAGCGCCTGCAGCACCGGCAGCAACTGCCGCCCCCGCTGGGTGAGTTCGTAGACGGAGGCGGCGCCGGGCGGGGGCAGCCGGCGCCGGGTGGCCAGTCCGTCGCGCTCCATGTCCTTCAGCCGTGAGGCGAGGACGTCCGTGCTCACCCCGGGCAGGTCCGCGTGCAGGTCCGTGTAGCGGCGGGGGCCGGCGAGCAGTTCCCGGACGATCAGCAAGGTCCAGCGGTCGCCGACGAGGTCGAGCGCACGGGCCGCGGAGCAGTACTGGTCGTAGCTTCGGCGAGGTGGCATGCGACGCAGTCTAGACGGGTTGTTGGACTTTCCAAGCTCCCACTTGGTAAAACCAAGCAACACGAGTTTCCGGAGGGGCGCAATGGAGTTCCGGCAGTCGAACAAGCTCAGCGAGGTCTGTTACGAGATCCGCGGCCCGGTGATCGAGCACGCCAACGCGCTGGAGGAGGCGGGGCACAGCGTGCTGCGCCTGAACACCGGCAACCCCGCGCTGTTCGGGTTCGAGGCGCCCGACGAGATCCTCCAGGACATGATCCGGATGCTCCCGCAGGCACACGGCTACACCGACTCCCGCGGCATCCTCTCCGCCCGCCGGGCGGTCGCCCAGCGCTACCAGAACCTCGGTCTGGAGGTGGACGTCGACGACGTGTTCCTCGGCAACGGCGTATCGGAGCTGGTGTCCATGGCCGTCCAGGCGCTGGTCGAGGACGGTGACGAGATCCTGATCCCGGCGCCGGACTTCCCGCTCTGGACGGCGGTGACGACCCTGGCCGGCGGCAAGGCGGTGCACTACGTGTGCGACGAGCAGGCCGAGTGGAACCCGGACCTGGCCGACATGGCGTCGAAGATCACCGACCGCACCAAGGCCGTGGTCATCATCAACCCCAACAACCCGACGGGAGCGGTGTACCCGAAGGAGGTCGTGGAGGGCATCCTCGACCTGGCCCGCCGCCACGGCCTGATGGTCTTCGCCGACGAGATCTACGACCAGATCCTGTACGACGACGCCGTCCACCACTCGGCCGCCTCCCTCGCCCCCGACCTGGTGGTCCTCACCTTCTGCGGCCTGTCGAAGACGTACCGGGTGGCGGGCTTCCGCTCCGGCTGGCTGGTCGTCACCGGCCCCAGGCAGCACGCGAAGGACTACCTGGAGGGCCTGACCATGCTGGCCTCCATGCGGCTGTGCGCCAACGCGCCGGCCCAGTACGCCATCCAGGCCGCGCTCGGCGGCCGCCAGTCCATCCGTGAACTCGCCGCTCCCGGCGGACGGCTGTACGAGCAGCGGAACGTGGCCTGGGAGAAGCTCAACGAGATCCCGGGGGTGTCCTGCGTGAAGCCCAAGGGAGCGCTGTACGCCTTCCCGCGGCTGGACCCCAAGGTCCACCGGATCCATGACGACGAGAAGTTCGTCCTGGACCTCCTCCTGCGCGAGAAGATCCAGGTCGTGCAGGGCACGGGCTTCAACTGGCCCGCCCCCGACCACTTCCGCATCCTCACCCTGCCGCACGCGGAGGACCTGGAGGCGGCCATCGGTCGGATCGGGCGGTTCCTCGGCGGATACCGGCAGTGAACGGGTGCCCCGGACCGGAGCGGGGCCGCCGGGCCGCACGGCCGGCGGCCCCGGGGCCTCATCCCGCGAGCCGGTCCAGTTCCTCGCCGATCGCCGCGCGCAGGGCATCGTGGCGCGGACCGAGCAGGTGCCTGCCGTCGCTCCAGGTCTCCCGGGGGTACAGCCATACGGGAAGACCCACGAGACCGGCCGGCTCCCACTCGTACCGGGGCCACACGTGAGCGTGCAGGAACGTGTCCGTGTTGCCGAGGATCTCCAGGTTCACCCGCCGCAGTGCCGGATCCAGCCGCCTGCACGCACGCTCGACGGCCTCACCGAGCCGGTCCATGCCGTCCAGGAAACTCATGCGCCGGGCCTTCGGCAGGTCCGACAGCCGGTCCACGGCGGGGTCGTCGGCCAGCAGTACCGAGTACCCGGGCAGGAACTGGACGTCCCCGATCACCGCGAATCCCGCGTCCAGCCGTCGCAGCACCGTGGGGTTCTCCCCCCGAAGGGCACTGCCGATCCGGTCCTTGCGCCAGTCATCGGTCATGGTCCGACCCTACGGACCGCCCGGGACCGCCTCGCCGCCGGGGACCTCGTACTCGGCGGCCCGTCCGGCCCAGTCCGCCCTGCGGGAGCCGGGCACCGTGTGGCACGGTGCCCTCGGGGCGGGCGTGCCCCGAGAGCGAACGGGAAAGGCGCTGACGTGGGTGACCTCTTTCTCGTCCGGCACGGTGAGACCGAGTGGTCGCGGTCCGGACGGCACACCGGCTGGACCGACGTGCCCCTGACCGAGCACGGGCGGGAGGAGGCACGCCGGCTGGTGCCGCTGATCCGCTCCGAGCGGATCGGCGCCGCCTTCGTCAGCCCTCTGCAACGGGCCCGGGAGACCGCCGAACTCATCGGGATCCACGACGCCCGGATCGACGCCGACCTGCACGAATGGGACTACGGGGGCTACGAGGGCGTGACCACTGTGGAGATCCAGCGGACCATGCCCGACTGGTTCCTGTTCACGGACGGGGTGGCGCCGGGGCCGCCCGAGCACCCCGGGGAGAGCCCGGAGCAGGTCGGGGAGCGCGCCGACCGGATGCTCGGCAAGGTGGACGCCGCCCTCGCCGACACGGACGGCGTCGTCGTCCTGGTCGCCCACGGCCACTTCCTGCGCGTCCTGACCGCCCGCCGGCTCGGCCTGCCCCCGCAGCACGGCGCCCTGTTCCAGCTGGCGACCGGCTCGCTGGGCCGCTTGGGCACCGAGCACGGGCGGCCGGTGGTGGCGGGGTGGAACATCCGGCCACCCGGCTGACCGCCGCGTCAGGCAGGGCCCCGGCCCGTTGTCGGACCCCGGTCGTACGCTTTCGGACGGGCCGCCTTTCCGGCGGTCGCCGAACGACGCACCGGAGGGAGCACGCCGTGACCCGACCGCCGACCGCCGCGCAGCGACGGGTGATCGATGCCGCCGACCCGGTCACCGGGCGCCTGCGCGGGACGGAGGCACAGCTGCTCGCGCTGGTGGGGCGGGGCCTGGCCTTCCGGCATCCGCGGCCGCCGCACGACCACTTCCTCACTCCGGCGGGGCACCGGATACGAGAGGCGGCGCCCGGGGCCCCGGCCCGCCCCGCACCGTCCGCCGAGGTCACCACGCCGCCCGCTCGCGCCATCACGCCGTCTGACGGCGTCTGCGCACCCTCCGTCGGCGTCTCCGCAACTTCCGCCGGGGTCTTCGCGGCGCGTGTCGGCGGCGAGGGACCGGAGGAGGCATCCGCGTCCGGCCCGGCCCGGCTGCGCGAGGTGCACAGCGCCTGGCAGGGGCTGCTGGAGCTGCGCCGGATGACCAACAAGGACGGGGCCACCGACCGTCCGTGCGACTGGGAGCGGACGCATCTGGTACGAGCCGCCGCACTCGCCCTGGAGGCGGCCGGGCACCGGCCGGCGGGCCCCCACGGCGACGGCTACCGGGTGCGGGCGACCCCTCAGCCGGAGGCGGTCGCCGTGCACGGGCCGGACGAGGAGACCCTGCGGTCCTGTGCGGCCACGCTGGAGCGGGCGGGCTGGCAGGCCGGCGCGTACACCGAGCCGCGCACCCGGGTGCGCTATCTGCTGGCCTCCCCGCGCCGGATGTGAGCCGCGTGACAGGATCGGTGGCCCGGAAGAACCGAGCGCGAGAAGGGCAGGCCGTGTCCGAACCGTTTTCCGTCCGTGTGACCGTCCGCGGCTACGAGACCGATGTGCAGGGCCACCTCAATCAGGCGGTGTACCTCAACTACGCCGAACACGCCCGCTGGTCGCTGCTCCAGGCCGCCGGGGTGAGCCAGGCCGAGCTCGTGGGCCGGGGCGTGGGGCCGGTGACCCTGGAGACGACGATCCGCTACCGGCACGAGCTGCTCGCCGGTGACGAGGCCGACGTCACCTGTGCGTTCGAGTGGGGCAGCGGCAAGACCTTCCGGATCCTGCAGCAGATACACAGGGCCGACGGCACGGTGGCCGCCGAGATCACCGCGGTGTGCGGCCTGATGGACCTGAAGGAGCGCAAGCTGCTCGCCGACCCCGGCGAGGCGTTCAGGGAGCTGGCGAAGGACCCCGGCCACTTCGGCCTCTAGCCTCCCGCGGGGCTGTGCGCCGAGCGGCTCGGGAGGCTCCCGCGGGCCTATGCGTCGAGCAGCTCGGGCTGGTGCTCGGCGTCGTAGGCCGCCCGTGCCTCGGCGATGTACAGCCGGTTGTGCTCGGCCCAGTCGGTCAGCCGCTGCAGCGTCTCGTGCAACTCATGGGCGACCGGGGTGAGTTCGTACTCCACCTTCGGCGGGACCGTCGGGTGCACGGTGCGCGTGACCAGGCCGTCGCGCTCCAGGTTGCGCAGGGTCAGCGTGAGCATGCGACGGCTGATGCCCTCGATGCCGCGCTCCAGCTCCGTGAAGCGGATGGGTCCCCGGGCGGCCGCGACGAGGATCTGCACGCTCCATTTGCCGGCCACCCTGTCAAGAACCTCTCGGATGGGGCAGGCGTGCGCGTTCACTGCCTGGACGGTAACACCGGTGTTCCTCTGGGACATCCGACTGCCTCCTTACGCCGGCCTCCATGGTCACTCACGATGGACTCCGTTACAAGTCGTGCACCTAGGTGCACTTGAGGAACGGGGAGCCATGTCGGCCGCGATCGAGAACAGCCCGTCACCGGCAACGGTGGCACCTTCACGAACATACCCCCGCCGGGCCTCCCTCGCCGTTCTGTGCGCGGGCACACTGATGACGGTCCTGGACGGCAACATCGTCACGGTGGCCATGCCGGCCATCCAGAACGACCTCGGCTTCAGCGGGGCCGGCCTCGCCTGGGTCGTCAACGCGTACCTCATCGCCTTCGGCGGGCTGCTCCTGCTGCTGGGCCGGCTCGGTGACCTGGTGGGCCGCAAGCGGATGTTCACGGCGGGGCTCGCCGTGTTCACCGCGGCCTCGGTGCTGTGCGGGGCCGCGACCGGGCAGGGGGTGCTGATCGCCGCGCGGGCCCTGCAGGGCGCGGGCGGGGCGATGGCCTCGGCCGTGGTCCTCGGCATGCTGGTCGCCCTCTTCCCCGAACCCCGGGAACAGGCCCGCGCCATCGCGGTGTTCAGCGCGGTCGGCGCGGCCGGCGGGGCGCTCGGCACCTTCCTCGGCGGCGCCCTCACCCAGGCCCTGGACTGGCACTGGATCTTCCTGATCAACCTGCCCATCGGCGTGGCCGCCTGGCTGGCGGCGGTGCGCGTTCTCGCCCCCGAGCGCGGGGCCGGGCTCGGCAGGGGCGCCGACTATCCGGGGGCCGCGCTGGTGACGGGCGCGCTGATGCTCACGGTGTACGTCATCGTGGGTGCCGGGAGCCGCTCCCCGGCCGCCACCGGGCTCCTGGCGGCCGCGGCGCTCGCCCTGTTCGCGGGGTTCACCCTGCGCCAGGCCCGGGCGGCCCGCCCGCTGCTCAGGCTGCGCCTGTTCCGCTCGCGCGCGCTGTCCGGTGCGAACGCGGTCCAGATGCTGATGATCGCCACGATGTACGGCTTCCAGTTCATCGGCGCGCTGTATCTGCAACGGGTCCTCGGCTACGGCGAGCTGGCCACCGGTACCGCCTTCCTTCCGGCTCCGATCGCCATCGGCCTGCTCATGCTGGGCCTGTCGGCACGGACCGTCGCCCGGTTCGGCGGACACCGGGTGCTGGTGGCCGGCCTGGTGCTGGTCGCCGCAGGCATGGCCCTGCTGGGCCGCGCGCCCACCGACGGCTCGTACCCCCTCGACGTGCTGCCGCCGCTGCTGTTGCTGTCCGCGGGATTCGCTGCGGCGATGCCCGCGCTGACCGGGCTGGCGATGTCGGGGGCACGGGAGGAGGACGCCGGGCTGGCGTCGGGCCTCTTCAACACCACGCAGGTGGTGGGTGGTTCGCTGGGCCTCGCCTCCCTGAGCGCGCTGGCCGCCGCCCGCACCGAGACCCTGGTCGGCCGCGGCGAGGAACTGATCCCGGCCACGGCCGCGGGATACCGGCTTGCGTTCCGGGTTGCTACGGGCATCGCGGTGGCGGCGCTGGTGCTGGCGGCGGCGGTGCTGCGGACGGACGGCGAGTGACAGCCGGCTACCCGGCCGCGAACGCCTCCCTGTGGTCCTCGGCCCACTCCTGGAAGGACCGGGCCGGCCGGCCCAGCACCTCCGGCACGTCCTCGGTGACCAGCGCGTTGCGGCCCTCACGGACGTAGGCGACACCCGTCAGGACGCCTTCGGCCCGTGCCTCGTCGAACCCCCAGGCGGAGCGGAGGAAGTCAAGGGTCTCGTCCGGCGACAGATCCCGTGTGCCGACCGGGCGGCCGAGGACCGCGGCGAGGACGGCGGCCTGGTCCGGCGCGCTGATCGCCTCGGGCCCGGTCAGGGTGTACGTCCGCCCGGCGTGCCGGCCGTCGAGCAGGGCCGACACCGCCACCTCGGCGATGTCGCGCGGGTCGATGACTCCCGACGCCCCGTCACCGGTCAGATTGGGCACCGGCTCGCCCCGGTGGACCGCCTCGGCCCAGCTCAAGGTGTTCGAGGCAAACGACGACGGCCGCAGGACCGTCCACTCGGCCCCGCTCGCCGCGACGGCCCGCTCGCCGTCCACGTGCCACGCGCCGGACGGACCGACCCCGGGCTCGCCCGTCCCGATGGCGGACAGTTTCACCAGCCGACGCACACCTGCCGCACCGGCCGCACCGACCAGCGCCGTGTCGTACCGTCCGGCATCGGGGCCGGGCGGGTTCACCAGGAACGCGGCATTCACCCCCGCCATCGCGCCCGCCAGCGAGTCCGGGTCGGAGTAGTCCCCGCGCACCGGCTCCACCCCGGAGGGCACCCGGGCCCGCGCCGGGTCGCGGGTCAGGGCGCGCACCTTCTCACCGCGCGCCGCGAGCTGTCGTACGACTTCACTGCCGGTGGTGCCCGTGGCACCCGTCACCAGAATCATGGGGTCCACGGTGGCCCGGGCACGGCGTACGGCTCTTGGAAATTCCGGCACGGTCCGCCCGGCCGGAAGGCGGTGCGGTGCCCTTACGGTGGAGGCGTGCCGAACGCCATCGCCGAGCAGGCGCTGACCACTCCTGGGATCTTGCGTCCCTGGATCTCCGGGATGCGGACCATGTCCGTCACCGCCCCGTCCGAGGAGCCCTTCGTCCGTCTTCCCGCCGCGGTCACCAAGGTGGTGCTCCGGGTGGACGCGGACGGGCGGCGCGACGTGCTCGCCGTCGGTCCTCGGGTGCGCGCCTCGTACCACGAGGGCAAGGCCCGCCTCTCCTGCGTCGAGCTGAGCCTCGCACCCGGCACGGCCCGTCCTCTTCTGGGTGTCCCGGCCACGGAACTGGTCGGCCGGGTGGTGCCGTTGCAGGCGCTGCCGGGCGAGGCGGCCGACCGGCTCGCGGCCGAGTTGCGGTGGCTGGACCCCCAGGAGGCCGTACCGCATCTGACCGAGACGCTGCCCGCGCTGCTGTCGGCCGCCGTGGACCCCTCCCGCACCGCGCTCCTGCGGGCCGGGGTCGACGCCCTGTCGGTCCATCCGGACCGGGGACCCGCGCAGGTCCGTGACGTAGCGCGGGAACTCGCGGTCAGCGAGCGCCAGTTGCGCAATCTCTTCGCCGAGGGCGTGGGCGTCTCCCCCAAGCACTACACGCGCATCGACCGCGTCCGCACGGTCGTCACCCGGGCATCGAGCGCCCCCTGGTCCCGGCTAGCGGCCAGTACCGGCTACTACGACCAGTCGCACATGACGTCCGACTTCCGTGCCCTGATGGGTGTGCCGCCGCGCTCGTACTTCACCGGCCGACTGCCCGCGCTCTCGCCCTGCCGGGCGGGCCTGCGCCGCTGAAACGGGATGCGTGGCAGGGCGCCGGCTGCCATGCTCCGGTGTCATGCCCGCTCGACGTGTCAGACCCAACCGCTGCATCTCCGTGGACATCGAGGCCGACGGCCCGATTCCGGGGCCGTACTCCATGCTCAGCCTGGGTGCGGCCGTCGCCGGCACCCAGGACGCCGACGGGTTCACTCCGGCCGACCCCGAACAGCAGACGTTCTACCGCGAACTGCGCCCGATCTCCGACGAGTTCGTGCCCGAGGCGCTGGCCGTCAGCGGCCTGGACCGGGACCGGCTGAAGACCGCGGGCGCCGAACCGGCAGCGGCCCTCGCCGACTTCACCGCCTGGGTCCGCGAGGTCAGTACGGGTGCCCAGCCGGTGATGTGCGGCTACCCGGCGTCGTACGACTGGACGTTCCTGTACTGGTACCTGATCCGCTTCACCGGTGAGAGCCCCTTCGGGCACTCGGGCTGCCTGGACATGAAGACGCTCTACGCCACCAAGGCGGGCCTGCCTCTGCGGGCGGTCGCGAAGGGCACGATGCCCAGGCATCTGCTGCCCAGGCGCCGCCACACGCACCACGCCCTGGACGACGCCGTCGAGCAGGCCGAGCTGCTCGCCGGTCTCATGGCGTGGCCGGGTCCCGGCGCGTAGGCACCGGGACCTGGTTGAACGCGTAGTACAGGGCGAGCAGGCCGTGCGCGGCCAGGGTCAGCGGTGCGGAGACGAACGCCAGGCCGACGGTCAGCGGATAGCCCAGGGAGCCGAGGGCGAAGCGGACCCGGGTGGCTCTGGCGGCCGAGGCGTCCACGCGGGCGTCGAAGAGATGACCGGTGCGGGTGAGGTGCCACCACAGGGCCTGGAAGGTGAGCGCCATCAGGACCATCACCAGGCTGTACACGGCGGCGGCCGCATGGGAGGCGTGGTCCTCGCGCAAGTACTCGGCGAGCATCGCGGTCGGCCAGGGCACCGCGGCCACCACCATGAGCAGGAGCAGGTTCAGGAACATCAGTGTCCGGTCGACACGGGCGACATAGCTGAAGACCTGGTGGTGGTTGACCCACATGATGCCGATGACCAGGAAGCTCACGACATAGGAGGCGTACGAGGGCCACTGGTCGGCCAACGCCCGCCACAAGCCGCCGTGTTCACCGGCCGCAGGGACCTTGATCTCCAGGATGAGCAGGGTGATGGCGATGGCGAAGACGCCGTCGCTGAAGGCCTCGACACGGCTGGACTCGTTCATGGTGGACTCCCCCGTCGGCGCACAGTGACTCCCCATCGTGCCGTACCCGCCGTACCGCACGCACCGCACGCCACACGGTGCTGCCCAGCCGGGCCGCCAAGACGATCTCGTCCCAGTGCTGGTGGACCAACTCGATGACATCCACGGCTCATTCCCTTCGTCCGCTGTCCGTACCGTCGCGCCCGACCGGGGTCTTAGGCCTCGCGGTTCCGGTCTACGTGGCGCGCTCGGCCGGCCTGAAGCAACGGCGGACAGCGGCCGGACACACCCACCGTGACCTGCGGAGAAGGTCGCCGTCCGGGTGTCCGAACGTGTCCGGGTCCGGACACCTGCGCGATCTGGGCGGACAAAACGGCAGACCGCGTAAGCTCGGTAGACGGCACCATGGGGGTGGAGGAGCGCATGAGGACGGGCCGGGAGCAGGAGACGCCGACCGGGGGACTGGTGTTGACGCCCATCGACCCGGAGGCCCCCGAGCAGATACGGGCGTTGGCTCTGCGGCTGCGGGGGCTCCTGTCCGCCGCCGGGTTCAGCAGCGTCCGGGAGATCGCCGCCACTTGCGCCGTGGGCCGGACGACCGTTTCGGACGCCCTGTCCGGGACCCGCGCGCCGACCTGGACGACCGTCACGACGCTGCTCAGGGGCAGCCGGGCGACGCCCGACGCGGGGTGGCGGCGCGCCGTGGACGCGGCGAAGGACGCGGAACGGGCACGGAAGAACGCCCGGCGTGGTGGACCGGCCACGGGCGCGGGGACACGGCCAGGGTCCTTCGGGCTCGCGGCGACCGTTCACGACGGCGATGTTTCTGTGCCCGGCACCTTCTCCGTCCGTGCGCCCTATGGGGAGCTTCCGGTCCAGGTACGGGGACGTGACGAGTTACTGGCCTCGCTGGAACGGGAGTTGCTGGAGGGCACCGACCAGGTCCAGGTGCTGCACGGGCTCGGAGGTAGCGGCAAGACGACGGTGGCCCTGTGGCTGGCCCAGCGGGCTCACCGCCAGGGGCGCCGGGTGTTCTGGATCTCGGCCACCACCCGGGACCGGCTGACCACCGGGATGCGTCAGGTGGCGCGGGAACTGGGGGTCTTGGAGCAGGAGGTCGAGGCCGCCTGGTCAGGACGGTCGAGCGCAACGGACCTGCTGTGGCGGGCCCTCGACCGGGCGGGCGAGCCGTGGCTGCTCGTGGTCGACAACGTCGACGAACCGGCGGTGGCCGCCTCGCAGGACGGTGCGGTGGGTGACGGCGCCGGCTGGATCCGGACCAGCCCGGCCGGGCTCACCGTCGTCACCACGCGGATCGGCAACCCGGTGGTGTGGGGTGGACAGGCTCTGTGCCGGGCCGTAGACGTCCTGTCACCGGCGGACGGGGCCGCCGTGCTGATGGACTTCGCTGGCGACGCGGGTCCGGCGACGGACGCCCGGCTGCTCGCCGAGCGGCTCGGCGGGCTGCCGCTGGCACTTCGGCTGGCGGGGTCGTACCTGGCACGCACCCGGCGAGGGTTCGGGCTCCTGCGCAACTGCGTACAGGACTTCGCCGGGTACGCGCGTGAACTCGAACTGCTGGGAACCGAGTTGCTGGACCGGGGCGAGCCCGAGGACGGGCCGACGGGAGAACGACAACTGCGCCGACTGGTCAGCCGCACCTGGGAGATGAGCCTCGACCTCCTCGCCGGGCAGGGGCTCCCGGAAGCGCGCGTGCTGATGCGGCTGCTGTCCTGTTTCGGCCGTGCGCCGTTTCCGGTGCCGGTGCTGCAGCTGGCCGTGGAGACGAAACCGGACTTCTTCCCCGAGGGGGCCGAGCGCTGCGAGGCGGCTCTGGAGGCGCTGGTGGACCTGAGTCTGCTCACGGTGGAGGGCGTCACGGCCTCGGTCGACCACGAGACCAGTACACGCAGTGTGATGCCGTGCCTGACGGCTCATCCCCTGGTGCTGGAGACGAATGCCCAGCAGATGCGGGTCGCCGCCGAACCCGCCCGCGTCGAGCTCTGGCGAGGTGCGTCCTCGATCGCCGATGTGCTGGCCGCGGTGTCGGTTGCCCCGGAGATGTGGAAGGTCTGGCAGCTCCTGGTACCTCATGTCATGGCCGGGATCCGCGCGGTGCCACCGGAGTACGGCACCTCGCTGGCCGCTTTCCTGAAGGCCGGCGTAGCGGCTGATTTCTTCAGCGCCTCGTCCAACAACCACGACCTCTCCATGGAACTGGTCGCCCTGCTGATGGAGCGCTCCGATGCGCTCCCGCCCGACGATCAGCTCAGGGCCACCATTCACCGCCTGCACCACGACGCTTTCAGGGGCCCCGAGTGGGTGGCTGCGGCGCACGAACTGTTCCTGGCGCTCCGCGAACAGCTGGGGCCCGACCACAAGGAGACGGTTCTGGCTCGCCTGGGATGGGCGAGAGCCCTGCGGAGCGTGGGCGAACTCCGGCAAGCCGAAACCGAGCTGAAGGGCACTGTCGCGTCGCTGCGGCAGGTGCAGCAGGCTTCGGGGCATGTGGTCGTGGCCGTGGCCGACCTGGTCAGCACTCTGGCCGCACTGGGCAGGACGGAGGAGGCCGCGGCCGAGGCGCATTCCCTGAAGCGAGAGATCATGCTGCGCGGGGACACGGTCGACGTCGCCCTGGCTCACCATGCGGCCCATGCCCTCGACGCTGCGCGCCTGCTGCCCGAAGCCGAGGAAGTGTATCGCGGCATTCTTGCCGAGCTGGAGGCGGCGGCGGAGACCCGATCACCGCTCTACCAGGACATGTCCAGGCACCTGGCCAACAATCTCGACCGCCAGGACCGCAGCCGCGAGGCGCTGGATCTGCTCGGCGAGGTGCTCGCACGCCACCGGTCGGACCCGCGCACCCCCGCCGACGCTCTTCCTGCCTTGGTCCATCTCCACCGTGCGCGTGTGGACCTGCAGGTCAAGCTGGGCGAAGCGGCCCGGGCTGAGACGGAGCTGCGGGCCTTGCTGGACCAGGATCTCGCCGCACTCGACTCCTCGGACACAGCCGTCGTCCGGGCCCGGATCACGCTGGTCCGCGTCCTGCTCCACCGCCGACGGGCCGATGCCGCGGCTGCTGAGATGGACCGGGTCGAGGCGGCGGCGACCGCTGCGGGCGAGAGGTCCGTCCCCTGGGACGTCCGGCTGTGGCGGGCCCGCTGCCACACCGCGCAAGGCCGGTATGCGGAGGCGCTCGCCGTGTACGACGAGGTGATCGCCGCGGTGGCCCATGACGCGGACCTGCTGGGTTCGGTCACCGAGGAGTCCGCGAAGTGCCGACGGGTGGCCGCCGACGAAGCCGGGGAATGACCACGGCATCGTCGACGGGCCGGTCCACCGCTCAGTGCGTCGGCGCCAGTTCCTCGCCCGCCTCCATCGGATGGGTCACGTCCTGCGCGTCCCGGCCCCTGCCGAGGTGGTTGAAGACCAGGTTCAGCAGGACGGCCGCGACACAGCCGGTGGAGATGCCGGAGTCGAGGACGATCCGCGCCGTCTGCGGGAAGGCGTGGTAGAAGTGCGGCGTGGTGATCGGGATGATGCCGACGGCCAGGGACACGGCGACGATGAGGACGTTGTTGTCCTTGTCCAGGCCCGCCCGCACCAGGGTCTGGATGCCGCTGGCCGCCACCGAGCCGAACAGGACGACGCCCGCGCCGCCGAGCACCGGGCGCGGTACGACCGCGATCAGCGAGGCGGCCATCGGGCACAGACCCATCAGGACCAGGAAGGCGCCGCCGGTGGCGACGACGAAGCGGCTGCGGATGCGGGTCATGGCGACCAGGCCGATGTTCTGTGCGAAGGCGCTGCACATGAAGCCGTTGAACACGGGGCTGAGGGCCGAACCGAGGGTGTCGGCACGCAGGCCCGCGGCGATGGTCCGCTCGTCGGCGGGGCGCTCCACGATCTCGCCCAGCGCGAGCATGTCGGCGGTCGACTCGGTCATCGAGACGACCATCACCACGCACAGGGACAGGATCGCGGCGAGGTGGAACTGCGGGGCGCCGAAGTGGAACGGCGTCGGGAAGCCGATGACGTCCGCGTCGGCGACCGGTCCGAAGTCCGTGGCCCCGAAGGGAATCGCGAGGAGCGTGCCGATGACCAGGCCGAGCAGGACCGCGATCTGCTTGACGAAGCCGTGGGTGAAGCGGCGCAGCAGCAGGACGATCAGGAGGGTCGCGGCCGCCAGGCCCAGGTTGGTGCCCGAACCGTAGTCGTGCGCGGCGGGATCGGGGCCCTGGGCCCAGCCGAAGGCGACCGGGAGCAGGGACACACCGATGAGGGCGATCACCGAGCCGGTGACGACCGGAGGGAAGAAGCGGACGGCCTTGCTGAAGAAGGGGGCGGCCAGGAAGCCGAGGAGGCCGGCGACGATGACCGCGCCGTAGATGACGGGCAGGGCGTCGGACTTGTGGTGCGCCGAGGCGACGATCGCGGTCATGGGGGCGACGCCGGCGAAGGTGACACCGTTGACGAACGGCAGCCTGGCGCCGATCTTCCAGAACCCGAGGGTCTGCAGGAACGTGGCGAGGCCCGCGGTGAACAGGCAGGCGCCGGTGAGGAAGGTGAGTTCGGTGCCGCTGAGGCCGACGGCGGCGCCGACGATCAGGGGCGGGGCGACGACCCCCGCGTACATGGCGGCCACGTGCTGCAGACCGGTGGTCGCCATCTTGAGGGCGGGGAGCTTTTCGTCAACTGGGTGGATCTCGTCGAGCTCGTGGGGCTCGTCGAGCGTCTCGTCGACAGGGTGGGCGGACACGGGCGGCTCCTCCGGTCGGTTAGACACGTCGCTCTGACGCGGGTTTCAGGGAGGTGGTGCGCGGTCGTGCGGGACCGGAGCCCTTCAGGGGCCTGGGACGGTGACCGTTCCGGGACGCGCGCTTGCACGCGCGCCCCGGAGACGGCCGCCATGGACCCCGCTCGGGTCCACGGCTGCCGGCCGGGAGCCGTCCCTCCCGGCCGGAGTCGGGCGGTGGCTCAGGCCTGGGCGGCGATCCGCGCCAGGCGCTGGGCCTCGTCCCGCGTGGAGCGGGCGATGGCGTCCTCGTCGACCGTCAGCAGGCGGCCGTTCTCGACGATCTGACGTCCGTCGACGAAGGAGGCGGTGACCGGGGCCGCCGCGCCGAAGACCAGGGCGGTCACCGGGTCGGCGATCGAGGCGTGCGCGAGGGTGTCCAGCTTCCAGAGCACCAGGTCGGCGAGCTTGCCCGCCTCCAGGGAGCCGGTCTCGGCCGCGCGGCCGAGGACCTGCGCGCCGCCGTAGGTGCCGAGACGCAGCGCCTGGCGGGCGTTGAGCGCGGCCTCGCGGTGGGCGCCGAGACGGTTGATCAGGAGGGCGTTGCGCAGTTCGGTGTGGAGTTCGCCGGACTCGTTGGAGGCCGTGCCGTCGACGCCTAGGCCGACCGGGACGCCGGCCTTCAGCATGTCGGGGACGCGGGCGATGCCGGCGGCGAGGCGGGCGTTGGAGGACGGGCAGTGGGCGACACCGGTCTTCGTGCGGCCGAAGGCGGCGATGTCGGAGTCGTTCATGTGGACGCAGTGCGCCATCCACACGTCCTCGCCCAGCCAGCCGGTGGACTCGAAGTAGTCGGTCGGGCCCATGCCGAACAGCTCGTGGCAGAACTTCTCCTCCTCCACGGTCTCCGAACCGTGGGTGTGCAGCCGCACGCCGAGGCGGCGGGCCAGCTCGGCACCCTGCCTGAGCAGTTCGGTGGAGACGGAGAAGGGGGAGCAGGGGGCGACGGCGACCTGGGTCATCGCGTCGAAGGAGGCGTCGTGGTGCTCCTTGACGGTGGCCTCGGTGGCGGTGAGCGCGCCCTCCAGGGTCTCGACCGCGAAGTCCGGGGGCAGACCGCCGTCCTTCTCGCTGCGGTCCATGGAGCCGCGGGCCAGGGTGAAGCGGACGCCCGTCTCGCGGGCGGCGCGGATGATCGCGCCGGACAGGTCGCCGGAGCCCTGGGGGTAGACGTAGTGGTGGTCCATGGCGGTGGTGACGCCGCCGCGGGCCATGGTGGCGAGCGAGCCCTGGGCCGCCGCGTACGCCATCGGCTCGTCGATGCGCGCCCAGGTGGGGTAGAGCGCGACCAGCCAGTTGAAGAGGTTGTGGTCCGTGGCCAGACCCCGGGTGATCCACTGGTAGAAGTGGTGGTGGGTGTTGATCAGGCCGGGGGTCACGAGATGTCCGGTGGCGTCGATACGGCGTACGACGTTCTCCAGGCCCTCGGGGGCCTTGCCCGCGCCGACCGCCTCGATGCGGTTGCCGGCGATGACCAGGTACCCGGAGGCGTACTCGGTGTCGTCGGCGTCTACGGTCGCGATGGAACAGTTTTCGATGACGATGCGCTGGGCTGCTGCCATGATTCGTCCTTTTCGCTCAGTGGACTGTAGAGGGAGGGCACGGCAGGACCCTAGGGAGTTTGAGTGCCGCGGCCGGGGATCCGAGAGGTGCGTCGCCCCGGCCACGGGTGCCGAAAGTGCGGGGAGGTCAGAGGTTGGTGAGGTCCACCGGGATCTTCGGCTCGCAGCCGTCCCGGAGGATGGTCGCCTCGATCAGGCCGTAGGGCCGGTCGGCGGCGAAGTAGACCTCGTTGTCGTTCTTGAGCCCGAAGGGCTCCAGGTCGACGAGGAAGTGGTGCTTGTTCGGCAGCGAGAAGCGGACCTCGTCGATCTCGCTGCGGTTGTTGATGATGCGTGCGCCCATCTGGTACAGCGTCTGCTGCAGCGAGAGGGAGTACGTCTCGGCGAAGGCCTGGAGCATGTGCTTCCTGGTCTGCTCGTAGGACTTCTCCCAGTTGGGCATCTTCTGCTCGTCGTCGGTCCAGTTGAACCGCCAGCGGCTGGAGACCTGGGTGGCCAGGATGCGGTCGTAGGCCTCCTGGAGGGTCGTGTACTTGTCCTTGACGTAGCCCCAGAACTCGGAGTTGGTCGAGTTCATCACGACCAGGTCCTTCAGGCCGGAGACGACCTCCCACTTCTCACCGTCGTAGGTGATCTGGGTGAGCCGGGTCTCCTGGCCCTTGCGGACGAAAGAGTGCTTGACCTCGTCGGAGCCGATGAACCGGGAGTTGGCGTCCGAGGTCGCGATCCGCTCCCAGGCGTACTCCTCGATGCGGATCCGCGCGGTCTTGATCGGCTCCTGCGAGGTGACGAAGTGGCGGGCGAGGTGGATGCCGAACTGCTCGGCGGACTCGATGCCGTGCTCCTTGGCGAACGCGTACACCGTGTTCTTGGTGGTGTCGGTCGGCAGGACGTTGGCGTTGGAGCCCGAGTAGTGGACCTCTTCCATGTCGCCGCTCAGCGCCACGGATACGTTGAGGTCCTTGATGTGGTGGGTGGCGCCGTCCCGCGTGATCTTGACGACTCGGTTCTCGGCCTTGCCGTACTGGTTCTGTCCCAGGATGGTGGGCATTTAGCTAGCTCCCTCGGTAAACGGAGTAGCCGAACGGGTTGAGCAGCAGCGGCACGTGGTAGTGCTCCCCGGGGTTCACGGCGAAGGTGATCGCCACCTCGGGGAAGAACACGGCACCGCTGTCCCGATTCGCGGGGGCGTCCTGCTGCGCATCGGCTTGCTTCTTCTCGAAATACGCCTCGACCGCGAAGTCGAGCCGTACGTGTGTCGTGCCTTCCGGCAGGTCCGGAAGGTCCTTGCACCGGCCGTCGGCGTCGGTCGCGGAGCCGCCGAGCGCCTGCCAGTCCGCTTCGCTGCCGCTGCGGGCGGACAGCTGGACGGCGACGTTGCCGGCGGGGCGGCCGACGGAGGTGTCCAGGATGTGGGTGGACACGGAGGCGGTGGTGCTGGTGCTCATGGTCTCAGGCGTCCTCTTCGACGAGTCGGGCCAGTCGGATGCGGTTGATCTTGCCCAGCTCGGTGCGGACGATCTCCCGCTCCTGCTCCGGCGCGTTGCCGATCCGTTCCCTGACCGCGTCGCGCATCTGCTCGCCGGTCCGGCCGGTGGCGCAGATGAGGAAGACATGGCCGAACCTGTCCTGGTAGGCCAGGTTCAGTTCGAGCATCTCCGCCTTGAGTTCCTCGGCGGCGCCGGCCATGCCGGCCTGCTCCCGCGCGGAGGTCGGGTCACCGGGCCGGGGGCGGCCGATCGGCGGGTGGCCGGCCATCGCCTCCTCCAGGTCCGCGGTGCCCAGCTCGGCCATGGCGGCGTCGCTCGCGGTGTAGAGGTCGTCGGCGGTGGCGTACGGGCGGGCGGCCAGCAGCCGCCGGCCCCACTCGGTGGAGGCGCACGCCTCGTGGAGGGCGGCGAGGGCCGCGGCTTCCTCCAGGACGTTGAACCGGGCCAGGCCCGGGGGCGTGGAAGTCGTAGTCACGGGAGCCTCCGTGGCCAGAAACGGCCGTCGTGCTGAACGGGCTGCCGATAGCTAACGCCCTCGGAAACATCCCGTCAACACTTTGTTGAAAATTCCGCGTAACAAGCCGGGGAGGACGTCCGGGGCGGTCAGACGCCCTTCTCCCGGTTCAAATAGTTGTAGACCGTGAAGCGGCTGACGCCGAGGGCGCTCGCCACGGTCTCCACTCCGTGCCGCACGGCGAAGGCACCCCGCGCCTCCAGTATCCGCACGACCTCCTGCTTGGCCTTGCGGTCCAGGTCGGCCAGCGGCCTGCCCTGCCGGCGCTCCATGGCGGCGAGGATGTGATCGAGGGAGTCGGCGAGCTGGGGCAGGCGTACGGCGACGACGTCCACGCCCTCCCAGGCGAGGACGACGTCCTCGGGGCCGGCCTCGTCGGGCGGCATCATCTCCCCGCCCATGGCGTCGACCAGCGGCTTCACGGCCGTGATGAAGGGCTCGTCCCCGGTCATCCATCCCCCTCCCCGATCACGTTGACCTGGAGCGAGACCCGGGTGGCACCGGCCTCCAGAGCCTTGCGCAGCAGCGCGTCCACGGCGGTGAGCACGCTGTCGGCGCCCCCTTCCGCCGTGTTGCCGAACGGGCCGACGTCGACCTCGTCCAGCTCGGCGGCCTCGATGACCTCCCGCGCCACCAGGGCGTGCGCGGGCGCCTCGTCGAGGTCGAAGGGTTCGGTCGTGAACTCCACTCTCAATCGCACGCGCACAACCTAACGCGCGGTACGGGCTTTCGGGCAGCCCTGCCCGGCCCGCGGGCACAGCGGCGGCCGACCCCCCTTGACAAGCGGCGACACACGACGGCAATCTTCCATTAAGCAGAAACGAACTTCCGTAATACGGAATCACTACACGGAAGGGAGCGCCGACCCCCATGGGATTCGCAGAGCAGCGCTTCAACGTCAACCTGTCGATCCTCTTCACGGAACTCCCGCTCCTGGAGCGTCCCGCGGCCGCCGCCGCGGCGGGCTTCACCGCGGTCGAGCTGTGGTGGCCCTGGGTCGACTCGCCCACCCCCGAGCAGTCCGAGCTCGACGCCCTGAAAAGGGCGATCGAGGACGCGGGCGTCCAGCTCACGGGACTGAACTTCTACGCCGGACAGCTGCCGGGCCCGGACCGCGGCGCCCTGTCGGTGCCGGGCGAGGAGTCGGAGAGGTTCCGCGCCAACATCGACGTGGCCGCCGGCTTCGCCGCCTCGCTGGGCTGCAAGGCGCTCAACGCGCTCTACGGCAACCGCGTCGAGGGCACGGACCCGGCCGAGCAGGACGCGCTCGCCCTGGAGAACCTCGTGCTCGCGGCCCGGGCCGCGGACCGGATCGGCGCGACCCTGCTGATCGAGGCGCTGAACCGGCCCGAGTCCCCGCTGTACCCGCTGGTGTCGGCGCCGGCCGCGATCGAGGTCGTGGACAAGGTCAACGCGGCGACCGGCCTCGGGAACGCGAAGTTCCTGATGGACCTGTACCACCTGTCCATGAACGGCGAGGACCTGCCGTCGGTGATCGAGCAGTACACGGCGAAGACCGGCCACGTCCAGATCGCCGACAACCCGGGCCGCGGCGCCCCCGGGACGGGTTCGCTCCCGCTGGAGCAGCTCCTCGACCAGCTGAAGAAGGCCGGTTACGACGGCTGGGTCGGCCTGGAGTACAAGCCCGGGGCTTCACCGAGTGCCGAGGCGTTCGGCTGGCTGCCGGCCGCAGCACGCGCCGCCCGCTGAGGCGGCGCCCCCGCCCCAAAGCTCCGCCCCCAGCCCCCCGTATCGGCCCTTCGGCCGCGTCCTCCCACGCCGGACGGGCTGGATCTTCGCCGACGCCCGCCCCACAGCAGACGTATTTGCCGCAGTCAGAGAGGCACCCCATGAGCAACACCCTCCCCAAGATCGCCTGGATCGGCCTCGGCATCATGGGCTCCCCCATGTCCGAGAACCTGATCAAGGCGGGTTACGACGTCACCGGCTACACGCTGGAGCAGGACAAGCTGGACCGGCTGGCCGCCGCCGGCGGCAGCGTGGCCGGCTCGATCGCCGAGGCCGTGCGCGACGCCGACGTGGTGATCACCATGGTTCCCGCGTCCCCGCACGTCGAGGCCATCTCCTACGGCCCCGACGGCATCCTGGAGAACGCCCGCTCCGGCGCGCTGCTGATCGACATGTCCTCGATCACCCCGCAGACCTCCGTCGACCTGGCGGCGGCCGCCAAGGACAAGGGCATCCGGGTCCTGGACGCCCCCGTCTCCGGCGGTGAGGCCGGTGCCGTCGAGGCCGTGCTGTCGATCATGGTCGGCGGCGAGCAGGCCGACTTCGACATCGCCAAGCCCCTCTTCGAGGCGCTCGGCAGGACCATCGTGCTGTGCGGCCCGCACGGCTCGGGCCAGACCGTGAAGGCGGCCAACCAGCTGATCGTCGCCGTGAACATCCAGGCCTGCGCCGAGGCCGTGGTCTTCCTGGAGAAGTCGGGCGTGGACCTGACGGCCGCGCTGGACGTCCTCAACGGCGGCCTCGCGGGCTCGACCGTGCTGACCCGCAAGAAGGACAACTTCCTCAACCGCGACTTCAAGCCGGGCTTCCGCATCGACCTGCACCACAAGGACATGGGCATCGTCACCGACGCCGCCCGCAACGTCGGCGCCGCGCTGCCGGTCGGCGCGGTCGTCGCCCAGCTGGTCACCTCGCTGCGCGCCCAGGGCGACGGCGGCCTGGACCACTCCGCGCTGCTGCGGGCCGTGGAGCGCCTCTCCGGCGCCCAGGTCTGACGCACCCCGAGACTTCCGGGCGGCGTCGGCGCTGACAACTGTCCTGTCGCGCCCAGGCGTCGGCGCCGCCCGGAATCAGATTCAACAAACTGTTGACGCCCTGTCCACCCAAACCTAGGCTCACGCCAGCGGAAGCTCCATGAAGCGGAAGTCTGTTTCCGAAGACACCGAACATTCCGCAGATTCCCGCTGCCCCCTCGCACGGAAGGTCCACGATGTCGAAGCGCGTGCTCACGACAGAGGCCGGCGCACCGGTCGCCGACAACCAGAACTCCGCCTCCGCCGGTGCAGGCGGCCCGCTCCTGCTCCAGGACCAGCATCTCCTGGAGAAGCTCGCCCGGTTCAACCGTGAGCGGATCCCGGAGCGCGTGGTGCACGCCCGCGGCTCCGGTGCGTACGGCCACTTCGAGGTGACGGACGACGTCACCGGCTACACGCACGCCGACTTCCTGAGCACCATCGGCAAGCGCACCGAGGTGTTCCTGCGCTTCTCCACGGTCGCCGACTCCCTCGGCGGCGCGGACGCGGTGCGCGACCCGCGCGGCTTCGCGGTGAAGTTCTACACCGAAGAGGGCAACTACGACCTCGTCGGCAACAACACCCCGGTGTTCTTCATCAAGGACCCGATCAAGTTCCCCGACTTCATCCACTCGCAGAAGCGGGACCCGTTCACCGGCAAGCAGGAGCCGGACAACGTCTGGGACTTCTGGGCGCACGCCCCCGAGGCCACGCACCAGGTGACCTGGCTGATGGGCGACCGCGGCATCCCGGCGTCGTACCGCCACATGAACGGCTACGGCTCGCACACCTACCAGTGGACCAACGACCAGGGCGAGGCCTTCTTCGTCAAGTACCACTTCAAGACGAACCAGGGCATCCGCTCCCTGAGCGGCGAACAGGCCGCTCAGACCGTGGGCAACGACCCCAACTCCCACCAGACGGACCTGCTGCAGGCCATCGAGCGCGGTGTGCACCCGTCCTGGACCCTGTACGTCCAGATCATGCCGGCGGCCGAGGCGGCCGACTACCGCTTCAACCCGTTCGACCTGACCAAGGTGTGGCCGCACAAGGACTACCCGCTGCAGCGGGTCGGCCGCCTGGTGCTGGACCGCAACCCGGACAACGTCTTCGCCGAGGTCGAGCAGGCCGCGTTCTCCCCGAACAACTTCGTTCCGGGCATCGGCCCCTCCCCCGACAAGATGCTCCAGGGCCGCCTGTTCGCCTACGCGGACGCCCACCGCTACCGGCTCGGCGTCAACCACACCCAACTGGCCGTCAACGCCCCGAGGGCGACGGCCGCGCAGAACTACGGCCGCGACGGCTTCATGGCGGCCAACTCCCAGGGCCGTCACGCCAAGAACTACGAGCCGAACTCGTACGACGGCCCGGTGGAGACCGGCCGCCCGCTGTCGGCCCCGCTGGCCGTCTCCGGGCACACCGGCACCCACGAGGCCCCGCTGCACACCAAGGACGACGACTTCTACCAGGCGGGCGAGCTGTACCGGCTGATGTCCGAGGAGGAGAAGCAGCGTCTGGTCGCGAACATCGCCGGCGGCCTCTCGCAGGTCTCCCGCGACGACGTGATCGAGAAGAACCTGGCCCACTTCCACGCCGCCGACCCGGACTACGGCAAGCGCGTGGAGGCGGCGGTCCGCGCCCTGCGCGAGGACTGAGCCACGGACGGCGTCCGGGCTCCGACGGGGAGGTCGGGCCCGGACGCGAACGACCCGCAACCGAGCGGTCCGGATGAGGGGTGACCACTCGGTACGGCGGGCAGGGCGAGGACCGCGGCGGCATGCGAGCCAGTGCGGTGGTGAAGGATCCGGGTCCCTTCTCGACCAGAGGGAAAGGGCTCCCGGCTCCGTCGCATCCGCCGCGGTCCCCAGCCACACCTCTTTCAGAGAGGTCGCCGACCCCGTCCGGCGGCGCGAATGTCCTGTCGCGCCCAGCCTCGCGCCGTCGGACGGCCAGCACACGACACCGAAGCGCCCCCCTGCCGGGGAGGGCGCTTCGTGCTGTCCCGGTAGGGCCCCGGCGTGCGCGTGCGCCCCGTCCGCAGGACGCTGAAGCCATGGGCAATCCGACGCAGTACCCGCACATCGTGGTCCACGCCCCGGCCCTGGACGGCTCCCGCCGGGTCACCGAGGGAGAGATCACCCTGGGTCTCGCCTCCCACCTGGACGATGTCGTCGAGATCCTGCGGCTGGCCGACCTGGACCGGATCGAGGTCGAGGAGAGCGATCTGATCGAATGGCAGGGCGGCGGCCCGGACGACTGGCCGGGCCTGTCGGAGCACGACATCTGACGGCGCCGCGTACGTCAGCGGCCGTAGCCGGCCTGCGCAACCCTCAAATCAACCTCTGAAACACCGCCCGGGGGGATCCGACCGCCCCCGGAACGGGGCACATTACCGGCACACGGGGCCCGTCGGCACGGGGGCGACGGGCCCCGCCCGGGGGGGGTGTGCGATGGCTGGTACGACGAGAATCCCGACGGAAGCGCACGCGCTGGCGCTGCTGCGCGCGGGGAACCGGGCCGCCGTGACGGTGGCGGTGCTGGACCTGCATCTGCGCGGCGCGGTCCGGGCCGGACGGGCGGGCACCCTGCGGACCTCGGGTCCGGCGCCCGGTGTGCCCCTGCCGGCCCTCACGAAGGCGGTCCGCGCGAGCCTGTACCGGCCTGCCGGTATGGGGCAGCTGCTGGACCGGCACGGCGTGCGCGCGGCGCTCGGCGCGCTGCGCGAGGATCTGGTCGCGGCGGGCCTGCTGCGCTCCGTCCTGCCGGGCCGCACCCGCGCCGGCCGCCGGGCCCTGAAGCGGCTGCGCGCCCGCAATCCCCTGCCCACCGCCCCCGCGGGCCTGTCCGACGGGGACAAGCTGCTCCTGGTGGCCCTGCACGGCGACAGGGCCCTGACCCTGCTGGTCCCCCGCTTCACCCGCGAGGCGGGCCTGACGGGCCGCGGCGGCACCACGGAACGCGGTCTGCGCCAGTCCTGGGCCGGCGGCGGCAGCGACGGGGGTTTCACCTGCGGGGTGGTCTGAGCACGGGCACCACCCACCCGAACGCATGCGTGAGGGGCGGCCCGTCCCCCCACGGGACGGGCCGCCCCTCGTGCACTGCCGCCGGATCAGACCTTCAGCGGCTTGACCGACGTCGGCGCGTGACCGGGCTCGGTGGCCAGGTCCTCGAACTCGGAGATGTCGCTGATGTCCATCGTCCGGCTCATCGAGATGTTGGTGATCCGCTCCAGGATCGCCTCGACGACCACCGGCACCCGGTACTCGGCCGCGAGCTTCTTGGCCTGCTCGAAGGCCGCGCCCAGCTGCTCCGGCTCGGTGACCCGGATCGCCTTGCAGCCCAGGCCCTCGGCGACCTTGACGTGGTCGACGCCGTAGACGCCGAGCTCCGGCGCGTTGATGTTCTCGAACTCCAGGTTGACCTGGAAGTTGATGTCCAGGCCGATCTGCGCCTGCCGGATCAGGCCCAGGTAGGCGTTGTTCACCAGGACGTGGACGTAGGGGATCCGGTGCTGCGCGGCGACCGCCAGCTCCTCGATCATGAACTGGAAGTCGTAGTCGCCGGAGAGGGCGACGACCGGGGCGTCCGGGTCGGCCTTGGCGACGCCGATCGCGGCCGGGATGGTCCAGCCGAGCGGCCCGGCCTGGCCGCAGTTGATCCAGTGGCGCGGCTTGTAGACGTGCAGCATCTGCGCGCCGGCGATCTGGGAGAGGCCGATCGTGGTGACGTACCGGGTGTCGGGACCGAAGGCCTTGTTCATCTCCTCGTACACGCGCTGCGGCTTCATCGGCACGTCGTCGAAGTGCGTACGGCGCAGCAGGGTGGCCCTGCGCTCCTGGGTGGAGGCGACCCAGTCGGCCCGGTCGGGCAGCCTGCCGTCGGCCTTCAGCTCCTTGGCGACCTCGACGAACAGCTCCAGCGCCGCCTTCGCGTCGGAGACGACGCCGTAGTCCGGCGGGAAGATCTTGCCGATCTGGGTGGGCTCGATGTCGACGTGGACGAACTTGCGGTCGCCGCGGTAGACGTCGAGCTTGTAGCCGGTGTGGCGATTGGCCCAGCGGTTGCCGATGCCGAGGACGAAGTCGGACTCCAGGAAGTTCGCGTTGCCGTAGCGGTGCGAGGTCTGGACGCCGACCATGCCGGCGTTCAGCTCGTGGTCGTCGGGCAGGGTGCCCCAGCCCATCAGGGTCGGGACGACGGGCGTCTGGGTCAGCTCGGCGAACTCGACCAGCAGGTCCGAGGCGTCGGCGCCGATGACGCCGCCGCCGGCGACGATGACCGGGCGCTCGGACGCCAGGAGGAAGGAGATCGCCTTCTCGATCTGGGCGCGGGTCGCGGCCGGCTTGTAGACCGGGAGCGGCTCGTAGGTCTCCGGGTCGAACTCGATCTCGGTGAGCTGGACGTCGATCGGCAGGTCGATCAGGACCGGGCCGGGACGGCCGGAGCGCATCAGGTGGAAGGCCTGCTGGAAGACGCCGGGGACCTGCGCGGCCTCCAGGACGGTGACCGCCATTTTGGTGACCGGCTTGGCGATCGAGGCGATGTCGACGGCCTGGAAGTCCTCCTTGTGGATCACGTGGGTGGGCGCCTGGCCCGTGATGCACAGGATCGGGATCGAGTCGCCGATGGCCGAGTACAGGCCGGTGATCATGTCGGTGCCGGCCGGGCCGGAGGTGCCGATGCAGACGCCGATGTTGCCGGGGTGGGTGCGGGTGTAGCCCTCGGCCATGTGCGAGGCGCCCTCGACGTGGCGGGCGAGCGTGTGGCTGATCCCGCCGCCCTCCTTCAGCGCCTTGTAGAAGGGGTTGATCGCCGCGCCCGGCACACCGAAGGCGTCGGTGACGCCCTCGCGCTTGAGGATCTCAACTGCCGCGCGGGCAGCGGTCATACGAGCCATCGAGTACTCCTGCTTCGGCTGTCGGATGCGTACTCCCGTCGCGCCCCGCGGTGAGCACAGTCTCCAGAATCTGCAAATTCCGTAATACGGAATCTAACTTCTACTATCTGGAAGCAATGTAGGGGGGTGGGCGGGCGTCGTCAAGAGAGGGCAGGACGTCAAGAGACGGCAAGACAGCGGCAAGCGGCGGACAAGCGGGGTGGGACAGGAGGACGATGTGGTGCGCTGTCCTGTGCGACCGTCCCGAGGTGACGGATCCGACGCGACGCCTTGGAGTGGCCATGCCCGAGAGCGTGCCGGTGCGCTGTCCGGCCTGTCGGCGCGAGCACGTCTACACCGCGCCGCCGTATCCCTGTGCCTGCGGCAGCCCCGCGGCCCCGCGGGGCTGGACCGGACGTCCGGGCCGGTGGTGCTCGCGCACCGTGCCTGGGACGAGGAGTGGGTCACCGTGCGCTGCGCCGCCTGCGGCCGCAGCAACCAGTGGCCTCACCCGGAGCTGGGCTGCCCGTGCGGCACGGTCCTGCGCATCCCGGTCGGCGACACCACCGCGCCCGCGCCGGAGGCGGACGCGGGGACGGCTCCTGCCCGCCGCGCCCCCTTCCAGCCGCTCACCATCCGCACCGCCCGGGACGCCGTCACCACCGCCGCGCTCTATCTGCGCTGGCTCGGCTACCGGGACATCCGCCGCGCCGACCAGCGGCCCGTGTCCGGGATCGGGCTGGCCGCGCACGGCCTGGTCGCCCAGGTGGACCCTGCCGTGCGCCCGGCCTCCCCACGGGACGTGGAGTGCCTGTGGCTGACGGCCATGACGGAGTCGGCCGAGTGTGCCTACTTCTCCCTGTCGGGGTATGCCGAGCAGGCCCGCGCCCAGGCGGACACGCTGAGCGTCCCGCTGTTCGTCCTCGACCTCACGGGCACCCCGACCCCGGTGAACCGGCCGGGGCGGGAGCTGTCCGAGTCGGGCGCGACCTGATCCCCCGGCCGGGCGCGGCCCGGCCTCTCAGCTGCCGTACTTCTCCCGCAGCTCCACCTTGCGCACCTTCCCGGACACCGTCATCGGGAAGGAGTCGAGGAGCTGGAGGCGGCTCGGGATCTTGTAGTGGGCGAGCCGGTCCCGGCAGTAGGCCTGCAGGTCCTCCAGGCTCACCGGCCGGGCGGGGTCGCGCAGGACGACACAGGCCAGGACCTCCTCGCCGTACTTCTCGTGCGGCACCCCGACGACCTGGACGTCCCTGATGCCCGGGTGGGCGTAGAGGAACTCCTCGATCTCACGCGGGTAGATGTTCTCCCCGCCCCGGATGATCATGTCCTTGATGCGGCCGACGATCTCGACGTATCCGTCCTCGCGCATCACGGCGAGGTCACCGGTGTGCATCCAGCGGCCGGGATCGACGGCCTCGGCGGTCTTGTCGGGCTCGTTCCAGTAGCCGAGCATCACGCTGTAGCCGCGGGTGCACAGCTCCCCCGCCGTGCCGCGCGGCTGCGTGACCCCGGTGGCCGGGTCGACGACCTTGACCTCCAGGTGCGGCAGGACCCGGCCGACGGTGCCCGTGCGGTGCTCCAGGTCGTCGTCCCGGCGGGTCTGCAGGGAGACCGGGGAGGTCTCGGTCATGCCGTAGCAGATGGAGACCTCCTCCATGTGCATCTCGGCGACCACCCGCTTCATCACCTCCACCGGGCAGGGCGAGCCCGCCATGATGCCGGTGCGCAGGGTGGACAGGTCGTACGCCGCGAAGTCGGGGAGGTTCAGCTCCGCGATGAACATGGTCGGGACGCCGTACAGCGAGGTGCAGCGCTCCTGCTGGACCGCCTCCAGGGTGGCCCCCGGGTCGAAGGACGGCGCCGGGACGACCACGCACGCGCCGTGCGAGGTCGCGGCGAGATTGCCCATCACCATGCCGAAGCAGTGGTAGAAGGGCACCGGGATGCAGATCCGGTCCTGCTCGCTGTAGGCGACCATCTCGCCCACGAAATAGCCGTTGTTGAGAATGTTGTGGTGGGAGAGGGTGGCGCCCTTCGGGAAGCCGGTGGTGCCCGAGGTGTACTGGATGTTGATGGGGTCGTCGCAGGACAGCTGCGCGTAGGGGGCGTCACCGGTGCCGCGCTCCAGCAGCGCCTGCCAGCCCGGGTCGCCGATGTGGACGACCTCACGCAGCTCGGGGCACCTGCCCCGCACCTGCTCGACCATCGACCGGTAGTCGCTCGTGCGGTGGGCGAGGGAGGCGAAGAGCAGGGAGATCCCGGCCTGCTTGAGGACGTACTCGACCTCGTGGGTGCGGTAGGCCGGGTTGATGTTGACCATGATCGCGCCGATGCGGGCGGTGGCGTACTGGACCAGGACCCACTCCGCGCAGTTGACGGCCCAGATCCCCACCCGGTCGCCCTTGGCGACCCCGCTCGCGACCAGGGCCTGCGCCAGCTCCTCGACGTCCGCGCCGAACCGGGCGTACGTCCAGCGCCGCCCCGACGGCACGTCGACGAGCGCCTCGCGGTCCGGCCAGGCGGCGACGGCCCGGTCCAGGCTGGCACCGATGGTGTCGCCGAGCAGGGCCGTCCCGCTCGTCCCGTGCGTGTACGACAGCTCGCTCACCGGAAGTCCTCCTCGCGGTACTCGTCGGCCGAGCCCGCGGCCGTGGCCTCGCGCAGCTCGATCCGGCGGATCTTGCCGGAGACGGTCTTGGGCAGGGTGCCGAACTCCAGGCGGCGGATCCGCTTGTAGGGGGCCAGCACCTCGCGGGAGTGCTCGAAGATCACCTTCGCGGTGTCCGGCCCGGGCTCCCAGCCCCCGGCGAGGACGACGTACGCCTTCGGCACCGCGAGGCGCAGTTCGTCGGGCGCGGGCACGACGGCCGCCTCGGCGACGGCCTCGTGCTCCAGCAGCGCGCTCTCCAGCTCGAACGGGCTGATCTTGTAGTCGGAGGCCTTGAAGACGTCGTCCGCGCGGCCGACGTAGGTCAGATGGCCGTCCTCGTCGCGGGCGGCGATGTCGCCGGTGCGGTAGTACCCGCCGGCCATCGCCTCGGCCGTACGGTCGGGGTCGCCGTGGTAGCCGGTCATCAGGCCCGCCGGACGCTCGGACAGGTCGAGGGCGATCTCGCCCTCGACGGCTCCGGGGGCGCCGGAGACCGGGTCGAGGAGTTCGACGCGGTAGCCCGGGCTGGGCCGGCCCATGGAGCCGGTCTTCAGCACCTGGCCGGGGCTGTTGGAGACCTGCACGGCGGTCTCGGTCTGGCCGAAGCCGTCCCGGATCGTGACGTCCCAGGCCCGCCGGACCTGCTCGATGACCTCGGGGTTGAGCGGTTCGCCCGCGGCGACGACCTCGCGGGGCGGGGTGGCCAGCTGGGTCAGGTCGGCCTGGATGAGCATGCGCCACACGGTGGGCGGCGCGCAGAAGGTGGTGACCCGGCAGCGGTCCATCTCGGCCATGAGACGGCGTGCGTCGAAGCGCGTGTAGTTGTGGATGAAGACGGTCGCCTCGGCGTTCCACGGGGCGAAGAGGTTGGACCAGGCGTGCTTGGCCCAGCCGGGCGAGGAGATGTTCAGGTGCACGTCGCCGGGTTGGAGGCCGATCCAGTACATGGTGGCCAGATGGCCGATCGGGTACGAGGTGTGGGTGTGCTCGACCAGCTTGGGGCGGGCGGTCGTACCGGAGGTGAAGTAGAGCATCAGCGGGTCGTCGGCCAGCGTGGGGCCGTCCGGGACGAACGCGGCGGGGGCGGTGTACGCGTCCTCGTACGCCTCCCAGCCCTCCTCGGGCGTCCCTCCGACCGCGATACGGGTGTAGGTGCCGGGCACGTCCGCGAACTTGGCGGCGTCCTCGGCCCGGGCCAGCACGTGCTTGACGCGGCCGCGCTCGACCCGGTCGCGCAGGTCGGCGGGGCCGAGCAGCGGGGTGGCCGGGATGACGACCGCGCGCAGCTTCATCGCGGCCAGCGCGGTCTCCCACAGCTCCGCCTGGTTGCCGAGCATCACGAGGACGCGGTCCTCGGCTCCGACGCCCCGCGCCCGCAGATGGTTCGCCACCCGGTCGGAGCGCTCGGCCATCTCGGCGAAGGACAGGCGGGTCTCGCTGCCGTCCTCCTCGACGATGTGCAGCGCGGTACGGTCGTTGCCGTCGGCGATCACGTCGAACCAGTCCAGCGCCCAGTTGAAGTGCTCGGGCCGCGGCCAGGCGAAGCCCGCGTAGGCGGTGGCGTAGTCCTCGCGGTGCTCCAGCAGGAAGTCCCGGGCACTCCTGAACTCCTCGGTCGCCGTCGTCATCCACGTCCTCCTACTGGGTTCCGGACCATTGCCGGGCGGCTCTCTGGCATCGTCTAATCCGTGATGCAGGTCTCACTACCCCCGAACGGGGGTGTGGTCCACACGTACGGGGGGTCGGGAACGCATGGGAGCCGCGCCGAAGGAGCGATGAGGTGGCAGCAGAGGCCGTGGCGGCGGTGGAGATACGCGGTGCGCTGGCCCGGCTGCGCCACACGACGGGGCTTCCGGTCGCCTTCGGCGGTCTGGTCGAGTCGGGCAGGCCACGGATCCGGATCAGCGAGCTGAGCGGCACGACCACCGCCGCGCTCAGCTCGCTCGCGGTGACCGCGGGAAACGGGCTGGGCGGCAGGGCGGTCGCGCTGGCCCGGCCGTGCGCGGTGACGGACTACTCCAGCTCCCGGCAGATCACCCACGAGTACGACGCGCCGGTGGCCGCCGAGGGCATCCGCTCGGTGCTCGCGGTGCCGGTTGTGGTGCGGCGCCGGGTGCGCGGGGTGCTCTACGGGGCGCTGCGCTCGGCCCAGCCGCTGGGCGACCGCGCGCTGGGAGCGGCGGTGGCCGCGGCGCGGGACGTGGAGCAGGCGCTGGTGGTGCGGGACGAGGCCCGGGGACTGCTGGCGGCCGCCCGGCCGGAGCACGCCGGCGGCCGTGAGGTCCCGGGGGCCGCGTGGGAGCAGGTGCGTGAGGCGCACGCGGCACTGCGCGCGCTGGCGACCCGGATCGCCGACGCGGACCTGCGCGCCGAACTGCTCGCCGCCTGCGGCATGCTGACGACGGCCCGGGCGGCCGACGGCGTGAGCCTGGCGCCGCGCGAGCTGGACGTGCTGTCCTGGGTGGCGGCGGGTGCGACCAACGCGGCGGTGGCCGAACGGCTGGGCCTGCGCCCGGAGACGGTGAAGGGCTATCTGCGCTCGGCGATGCGCAAGCTGGGCACGCACACACGAGGGGAGGCGGTGATGGCGGCACGCCGGGCGGGACTGCTGCCGTAAGGAAACCTACCCATTCATGCGGCGCCGCTTTGAATTTCCCTATGCGTGACCGTTTGTTATTTCCCTCACCACGGCTTCCGTCTGAATTTCAAGGATCGTTGCCTAGAATTTGGCCCGGACACGACACACGAGGGGAGCGGTGACCGTGCGACGGGACTTCCAGGAGCCTGCCCGATGCCGCCCCGACCTGCTCATCGGCCGCGACGAGCTGTTCGCGACGGCGCGCGACCGACTCGCCGCGGGTGGCAGCGCCCTGCTGCACGGCCCCGCCGGAATAGGGAAATCCACCGTCCTGCGGGCATTGGCCGAGGAATACGGCGCCAGTGCGCGCACCGTGTTGCGCTGCTCGGCCACGGAGTCCGAATCCCATCTTCCGTTCCTGGCCCTCGCCGACCTCCTCGGCCTGGTGCTCGACGAGGTCACCCCCGGGCTGCCGCTCGCCCAGCGCACCGCCCTGGAGTCGGCGCTCACCGGCCGGGGCGAGCCCAGCCTGCTGCGCGACGGCCTCGCGCTGCGCCTCGCGGTGCTCTCCGCGCTGCGCGCGCTCGCCGCCCGGGGACCGGTCCTGATCGTCGCCGACGATCTGCAGTGGCTGGATCCGGCCAGCGCCGAACTGCTCGGCTTCGCCGCCCGCCGCCTGGAGGGCACCCCGGTGCAACTCCTGTGCGCGGTGCGCACGGAGGGCCAGGAGAGCCAGGAGTACGACCGGCACCTGCGTGCCTGTCCCCCGGACACCGTCGCCGTCCGGCTCGGACCGCTCACCCGCGCCCAGGTGGCCCAGCTGCTCGACCACCGCGGACACGGCGGCCTCACCCGCTCCACGGTCCGCGAGATCCACCGCACCAGCGGCGGCAACCCGCTGTTCGCGCTGGAGCTGGGCCGTGCGCTGGCCGACAGCCCCACCCCGCCCCGGCCGGGCGAACCGCTGCCGGTGCCGACCTCGCTGCGCGCCCTGGTGCTCAGCCGCCTGGACATGCTGTCGGTCGAGGCCCGCCGCACCCTGCTGGTGGCCAGCGCCGGCGCCCGCCCCACCCCGGCGCTGCTGCACGCGGCCGGCCGGGAGAACGCCGAGGCCGAGTGCGCCCAGGCCGCCGAACTCGGGCTGCTGGCCACGGAGACCGAGGCGCCGGCCGTGCGCTTCGCGCACCCGCTCATCTCCGCCGCGCTGTACGCGGAGGCACCCGCCCAGGAGCGGCGGGCCGCGCACGCCGCGCTGTCCACCGCGGCCTCCGACCCGATCGAGCGGGCCCGGCACCTGGCCCTCGCCACCACCGGCACCGACCCCGAGGTCGCCGCCCGGCTCGCCGGGGCCGCGGCCCTCGCCCGGGACCGGGGCGCCCCCTCGGTCGCCGCCCAGCTGGGGCTGCTCGCCGCCCGGCACACCCCCGCCGACAGCGCGCCCGGACCGGAGGAGCGCCGTCTGCAGGCCGCCGAGGACGCCATCACCGCCGGCGAGGTCGACCTGGCCCGGGACATCGCCCGCGAGGTGCTGACCCGGGCGACCGTGCCCGCGCACCGGGTGCGGGCCTGGATCCACGTCATCGACACCGCCGGCCACACCATGGCGGAGGTCGACGCCGTCTTCCCGCAGGCCCTGGCCGACGCCGGCGACGATCCCCGGCTGCTGGCCCTCGTCCACTACCAGCTGGCGTGGCGGGCGCTGATCGTGGAGGGCGACTTCACCGAGGCCCGTGAGGCCGCCGCGCACGCCGCCGAGCTGGCCGCGCGCGGCGCCGACCGGCGCACCGAACTGCTCGCCCTCGCCCTGCAGGCGCAGACCGAGACCCTGATGGGCCACGCGGAGGCGCCCCGCACCATCAAGCGCGCCCTGAAAGAGCCCCAGGACCCGAGTGTGGCGTGCCATCACAACGGCGCGGGCAGCGCCCGGTTCCGCTGGCTGGTCATGGGCGACCAGCTGGTCGAGGCGAGGGCGACGGTCACCGCGCTGCTGCGTGAGGTGCGCCGGCGCGGCTCGGTGGAGAGCGAGGTGCACTTCCTGCGCGGCCTCGCCGAGACGGAGCTGCGCGCCGGGCACTGCGGCCGCGCCCTCGAACTGGCCCGCGACAGCCTCCGGCTCGCCCGCGACTCCGGGATCGGCGAGACCGCCTCGGCGATGCTCACCTCGCTCGCCGAGGCCTCCGGCGGAGACGTGGACGCGGCCCTGGCCCTCGCCCGGGAGGCGGTGGAACACGCCGAGGAGGACGGCGACCAGATGTACCTCTCCCGGGCTCTGGGCGCACTCGGATACGCCCAGTTGGTGGCCGGCGACCCGGCGGGCACGGTCCGCTCGCTGCGCCGGGTGCGCCGCCTGGAACTGGGCCTCGGCATCACCGACCCGGCCCGCGGCCGCTGGCAGGGCGACCTCGCCGAGGCGCTGGTCCGCATCGGTGAACCCGCCGAGGCACAGGACGTCATCGACGCCAGCCGCGAGCACGCCCTCAGGCTGGGCCGGGAGAGTGTGCTGGCCGTGCTCGACCGGGCGCAGGCCCTGGTGCGTGCCGCACAGGGCGACCTGGAGGCCGCCCTCGGCCAGCTGACGTCCGCTCAGGACCGGCTCGCCAAGCTCGGCTACGGCCTGGAGGAGGCCCGGGCCGCGTTCGCGCTGGCCCAGCTGCGCGCCCGGGGCCAGGAGACCGGCCCGCGCAGGGCGACGGTGTACGACGGGGCGACCCGGCTGTTCAGGCGCTGCCGGGCCCTGCCCTGGCTGCGCCAGGTGGACGAAGCCCTCACCGTGCCGGAGCCGGAGCCGGCGGACCTGGCCGCGCCGGGCACGCTGGACGGCCTCGACGCGCTCGCCCAGCTGGCCTCGATGGAGCGTCAGGTCGCCGCTCTGGTCATGGAGGGCGCCACCAACCGGGAGATCGCCGCCCGCCTGTTCATCAGCGTCAAGACGGTGGAGGCGACCCTGACCCGGGTCTACCGCAAGCTGGGGATCCGCTCGCGCGTGGACATCGTCCGATTGGCGGCGGCTCGACGGGCGCGCTGAGCAGCGCTCTTGTTAACTGAGCCGGACCGAGGGTTTTCCCTCACCCAACCCCCTAGGGGGTTCCCTCATTGGGAGCCAAGGGTCCCGGGTCCTAGCGTAAAGGGCGTGCCGCTCGCCCGGGCACATGGGGGTCGGTCCCGCGGCCCCCATGCTCTCCACCCACCCGCGCGACCCCCCACCGGCAACCCCCACTGAGGAGACTCATGTTCGGGCCAAGACGTGCAAGACAGACCGCCGCGACCCTGGTGGCCACCGCCGCCGCCGCGGCGACCGCGCTGATCGCCTCCCCCACGGCGACCGCAGCGCCCCAGCCCATCGTGGGCGGTACGACCACCACCACGACGGCCTACCCCTTCATGATGCAGATCACCGACGCGTCCGGTAACCAGTTCTGCGGCGGCACCCTGGTGGCCGCCAAGAAGGTCGTCACCGCGGCGCACTGCATGGTGGGCGAGTCGACGGGCAGCGTCCGCGTGGTCGGCGGGCGGACCTATCTGAACGGCACCAACGGTACGGTCAGCAAGGTCAGCAAGATCTGGATCAACCCGGACTACACCGACGCCACCAACGGCGACGACGTGGCGGTGCTGACCCTGTCGACGGCGATGTCGTACACCCCGGCGTCGTTCGTCTCCTCCTCCCAGACCGGTGTGTACGCGGCGGGCACCACGGCCCGCATCCTCGGCTGGGGCACGACCTCGGAGAACGGCAGCTCCTCCAACCAGCTGCGGACCGCGACCGTCCCGATCGTGGCCGACTCCAGCTGCAAGAACTCCTACGGTTCGGACTTCGTCCAGTCCGACATGGTTTGCGCCGGATACACGTCCGGCGGCACAGACACCTGCCAGGGCGACAGCGGCGGTCCCCTGCTCATCGGGGGCGTCCTGGCAGGGATCACTTCCTGGGGCGAGGGGTGCGCGGAGGCAGGTTACCCGGGTGTGTACACCCGGCTGACCGCCTTCTCGGACCTGGTGACCGCGCAGGTCAACTCGTAACCCGGAAGAAGGACACCTGAGCACCCCTCAGGTAGCAGCCAGGGGGGCGTTGCGAGCCACCACGAGCGGCCCGCAACGCCTCCCTATCCATGTCCACCCCCATGGGACGCGGAGGCCACACCCCTGTGGGACGTGGGGACTACCTGTCGGCCGTGAGCTTCCCGGCCGCCCCCCAGCTGTCCGCCGGTACCTCGTGGATCCACACCTGGACGCTCTCCGCCGGGATCCTGTACGCGTCCACGAAGGCGTCGGTGACCCGCTTGACGAGGTCCCGCTTCAGCTCGGTGTCCCGAGGGCCCTGCTGGATGGTGACGATCGGCACGACTGACTCCCTGGTCTCCCGCGATCTGTGGTGATCGCTGGTGGTCGGTTGCGGGACCAGTCCATCGCGTGGCGGTCCGGCGACCAAGGGGCAGATCCCGACCGCAGCGATCAGCTCTCGTGATCGCCGCAGGCCAGCAGTAGTTTCTCCAGGTACGGAGTGGGGGCGGAGGCGGACACCGCGAGGCCGGCGGACAGGGCGAGCCCGGGGGCGCGGAAGGGCACGTACGCCACCCGGGGCGTGTGCAGCACGCGCGCGTGGGAGGCGTAGACGACGGTCCACAGGGGGCGGGAGCCGATGGTGGCCAGGGTGTCCTGGAGGGAGCCGCCGACCGGTCCGGGCAGCGGCTCGAACCCGGCCGCGTGACAGGCACCGACGACGAGGTCCACCAGAGCGGGGTTGTTGCGGCGCGGAGTGAGGGCGAGGGGCAGCCCTGCGAGGTCGGCCAGGCCGATGTCCGGGCGTCCGGCCAGGGGGTGCGTGGCAGGGAGGGCGGCCACCAGCGGGTCGGGCCACAGGGGATGCACCCGCACGCCGGACGGGGGTTTCGCGGACCGGACGAACGCGGCGTCCAGCCGGCCCGCCGCGACCTGGGCCAGCCGCTCGGAGACCGGCAGCGAGACCAGGTCGACGGGGACGTCCGGGGCCCGCTCGGCGAACGCGGCGAGCACCCGGTCCAGATGGGCACCGAGCCCCGTGCTGGTGCCGATGCGCAGTCCTGCGGGCCCGGCCACCGCCGCCCGCGCCTTCTCGGCCGCCGCCAGCACCGCCCGCGCCTCGGGCAGCAGCCGCTCCCCCGCCCCCGTCAGCCGCACCCGGCGCGGCGAGCGGTCGAACAGCTCCGCGCCCAGCTCCCGTTCCAGCCGCTGTATCTGCTGGCTGACCGCCGACTGCACGATGTGCAGGTGTTCGGCCGCCCGCCCGAAGTGCAACTCCTCGGCGACGGCGACGAAGTAGGTGAGCTGCCGCAGTTCCATGCCCCGACTGTAAGGGGACCGCGCCGGCCCCCGGGCGGCTCAGCGCCCCGCGACGGTGCCGAACCGGATGTCGTACGACGCCCCGGGGTGCATCGTCTCCATCATCCGGGCGCCTTCCGCCAGCACGTCCTCGCGCCGGGCCTTCGTCAGCGTCCCGAAGGTCTCGATGACGAGGGTGTCGCCCTCCGGCTTCCACAGGCCGGCCAGGAACCCGTCGACCAGCAGGGTGCGGTGGGCCTGGTTGACCGTCCAGCTGCGGCCCCAGTACTCGGGCGGTACGACGCGGGTGCGGTCCGCGTGGGAGAGGAGGAGGTTGTCGAACTCGGGGAGGAAACGGGGCGGGGCCGGGGTCCCGGGGTCGGGCCGCGGAGCGTCCGGCAGGTCGAACAGTTCGACCCCGTTCGCGTCCCGGAAGGCCAGGAGCCAGGGGCGGAGGCGTTCGAACACGTCCTTCAGGCGGGTGAGGCCGGCCCACGTCTGCATGTCCTTGACGGAGGCGGGTCCGAACGCGGCGAGATAGCGCAGGACCACGGCGTCGGGCGCGGGGGCGGGCCGGGCCGGACGGTCCAGCCAGTGCTCGGCGGTGGTGAGCGCGACCTGGCCGCTGCGGCTCCACAGGCCGCGCGGGGTGACCTGCACCAGGGGCAGCCTGCAGCGGGCGGCGACGGCGAGGGACTGCGGGTCGGCGTGCGGCCACTCGGTGCTCAGCGCCGCGCGCAGCTGGGTCATGGTCCGGGGCTCGGCCTCCACCAGATCACGGGCGAGCGCGGCCAGCCGGTCGAGATCGACACCGGCCAGCCCCTTGCGGAAGGCCGTCAGCTCCCGGTCCCGGGCGCCCTGGACGAGCGGCCGCAGGGTCAGGCAGTCCTCGGCGGTGTGGGTGTGGATGGTGGAGCGCAGGGTGACGATCCGGACGGCCCGGCGGTCGGCCATGAGCCGGGACAGATGCTCCGGGGCGAAGTCTTCGAGGCGGGCGGCGAGGGCGTAGTACGGGGGCTTGACGTTCTGGGCCTGCAGGCCGAGGAGGTGGCCCAGGGCGTCCTCGGCGCACAGCGGGGAGCGGCGCAGCAGGAGCTGCCGGGCGAGGGTGGCGCGGTTCAGGGCGCGGGTGTCCAGGAGGGGAGCCGCGGCTGTGCTGCTCTTCGTCATGCCTGCACGCTAGCGGTGCTTGCGGACAGCTCCCGTCCGCAACTCTCACCGAACCCTGCACCGATTCCGGGCGCCCGCCGGGTATGCCCCCGTTATCCTGCTCGTACCCGTTGCGTGATCACGCCGTACGCAGGCTCGACCGAGAGGGAGCCGATGTCCGAGCGCCCCGTCCGCCCGGCCGCGCAGAATGCCGGGACCGCCGACACCTCCGGCCCCGCCGCGCAGGCCGGGAGTCCCCCTGCCGCCGCGAACGGCGCCAACGGCGCGAGCGCCGTGGGCGGCCGGAACGGCGGCAAGGGCAACGGCGGCGGCCGGGGCGGCGGCCGCAAGCCGGTCTGGCGGCGCGCCCTCGCCGCGCCGCAGCCGGCCGACGAGCCCGCCCCCGCGCCCCGGTCCCCGGAGCCGGCCGAGACCGCGAGCATCGTCCGGGCGGCCCTGTACCGCGACGGCGTCCGTGTCTCCGTCCCCGCCGACCTCGCCGAGACCTACCGTGAGCTGCGCGAGCAGCCCGCCGGCATGGCGTGGATCGGGCTGGCCCGTCCCACGGAGGCCGAACTCCTCTCCCTGGCCGCGGAGTTCGACCTGCATCCGCTCGCGGTCGAGGACGCGATGGAGGCGCACCAGCGGCCCAAGCTGGAGCGCTACGGCGACACGCTCTTCGTCGTGCTGCGGGCCGCGCGCTACCTCGACGCACCGGAGGAGGTCGACTTCGGCGAGCTCCACGTGTTCGTCGGCCCCGACTTCGTCATCACCGTCCGGCACGGCGCGGCCCCGGACCTGTCCGCGGTCCGCCGCCGCATGGAGGACTCCCCCGAACTGCTCAGGCTGGGCCCGGAGGCGGTCCTCTACGCGATCCTCGACGCGGTGGTCGACGGCTACGCGCCCGTCGTCGCCGGCGTCCAGAACGACGTCGACGAGATCGAGACCGAGGTCTTCCGCGGCGACCCCGAGGTCTCCCGCCGCATCTACGAACTCTCCCGCGAAATGGTCGAGTTCCAGCGCGCCACCCGCCCCCTGGTGGGCATGCTGCACGGCCTGATGGCCGGATTCGCCAAGTACGAGACCGACGAGGAACTCCAGCGCTACCTGCGGGACGTCGCCGACCACGTCACCCACATCAGCGAACGCGTCGACGGCTTCCGCCAGGCCCTGACCGACATCCTCACCGTCAACGCGACCCTGGTCACCCAGCAGCAGAACGCGGAGATGCGGGCGCTCGCCCAGGCGGGGTTCGAGCAGAACGAGGAGGTCAAGAAGATCTCGTCGTGGGCGGCGATCCTGTTCGCGCCGACGCTGGTCGGCACGATCTACGGGATGAACTTCAGGGACATGCCGGAGCTGCACTGGGGGTTCGGATACCCCTTCGCGATCGGCCTGATGGGCGTGGTCTGCGTGAGTCTGTACCTGATCTTCAAACGGCGGGGCTGGCTCTAGGCACCCGGATCAGCACCCGGCTCGGCCGACTTCCGTGCCCGGCCTCGGCCGGGCCGCTCTTTCGGCACCGTGCTCCGCCACGGCGAAGGGCGCGATCCGGCGGGTGCCGGTTCTCGTGCGGGTGGGCACCATGACGCCCTGCCGGAGCCGCTCTCAGGAGCCGGACTCCTGCGGGGTGTCCGGAACCGTCCTCGCAGGGAGCGCGCGAACGAGCCGGTTGATCATGTTCCTGCCCTCCTAGCGCCGGCGACCCACGGCGGGCGGCGCGTCTGCTGGGGGTGCTGCATCTGCTGTGGGGACGCTCAGTGCGGCGCCGTTCATGCGCGAGGAGCACCGCCGGTTCGAGGAGTCGGTCCGTGCGGCGCTGTCCGCCGCCGATTTCGCGCGATCCTTCCGCAGCGGCGCCGAGGCCACCGTGGACCAGGCACTGGCCTGTGTGCTGGACGAATCCGCGCCCGTGTCCGGGGAACGCGCCGCCGGCCGGGGCGCCCCTCTCACGCGCCGTGAGTGGCAGGTCGCGGACCTGGTCGCGGAATGCCTCACCAACAAGCAGATCGCCGCTCGCCTCGTGATCGCCCGACGCACCGCGGAGAACCACGTCGAGCGGATCCTCGGCAAGCTCGGATTCACCTCCCGGACCCCAGTTGGCGGTCTGGGTCCGTACCAGGACATGATCATCCGTCCCCGCTGATCCGTCCCGGACGTGGTCCGTCCCAGGTGATCCGTCCCGGACGTGGTCCGTACCGGACGTGGTCCGTACCGGCGGCAGGCTGTCCCGGAGGCGAGGCGCCCCGGCCCGGCGGCGGCACCGGCTCCGCGACCCGGCGGGCGATCTTGTCCGGACGAACCGAGAATGAGCCTGTGAGCGACACAGCCGCGCGCATCGCCGACTTCATCGAGCCCCTGCGGGTGGCGCCGGGCTCGAAGGTGCGCCTGGGCCGGGACTTCGACCCCCGCTACCGGGCCGGCCTGAAGAAGCGGGAGGGCGTGGAGCTGCTGCGCACCGGGGTGGCCCTGCTGGCCGAGTACCAGGAGCGGCTGGCCGCCCAGGACACCTACGGGGTGCTGCTGTGCCTGCAGGCACTCGACGCCGGCGGCAAGGACGGCACCATCCGGCACGTGATGAGCGGCGTCAACCCGCAGGGCGTGAAGGTGAGCAGCTTCAAGGTGCCCTCCACCGAGGAACTGGACCACGACTACCTGTGGCGCTACGCCCGGCGGCTGCCCTCGCGCGGCGAGATCGCCATCTTCAACCGCTCCCACTACGAGGAGGTCCTCGTCGTACGGGTGCACCCCGAGAACCTCGTCCGGCAGAAGTTGCCGGAGCGGGCGCGCGGCAAGGACGTCTGGGAGCGGCGCTACCGCGAGATCAATGACTGGGAGCGCTACCTGACGGACAACGGGTTCAAGGTGGTGAAGGTCTTCCTGAACCTGTCGAAGGAGGAGCAGCGCGTCCGCTTCCTGAAGCGGATCGACCTGCCGGAGAAGAACTGGAAGTTCTCGGCGGCCGACGTCCGGGAGCGGCGCCACTGGGACGCCTACCAGCGGGCGTTCTCCGAGATGCTCTCCGCGACCAGTACGCCGTGGGCTCCCTGGTACGTCGTGCCGGCGGACCGCAAGTGGTTCGCGCGGATCTGCACGGCGGCGATCCTCGCCCACACCCTGATGGACATCGACCCCCGCTACCCCGAGGTGAGCGAGGAGGCGCGCAACGACCTGCTGGCCGCCCGGCAGGAGCTGGAGGAGGAGGCCCCCTCCGGTGCCGCGGCCGATCCGTACGCGGCGCGTACTGCGGAGGCGAAGGACGAGCACGGTGCCGGCCACGGGCGGCCGGCGAGGAAGAAGCACGGCCGGGGCTGACGGACCGGGTACGACCGGCCCGGAACGGAGGCATGGCGATGACGGTGCAGCCTGATCCCGCGGGGGCGAGACCCCCGGCGCCGCGGGAGGCCTGGTACGCGCGGGACGCCCTGGACGCCGTCGCGGCCTTCGGCGTCGATCCTGCGGTCGGGCTCTCCGAGGCCCGGGCGGCCGAACTGCGGGCCGCGCACGGCCCGAACGCCCTGCCCGAGGAGAAGCGGGTCGCCGCCTGGCTGCGGTTCCTGGCGCAGTACCGCAGCTACATGCAGCTCGTGCTGGTGGCCGCGGCGGTCGTCTCGACGCTCATCCGGGAGTGGACCACCGCGGTCCTGCTGCTGGTGCTCACCCTGCTGAACGCCGTCGTCGGGCTGCGCCAGGAGGGCAAGGCCGAGAGCGCGATGAACGCGCTGAATTCGATGCTGCAGGCCACGGCACGGGTGCGCAGGGACGGCGTGGAGGCGGAGATCCCCGCGGAACAGCTCGTCGTCGGTGACATCGTGCTCGTCGCCGCCGGGGACCAGGTGCCGGCCGACGGACGCATCATCGAGGCCAGCGCCCTGCAGATCGACGAGTCGGCGCTCACCGGGGAGAGCGTTCCGGCTGCGAAAGACGCCACGACGGTGCCGGGCGACCGGCTGCCGCCCGGCGACCAGACGGACATGGCGTTCATGAACACGCCGGTCACCCATGGCAGCGGGGTCCTCGTCGTGACCGCCACCGGCTCCGGCACCGAGGTGGGCAGGATCTCCGGGATGCTCTCGGCCACCGAGAAGGAGATACCGCCGCTCACCAGGGAGCTGGACACGCTGACCCTGTGGATCACCGGGGCGGCGGGGCTCACCATGATCGTGATGTTCGTCCTGGGGCGCAGCCGCGGCCAGGCCTGGGACGCGCTGTTCGTCAGCGCGGTCTCCCTCGCCATCGCCGCCATCCCCGAGGCCCTGCCGACCGTGACCCAGGCGATCCTCTCCGTCGGCAGCCTCAACCTGGCGAAGCGGAACGCCATCGTGAAGGAACTGCCGTCGGTCGAGACGCTGGCGTTCACCTCGGCGATCAACTCGGACAAGACCGGCACCCTGACGATGAACCAGATGACCGCCGTCGAGGTGCTCACGCCCACCGACCGGTACACCGTCTCGGGCACCGGCTACGGGCTGGAGGGGAAGATCCGGCATCCCGCGGGCTCCGCCGCCGGCATCGAGGACGCGATCCTGCCGTTCGTCGTGGCCAGCGACGCCAGGCTGGTGGACGGCGAGGTGGTCGGCGACCCCACCGAGGGTGCCCTGCTGGTGCTGGCCCACAAGGCGGGCCTGGACACCGACGCCACCCGGGAGCGGCTCCCCCGGCTCGCCACCCTGCCGTTCGACCCGTCCTACAAGCTGATGGCCACCTTCAACTCGGCGCTCGACGCCTCCGGCCGGCAGGTCGTGCGGTGCTTCGTCAAGGGCGCGGCCCCCGCGGTGACGGCGCGGGCGGCGAGCGCGCTCGGGGCGGACGGGACCGTCCCCTGGGACGCCTCTCTGCGCGGGCGCGCCGAGGCGCAGACCGAGCGGATGGGAGGCGAGGGGCTGCGGGTGATGGCCGCGGCCACCCGCGATCTGGACCCGGCCGGCTTCGATCCGGACGCGGACCTGCTCGCGTACGTCACGGGGTTGCAGGTGACCGGTCTCGTCGGCATGGTCGACCCGCCCCGCGCGGAGTCGAAGGCCGCCGTGGCGGCCGCCCGTTCGGCACACATCACGGTCCGCCTGGTGACCGGCGACGACGTCACCACCGGGGCGGCCATCGCCCGGCAGATCGGCATCCCCGGAGAGGCGATCCTCGGCGCCGACTTCGCCGCCCTCGGCGAGGCGGAGCAGTTGGACCGCATCGAGGGCATCGGCGTGGTGGGACGGGTCGCGCCCGAGCACAAGGTGCTGCTCGCCGACACGCTGAAGAAGAAGAGCCACGTCGTGGCGATGACCGGGGACGGCGTCAACGACGCGCCCGCCATCAAGGCCGCCGACATCGGCATCGCCATGGGCAGCGGCACGGACGTGGCGAAGAACGCCGGACGCATGATCCTGTCCGACGACAACTTCGCCACCATCGTGTACGCCGTCGAACAGGGCCGGACCATCTACGACAACCTCACCAAGTACATCCGGTTCGTGCTGCTCCTGCTGGTCACCTTCGTCCTGACGTTCCTCGGCGCGGCCGTCTTCGACATCGCTGCGGGCGAGCCCTTCACCCCGCCGCAGGTGCTGTGGATCCACTTCGTGGTCAATGCCTCCTTCGGCTTCGCGCTCGGCTTCGACCGGGAGAGCCCGGGCCTCATGCTCCGCAGGCCGCGGCCCCGGGGCGAGTCGGTGCTCACCCGGCCCGTGCTGGTCACGGTCGCTCTCGCCGGCCTTGCCGTCACCGTCGTCCTGCTCGGGCTGATCAGGCTCGGCCGGACCCTCTACGACAGCGTCGCGATCGGCCAGTCCATCGCCTTCACCGCCTTCGCGCTGTGCCTGATCGTGGCCGCGTTCGAATGCCGCAGCGAGACGGAATCGGTGCTGACGCCGTCCACGTTCGACAGCAGGCAGATGAACTGGGTGGCCTTCGCGCAGCTCGCGCTCGCCGTGATGGTGACCCAGCTGGACGGCTTCCGCCGGATCCTCGGGACGACCGAGATCAACGCACGGCAGTTCGGCTGGGCCCTGCTGTCCGCCCTCGCGCTGCTGCTGGTGTGGGAGTCGGGCAAGTTCCTGGCCCGCCGGTCGCGGACGGCCCGGTGAGCCGACGGCCGCGGGTGGCCCGGCGAACCGACGACCGCAGGTGGCCCCGCGAACCGACGACCGCAGGTGGCCCGGTCAACCGACAGCCGCGGGCGGCCCGGCGAGCCGGCGGCATGGCGCCGCGGCGGACCACGCTCAGGCACGGCGGACCACGCTCAGGCGGTGTCGCGTCCCGCCGCGGCCCGTCCCATGGTCAGGGCCAGGCGTCGTACCCTGCGCCAGTCGAGCGGCGGGGCGGGGCGCGGCGCTCCGGGGCGGTGCCGTGGCACGCGGACGCGCAGGGCGCCGGGCGAGAGGCGGCAGCGCACCGGGGTGGGCAGCATCAGGGCCTCGCCGTCGACACCGACCGGGATGGCGGGTGCGTCGGCGTCGACGACGACCTCGCGGGCGGTGACGGCGGTCAGCCCCCGGCTGCGCTCACCGCGCAGCAGCAGGTCCGTCGCCTCCGCCGCGGTGCCGACCTCGACGACCAGCACCCCGAGCCGGCCGGAGTCCAGCCGCTCCCGGCGCCCCAGTCCCGCCGGGTCGCCGGTCGGGTAGGGGTTGTTGCTCACCAGGACGGCCTGGGGATCCGCCGGGACCCGGGCACCGGCGCGGACCGTCAGACGCGCGCCGCTGTGGTGGGTCAGCAGGTCCGGCAGCATCTCCAGGGTGGTGCGGGCCTTGTCCTCGCGGTAGGCGGGACTCTGCACGACGGCCGCGTACACCCCGAACGAGGCGTTGTTGACGAAGACGCGCTCCTCAGCGCCGTCCGTGCCCTGCGCTCCCGCCCGGATTCGGCCGAGGTCGACGCGCAGTTCCACGCCGTCGGTCAGCGCGTCCAGGCACGTCGAGGGGTCCTGCCGGTCCAGGCCCAGATCCATGGCGAAGTGGTTGCGGGTGCCCGCGCTGATCACTACGAACGGGATGTCGTGCGCCGCGGCGACCCCGGCGACCAGCGCCTGCGTACCGTCGCCGCCCGCGACGCCGAGCAGGTCCGCTCCCCGCTCCACGGCCCGTCGCGCCAGCTCGGCCACGTCCTCGTGGCGGGACGGGTCCAGTACGACGACCTCCGCGCCCAGGGTCCTGGCGCGCTCCGCCAGGCGGAACCTGTCGACCTTCCCGCCGCCCGAGCGCGGATTCATGATCAGGAAGGGCCGCCCGGCCCGGTCGGCGGAGCGCTCCGGCATCCCCGGCGCGGTGTCGTCGACGAGTGCGGCCCGGCCCGCGCAGACGGCGAGCGTCCACAGGGCGAGCGAGAGCAGCACGACCCACAGCAGCCCGGCGATCGCGTACCAGGTGAGGACGACGAGCGGCACGGCGAACACCAGCAGCACGGCCAGGGCCCGCAGCCACCCGGTACGGCTCAGCATCCACCAGACACCGGCCGCCGTGAGCACCAGCCCGGCCGCTCCCACCGCCACGAGGACGAAGCCGCCGGGCCCTGCGAAGGCCAGCAGCACCACCACCGCCGCCACGCCCGCCAGCAGGGCCAGACGAGCGGTCCAGCGCCTGTTCATGGGGCAGCCTCCCGTCCCGTGGGTGCCGGCTCTGCGTTCAGGCTACGAGGGGGCACCCGGCACGGCACGTCCGAACGGATCCGCCCGGCGCAGCGGCCGGCCCACGCCGAGGCCGTCGCGCAGTGCCGCCGGGTCGCCGGGTCGCCGGGTCGGCACGACGGCAACCGCCGCCGTTCAGGAACCCGGCCGTCCCGTCCACGCCGCCGGTCAGGAGCCGGGGTCGCAGACCGACGGCAGCCAGGTCAGGTTCTCGTCGGTGCGCAGCCTGTCCAGGTTCTTCAGGAGGCCGTCCAGGCTGTGCGGATCGGCGAGGAAGTCGATCGTCGCCTGGGCGAAGGCGTCGCGGACGGCCGGGGGCATGGCGTCGGAGGCGTCGAAGCAGTGGACCGCGTCGGTGGCGAGGAGGGTCCTGGCCAGGGAGCGGTGCCAGGGTGCCGTGGAGTCGGTGGCGGGCTGTGCCGTGGCGTCCACGGAGAAGCCCGACTCCTTGGCGTTCCACGCCCGTTGGGCTCCGGCGGAGGCGAGATGGCGGATCAGCTTCCGGGCCTGCGGGGTGTCGTGCAGCAGGGCCACCAGGTCGCCGGAGACCTCCCAGGCGTTCCGGGCCGTCGCGCGGGGGATCAGCCGGGACGAGGGCTCGTAGCTGCCGCGCAGGTCGTTCCAGCGCGGGTAGGTGCGGACGAACGACGCCTGGTGTTCCAGCGTGCACTGCGGCGGGTGCGCGGCGGCCGGCTCGGACGCCTTCTGGTACTCGGTCCGCAGGGCGCGCAGGACGAGGTCCCTGGGTCCTCCGGCGCCCACCATGTCCCGCCACGTGGTCCAGGCGTCCTTCACCTCCTTGGACCGCCAGGGCAGCGCGCCGCGCGCCCATCGCTCGTAGGTCTGCGGGCCGTACTGCTGCAGCAGGATGTCCTCGATCCAGTCGGTGCCGGGCCAGCCGCTGGTGGCGCCGGAGCCCATGCCGAGGCACCACTGGTCCGGCCGCAGCGCCGCCTTCTTGCGCTGCTGCTCCTCGGTGAGACGCCCCGGGTACCAGACGATGCTCTTCAGGTCGGCCTTGAGCGGGAACCAGTACACGTGTCCCTTCAGGGGCGTGGCCCAGGACTCGCCGAAGTCGCCCTGCCGGACGAGGTTCTCCAGCGGTTCGAGCTTCTTCTGCGCGGCGTAGGCGGCGAGTTCGCCGGGGCCGGTGAGCACCACCACGTCGGGCGGTGTGCCGGCCTCGACGTCGGCGCTGAGCACCTGGCTCTCGGCGGAGCTGCCCTGGTAGTCGACGTGGACGTGGTACTTGCGCTCGAAGGGGCCGATGACCGTCTCGCGGAAGTACCGGGCGTCCCTGTCCGTCCAGTTGGCCAGCAGGGTGACGGTCGGTTCCTGTCCGAGGGTGCGTACGCCCACCACGGCGGCCGCCGCCAGCACGGCCAGGCAGCTCGCCACCACGGTGACGGTGCGCGCGGTGCGGCGCGAGAGGCGGCGCCGGGGCCCGGGGGCCGCTGCGGGGCTGCTTGCGGGGGCGTTCACCGGAGCCTGAACCGGTAGTCGTTGATGTGCTGCCGCAGTCCGGTCTCGGTCAGCGTCATGAGCACGATGCCTCCTATCACGATCCATGCCGCGGCCGCCGCGCGCAGGCCGGTGTGGGCCAGGTACGAGGCCGCTTGCGGCCCCGCGTCCGTGACGGGCCGCCCCGGCTCCAGCCCGCCGAGCAGGCCGCGCGTGTCCGTCATGCCCTGGCGCGTCCACACCGTGAACAGCACGAGGACGGCGAACCCCGCGGCCAACAGCACGCCCGCGGCGAGGAGTTGACGGTTGTACCGGCGCCGGAAGCGGCGCCGCAGGAAGAGCTGGGTCTCCGCCAGGGCCGATCCCAGGGCGAGGACGAGCAGCGCGGCCACGCTCCAGCCGAGCCACAGCGGCCATCCGAAGGAGGTCTGCCGTCCCACCACGGCCCGCTGCTGGTCCTGCAGCAGCACCAGCCGGTCCTGGATGCCTGACTCCTCGGCCTTCAGCATGCTGGTCGCATAGCTCAGGTAGGCGTCCCGCAACACGCTTCCCCCGGGCTGCAGCTGGGCCTTCTGCACCATCCCGGTGTACCCGGTGATCAGTCCGGCGACGGTCTGCAGGGCCTGCCGGTCGGCCTGGCCGCCCGCGTCGTCGGCGGCGGCCACGGCGAGGCTCTGCGCGGCCACCGAGATCTGCTTCTGGAACTCGCCGGCCGACGGGACCGGCCCGGTCGCGTTCGCCTGTGCCTCGCCGAGTGCGTACAGCGCGGTGTCGATGGCGACGACGGCGGGGGCGCTGGAGGTGCGCAGTGGACCGGCGTCCGCGTGGACACCCTCGTAGGAGAGGAACAGGCACAGGGTCAGCAGGGCCGACAGGGCCAGCAGCAGCCGGCGGCGCACGGCGAGGTCGTACGCGGTCGTGCTGGCACCGTCCGCCGGACGCCGCCCGGCACCGAGCAGACGGCCGATCCCCGCGCGCCCGGCCGCACCAGCACCGGCACCGGCACCGGCACCGGCGGCCGTGTCGACGGTCATGAGGCCCCCTTCAGCATCCGCCCGCAGTCGCCCCCGCAGTACACGGAGTCCGCCGGGCCGATCCATGAGCAGTCCGGGCAGGCGACGAGTTCGCCGGGGCCGGACGCCGCCGCTGGGCCGGCCTCGGGCGGAGGGGCCTGCGGAGCACCGGCGGCCGGCTGGCCCGGGGGTGTGGTCATGGCGCTGGAGAGGATCAGATGCTGCCAGTCGACGTCCTTGAGGCCGTCGCGGACCCGGCCCGCGCCCGGCGCGGCCTCGACCCGGCGCAGTGCGTCCAGCAGGGGGGTGTCGCCCAGCTCCGCGGCCAGCGCCAGGGCCCGGGCGAGTTCCCGGTCCGCGGTGGCCCTGCCCTCCGTGCGGCGCAGCCAGGCCCGGTAGGCCCGTGCCACGGCGGCGCTCGCCTGCTGGTACAGCTCGTGCCGGCGGACCCCGGGGTGCTGCCGGGAGGCGTCGAGCGGGTTGTCGGTCCAGCGGACCAGGATCGGCTGCGGTGCGGGCAGCTCCACCGTGCGCCCGAAGTCGGGGACGGTCACGTCCACGGCGGCGAGCTGGAGGTCCTCGCCGATCTCGCGGCCGGTCGGGTCGGCGCTCAGGACGACCTGGAAGTGCCGGGTCTCCTCGCCCCAGGCCCGGGTGACGTACTCGGCGCCGCGTTCGCCGAACCCGTCGCCGGTGGCGAGGAGTTCCTGCTCGTTCGGCACCACCTGCTTGACCTGGCGGATCACCGTGCCGGGGGTCGGGGTGAGCCTGATGCGCAGTTCGGGTACGGCCGTGCCCAGCAGTGCGCCGACCAGTTCCTCGTACGCGGCGGGCAGTTCGGATGCCCGGCGCACCGCTCCCGCCCGGCCGTGCAGCCGCCTGGTGATGCGCAGCAGGAGACCGGCGTCCCAGTCGTCGCCGATCCCCCAGGCGTCGCAGACGAACCGGCCGTCGCAGGCGTCGAGGACGGTGTCCAGCTGCATGGCGCTGCGCTCGTCGTGCTCGTTGCGCCCGTCGGTGAGCAGCAGGACGTGCTTGACCGGCGCGGACTGCTGTTTGAGCAGCCGGCGGGCCAGGTCGAGCCAGGTGCCGATGGCGGTGCCGCCGTCCGCCTGAAGGATCCGTACGGCGCGCTCGGCGGCCTCCCGCTCGGCGGGGGTGGCGACGGCCATCACCGTACGGCCGGGCCCGGGGTGGACCACGGTGGCGTCGAACCGGCCGGAGAGCACGGCGAAGGCGGTGCCCTCGGGCAGCAGCCGGATCGCGGCGGCCGTGGCGTCCTTGGCCGCGTGCAGTTTGCCGGCCGGGTGGAGCATCGAGCGGGAGGTGTCGACGATCAGTACCTCGGCGAGTGCGGGTCCGGAGCCGCGGGCGGGTCCGGTGGCGATCCCCGCGGTGCCGGAGCCGCTGACCCCGATCTCCAGGATGGCGTGCATCTCGCGGTCGGGTGGCCGCCCGGCCGCGGCGGGGACGGCGGGCAGTTCCTTCTGCTGGCCGACCGCGAGAGTCACCTCGACGCCGTTGTCGGCGTTCTGGGCGTCACCGGCCACGCTCATGGCTGCGTCCCCCGCTTCCTCGTGGGCCCTGCGTGCTCCTGAGTGCTGCTGGGTGCTGCTGTGCACTGCTCGGGTGGTCCTGTGTACTGCTGGATGCTGCTGTGCACTGCTCGGGTGGTCCTGTGTACTGCTGGATGCTGCTGTGCACTGCTCGGGTGGTCCTGTGTGCTGCTGGGTGCTCAGAACGTGGTCATCGGCCGTACGGCGTGCGCGAGGTCGAGCAGCCGGCCGTGTTCGCCCGCGGTGCGCGCCTGGGCCGCAAGGTGCCGGAAGGACTGCTCCAGCAGCACGCGCAGGCTGTCCGCGGCGCCGGAGCCGAGCAGCTCACCGGCGGGGAAGTCCGGTCCCCAGCCCTGCTCGGGGCGGCCGTGCAGGGCGTTCTCGCGGACCTCGGCGACCAGCCGGGCCCGTGACTCGCCGCCTGCGGCGCCGCCGTCAAGGTGCAGTTCGGGCAGCCGCCGGTCGGCGTCCCGCAGGTCGGCCACCGACGGCGGGCTGCCGTGCAGGATGCCGGCGCGGATGCGGACGGCCGCGATACGGGCGGCGTCGTAGTGGCGGGAGGTGGCGGGGACGTCGTCGAGGACGTGTACGGCCGCGTCCCGGTCACCGGCGGCCAGGTGGCCGCGGGCCAGGCCGAACGCGGCGGCGGTGTGGGCGAAGTCCCGCGCCCACACGGCCTCGTGGAACCGCATGGCGCGGGCAGTGCGCTGCTCGCCGCCGTGCTCGGCGCAGTGGCCGAGAGCGAGCTTGGGCACGTACTCGCCGGGCAGCGCCTGGTAGACGGCCTCGAAGCAGCTGCCGGCCTCCCGCACCTCGTCCCGGCTCAGGTGCAGGACGCCCCGGTGCCAGGCGATCCGCCAGTCGTAGGCGGCGGCGCGTTCGCCGAGCTGGGTGGCGGCCTCGGCGAGCCAGCTCTCGGCCTCGTCCTGCTCGCCTCGTCTCAGGTAGGCGCGGCACAGCCACAGCGCGGTCTCGGGGGTGCCGAGGCGGGATTCGCGCGGCCACTGGCGGGCGACCCGGTCGGGGGCGTCGGGCGGGAAGGTGTCCAGCAGCAGGGCGGCGCCGTCGTCGGGGTCGGGGACCGGCTCGGGGAGGGCGCCGGCGATCTCGGCGGCCGGGGGCGGGCAGACGTCCAGACCGGCGGGGTGCTCGCCGGGGCGGCGGGTCCAGTGGTCCAGGGAGGGGATCGCGCCGAGTCCGGCGTGCAGGCCGGCCTCGGTGGCGCGGAACCGGGTGGAGCTCTCGGGCAGTTGCTCGCCGAACTGCAGCGAGCGGAACTCGCGCAGCGCCTCCCACAGTTGCCGGGACATCTCGGCGGCCGAGCGGAACCGGGCGCGGGGTTCGGCGTGGGTGGCGCGGTCGACGAGGCGGCGGAAGGAGTCGCCCGCGAGGCCGCGGGCCGGTTCGGTGCCCCGGGCCAGGGCCTGCAGGGTCATGCCGACGGTGTAGAGGTCGCTGTCGACGTGCCAGCCTCGGCTGTCGACCTCCTCCCTGGGCGGCGCGAACGTCGCGGTGTACACGTAGGCGGAGACGCGGTCGCCGATCGCGCGGACTGCGCCGAGGTCGATGACCTTGACAGCCCGCCCGAAGTGGATGACGTTGGCGGGTTTCATGTCGCAGTAGAGCAGCCCGCGTTCGTGCAGGTACTGCAGGGCGCCGAGGATCTTGCAGCCGTAGGTGAGGACGTGGTCGAGGCGGGGGCGGCCGTGGAAGATCCGCTCGGCGTCGTCGGCGTCGAAGAGCTGCTGCAGGGAGCGGCCGCCGATGTAGTCCATGACCAGGTAGCCGGTGGACGGGCCGCCGCCGGCGGCGTGTTCGGCGTAGGTGATGATGCGGACGATGTCGGGGTGGTGCAGATCGGTGAGCGAGCGGCGTTCCTCGACGGCGTTGCGGCGGGCGAGCGCGTCGTGGACGTTGATCAGCCCCTTGAGGACGACGCGGTAGCCGTCGGCGCGGGTGTCCTCGGCGAGGTGGATCCAACCGAGGCCGCCGCGGGCCAGACAGCCCAGGACCCGGTAGTGGCCGGCGACCACGTCGCCCTTGTTCAGCTGGGGCAGGAAGGAGTAGGGGGTGCCGCAGCGCGGGCAGCGGCCGGTGGCGCGGGCGCTCTGGCCGCCGTAGCCGATGCCGATGGTCATGGTGCAGCCGAGGGCTCCGCAGCGGCGGCCGCCGGTGGGCGGGCGGGGGTCCTCGACGAGCCCGCCCTCGGGGACCGGGACGTCGGGCAGCCGGACCAGTGCGTGCTGGTCGAGTTCGCCGACGCCGGCGACGGCGTGGGTGGGCTGCGGGCCGGCAGGCTCCTCGCGGCCGGGTCCGGGCGGCGGGCCGGACGGTGCGGCGGGCTGTTCGGTGCGCGGTTCCTGGTGCCGGTGCCCGCAGGTGTCGCAGTAGCCGGTGCCCATGATGCGGCCCGCGCAGCCGGGCCGGATGCACGAGGTCATGAGGCGCCCTCCTTCCCGGGTGCGGTGCCGGAGCAGAATGCGATGAACGCGTCGACGGCGCTCTCCGCCCGGTCGACGTCGCAGGGGGTCTGCCGCAGTCGGGACAGGGCGTCTTCATAGAGCCGGTAGGCCTCGATGACCGTCTCGCCCCGGCCGTCGGTCCGCTCCCTGCACAGCGGCCACTCGGCGGTGATGCGGCCGAGGAGTTCCCCGCGGCGGCGCAGCCGGGCGTCGAGGGCGGCGAGTGCCTGTTCCAGGCGCTGCCTGCGGCGCTCGGCGGCGTCCTCGAAGGTGAACATCAGGTCGGCCCGCCGGGGTTCGCGCTCGCGTTCGGGGGTGTGGGCGACCCAGGCGCGCAGCATCCGGGTGCGTCGTACGCCGGCTTCGGCCTGGTCGAGCAGGGGCCGGGAGCCGGGGTCCGGCAGGACGCGGTCGCGTCGCTCGTCGAGTGCGGGCCCCAGTTCGTCGACGATGTGGTCGAGTTCCTGGTGCAGCCGGGTCCAGCGGGTGCGCAGCGGGCTCTGCACGAAGGAGTCGGCGGCCCGGGCCGCGCGGCCGCCGCGGCGGCGGAAGACCAGGAGCAGACGGGCCCCCTGGCGGGCGAGCCGGTCCAGCATGCCGAGCAGGGCGTCGGGTTCGGCGGACTGGTCGATGCCGACCAGGACGGCGGCGAGCGGGATGCGCAGGGTGCCGAGCCGTTCGGGCCGGGGATCGCCGCGGATGCCCAGTCGCCCGGCGATCCGGTCGAGCACCTGGTCGGCCGTCATTCCCTTGACGTCCAGGGCGAGGTCGTGGCCGCCGGCCGGGGGCACGGTCTCGGGCGGGTCGTGGCTGAAGGCGCTGGTGTTCTGCTGGGTGCGCAGTTCGCGGTCGGCCAGGGTGATGGCACGGGTGAGCGTCCAGGCGCGGTGGCTGCGGGCGGGCACGACGGTGACGAGGACCGGCCAGCCCTCGCCCCGGAACCAGGAGGCGAGGTCGGTGGCGAACGGCACGTCGAGCCGGCCGGTGGCGCCCGTCGCGCCGGTGCGCAGCGCCGGGTCGACGGCTTCGGCGCCCTCGGCCCAGGCCGCGATCTGCGGCAGATGGCTCAGGATGGTCTCGGTGGGGCTCATGTAGCTGAAGACGGAGCCCGGACCCTCGTCGACGCTGAGGACGACGCCGATGACCTCGTCGGTGGCGTGGTCGACCACTCCCCCACCGCTGAAGCCGGGGGCGGCGCGTTCGTCCGGGGTCTGCGGGCGCAGTTGCACCTGGCTGTCCCGGCCGCGGGCGGCGACCAGGGTGGCGCCGTGCCAGCGGCCGCCGTCGTCGCCCTCGGGGAAGCCGTACATGCTGACCGGCCCGTGCGGCGCGGCGAGCCGGTAGAGCCGGGTGGTGTGCTCGGCGGGCAGCGGCTCGGCCAGCCGGAGCAGGGCCAGGTCGCCGCTGCGGTCGCCGAAGGCGTCCCTGCGCTGCGGTACGTGCTCGTCCGCGCCGGCGGTGGCGGCGATGCCGGGTACGCCTGCCACGCCGACGAAGTGGACGACGTAGGGCCGGCCGGGGCGCACGACATGGGCCGCGGTGAGGACCCGGTCGGGGGCGAGCAGCACCCCCGCGCCGAGGACCTGCCCGTCCGGCTCCTCGATGCGGGCGATCCAAGGTGGTGTCCGTAACCGCGACTTGACGGCTCGCTCCCCCGTGCGCGTCATGTCACCCGAGGTTACTCCGCGTGGCCTTCCGGTACTACTGGTGTGCACGGGGTTGTCACGGGGTGCCGGGGCGGTGATCGCCGTCCCGGGCGGCCCCACGGGCCTCCCATCCGGTCCACCGCCGCACCGTGACGGCGATCACCGCCCCGGCCGGCGGACGGTCCCGGTACTGCGGGTACTTCGCGCTCAGCAGTCCCACGGCGCTCTCGTACGCGTGCCGTACGGCGGGGTCGTCCGCTGCGGGCGGCAGGATGCGGGCCTCGCCGTCGACGCGGACCCACCACAGGCGGTCCCAGTTCTCGTCGTAGGCGTCCGCGAGCAGGCAGACCGGCGGGTGTGCCGCGATGTTGCGGAGCCGGGCGAGGCGGGTGGTGGTCTTGGGCTTGTGGTCGACGGCGGTCACGAGCCGGTCGGCGCCGTCGGCGGTGTGCACGGCGAAGACCACCGGCACCTGGTGGGGGCGGCCCGCCGGGCCGACGGTGGCGAGCCGGGCGACGCGGGCCGCGGTGAACCGGCGTCGTGCCTCCTCCTCGGCCAGTTCGGGCATCCTCGCTCCCCGGCCGTTCAGCGGGTGTGCAGCGCGTGGAGGACGTCGAGCACGTCGGCGTCGGTGAGCTGCTCGAATTCGTCGTACCACTGGCCGACGGCGCTGAAGGCGGCGGGCCGGTGCGGGCAGATGACCAGGTCGGCCTCGGCGGCGAGCCGGTCGAGGGAGTCGGGGGCACCGACCGGGACGGCCAGGACGATCCGGGCCGGGGCCCGGTTGCGCAGGTGGCGCAGGGCGGCGCGGGCGGTGGCGCCGGTGGCCAGGCCGTCGTCTACGACGATCACGGTACGGCCGGTCGGGTCCAGGGGCGGCCGGTCGCCGCGGTAGCGCTGCTCGCGCCGGGCCAGCTCGCGCCGTTCGCGCTCCACGACGGGGGCGAGCCGCTGCTCGGTCAGGCCCAGGTGGTCGAGGGTGTCCGGGTCGAAGAGGGGCGCGTCGCCCGGGGCGAGGGCTCCGACGGCGAACTCCTCGTGGTGCGGGGCGCCGATCTTGCGGACCACGAGGACGTCGAGCGGGGCGCCGAGGGCCCGTGCGACGGGTGCGGCGACGGCGATGCCGCCGCGGGGCAGGGCCAGGACAAGAGGGTCGGGCAGTTCACCCCGCCCGCTCAGGTCGCTCAGCAGGCCGGCCAGTACCCGTCCGGCCTCGGCACGGTCCCGGAAGCGCATGGGCTCGTCCTCTCTGCGGGGTCCTCTCCTCCCCCGTACCTCCATGGTGCTACGGCCTCCGGCCGGTCGCCGGGACATCCATGGGGCCTCGAACAGATGACCTATACACACTGTGTATAGTTCCGGCATGCCTTCTCCGACGTCGACCGGGACGAACCCGGCACCCAAGAAGATGCACCGAGGGCGCCGCAGGTTGCGTCCGGCCGTGCTCGCCGCTGCCGCCGCCTGCCTGGCGCTGACCGCCACCGGCTGTGCGCAGGTCGACACCACCGCACCCAGCTCGGTGCGCGCCGAGGCGGCGCACGGGGCACCGGCCCGGTTCGGGACCGTCGACTGCCGCGAGGCCAAGTGCATCGCGCTCACCTTCGACGCCGGGCCCAGCGAGAACTCCGCGCGGCTGCTGGACATCCTGAAGGAGAAGAAGGTCCCGGCCACCTTCTTCCTGCTCGGCAAGCGGCACATCGCGAAGTACCCGGAGCTGGTCAAGCGGATGGCGGCCGAGGGCCACGAGGTCGCGAACCACACCTGGGACCACAAGATCCTCACCCGGATCTCCGACGCCGAGATACGCGAGGAGCTCAAGCGGCCGAACGACGCGATAGAGCGGCTCATCGGGCGCAGGCCCACCCTGATGCGCCCGCCGCAGGGGCGCACCGACGCCGACGTGCACCGCATCGCCAAGGAGCAGGGCATGGCCGAGGTGCTGTGGAGCGTGACCGCGAGCGACTACGCGACCACCGACTCCGCCTTGATCAAGAAGCGGGTCCTGGAGCAGTCGTCCCGGGACGGGATCATCCTGCTCCACGACATCTACCAGGGCACCGTGCCCGCCGTACCCGGCATCATCGACGCCCTCAAGGCACGCGGATACGTCTTCGTGACGGTGCCTCAGCTGCTGGCGCCCGGCAAGGCGGAGCCGGGGAAGGTGTACCGGCCCTGACGCGCCGCGGCTCAGAACACCACGGACCAGCCCTCACGCGCGGCCTGTTCGGCGGTGTACGAGACGCCGTGCACCTTGAGGCCCGCCGCATCGAGGAGGGTGATCTCGCCGCCATGATTGCCGAGTCGGCTGCCGTCGGCGAGGGGGACGGCGCGAGAGTCGCCCGGCGCCAGGGGTGCCGCGGCGGGTACCGGCGCACCCCCGCCCTCACGGGCGACGACGCGCCAGCCGGTCAGGTCGACCGGCGCGGGCGAGGCGTTGAGGAGGGTCACGGTCTCCGCCTCGGGTGCGGGGCCCGTGGGGTTGACGAGCGCCGCCACGATCCGCACGGGCCGCGTGCCGGGCTCGGGCCGGGTGCCGTCGACCCCGCCGAGGGGGCGGCCGGTGGTGTCGTCGGTGTGCCAGGACTGGCTCTGGAAGGCGAGGAAGATCCCGACCCAGCGGGACTGGCCGGGGAAGTGCAGCAGCAGCCCGCCGTCCTGCCAGACCCCGTCGTCGCCGATGAAGCGCCCGCTGTTGCCCTGGTTCATGTGGATGTCGTGGACCCCGTTGCCGGGCAGGAACCCGAACACCTTGTCCTTGACGTGCGGTTCGGGGCCGAAGCGGGCGCCGAAGAGGTGCAGGCGTGCGTCCGCGTCGTCCACCGCGCGCCGCACATAGTGGTCGAGGAGGTCCGCGAGATCGTTGTCGGGGCCCACGACGTCCGGCGGCAGCGTGCGCAGGCCGGCCGGATCGAAGAGGTTGCCACGCACGAAGTCGAGGTTCGGGCCGCCTGGACCGGGCAGCAGCGGGTTCCAGCCGCTGGACAGCTCCTCCAGGCGGCCGGTCACCGGGTGCCGGAAGTCGTCGGCGACCAGGTAGAGCAGGTCGGCGGGTGCCTGCTGGGAGAGCACATTGACCGCGGCGCGGTAGTGCGTTCCGTGGTCGTCGGTGAGGTGGATCTGGTAATGCGGGGTTTCCTGCGCGCCCTCGCGCCGGGTACCGATGGCCCGGGCCGTCAGGACGCCGTAGGTCTTCAGTGGCATGTTGATCAACTCCCCCTGCGGGCGGGCGAATTGTCCGCCCATGGCAGGAAAGGTAAAGGGGCGACCGTCGTTCCTCCGCCTGGCGCACCGAGTGTTTCCGGATACGACTTCTCACGGACGTCCGGCTGCACCGAGTGGGTGATCCCGGGGCGAAGGCGCAGGTGACCGGCGCCCATTCCCTACGATCGTGCCGTGCCCACCTTCTCTTTCGAACGCACGGCCCCGCTTCCTATGGAAGAGGCGTGGCGTCGGCTCACGGAGTGGCCCCGCCACGGTGCCGTGGTTCCGCTGACCCGGGTCACCGTGATCACTCCTGCGCCGACCCGGGAGGGCACGCGCTTCGTGGCCCGTTCGGGCCTCGGCCCCCTTGCCTTCAACGATCCCATGGAAGTCACCATCTGGCATCCGCCGCTGGACGGCGAGCCCGGGCTGTGCCGGTTGGAGAAACGCGGCCGGATCGTCCTCGGCTGGGCCGAGATCGAGGTCGGGCCGGGGCCCGGCGGACGTACGCGGGTGGTGTGGCGGGAGGAGCTGCGCATCCGCTTCCTGCCGCGCCTGCTCGACGGCGTTTTGGAGGGCACGGCCCGCACGGTGTTCGGACGGGCGGTGAACCGCCTGCTCAGGCAGGCGTGATGGCCTCCGGAGCCGTGTGCGCAGGTTCGCATCCTGACAGGGTTCACGATCGCCCACGTCATGGTGCGGTCCCCTTCGCGGTACTGGGACGAACGCAGGTGAACGGCCCTGCCACGAGGCGTCGGGACCCATCAGCAGACCTGGTGGGCGAGTGGTACGTCGTGGTCGCGGACAAGGCCTACGACCACGACTACCTGCCCGATGACTTTGCCGAAGCGGCTCGCCGCTGCCCGTGCCGCGCGACGACGGCGCACGTGCGGAACGCGGTGGCGGGTCAGGCCGGGGCGTCGGTGTCCTGCCCGGAGGCCGCGAACGCCTCGGGGCCCTGCTCCACCGCCGCCGGGTCCATCCACATGACCTGCCAGCCGTGGCCGTCGAGGTCGAAGAAGCTGCGCGAGTACATGAAGCCGTGGTCCTCGGCGCCGTCCGCCTCGGAGCCGCCCGCCGCGAGTGCAGCGGCGCTGACAGCATCGACCTCATCGCGGGATGACACGCTGAAGCAGTACAGCGCCAGCGTGTGCGTGGTGGGATCGGCCATCGGCAGTTTCGCGAACTCCGCGAACTTCTCGCGGCCGAGCAGCATGACGAAGGCATGCTCGCCGACCAGCATGCAGGCGGCGGTCTCGTCGGTGAACATCGGGTTGAAGCTGAATCCGAGCTTGGCGAAGAACGCCTTGCTGCGCTCGAGGTCTGCCACGGGGATGTTCACGAACAGCATGCGGCCGGGGTGGGCGGGATGGGTCATGGTGGGTCTCCAGTCGGTGGCTCGATGGCGAACGTTCTGGTAGACCGGCACGGTCGGCGGAACTCATCGGTGGATCTCGGCCCACTCGCTGCCCAGTTCTTCTACGTCCTCGGGCGGCTCACAGCAGGCGCCCACGGGTGCCACCGCCCGATGCAACGACGGTACATGGACCCGACGTCCAGTGGCCGGTCAACGGTTGTGAAGCCGGATACACGACCGGGAAGCGCCACATCGTGGGCCACCCTGTTTCAGGACAGGGCGCGGCCTCATTCCCGCAAGTGGAATGGGGAGGAAGTCGTCGGTTGGCTACCCAAAGAAAATTGCACAAGGATGTGATCAATCATCCTCGTGCAACACCCTTCGAGCTGCCGCTCTCTGCATTCCCCACCTGCGTTCCGGGGCCCCGGCCCTCAGGCCACCGACCCGATCAGCCCCGCCGGACGCGAGGCCGGGTCGTGGTGGATCGGGGTGTGGGCACCGGTGAGGGCCACCCCGCTGCCGCCGCGCCGGTTCGCGACGATCTCCGCGGCGATCGACAGCGCCGTCTCCTCCGGCGTACGGGCGCCGAGGTCGAGGCCGATCGGGGACCGCAGTCGGGCCAGTTCGAGTTCGCCGAGCCCGACCGCGCGCAGGCGGTCGTTGCGGTCGAGGTGGGTGCGGCGGGAGCCCATCGCCCCGACGTAGGCGACCGGCAGGCGCAGGGCCAGCTGGAGGAGCGGCACGTCGAACTTGGCGTCGTGGGTGAGGACGCACAGGACCGTTCGGCCGTCGACCTCGGTGCGCTCCAGGTAGGTGTGGGGCCACTCGACGACGATCTCGTCGGCCTCGGGAAAGCGGGTGCGGGTGGCGAACACCGGACGGGCGTCGCACACCGTGACGTGGTAGCCCAGGAACTTGCCGACCCGCACCAGGGCCGAGGCGAAGTCGATCGCACCGAAGACGATCATCCGGGGAGCGGGGACGGAGGACTCCACCAGGACGGTGAGCGGCGCGCCGCAGCGCGAGCCCTGCTCGCCGATCTCCAGGGTGCCGGTGCGGCCCGCGTCCAGGAAGGCGCCGGCCTCGGCGGCCACCGTGCGGTCCAGCTCCGGGTGGGCGCCGAAGCCGCCCTCGTGGGAGCCGTCGGGCCGCACGAGCAGAGCCCGGCCCATCAGCTCGGACGGTCCCGTCACGACCCGCGCGACCGCCGCCGCCTCCCCACGCGCGGCGGCGGCCAGCGCGGCCGCGACCACCGGCCGGGCGGGACCGTCCGCCCGGACCGGCGTGACGAGGATGTCGATGATGCCGCCACAGGTCAGGCCGACGGCGAAGGCATCCTCGTCGCTGTACCCGAAGCGCTCCAGGACGGTCTCGCCGTCCTCCAGCGCCTGTCGGCACAGCTCGTACACGGCACCTTCCACACACCCGCCGGAGACCGAGCCGATGGCCGTGCCGTCGGCGTCCACCGCGAGGGCGGCGCCGGGCTGGCGCGGGGCGCTGCCGCCGACGGCCACCACGGTGGCCACGGCGAAGTCACGGCCCTGCTCGACCCACCGGTTGAGCTCTTCGGCGATGTCCAGCATCTCTCGGTCTCCTAACGGGGTGGTGGGGAAGGGGGTTCGGCGCGGCGGCTAGTGCACGCCGAGCCAGCCCTCGATGGGATGGAGCGCGAAGTACACCAGGAAGATGACCGTGAGCCCCCACATGAAGGCCCCGATCTCGCGGGCCTTGCCCTGGGCGGTCTTGATGGCCACGTAGGAGATGACGCCCGCGGCGACACCGGAGGTGATGGTGTACGTGAACGGCATCAGGACGACGGTCAGGAAGACCGGGACGGCGGTCGCCCGGTCGGCCCAGTCCACGTGCCGGGCGTTCATCAGCATCATGGCGCCGATGACGACCAGGGCGGCGGAGGCGACCTCCTGGGGGACGATCGCGGTGACCGGGGTGAAGAACAGACAGGCCGCGAAGAACAGACCGGTGACGACCGAGGCGAGACCGGTACGGGCGCCCTCGCCGACGCCCGTCGCCGACTCGATGAAGACGGTCTGGCCGGAGCCGCCCGCCACGCCGCCGATCGCACCGCCGGCACCGTCGATGAACAGCGCCTTGGACAGGCCCGGCATGCGGCCCTTGTCGTCGGCCAGTTCGGCCTCGGTGCCGACGCCGATGATGGTGGCCATCGCGTCGAAGAAGCCGGCGAGCACCAGGGTGAAGACGATCATGCCGACGGTCATCGCGCCGACCTTGCCCCAGCCGCCGAACTCGACGTGGCCGAAGAGCGAGAAGTCGGGCATCGAGACCGCGCCGCCGTGCAGTTCGGGGGCGCCGTTCGCCCACTGCTTGGGGTCGATGACGCCGGTGGCGTTGAGGACCGCGGCGACGACGGTGCCGGAGATGATGCCGATGAGGATGGCGCCGGGGATGTTCCGGGCCTGGAGCATGAAGATCAGCAGAAGGGTGCCGGCGAAGAGCAGCACCGGCCAGCCGGTGAGCTGGCCCGCGGGGCCGAGGCTGACCGGGGTGGCCTTGCCCTGGTGCACGAAGCCGGACTTGTAGAAACCGATGAGGGCGATGAACAGACCGATGCCCATGGTGATGCCGTGCTTGAGCGCGAGCGGGATCGCGTTCATGATCATCTCGCGCAGGCCGGTGACGACCAGCAGCATGATGACGACGCCGTACATCACGCACATGCCCATGGCCTGCGGCCAGGTCATCTGCGGGGCGACTTGCGAGGACAGCACGCCGGAGACGGAGAGGCCGGCGGCGAGGGCCAGTGGCACCTTGCCGACGAAGCCCATCAGAAGTGTGGTGAAGGCGGCCGCGAACGCGGTCGCGGTGATCAGGGCCTTCTGGCCCATCGTGTCCCCCGCCGCGTCCTTGCCGGACAGGATGAGGGGGTTGAGCAGGAGGATGTAGGCCATCGCCATGAAGGTGGTGATGCCGCCGCGGACCTCTCGCGAGACCGACGATCCTCTTCTGGATATGTGGAAGTACCGGTCGAGCCAGGACCGCCCTGCCGGGACGCGACTGCCATCGCCCGCGTCGTCGGCTGCGGTCCTGGGCTCCACTGACTGCTGGGTCATGGTGCCATCTCCCAAGGTTCACAGGGGCACCCGTGCAACCGCCCTGACGGTCACGGGATTTGGGAATGGACGACCCGGGGGACGGCCCGAGACGAACGAATTTCCTGGTACTTCAAGGACCGCGAGCGGAGCGGAACTCAAAGGGGTTCCTCCGGGCGGCGCGGCGGAGTGTGTGACGTTCCCTGCGCCGCCCGGAGAGCTGGGGTGTTACGCGGTCCCCGTCAGGTGCTCGGGCCGCACCGGAGTGCGGTTGAGCTCCAGCCCGGTCGCGTTCCGGATCGCCGCGAGGACGGCCGGGGTGGACGACAGGGTCGGGGCTTCGCCGATGCCGCGCAGCCCGTACGGGGCGTGGTCGTCGGCGAGTTCGAGGATGTCGACCGGGATGGTCGGCGTGTCGAGGATGGTCGGGATGAGGTAGTCCGTGAAGGAGGGGTTCCTGACCTTCGCGGTCTTCGGGTCGACGATGATCTCCTCCATCACCGCCACGCCCAGGCCCTGGGTCGTACCGCCCTGGATCTGGCCGATGACGGAGAGCGGGTTGAGCGCCTTGCCGACGTCCTGGGCGCAGGCCAGCTCGATGACCTTGACCAGGCCGAGTTCGGTGTCGACCTCGACGACCGCGCGGTGCGCGGCGAAGGAGTACTGGACGTGTCCGTTGCCCTGGCCGGTGTGCAGGTGGAAGGCCTCGGTGGGCCGGTGCCGCCACTCCGCCTCGATCTCGACGCTCTCGCCCTCCAGGACGTCGGCCAGGTCGCCGAGGACCTCGCCGCCGTCGGTGACGACCTTGCCGCCCTCCAGCAGGAGTTCGGCGGTGGCCCAGGCGGGGTGGTAGGTGCCGAACTTGCGGCGGCCGATCTCCAGGACCTTCTCGCGGACGAGTTCGCAGGTGTGCTTCACGGCGCCGCCGGTGACGTACGTCTGCCGGGAGGCCGAGGTCGAACCGGCGCTGCCCACCTGGGTGTCGGCCGGGTGGATGGTCACCTGGGTGACGCCCAGCTCGGTGCGGGCGATCTGCGCGTGGACGGTGACACCGCCCTGGCCGACCTCCGCCATCGCGGTGTGCACGGTGGCGACCGGCTCGCCGCCGACGACCTCCATGCGCACCTTGGCGGTGGAGTAGTCGTCGAAGCCCTCGGAGAAGCCGACGTTCTTGATGCCGACCGCGTAGCCCACACCGCGTACGACGCCCTCGCCATGCGTGGTGTTGGACAGACCGCCGGGCAGCTGCCGAACGTCGGCGCCCTCGCTGGACTCCCACTGGCGCTCGGGCGGCATCGGCATCGCCTTGATGCGGCGCAGCAGTTCGGCGACCGGGGCCGGGGAGTCGACCGGCTGCCCGGTCGGCATGATGGTCCCCTGCTCCATGGCGTTCAGCTGCCGGAACTCCACCGGGTCCATGCCGAGCTTCTTCGCCAGCTTGTCCATCTGGGCCTCGTAGGCGAAGCACGCCTGGACCGCGCCGAAGCCGCGCATGGCGCCGCAGGGCGGGTTGTTGGTGTAGAGGGCGATGGCCTCGATGTCGACGTCCTCGACGACGTACGGGCCGACGGCCAGCGAGGACGCGTTGCCGACGACCGCCGGGGAGGCGGACGCGTAGGCGCCGCCGTCCAGGACGATCCGGCACTTCAGGTGCGTGAGCTTGCCGTCCTTGGTGGCACCGTGCTCGTAGTACAGCTTCGCCGGGTGGCGGTGGACGTGCCCGAAGAACGACTCGAACCGGTTGTAGACGATCTTGACGGGCTTGCCGGTGCGCAGCGCCAGCAGGCAGGCGTGGATCTGCATCGACAGGTCCTCGCGGCCGCCGAACGCGCCGCCGACGCCGGCCAGCGTCATGCGCACCTTGTCCTCGGGCAGGCCGAGGACCGGGGCGATCTGCTTGAGGTCCGAGTGCAGCCACTGGGTGGCGATGTAGAGGTGGACGCCGCCGTCCTCCTCGGGCACGGCGAGGCCGGACTCGGGGCCGAGGAAGGCCTGGTCCTGCATGCCGAAGGTGTACTCGCCCCGGACGATCACGTCCGCCCGCTTCGCGGCCTCGTCCGCGTCGCCGCGGACGATGGGCTGGCGGTGCACGATGTTCGGGTGCGGGACGTGGCCGATGTGGTGGTCGTCGCGGCCCTCGTGGACGAGGATCGCGTCCGGCGCGGTGGCGGAGGCCTCGTCGGTGATGACGGGCAGTTCCCGGTACTCCACCTTGATCTTGGCGGCGGCGCGGCGGGCCGTCTCCGGGTGGTCGGCGGCGACGATCGCGACCGGCTCGCCGTGGTGGCGCACCTTGCCGTGGGCGAGGACCGGGGTGTCCTGGATCTCCAGGCCGTAGTTCTTCACCTCGGTGGGCAGGTCGTCGTAGGTCAGGACCGCGTAGACGCCGGGCGTGGCCAGGGCCTCGCCGGTGTCGATGGAGACGATCTCGGCGTGCGCGACGGTGGAGCGCAGGATCTGGCCCCAGAGCATGTCCTCGTGCCACATGTCGGACGAGTACGCGAACTCGCCAGTGACCTTGAGGGTGCCGTCCGGGCGGAGCGTGGACTCGCCGATGCCGCCCTTGGTCTGTGAGCCCTGCGTGATCTTCGTAGGAGCGCCGTTGGCCGGCATGTCAGACCCCCTCGGACTGGCGTGCGGCCGCCAGGCGGACCGCGTCCATGATCTTCTCGTAGCCCGTGCAGCGACACAGGTTGCCCGACAGTGCCTCGCGGATGTCCGCGTCGGTCGGGTTCGGGTTGTTCTCCAGCATCTCGTCGGCCGCCACCAGCAGACCCGGGGTGCAGAAGCCGCACTGGACGGCGCCGGCGTCGATGAACGCCTGCTGGATCGGGGAGAGTTCGGTGCCCTCGCCGGTCTGCGAGTCGGTGCCCTTGGCCTGCCATCCCTTGGCCGCGTCGAGCGAGGTGCCGCAGGCGCCGGTCGCGCAGCCGCCCTCGGCGCGCTGCTTGGCGAAGTCCGCGAGGCCCTCGACGGTGACGACCTCGCGGCCCTCGACCTGGCCGGCCGCGACGAGGCAGGAACAGACCGGGACGCCGTCCAGGCGGACCGTGCAGGAGCCGCACTCGCCCTGCTCGCAGGCGTTCTTGGAGCCGGGCAGGCCGAGCCGCTCGCGCAGGACGTACAGCAGGGACTCGCCCTCCCAGACGTCGTCTGCTTCCTGCGGACGTCCGTTGACGGTGAAGTTGACACGCATTACGCAGCTCCCTCCGAGGCGCGGCGGGTGCCGCGGTACGACTCCCAGGTCCAGGTGAGCGTCCGGCGGGCCATGACGCCGACCGCGTGACGGCGGTAGCTGGCGGTGCCCCGGACGTCGTCGATCGGGTTGCAGGCGGCGGAGCACAGGTCCGCGAACTGCTTGGCGACCGACGGGGTGATGATCTTTCCGTTGTCCCAGAAGCCGCCCTCTTCGAGCGCCGCGTTCAGGAAGTCCTCGGCCGTCTTGGCCCGCACGGGCGTCGGGGCGGCGGAGCCGATGCCGGTCCGGACGGTGCGGGTCTCGGGGTGCAGGGCGAGGCCGAACGCGCACACCGCGATGACCATGGCGTTGCGGGTGCCGACCTTGGAGTACTGCTGCGGGCCGTCCGCCTTCTCGATGTGCACGGCGCGGATCAGCTCGTCGGGCTGGAGCGCGTTGCGCTTGACGCCGGTGTAGAACTCGTCGATCGGGATCAGGCGGGTGCCGCGGGCCGCCGACTCCGCCTCGACCTGTGCGCCTGCCGCGAGGAGGGCGGGGTGGGCGTCACCGGCGGGCGAGGCCGTGCCGAGGTTGCCGCCGACGCCGCCGCGGTTGCGGATCTGCGGGGAGGCGACCGTGTGCGAGGCGAGCGCGAGACCAGGCAGCTCGGCACGGAGATTCTGCATGATCCTGGTGTACGGGACGGAGGCACCCAGCCGGACGGTGTCCTCGCCGACCTCCCACTCGGTGAGGTCGCCGATGCGGTTCAGGTCGAGCAGGTACTCGGGCCTGCGGTGGTCGAAGTTGATCTCGACCATCACATCGGTGCCACCCGCAATCGGCACAGCGGTGGGGTGCTCGGCCTTAGCGGCGAGCGCCTCCTCCCAGCTGGCGGGGCGAAGGAAGTCCATGACCGGCTCTCTTCTTCTTCGTCTCGTGGGTCGTACGTATTGAGCCAATCCGTGTGCGGCGGGCCCGGCTCGTTCATGTCCTGTTAACGCGGAGTGGACTTAGTACACCGCTCCGTGCTCCGGCGAGGTCAGTCACCGAAACCATGAAGGAGTTGGCTGGCCACGGTGACCATCTTGTAGATTCGTATGAACGGAGGTCATCGGTAACCTCTCCGTTTTCCTCGGGAAACGCAGGACACAGCCCCGACGACCCCGGAGTACGGCCTGTGCGCCTCCGCGCCGGGTCCCTCCCCCGTCACCCATCAAGATTCATCGTAGGTTTCGAGACATAGAACGGCGGCGACGAAATGCGGCTTCGCGCACTTCTGGACACCGATGCGCTGGGCCTGCGGCTGCTCGGCGGCGAGGACGAGCTGGACCGATCGGTACGCGGGGTGATGACCACCGACCTGCGCGACCCGAGCCGCTACCTCTCCGGTGGCGAGCTGGTGCTGACGGGCCTGGCCTGGCGCCGGGACGCGGACGACTCCGAGCCGTTCGTGCGCATCCTGGTCCAGAGCGGGGTGGCGGCGCTGGCGGCCGGCGAGGCGGAGCTGGGCGATGTGCCGGACGACCTGGTGCTGGCCTGCGTACGGCACCGGCTGCCACTGTTCGCGGTGCACGAGTCGGTGGCCTTCGCGACGATCACCGAGCACGTCGTGCGGCAGGTGTCCGGCGAGCGGGCCGGGGACCTGGCGGCCGTGGTGGACCGGCACCGCAGGATGATGACCTCGGGACCGGCGGGCGGCGGCCCGGACGTGGTCCTGGACCTGCTCGGCTCCGACCTGGACCTGCGGGCCTGGGTGCTCTCCCCCACCGGCCGGCTGATCGCCGGCCCCAAGGTCGCGGGCCCGGCCCTGCCGCCGGAGACCTGCGCGAAGCTCGCCGCCGAGCACTTGGCGGCCGCCCGCACGGGCCGCCGCGGACCTCACCGGGTGCTGCTGGGCGGCGCCCCCTACGCCCTCTTCCCGATCCGCTCCTCCGGCCGCTCCCCGCAGGCCGCCCGGGACGTCCGGGAGACGGTCCTGTCGGACTGGCTGCTGGCCGTCGAGGCGGACGCGGGCGACTGGCCGGACGAGCGCCTGGACCTGCTCCAGGGCGTGACCCAGCTGATCGCGGTCGAGCGGGACCGCCGGGACGCGGCGCGCACGGTGCGGCGCCGGCTCGCCCAGGAGGTGCTGGAGCTGGTGCAGACGGGCGCCGCTCCCGCCGAGATCGCCGCACGCCTCAGGGTGGCCGCGCCGGTGCTGCTGCCCGGGCTCGGGGCGGCCCCGCACTGGCAGGTGGTCGTGGCCCGCGTCGAGTGGGAGGGCAGCGACGAGGAGGCCGGCCCGGTCGCCCAGGCGCTGCTGGAGGAGGTCCTGGTCGATCCGCAGGCCACCGGCCCGGAGCCCCTGGACCGTATCGCCGTCGCGCACACGGGCGACGAGGCGATCGCCCTGGTACCCCTGCCCGCGGTCTCCACCGAGCACGACGGCTCGGAGACCGGCCTGCTGGCCGACGCGCTCCTGCAGGCGGTCCGCGAGCCGCTGTCGGCGGGCCTGAACGACGACGGGCGGCTCACCCTCGGCGTGAGTGCGGCCGTGCACTCCGCGGAGGGGCTGCGCGGCGCGCTGGAGGAGGCCCGGCACGCCCGCCGGGTGGCGGCGGCCCGTCCCGGCCGCGTGTGCGCGGCCGGCCACCAGGAACTGGCCTCGCACGTCCTGCTGCTCCCGTTCGTCCCGGACGACGTCCGCCGCGCCTTCACCGCCCGTCTGCTGGACCCCCTGACGGACTACGACCGCCGCCACCGGGCCGAGCTGATCCCGACCCTGGAGGCGTTCCTGGACTGCGACGGCTCCTGGACCCGCTGCGCCACCCGGCTCCACCTGCACGTCAACACGCTGCGCTACCGGGTCGGCCGTATCGAGCAGTTGACGGGACGGGACCTGTCGCGCCTGGAGGACAAGCTGGACTTCTTCCTGGCACTGCGCATGAGCTGAGCCGACACGGGTGTGGGGCGGCGAAACCAAGTCACGCCAATGCCCCACTACTTTGTGAAATCTTTCACCCACCCCCTTGGCCCGGCCCGGGCATTGGTGCTGGAATGCCGCCACCACTCAACAGCTCGATGGCGTGCTCGGGGAGGGCAACGTGGCGCATTCCGCCATGTCTGGTAACGGAACGACCGCCGGTGACGATCCTCTCCAGACCGCGGTGTGGCGGTTGCGCTCACGGGCCTGCTGGGCGGATGCGGCGGCCCTGCTGCCACCCGACACCCCGACGGCCTCGCTGCAGCGGGCCGCGCTCCTGGTCGAACGGTGCCTGTACACCGAGCGGGGCTGGGAGGAGGCCGAGGACGCACTGCGTACGGCCGAGGCGCTGGCACACACCGACGAGGAGCGCGGGGCCGCCGCCTGCGAGCGCGGTCAACTCGCCTACGCCGCCACGCTGCACACCGTCCGGGACCGGGCGGACGAGGCGCGGGCCGCGCTCGGACGGGCGGCGGCGCTGATCCCTCCGGGAGGTGCGACACGGGCGTTGCTGGACTTCCGCAGGGGGCTGCTGGCCGAGAACCTCACCCGCTCGCCGCAGGCGGCCCGCGCCGCCTACCGCCGGGCCCACGCGGGCGCCAGCGCGCACGCCGACCCGCTGCTCCTCTCCTTCACCTGGCGCCATCTGGCCGGACTCGCCCTACGGGACGGCGAGTTGGCCGAGGCTCGGCACGGATTCGCCGAGTCCCTGAGGATCCGGGAGGAGCTGGGCTATCTGGTGGGTACGGCCCCCGCGCTCGCGTCCTTGGCGGACACGGAGTCCGAGCCGGAGGCGTCGCGGCTGCGGGAGGAGGCCGGGCGGCTGTTCCGCCTGCTCGGGGGTGTCCCCACATGGCTGGCCCGCCAGTTGTCACCGCCGGCGGCCGGGGCGGCGACGGCCTAGCACCCGGGGCGAGGACGGTCCGGGAGCCGCGCCCGGGACATTCCCGGCTGCCCCCGGGAGCGCGGAGTTACCCTCGGCACGGTCATCGTCCGACGGGGAGGGGCAGGACATGCACGAGCAGGACTGGACCGGGCCTGCGGGAGAGCTGTTCGAAGCGGCGATGTTCGGCGGGGACGCGTCCGCGCTCGACAGGTCCGACGACCTGCTCGACGGGGTCGAGGCGCAGCTCGCCATGGCACGGGGCAAGGTGCTGCACGTCCGCTTCCTGAACGACCGCGAGGAGGACGGCCGGGAACTCGTGCTGTTCGAGCGCGCGGCCGAGCTGTACCGGCGTCTGGGGGACGTGTCGGGCGAGGCGAACGCGTTGTTCTGGGTCGGCTGCTGGCACCAGGTGGTCAAGGGCGACGGCGCCACCGGCATGCCGTACTTCGAGCGGTCGTACGCGCTGGCGCGGTCCGTCGACGACCGGATGACGATGTCCTACGCGATACGCCATCTCGCCTTCGCCGACAAGGACGCGGGCCGCTTCGACCAGGCGCGTGAGCGGTTCACCGCATCGGTGGCACTGCGCCGGGAGATCGGCTTCAGGCCCGGGGAGGCGGCCGGCCTGGTGGCGCTGGCCTACCTCGCGGCCGAGACCGGCGACCCTTCGACGGCGCTCCGCCGACTCGACGAGGCAGAGTCGGTCGCCGAGAGCTGCGGCGCCAAGGCCGTGTCGGGGTGGATCGAGGAGGCCCGCACGCACATCGGCGCCCAGAAGCCTAGGTGAAGACGCGGGCCACCACCCCTCACCGAGCCCCGGCAGCACTGCCATGGCAACGAGCCCAGGCACTGGAGGGGCGCGGGGAACTGCGCGAGCGGCCACGGCGGACCGCACCCGGCGGACGGGCCGCACCGGCAGACGCACCGCGCCCGGCGGCCCTCCCGGCAGGACCCGCTCAGCGCGCGCCCGCGAAGTGCTCGCCCACCAGCTTCCGCACGATGTCGAGATCCTGCGCGATCAGCGCCTCCAGCAACGCCGTGTGTTCCGCCGCGTCCGCCACCAGGTCCGCGCGGCCGTGCCGGACCGGGCCGTCCACGGGCGGCCACTGGGACCGCCGGTGCAGATCCTCCGCGACCTGCACCAGCTGCGCGTTGCCCGACAGGGTGAGCACCGCCCGGTGGAAGGCCCGGTCGGACTCCGCGTACGTCGCCGCGCAGCCGGTGGAGGCCGCACGTACCGTCGCCTCCGCGAGAGGCCGCAGCTCGGCCCATCGCTCGCCCGGCACCGTGTGGGCGAGCCGCAGCATCACCGGGACCTCGATCAGGGCCCGCACCTCGGCCAGCTCGGCCAGCTCCCGAGCCCCCCGCTCGACGACCCGGAAGCCGCGGTTGGGCACGACCTCGACCGCGCCCTCCAGAGCAAGCTGCTGCATGGCTTCGCGCACCGGCGTCGCCGAGACCCCGAAGCGTTCGCCGAGGACCGGCGCCGAGTAGACCTCCCCCGGCTGCAGCTCACCCGCCACCAGCGCCGTCCGCAGCGCGTCCAGGATCTGTCCGCGCACCGACGAGCGCTGCACGACGGCCCGCGGCCGTGGGATCGGCTGCTCGGCGTGCGTGTGCTCGCCCCGTGCGCCCGGCACGGCAGTGTCCCACTCCCGGGCCACGTCCCGCGCACGCTGCTGCGCAGGCACCCGGGCGGCGCCCTGTGCCCCGGCGGGGCTGTGCACGCCCTGCTTCACGGGGTCCTCCTCCGACCGGTCGGCACTTGGGTCATTAACGGCGGGTTGTCACTTGTCCGTCAAGCACCTTAGGCGCACAAGACGGCGGTTCAAACTCCCCGAAGAGAAGGTAAGGCTAGGCTTGCCTCTGAGATTTCACCCCCTCCTGGCGATCGGCGATCCGCCGTGCCCGCCACGGCCTGACCGCCCACCGCCGCGCATGCCCGACCCGCCGGAATCCATCCGGGCCCGGCCATGGTCGCCCTCGATCCGGTGGAGCCCAGGCCCGCAGGTGAGAGATGAGTCACCGCCGACGGGGCCCGCGGCGGGCGGCAGCGGCTCGACACCCTTACCGCCCGGGACGAGGCACAGCTGCTGTGCGACCACGGACCCCGAACCCACTCGGACCACCCGGACCCACCCGAACGTCGCCGCGGCCCTCGGGCCTCGGGCCGCACCGCCACACCCCACCGGCCGACTCGTCTCCCGAACACCGCGCGCCGAACACCGTCCGCCGAAGACCGTCCGTGGAACACCGTCCATGGTTGCCGCGCCGTCGGGCCACCCCCGGCCGCTCGCGGCGGACACGGAGACACGGAGACGCGGGCCCGGAGACGCGGACACGGAGACGAAGGCGCCGGCACGAAGACCCGGGCACGGAACCGCGAGGCGGACTCGTGGGCGCGGAGACGCGGACGCGCGCCGCTACGTGTGCCGCGCGCGCATCCGAGAGGCGCCTGCGCCCCACCTACCCCAACACCCGCACACCCGCACACCCGCACACCCGCACACCCGCACACCCGCACACCCGCACACCCGCACACCCGCACGACGATCACATGACCAATCCCGCAACGGTTGCCAAACTCCCGGCGCTGACTGCTTCTTGACGCTGTCTCAGGTCATGAACACGCCTCCGGTTCCTCTAGGATCTTCGGGGCCGGACCACCCACCCCGGACAACCCCCGGACTGGTCATTCACCATTCCCCCACCCGTCGCGGGAACTTTCCGAGGAACCATCCGTACGGGTAGTCTTATTCGAACTCAACTCCCGCCCCTCACGCGGCAGTTCGAGCAGAACGTCGTCGTGGGCATCCCCTTGCATATTTATGACGGCCTCTTGCCCCGAAACCCCCTGAGGGTCCTCGGGAGTGGGCCACTATGGCGGGCGTTACGCCCTATCCCAATGCAAGGGACCCCTGATGAGACTGACCGACATATCGCTGAACTGGCTGCTTCCCGGCGCCGTACTGCTCCTGGGCATGCTGGCGGCGGTGGCGGTGCTCGCGCGCGGCAAGCGCTCCTCCGGGGAGAACGCGAGCGCGGACGACTCCTGGGAGCGCAGCGAGGAGCGTCGCAGACGCAAAGAGGCCGTCTACGGCACCGCCTCCTACGTGTTGCTGTTCTGCTGTGCGGCCGTGGCGGCCGCGCTGTCCTTCCACGGCCTGGTCGGCTTCGGCGAGCAGAACCTCGGGCTGACCGGCGGATGGCAGTACCTGGTGCCGTTCGGCCTGGACGGCGCGGCGATGTTCTGCTCCGTCCTCGCCGTGCGCGAGGCAAGCCACGGTGACGCGGCCCTCGGTTCCCGGATACTGGTCTGGATGTTCGCGGCGGCCGCGGCCTGGTTCAACTGGGTGCACGCGCCGAGGGGCGCGGGTCACGACGGCGCCCCCCAGTTCTTCTCCGGCATGTCGCTGTCCGCGGCCGTCCTGTTCGACCGCGCGCTGAAGCAGACCCGCCGTGCCGCCCTGCGCGAGCAGGGACTGGTGCCGCGTCCGCTGCCGCAGATCCGCATCGTGCGCTGGCTGCGGGCTCCCCGCGAGACCTACCGGGCCTGGTCGCTGATGCTCCTGGAGGGCGTGCGCAGCCTGGACGAGGCCGTCGAGGAGGTCCGCGACGACCGTCGGCAGAAGGAGGAGGCGCGGCAGCGCCGGCGCGACCAGCAGCGGGTGGAGCGTGCCCAGCTGAAGGCCATCAGCCGGGGCCACCGCGGTTTCGTCGGCCGCACGGGCGCCCGCCAGGTCGAGATGCAGGCCGTGGAGCGCGGCCCCGCGCAGGCCACCGCGGAGCCTGCCATATCCGCGCCGGAGCCACTGCCCGTACGCTCTCGGCCGTCCCTTCAGCCGGTTCGCAAGGGGACTGAGCAGGTCACCGTCGACCTCACGGCCGAGGACGACACGATGGCCCTGCCGCGCCTGGACTCCCTGGAGCGCAAGCTCAAGGACCTGGAGCAGCAGTTCGGCTAGGCGCCCTGCGCCTGGGCCGGCGCCTCACCGCGGTTCCGCCGTGGCCGGCCGCCCGGTTCCCCGCGCCCCTTCGGGGCGCTCGACGTACCCCGGGGCGGGGGCGTGACCACACGGGTCACGCCCCCGCCCCGTTGCCGTCTCGGGTCCGCCTCAGGCGGCCTCGGCGCCGAGTTCGAACCACACCGACTTGCCCACCCCGTGCGGCCGTACGCCCCAGGCGTCCGCGAGGGACTCGACCAGGACCAGCCCCCGGCCGTGGGTGCCGTCCCCCGTGTCCGGTGCGCACGGGCGCGGCCTGCGGGCCACGAAGTCCCGTACCTCCACGCGCAGTCCGTGCGACGAGACGACGGCGGTCAGCACGGCGTCTTCGTCGGTGTGCACCAGCGCGTTGGTGACGAGTTCGCTGGTGAGCAGTTCGGCTATCTCCGAGCGGCCGGGCTTGCCCCAGTGCCGCAGCAGTTCGCGCAGTTCCCGGCGCGCCTCGGGCACCGCCCTGAGGTCCGCCCGTCCCAGCCTGCGCCTGAGCTGGGACGCGTACGCCCGATCCGTGATGGTGTCGGTCTCTTCCCCCGCCTTCGCCGAGGACGCCTCGACGGCCACGGGACCGCCCCCTCGCGCCTGCCTCTTCATGGCCCCCGCCCGCACGTTGCCGAACCTGCCCCTCCTGGTCGAACACGTTCACGGGAATCCATGCCCAACGCTCTTGTGGGCACGCATGCCCCCCCGCCGACGGCCGTCTGTTCGGCCACACCCGTACGGCCCCCCGGCCGGCCCCGTGGCACCCCCGCACCCGCCCCGGACCCGCCAGGACCGCCGTACCACGCCACGGGCGTCCCATCCCGGCAGGGCGCGGCCGTCCGCCGGCGGTGGTCGACGGGCCGTCACACGGCGTGAATCTGGCCGGAAACCACCGCTCCGGTCGGCTCGTTCAGGGCCGGGGGACGTTGCGCAGATTGGAGCGGGCCATCTGGACCATGCGGCCGACGCCGCCGTCCAGCACCATCTTCGAGGCGGACAGCGCGAACCCGGTGACCATCTCCTTGCTGATCTTCGGCGGGATGGACAGGGCGTTGGGGTCGGTGACGATGTCCACCAGGGCGGGACCCTTGTGCCGGAACGCGTCCTTGAGCGCCCCGGCGAGCTGCTTGGGTTTCTCCACCCGCACCCCGTGGGCACCGCAGGCCCGTGCGACGGCGGCGAAGTCGGGGTTGGTGTTGGCGGTGCCGTACGAGGGCAGTCCGGCCACCAGCATCTCCAGCTCCACCATGCCGAGGGAGGAGTTGTTGAACAGCACGACCTTGACGGGAAGGTCGTACTGCACCAGCGTCAGGAAGTCGCCCATCAGCATGGAGAATCCGCCGTCGCCGGACAGGGAGACGACCTGTCGGCGCCGGTCGGTGAACTGGGCGCCGATCGCCATGGGCAGCGCGTTCGCCATCGAGCCGTGCGAGAAGGAGCCGATGATCCTGCGGCGGCCGTTGGGCGAGATGTAGCGGGCGGCCCACACGTTGCACATGCCCGTGTCGACGGTGAAGACCGCGTCGTCGGCGGCGACCTCGTCCAGCACGGCGGCCACGTACTCCGGATGGATGGGCACGTGCTTCTCGACCTTGCGCGTGTACGCCTTGACCACGCCCTCCAGCGCGTCGGCGTGTTTCTTCAGCATCTTGTCGAGGAAGCGCCGGTCGGTCTTCTCCCGCACCCGCGGGATCAGACAGCGCAGCGTCTCGCGGACATCGCCCCACACGGCGAGGTCGAGCCGGGAGCGGCGGCCGAGCACCTCGGGCCGCACGTCGATCTGGGCGATCTGCACGTCGTCCGGCAGGAAGGCGTTGTACGGGAAGTCGGTGCCGAGCAGGATCAGCAGGTCGCACTCGTGGGTGGCCTCGTAGGCCGCGCCGTAGCCGAGCAGCCCGCTCATGCCGACGTCGTACGGGTTGTCGTACTGGATCCACTCCTTGCCGCGCAGCGCATGCCCCACGGGCGACTTGATCCGCCCGGCGAACTGCATGACCTCGGCGTGTGCGCCGGCCGTGCCGCTGCCGCAGAAGAGGGTGACCCGGCCGGCCTTGTCGATCATCTCCACGAGCCGGTCGAGCTCGGCGTCACCGGGCCGGACGGTGGGCCGGGAGGTGACGAGGGCACTCTCCAGGGGCTTGTCCGGGGCGGGTTCGGCGGCGATGTCGCCCGGCAGCGACACCACGCTCACCCCGCTCTGGCCGACCGCGTGCTGGATGGCGGTCTGCAGCAGCCGTGGCATCTGCTTCGGGCTGGAGATCAGCTCGCTGTAGTGGCTGCACTCCTGGAACAGCCGGTCCGGGTGGGTCTCCTGGAAGTAGCCGAGGCCGATCTCGCTGGAGGGGATGTGCGAGGCGAGGGCGAGCACGGGGGCCATGGAGCGGTGGGCGTCGTACAGGCCGTTGATGAGGTGCAGATTGCCGGGGCCGCAGGAGCCGGCGCAGGCGGCCAGCTTCCCGGTGACCTGGGCCTCCGCGCCGGCCGCGAAGGCGGCGGTCTCCTCGTGGCGCACATGGATCCAGTCGATGGCGGCGTTGCGGCGGACGGCGTCCACAACCGGGTTCAGGCTGTCCCCGACGACGCCGTAGAGGCGGCGCACGCCGGCGCGGACGAGGATGTCGACGAACTGTTCGGCGACGTTCTGTTTGGCCATGGCGGTCGTCTGCCCCTTCGATGTCCCGGGATGCGCGTCTCCCGTTCCATCAATCCACAGGGGCCGCGGTTACGCCTCCCACACGGCCGCCGCCGTACGGTCGTCGGCGTAGCCCTTGACCCGTACCTGGGCGTCCGCGAGGAACGCGGCCAGGCCCGGCGCCGCGCGGCGGGACCAGCGGCGGGCCAGGTAGGCACAGAGGGCGGCCTCCCCGCGCAGCGGATCGGCCAGGCCGCCGGTGCACATCACCAGCACATCACCCGGACGGGCTACCGAGGCGCGGAAGCGGAACGGCTCCCGGGGCGGTTCGGGGGCAGGCTCGTACGGGCTCGGCGGGGTCGGGATGCCGAGGTCCATGGTGAGCCGGTCGCCCTCCGGGGTCTCGGCGGGCGGCGAGCCGAAACCGAGGACGGGTCCGCCGGCCTCGGCGGCGGACACGCGCGGCTCGACGTCCTGCCACTCGCCGTCCCGCAGCCGGAACAGGCCCCCTTCGCCCGCGCCGAAGAACACCCGGGTCCGGCAGTCCGGGTCGGCGGGCAGCAGCAGGCAGCGCAGGCTCGCCGTGTACTCCTCGGCATCCAGGCCCTGTTCGAGCGCGCCGGCGCGCAGTCGGCCGAGGCTGCGGTCCGTCAGGCGGTGCAGTCCGGACTTCAGCTCGCCGCGCCGGGCGGCCCGGATGTCCGCGACCAGGCTTCGATGGCTGCGGCCCACGGCCCGTCCGATCAGCCGACAGGCCTCGGCCGCGGCCAGATGCGCGCCCGGTGCGGCCCGCGCGCCGGTCGCCATCGCGACGAGCAGCAGCGCCTGCTCCCCCGTCCCGAACCGCGCGGTGAGCAGTGCGTCCCGGCGCGGCTCGCCCCGGTACCGCCCCGAGTCCCCACGCAGCGACACCGCCCGCAGCGTGCAGGCCCCGTACCGGGCGCCGTCCAGGACGGTGTCGGCGACCAGTTCACCGAGGTCGTCGGGGTCGGCGGCGGGCAGTGCGGTGGGCTCGGGGTCGTAGGTCGGGGGGCCGGAACCGACGTAGTCGAGGGAGGAGGGCGGCGGGGGCGGGGGCGGCGGTGAGGACAGGGCCGCTGAGGGCGGGGCGGCTGGTGCGGGGGGCCGGTCCGCGGGGGGCGGGGCGGGGAATCCGTCCGCATGCGGCGGTGGGGAGGGCCGGTCCACGCGGGGCGGGGCGGCTGGTGCGGTGAGCCGGTCCGCACGGGGCGGGGCGGGGAATCCGTCCGCATGCGGCGGTGGGGAGGGCCGGTCCACGCGGGGCGGGGCAAAGGGCCTGCCCGCAGCGGGCGGGGCCTGCATCCGGTCCCCGTCCTCGGCCGGCGGGGGCGGGAAGGTCGCCGAGGACCCGGGCTCGTCGGCCGGAGGTTCCCAGGGGGCGCGCTGCCGGGGCGGTGCCGTGCCCGGGGGTGGTGCGGTGCCCTGTCCGGCCGGAGGCGGCGCGGCGTCCCGTCCCGTCGCGGCGGGCGGCGTCGCCGGTGACGCCGGTGACGCCGGTGACGCCGGTGACGCCGCCCGCTGCAGGGGGACCGCGGGCTCCCTGCGCGGTTCCGCACGCGGATCCCGGGGAGACGTGCCCCCCGTTGACCCGCCGGGCCGCCCCGTCACGGCGTTCCTCGCCGAGGTGAAGCGGTCGTCCAGGGAATCGGACCCGGCCGTGGGGCCGGTGTCCTCGGTGGCGTCGTCGTACAGCTGGCCCCACCAGTCGTCCTCGTGACGGGCGGGGCTGCCCCCCTGCTGGCTCATGCCCCTAATTGTCCACCGCACGGGCCGGTTGGAAACGGGGCATGGGGAAAATCCGGCGCACGAGCCCGCGTCGAACGACGTATCGGGGGACAGCCCGAACTCCCGTACGGGAGAAGGATGATGGCCGCCGGACGGCCCCACCCCCCACGGGAGGACCGCCCGGCGACATCCGGGGTGACCCGGCCCCGCATCCCCTTCGCGCGCGCCCGCGCACGTCCGGGCCCGAGTCACCGGCTCGCGCGACCGGTGCCGCCGAGGCACCGGCCGAGTGGCCCGATGGTGGCTTGGTTTCCTGGGAGGCGGCTGTGAGCCGTGCGCCCGGCCGTGCGTCCCAGGTGCTGCCACCTTGGCAGAGTCACCGCCGGTACGACGATGATGGGCGACGGCGGGTTTGCGCCATGGCCGTTTTCCGCCAGGGCGCCATCGCTCGGAGGGCTGGTTCTCAAGGGAGGGACGCGGGGCGATGCTGGCAGCGATAGGCCTGGACGGGACGCACGAGGCGGCGTACCGGGCGCTGGTGTCCGTGGGCGCCGCGGAGGTGGCCGATCTGGCACGGCGCCTGTCGCTGGCCGAGCCGGACACCGAGCGCGCGCTGCGCCGGCTGGAGCGGCAGGGCCTGGCGGCCCAGTCCCCGGCCCGCCCGGGCCGCTGGGTGGCCGCACCGCCCGGGGTGGCGCTGGGCGCGCTGCTCACCCGGCAGCGGCACGAGCTGGAGCAGGCGGAGCTGGCGGCAGCGCTGCTCGCCGAGGAGTACCGGGCCGCCGCCGCCGAGCCCGAGGTGCACGATCTGGTGGAGGTGGTGACCGGTGCGTCGGCGGTCGCGCAGCGCTTCCTCCAGCTCCAGCTGGGGGCCGCCGAGGAAGTGTGCGCGCTGGTCACCGGAAATCCGGTGGTGGTCTCCGGGACGGACAACGAGGCCGAGGAGCAGGCGGCCGGGCGCGGGGTCCGCTACCGCGTGGCGGTCGAGCGGTCGGTGCTGGACCTGCCGGACGGGCTCACCGAACTCACGGCGGCGCTCGGCCGGAACGAGCAGGTGCGGGTGGTGGACCGGGTGCCGACGAAACTGGTGATCGCCGACCGCTCCCTCGCCATGGTGCCGCTCACCTCGCGCTCGGCCGAGCCGGCCGCGCTCGTGGTGCACGCGAGCGGACTGCTGGAGCTGCTGGCCGGGCTGTTCGAGTCGGTGTGGCGCGAGGCGCTGCCGCTGAGACTGGGCGCGTCCGGGGTGACCGAACAGCGGCCCGACGGCCCGGACGCGACCGATCTGGAGGTGCTGTCGCTGCTGCTGGCCGGGCTGACCGACGCGAGCGTGGCCAAGCAGCTCGACCTGGGCCTGAGGACCGTGCAGCGGCGGGTGAAGCGGCTGATGGTGCTGACCGGGGTGACGACCCGGCTGCAGCTGGGCTGGCATGCCTACGAGCGGGGCTGGGTGTCCCGCGAGAGCTCTCGCTGACCTGCGGCTTCTTCGGTCCTCCGGCACTCTGGGCAGATGGGAGCGTGGGAACTCCTGCTGGTCGGCGTGGTGCTGGTGGTCGGCCTGTGCGGAGTGCTGGTGCCCGGGGTGCCGGGGTCCTGGCTGGTGTGGGCCGCGGTCCTGTGGTGGGCGCTGAAGGACCCGCGGCCGCTCGCCTGGGGTGTCCTGGTCGGGGCCACCGCGGTGCTGCTCCTGTCCCTGGTGGTGCGCTGGATGCTGCCGCCGCGCCGGCTGCGGGCGAGCGGTGCGACGCCCCGCATGGGGGTGTACGCCGGTGTCGGCGCGCTCCTCGGCTTCGTCCTGGTTCCGGTGCTGGGCGCGGTGCCGGGCTTCATGGCGGGCATCTACCTGCACGAGCGTCTGCGGCTCGGCAGGCACGGCGAGGCGATGGCCGCCCTGCGCACCACGATGCGCTCGGGCGGCTCCAGCGTGCTCGCCGAGCTGTTCGCCTGCCTGCTGATCGCGGGGGCGTGGCTGGGCGCGGTGGTGTGGGGCTGACGGGGGCGGCGGGGCGGCTCGGCGCCAGAGGGAAGGGCGGGCGTCGGGCGTCAGGCGTCAGGCGTCAGGCGTCAGGCGTCAGGCGTCAGGCGTCAGGCGTCAGGCGTCAGGCGTCAGGCGTCAGGCAAGCGCAGCACGCCGCACAGCGCTGGACAACCGGCCCACGGTCGAAGCGCTTCCCGGGACCCTGGGCAACCGGCGCACAACCGCAGCGCAGCCCGGTGGGTCGGGCAGTCGGCGGGTGGTCAGCGGGCGATCGGTGCCGGGCCTGCGGCCGCGGTCGGTTCGCGGACCAGGGCGGCTGCGACGGTGTCGGCGACCGCGCGCATGCCCGCGTCGTTGAAGTGCAGGTGGTCGCCCGGGTCGTAACCCGGCAGGATGCGCTCGGGGGCGGCCGGGTCACGGACGGCCGCGTCGGCGTCGGCGACCGCGTCGAAGGCGCCGCCGGTGCGGATGAACGCGTTGACCTGCTGCCGTACCGCCTCGCGAGCCGGCGTGTAGCCCGAGTAGCCGCCGTACGGGGTGAGGGTGACCCCGACGACCCGGATGCCGCGGGCGTGGGCGCGGGCGACGAGGGTGCGGTAGGCGGTGGCGAAGGCGGCGGGGTCGGTCGCCTCGGGGGATCCCTTGATGTCGTTGATGCCCTCCAGCACGACCAGGACCCGCACCCCGGCGCGGTCCAGGGCGTCGGCGTCCAGGCGGTTCAGGGCGCTCGGTCCGGTGCCGTCGCGCAGCAGCCGGTTGCCGGCGATGCCTGCGTTGAGGACGCCGAGCCGGGCGCCGCTCAGGCGCTGGGCGAGCCGGTCGGGCCAGCGGTGGTTGGTGTCGGGGGTGGAGCCGGTGCCGTCGGTGAGGGAGTCGCCGAAGGCGACGACGCTGCCGGCGGCGTCGCCGAGGACGTCGACGCCGGTGACGTAGTACCAGGAGCTGACCGCCGTCGTGTACGCGGAGCCGTTCTCGTCGGCCGCGTGGGCGGCGGAGGCCAGGTAGCTGGTCTGCAGGGCGCTGCGGTGGTAGGTGGCCGGGCCGCTGTCGACCGGGGTGAGCACGGTGACCAGCAGGTCCGCGCCGGCCGGCACGGACAGCGGGAGGGGGTCGGTGAACAGGTCCTGGCCCGCCGGGACCGTGACCGTCGGGGCGCCGCTGAAGGTGGCGGTGCGCAGGGTGCCGGGCACGGCGTCCGCCCCGGCGGCGCGGCGCAGCGCGACCGTGACCGCGCCGAGCTGCAGCGGTGCGATGCCGAACCGGTTGCTGATCCTGATCCGCACGGCGGTGCCGCCGACGCTGAGGTGGACGACGTTGCGGATGGCGGCACCGGGAAGGGCGGCCGTGGTGCCGTGGGGTGCGGTCTCCCAGCTGCCGGTCCACGGCGGCGGCGCGGGTTCGGCGACGGCGGCCGCGGTCGTCTCCGGCAGCAACGCGACCAGGAGCGCCACCAGGACCTGTCCGACCTTGACCATGTGTGCCTGCCCTTTCGTCGCCTGCCGGAGGCGACCGTCCCACACGGCGGGGACAGGGGGCCGGAACATCATTCGCGGTCCACCCGGTCGGCGTAGGCCCTCGGTCGGGGGCCACGAGCCGCCGTGCCGGACGGGCGGTACCGATCGGCGTCCCTCCGCCGCGGGGGGGGGCGGCAAGGAGGGGCCGGACAGGGAAGAGCGCCCTCCACGGATGCCGGACCGGGCAGCCCACGTTCCAGGGACACCGGCCCGGCAAGCCCACCTTCAGGCAGGCCCTCCCCGGTCACGGGAGCGGAAAGCCGGCTCTCCACGGTCACCGGACGGGTCGGCGCCCCCCCCGGGGTGGTCATGGGGCCGGCCGGCGTGCCTCCAGGGTCACCGGATCGGTCGGCGCACACGCCCCGGGGCACGGGCGGGACCGGTCGGCGTGCCTTTCAGGGGCAGCGGTCCGGGAGCGCGCCCTCCAGGGTCAGCAGCCGCACCTTCCGGTCCAGTCCGCCCGCGTAGCCGGTCAGTGAGCCGTCGGCGCCGATGACCCGGTGGCAGGGGCGCACGATGAGCAGGGGGTTGGCGCCGATCGCACCGCCGACGGCCCGGACGGCGGCACGGGACGCGCCGAGGCGCGCGGCGATCTCGCCGTAGGTGGTGGTCGCGCCGTACGGCACGGAGTCGAGCGCGGCCCACACCCGCTCCCGGAACGGGGTGCCGTGGGTGCTGAGCGGCAGACGGAAATCCTCGAGTTCGCCGGCGAAGTAGGCGGCGAGCTGTTCCCCCGCCGCCCGGAAGGGCCCGGGGTCCTGCCGCCAGCCGTCCTGGACGACCCGGCCGCCCTTCTGCCCGGGCACGGACAACGAGGTGAGCGCGCCGTCCGGTCCGGCGGTGAGCAGGAGCCGGCCGAGCGGGCCGTCCACGCCGGTCCAGTAGACCGTCTCCATCAGTCCCTCCACTCCCTCCATCAGTCCCTCTACTCCCTCCATCAGTTCCTCCACTCCCCTGCGACGCGCAGGTGCTGGACGGCGTACGACCGCCACGGCCGCCAGGCCTCCGGGACGTCCGCGCCGGGCGGGGCCACGTCGGGATCGCCGAGGGCGCGCACGCGGACGGCGGCGACGACGGCCGGGTCCATGCCGGGCAGGGCGAGCAGTGCGGCCTCGGCGCCGTCCCGGTCGGCGCCCGGGTCCAGGTGCACGGTCCCGTCGGCGAGGGCGGCGGCGAGCGCGCCCAGCGTGTGGCCGGACGGGGACTCGGACCCGTCCTCGCTCGCACTCCCCGCGAGGGCGGCGGGCTCCGGGAAGAGGTGTGTGAGGCTGCCGCAGGGGGCGTCGAGCGCCTTGCCGTACCGCCGGACCAGGCTCTCGGCTCCGGCCACCCCGACCAGCGCCCGTACGGCGGGCTCCAGCGGGTCGACGGTGCCGGGCGAGCGCAGGCCGGGCCGGGCCGTGACCAGCGGGGCGAGCTGCGGGTCGGCGCCGAGCCGTTCGTCCACCGCGTACGGGTCGGCGTCGAGGTCGAACAGCCGCCGCAGCCGCTGCACGGCGGTCGTCAGGTCCCGCGGATCGGTCAGGTGCAGCCGTGCGTCCAGCCACCCGCCGGGATGCGTGCCGCCGGTCGCCTTCGGTGTCCCGGTGCGCTCCTGGACGGCGACGATCGCGGTGCCGTACGGCAGCCGCAGGGTGCGCCGGTAGGTACGGCCGCCCGGGGTGCCGCTCACCTCCTCGACGCCGGGTACGGCCTCCCGCGCCAGCTGGTCGAAGACGGCGCCGACCTGGTAGGGGCCGCGGTGGGCGAGCCGCAGGGGGATGCCGGCGCCGGGGGTGGCCCGGCGGGCTCCCCTGCCCCGGGGTGCCGCGGCCCGTACGCCGGTCGGTGTCGCGTCGTACACCTCGCGGATCGTGTCGTTGAACTGCCGCACGCTGGCGAACCCGGACGCGAACGCGATCTCGGTGACCGGCAGGTCGGTGGTCTGCAGCAGCACCCGGGCGGTGTGCGCGCGCTGGGCGCGGGCCAGGGCCACGGGTCCGGCGCCGAGTTCGGCGGTGAGCTGCCGCTGCACCTGGCGTGCGCTGTAGCCGAGCCGGGAGGCGAGACCCGCGACGCCCTCGCGGTCGACGACGCCGTCGGCGATCAGGCGCACGGCCCGGCCGACGGCGTCCGCGCGCACGTTCCACTCGGCGGACCCCGGCACGGCGTCCGGCCGGCACCGGCGGCAGGCGCGGAAGCCGGAGCCCTGTGCGGCGGCGGCCGTGGGGTAGAACCGCACGTTCCGCCGTTTCGGGGTGACCGCCGGGCAGCTGGGCCGGCAGTAGATACCGGTCGTCTCGACGGCGAAGAAGAACGCGCCGTCGAACCGTCCGTCCCGGCTGCGCACTGCCTCGTACCTGGTGTCCTCGTCCATCACGTCTTCCAGTGTGGGACGTGCGCGCGGGGCGGGCTGGCGGAAATCGGACGTGCAGCCGGCACGCGGTCGTGTGGGCCCGCCACGGCGACGCGTCCCGCCCGGGTCCAGCCGACGCGTCCCGCCCGGGTCCACCATGGCAACGCGCCCCGCCCTGGGCCGCCACGGCAACGCATCCCGCCGTGACCGTGGTGCCCATAGGAGCCGGCGTGGCCGGCAAAGACGCCATGACCGGCAGGAACCGCCCGTGACCGGCAGGAAGCGGCGGCGCCAGGGAGGTGGCGGCGTGGCTAGGAGGTGGCGTCGTCCCACTCGTCGTCGTGCCACTGGTCCAGGAGGTCCTCGGCGGTGTCGGCGGCCGGTTCCCGGCGGTCGGCGTTCAGGGACTGCTCCGCCCAGATCACCTTGCCGCGCGCCGTGTAGCGGGTGCCCCAGCGGGCGGTGAGCCGGGCGACCAGGAAGAGGCCGCGGCCGCCCTCGTCGGTGTCCGCCGCGCGCCTGAGGTGCGGTGCGGTGCTGCTGCCGTCGCAGACCTCGCAGATCAGGTGGCGGTCACGCAGCAGCCGGACGCGGACGGGCGGGGAGCCGTAGCGGATCGCGTTGGTGATCAGTTCGCTGAGGATCAGCTCGGTGGTGTAGCCGAGGTCCGACAGCCCCCAGGTGTCCAGGGTGCGGGCGCACGCGGAGCGGACCGGGGCCACGGCCGCCGGCTCGGCGGGCACCTCCCACTCGGCGATCCGGTCGCGGTCCAGCAGCCGGGTGCGGGCCACCAGCAGGGCGACGTCGTCGCTCGGCCGGTCCGGCAGCACCGTGCGGAGGATGTCGGTGCAGGTCTCCTCCGGGGTACGGCCGGCGTTCCCGGCCAGCGCCGCGCGCAGCTGCGCCAGGCCCGAGTCGATGTCCCGGTCGCGGTCCTCGACGAGACCGTCGGTGTACAGCACCAGCCGCGAGCCTTCGGGCAGGGGCAGTTCGAGTGTCTCCACCGGCATGCCTTCGCCCAGGCCGAGCGGCGGGCAGACCGGTACGTCGGGGAAGGAGGCGGTGCCGTCGGGCAGGACCACGGCCGGTCCGGGGTGACCGGCCCGGGCGAGGGTGGCCCGCCCGGCGACCGGGTCGTAGAGGGCGTACAGGCAAGTGGCTCCGGCGATGCCCGCGCCGGCCTCGCTCGTCTCGTCGCTGTCGATCCGGCCGACCAGTTCGTCCAGGCGGGCCAGCAGTTCGTCGGGGCTCAGGTCGAGGGCGGAGAAGTTGAGGACGGCAGTGCGCAGCCGGCCCATGGTGGCCGCCGCGTGCAGACCGTGCCCGACCACGTCGCCGACGACCAGCGCCACCCGCGCCCCCGGCAGCGGGATGACGTCGAACCAGTCCCCGCCCACCCCGGCCCGGGCGGGCAGGTAGCGATGGGCCACGTCCAGGGCGGACTGCTCGGGCATGCGGCGCGGCAGCAGGCTGCGCTGCAGGGTGACGGCCGTGGTGTGCTCGCGCGTGTAGCGGCGGGCGTTGTCGACGGCGAGCGCGGCCCGGGCCACCAGTTCCTCGGCGACCGCCACGTCCTCCTCCTCGAAGGGTTCGGGCCGTTCGGAGCGCCAGAAGCTGGCCACGCCCATGAGGATGCCGCGGGCGCGCAGCGGGATCACCATCATCGAGTGGATGCCGTGGGCGATGATCCTGCGGGCGTTGACGGGGTCCTGGTCCTGCCATCCGCTCAGGGCGCGCATGTCGGCCTCCAGCACGGGCTCGCCGGTTCCGAAGCCGATCGCCTGCGGGGTCTCGGAGCCGAAGTCGGTGAGCGTGCCGACCGGGTAGAGCGGATGCTCCTCGTGGATGCCGGTGAGGGCGGTACGGCGCATCATCGTGCCCTCCGGCTCGCCGCCCCGCTGGATCGAGTCGACCAGGTCGACGCTGGCGTAGTCGGCGAACCGGGGGACCGTGAACCGGGTGAGTTCCTCGGCCGTGCGGGCCACGTCGAGGGTGGTGCCGATCCTGGTCATGGCGTCGTAGAGGAGCCGCAGCCGGTGCTCGGCCACGGCGGCCTTGCCGGCGACGGCCCGCAGTTCGGTGGTGTCCCGCAGCGTCACGACGCTGCCGGGCGGGCCGCCGTAGGGCGCGGTCGGCCGCAGGCTCACCGCCAGCAGCCGGTCACCGGCCTCGCACACCTCGTCCGTGACGGGCCGCCCGCCGGACAGCAGTGCGGTCAGGCCCGGTCCGAGGCCGAGGGCGGCGACGTGCTGCCCGGGCTCGTCCGCGGGCAGGCCGAGCAGGCGCCGTGCCTCGTCGTTGGCGAGCAGCAGCACGCCGTTCCGGTCGAGGATGAGCACGCCCTCGCGGGTGGCGTGCAGCACGGCGTCGTGGTGGTCGTACATCCGCCGCAGCTCGGCCGGTTCGAGGCCGTGGGTCTGGCGCCGCAGCCGCCGGCTCACCAGCGCCGATCCGGCGGTCGCCAGCACCAGGGCGCCCGCGCCGGCCCCCAGCAGGAGCGGCATCTGCCGCATCGCGCGCGCGTTCACGTTGCGGACCGTGATGCCGACGGAGACCAGCCCGGCGACCTTGCCGTGTCCGTCGAGGACCGGGACGGTCGTGTCCACGGCCTGCCCCACGGGGGTGCGGAAGGTGGAGGTGTACCGGTGCCCGGCAAGGCCTTGGCCGTAGGTGCCGGTCACATGCTTGCCGATCAGGTGGGGGTCGGGGTGCGACCACCGGTAGCCGGCCGGGCTGAAGGCGACGACGTAGTCGACCCCCGATGCCCTGCGGGAAGCCTCCGCCCGGGGCTGGAGCAGCGCGCTCGGGTGGGCGGAACGCATGGCGGCGAGCGTGCCCGGGGCGTTGGCGAAGGACTCGGCACCGGCGAGCGAGCGCGCCCGGGCCTCGGCCAGGCTCGCCTGCTGGGCCTGCAGGACCAGCGCCGTCACGGCCGCCGCGCCGAACAGAACCAGGATGACCAGCTGCAGGACGAACATCTGGCCCGCAACGCTGCGCAGGCCCGGCGGGAGGCGATGGCGGCCCTCGGCGGCCGGGAGCGCCTCGGCGCGTGCGGGGGCGGGCCGCGCACTGAACAGGCCGAACCGCCTCTTCATGGTCTATTTCTAGCATCAGCTGAAGAAATGGACGCGCTCGATGGGCACGGCACGCCGGTCCGGCCACCCCCGGGAGGGGCGGACTCCGGACCGACATGATCAAATCCCCATGGGAGCTCAGGACGGTAGACGGCGACGGACGCGCCTTCACCACCGCGCGCGACGCGTCGCCGGCGCACGCGACGAAGAGACCGTCGTCACAGGGCTGTCAAGTGTGGCGTGGCGTCACGGCGGATAACTTTTACCAAAGATGACGGGTCGATGACCGAATACGGGGGAAACGTGAAGGAATTGGGTGTGCCGACCAGCTCGCCGGACGGGGTGCCGCTGCGGCAGGAAGACATCGATGTCTACTCCTCGCTGCTGCCCCGGCTGCCGGGGCCCATCGACGGAACGGCACCGCCGGACGCGGTACGGCGGCTGGTGGCGAGCGGACTGCTGCACCGCAGCGGGGGCGACGACACGGCGGACACGGCCGGCGAGGGCACCGACCACGCGACGTACATGGCCGTCAATCCCGGCCTCGTCTGCGGCCGGCGTGCGAGCGAGATCCTCGGTGAGGCGCAGGAGGTACTCGGCCGGCTGCTGCACACCCAGGAGGCGCTGGCCCCGGCCGTGGAGGCGTACCGGCTGCACCGGGACTCCGGCGGGTACGAGGTGCACTCGGGTCTCGCCCACATCAACGCCGCCATCGAGATGGCCACTCGCGAGTGCAGCCAGGAGATCCTTACCTCGCAGCCGGGCGGCCCCCGCTCCGCGGAGGTGCTGGCGGCCTCGCTACCGCCGACGCTCGCCATGCTCGGCCGGGGAGCCCGGATGAAGACGATCTACCAGCACAACGCCCGCACCAGCGCCACCACGCGCGCCTTTGTCCGCACCGTCGAGGAGTACGGCGCCGAGGTGCGCACGCTGGACGAGAACTTCGACCGGCTGATCGTCTTCGACCGCAAGGTCGCGTTCATCCCCAGCACCGCGGACCGCACGGTCGCCGTGGAGGTGCGTATCCCGGCGGTCGTCTCCTTCCTCGCCCTGGCCTTCGAACGGTCCTGGATCCGTGCCGTTCCCTTCACGCCGCCGGGCCGGGACAAGGTGACGGCGCGGATCACCGACGAACTGGAGCTGGCCATCATGCGGCACGTGGTGGCCGGCGACAAGGACGCGGTGACGGCACAGCAGTTAGGGATCAGCGTCCGGCGCTGCCAGGAGTACATCGCCCGGCTCTCGGCGCGCTTCGGCAGCCGCAGCCGTGCGCAGCTCGGGTACCTCATCGCCAAGTCGGGGGTCCTGGAGGGGGACGCGGAGCCGGCCCGGACGGCGGAGAGCGTCCCCGCCACGGCTGTGGAGAGGGTCCCCGGCCCGGTTGCGGGGAGGGTCCGGGCCACGGTTGCGGAAAGGGTCCCCGGCCCGGATCAGGCGCACCGGGTCCCCTTCCTGTCGTCCCTCTGCTCGCCGGACTGATCCGGTGGCTCCGCGCCCCGGCCACGCCCCGCAGTCTCCCTCCCGGCCCGCCGGGCGTACCCGGCGTAGGCGGTCACCACCCCCACTCCCAGCACCAGGCATCCCGTCCACAGCACGTCCCCGCCGTACGCGTCGCGCACGGTCATGCCGAGCGGGGCGCCCAGCACCAGGCCCAGGTTCCACACGAACTGGTACGCGCCCTGGTAGGAACCCGCCCGGCCCTCGGGGGCGTGCCGCACCAGGAACGCGGACGCCTGCGGCACCAGCAGGATCTCGCCCAGGGTCCACACGGTGAGCGCGGCGGCGTACGACCACGCGCTCCCGGCGACGGAGTTGGCGCCGAAGCCGATCGCTATCAGCAGCCCGGCGAGGACGAACTGGGCGTCCATGCCGAGCCGTTCGGCCACCCGGGACAGGACGGGCTGGAGCACGATGATCAGCAGGCCGTTGAGGGAGACGACCAGGCCGTAGGTGTGGGGCGCCAGCCCGTGCCCGGCCATGTCCAGGGGCAGCGTCGACTGCTTCTGGAGGTAGATCAGGGCGAGGCAGAAGGACAGGAACAGGAAGCGGGCGACGGGCCCGGAGCAAAAGGGTGCGAGCAGGCCCCGCCCGGGGGAACGCGCCTCGCCGGCCCCCGCCCCGCCGCCCGTCCCCGCCTCCCGACCCGGCAGCCGCAGCGCGATCAGGCAGTAGCCCACCGCGGTCGCGGCATTGAGGGCGACCAGCCAGAGCGCGCCCCGCTCCAGCAGCACTCCGGAGACCGCCGGCGACACGGCGGCCCCGATGTTGGAGGCCCAGTAGAGCAGACCGAACGCCCGCACATGGCCGGCCCCGGGCAGCGCTCCGGAGACGACCACCGCGCCGGCCGGCTTGTGCACGGTGGAGGCGCAGCCGGACAGCACCACGACCCCGGCCAGCACCGCGGCCCGCTGGGTGCAGGCCAGGGCGGCGGAGGCGGCCAGCGATACCGCCTGCGACACCAGCACCGCCGCCCGCGGGCCCAGCCGGTCGGCCAGCACCCCGCCCAGCAGCGAGCCCGCCACCGACCCGGCCCCCCACAACCCGACCAGCACGCCGATGGCGTTCGTGGACAGCCCCGTCTCGGCGGCCAGGAACAGGGAGAGGAAGGCGGGGACGAGAATGCCGAGCCGGTTCAGCAGCGTGCCGGCGAACAGCAGCCAGAACACCGGCGGCATGGGTCCCCGCCCTCCCGGGCGCCCGGACGGGGAGCGCACGGCCGTCATGCCGATTCCAGCTCCTGCCAGTCGGCCAGGCTCTGCAGGGCGAAGATGTCCTTCACGGAGGCGATGCGGTCCTCGAGATCGGTGGTGGCGCCCCGCTCGACGATCGTGCCGTAGGTCTCGCGCAGCGCGCGGATGGTGGCGCGCAGGCCCTGGTTGGCGTAGATGACGGTGGACACGCCGGCCTTGACGGCGTCGTCGATGTGCCAGTCGGGGTAGGTCGTCGGGACGACCACCACCGGTGCCCGGTCGCCCCACTCCGCGAGGAAGGCCAGCACCTGCTCGTTGGTGGGCTTCTTGGAGTGCACGAGCACACCGTCGGCGCCCGCGTCGACGTACGCGTGGCAGCGCTCCAGGGCGACCTCCACGCCGAGTCCGTCGATCAGCGCCTCGGTGCGGGCGATGACGAAGAAGTCCTCGGTGCGCTGGGCCTGCTTGGCGACCCGCAGCTTCGAGCTGAAGGTCCCGGTGTCCAGGAGGGTGTGGCTGGTGGCGACGAAGCTGTTCATCTTCGGGTACTGCTTGTCCTCGATGGCGACGGCGGTGATCCCGGCGGCCTCGTACTCGCGGACCATGTGGGCCACGTTCAGGTTGTTGCCGTAGCCGGTGTCGACGTCGGCGACGACCGGGATGCCGAGCGCCTTCTGGGTGTGGGCCGCGGCCTCCAGGTACTCGGTCATGGTCAGCACGCTCGCGTCGGGCAGGCAGCGCGCGGCGGACACCTCCAGGCTGGACGCCCAGACGGCGTCGAACCCTGCGGCCTCGGCCAGCCGGCCGCCCAGCGCGTCGTGCGCGCCGGCGACCCGTACCGCGCTCCCGGCGGCACGACGGGCGGCGAGGACCGTACGGAAGGAGGGGTGTGGAGTGGACTTGAGCATGGCGGTGCTCCTCCGGGTGAGATGGGACGGGTGGAACGGGGTGGGGCGTCAGACGGATGCGCTCACGCTGACGGCTTGTGCCGCCGTACGGGCCCGCCGCAGTGCCTCCCGCCCGCTGGGGGCGACGGCGACGACGTGCCCGTAGCGGGCGGTGTTGTTGGGCAGCGCGGGCACGCGGGTGCCCGGCTCGACGTACAGGCCGACGTCGACCACTCCGGGCTGCCGGGCCGCCGTGGCGGCTCCGGCGACGGCGGTCACGACGCCCTGCTGGGCGGGCAGGAAGGCGACGGCGGCGGCCCCGTGGCGGCCCGGCACGGGCAGGGGGCGGGGGTCGTTCCCCTCCAGGTACATCGCCACCAGTTCGGCGGGGATGTCCACACCGGTGCTGAGCGCGACGAGCCGGGTGATCCGGTCGCCGGCCGGGCGGCAGTTGATCTCGATGAGGCGGGGTCCGGCGGCGGCCAGCCGCAGTTCGACGTGGGCGGCGCCGAAGTCGAATCCGACGGCGCGCAGCGACCGCACGGCCACGTCCGCACACTGCTCGTCCAGGCCGGAGCCCAGGGCGGCGGGAACCTGGTGTCCCGTCTCGCAGAAGTACGGCAGTTCGCCCAGTTCCTTGGCGGTGACGGCGAGGACGGCCGCCTCCTCGCCGCGCACCAGCATCTCGACGCTGACCTCGGGCCCGTCGACGTACTCCTCGACGAGCACCGCGGGGATCTTGCGCTGGCCGCGCTCGTTGTGGGTGTCCTTCAGCAGCAGCCGTACGTGATCGGCGGCCTCGTCCATGTCGCGGCACAGGCGTACGCCGTTGCTGCCGCCGTCGTCGAGGGGTTTGACCACGCACGGGTACGCCAGGGCGAGGCCGTACACCTCTTCCGGCCGCTCGACGCGGGCGAAGCCCGGCACCGGCACGCCTGCCGACGCGCACCGCAGGCGGGTGGCGGACTTGTCGCGGGCCGCGCGGACGCCGTCCGGGTCGGGGCCGGGCAGCCCGAGGGCGCGGGAGGCCACGGCGCCGCTGATCATGTGCCATTCGCCGACGGCGACGATCGCGTCCGCCGGACGGCCGAGGCCCCGCACGGCGGCGACGACGGCGTCCGGGTCGTTGGTCTCGCAGGTGACGACCTCGTCGACGAGGGAGAGGTCCAGGCGCTCGTGCCCCGGCGCCAGGTACATCGGCAGGTCCCGGGTGAGGAACGTGATCCGGTGCCCGGCCCGACGGGCGGCGGCGATCGCCTCGTAGCCGCTGCCGGTGAGGTTGCTCTCCAGGAACACCACATGCCGCACGCTCATCCGCCGGCCTCCGGGCATCCGGCCGACTCCGGGTCCGTACCCGCCGGGCCGGCACCCGTCAAACCGGCCTCCCGGGCCCCGCCGTCCTGCACCTCCCGCACCACGAACAGGTCCTCGCACAGTCTGCGCAACTCGTCCAGATCGGCGAGGAGTTGCCGGGGCGAGTCGGCGCGCAGCTCGATCCGCAGCGGTGATCCGGCGCCCTCGTGACGGGGCTGGACCAGATCGCCGGGGTGCTTGTACACGTCGACCTGCGCGGTGGACGTCAGGGCGTGCACCCGTTCCAGGCCGGCGTACTCGACCAGCGTCCCGGCCCGTTCGGGGTAGGGCGTGACGACCGCGGCGGCGCCGTCCCGCACCGGCTCGACCGAGGGTTCCACGCCGCGCAGGACGTCCCGGTAGCCGGCGATGAGGTTGATGCCGTAGGCCTCGCGCAGCAGCGGGGCACGGTTGGCGCCGGGGCGGCCGGCCACCTCGATCAGACGGGGGCCGGTGGGGCCGTGGACGAACTCGACATGGGCGAGACCCCGGCGGATGCCCAGGGCGCGCACCGCGTCGGCGGCCAGGGCCCGCATCCGCTCCCGCTCGGCGGGCGTGAGGCGGGTGGCGGTGACCCGGGCGAAGTGGTGGAAGTCGGTGCCGCCGAGGTCGGTGCCGGTGACGACGTCGACCACGGGGGTCGTCCACACCCGCTCGTCGAGGACGAGGCACTCCACGGAGTGGTTGGTGCCGGTGAGGAACTCCTCGACGAGGATCTCCGCCGGGGTGTCCGTGACCCGCTGTCCGGCACTGAACTCCGGGAGGGTGGCGGCAAGTTCGCGGTAGGCGGCGGTCAGCTCGGCGGCGTTCTCGCAGCGGGAGACGAAGTAGCTGCCCCACAGGTTGCCGGGCTTGAGCACCACCGGGTAGCCGGTGCCGGCGGCGAACGCCAGCACCTGTTCCTCGCTCGTGACGACGGCCGAGCGGGCCGAGGCGTGCTCCCCGATGTGCTCGGCGAACCGCCGCCGCATCTCGCTCTTGCTGCGCACGGCCGCCGCGGCCTCGCCGCTCATCGCCGGCAGCCCGAGCCGTGCGCAGACCTCGGCCCACAGCTGCACGAGTGTCTCGTCGACGTTCAGCACGGCCTCGATCCGCCACCGCCGGCCGATCTGCTCGATGCACCGGGCGACCGCGTCGGCGCCGTCGGCGAACCGCGTCCGCTCGACGAGGGCGAACTCCTCCGGTTCGAGGGTGTGCACGCTGTCGGAGTCCCGCAGCACGCCGAGCGCGACGCCGGAGTCGAGCAGCCCCGAGTAGAACTCGGGCCGCTGGACGGCACCGAAGTACAGCACGAGGGGTTCATTCGACATGGGTCATCACCTCCCGCAGCGCGTCGAGCCCTTCGGCGATCCGGTCCTCGGCGATCGCGTACGACAGCCGCACGAACCCCTCGGCGCCGAAGGCGGTGCCCGGGGTGACGGCGATGCGGGCCTGTTCCATGAGGACGCCCGTGAGGGTGTCGGTGTCCGGGACGGGGACGCCGCCGATCTTGCGGCCGAGGACCTGGCGGACGTCGAGGAAGTAGTAGAAGGCGCCCTGGGGTGTGGCGGCGGGGCGGATGTGGCCGATCGTGGTCAGAGCCTCGGCGACGCGGGCGTGACGGCGGGCGAGGATGTCGCGGGCCTGCGCGGTGAAGCCGTCGAGTTCGCCGCGGGCGGCGGGCAGCAGCGCGTGCTGGACGACGCTGGTGACGTTCGACGCGGTGTGGCTCTGCAGGTTCTTCAGGACGTCGATCAGCGGGCGCGGTCCGTGCACATGGCCGGCCCGCCAGCCGGTGACGGCGAAGCTCTTGGAGAACGAGCCGATGCCGATGGTCAGTTCGCGAGCCTCGGGGACCAGGGCGGCGGGGTGGGCGTGGGTGACGCCGGGCAGGACGAGTTCGCCGTAGCACTCGTCGAAGACGATCCACACCCGGTGGGCGACGGCCCAGGCGGCGATGCGGGCGAGCTGCTCCGGCGGGCAGACGGCGCCGGTGGGGTTGTTCGGGGTGTTGAGGACGAGCATCCGGGTGCGCGGTGTGCGCAGCGCCTCCAGGCGGTCCACGTCCGGCACGAACCCGGTGTCGGAGGTATCCACCGCCACCGGCTCGCCACCCGCGATACGGATCTGGGCGGCGAAGGTGCCCCAGCCCGGGTTCGGGACCAGTGCCTGGTCGCCCGGGTCGAGCAGGGCGAGCGCGGCGAGGTGCAGGCCGTGCTTGGCTCCGGTGGTGACGATCACCTCGCCCGCCTCGTACGGCACCGCGGACAGGCGGCTGATGCGTTCGGCGAGGGCCGTGCGCAGAGCGGGCAGTCCGGCGGTGTCGGTGTAGCGGTGCGTGTCGCCGTCGGCGGCCGTGTGCAGGGCGCGCAGGACCTCGGCGGGCGGGGCGAGGTCCAGTTCACCTGCGGCGAAGTTGATGATCTCGACGCCCTGGGCGCGCAGGGCCTCGGCCTTGTTGCGGGTACCGGAGGTCTTGGATCCGGACACGGAGTGTGCGCGTGCGGCCAGGCGCATGCGGGGCTCCCATCTGTCTGAAAGGTCGTGCGAAGAGAGGACGGCGGGGGGTCCGGTCAGCCTGCGACCACCCCCGCCAGCACCGACACCGAGCTGACGACGAGCAGTCCGAGGACGGCCTGCCGGAAGCGTTCGGAGTCGAAGCGGGCGAAGATGCGCTCGCCGACGAAGATCCCGATGAACAGGGCGGGCACACCGGCGAGCAGCGCCCACCCGACCTGGGCGGTGAGCTGTCCGCTGAGCCCGAAGCCGGCCAGCGACGCCGTGCTCGTGCCGGAGAAGACCACACCGAGCGTGGCCCGCTGGACGCGCGGCTCCAGCCGCAGGCTCTGCATCGCGGCGACCATCGGCGGGCCGTCGATACCGGTCGAGGCGAAGGAGGCGCCGGAGAACGCGCTGATCCAGGCGACGGCGCCGAGCCCGCCGCGCACGCTGACGCGGCGCCACACCATGAACGTGCACAGCAGCACGACGGCGGCGATGACCAGCGACAGGGCGCGCGCGGGAAGCTCGTGCAGCAGCCACACCCCGAACGGCACGCCCGCCAGGCCCGCGCCGAGCGAGACGGCGGTGATCCGCTTGTCCACGTGCCGCCAGTCCCGTACCGCGATCCACAGGCTCAGCGGCAGCGCCATGATCGCGGCCACGACGACGGCGGTCACCGGGTCGAGCAGCAGCGTCAGCGGCGGCACCGCGACCAGGGAGAAACCGAAACCCGCGGTGGTGCGGATGACGGAGGCCAGGGTGAGGACGAGGAAGACCCCGAGGACGGCGGTCATACGGCCTCCACCACGGGATTGGTGAGCTCGCCCAGGCCCTCGACCGCGACCGTCACGACGTCGCCGGGGTGCATCCGGGAGACGCCCGCCGGGGTGCCGGTGAGGATCACGTCGCCGGGCAGCAGGGTCATGGCCGCACTGATGTGGGCGACCAGCTCGTTCACCGGGCGGACCATCTGGTGGGTGCCGCCCTCCTGGCGGAGTTCGCCGTTGACGGTGGCGGTGATGCGCAGTGCGGCCGTGTCCAGTTCGGTCTCCACCCAGGGGCCGAGGGGGCAGAAGGTGTCCGAACCCTTGGCCCGCCACCACTGTCCGTCCGGCTTTTGCAGGTCGCGTGCGGTGACGTCGTTGGCGCAGGTGTAGCCGAGCAGGGCGGCCGGCACCTCCTCGGGCTGCAGATCGCGGCAGCGCACGCCGATGACGGCCGCCAGCTCCGCCTCGTGGTGGAGTTCCTCGGTGTACCCGGGGAAGACGATGTCCGCCCCCGGGCCGATCACGCTGGTGGACGGCTTGAGGAAGATCAGCGGCCGCTCCGGCACCTGGTTGCCCAGTTCGGCCGCGTGCGCGGCGAAGTTGCGGCCGACCGCGATGACCTTGGTGGGCTCCACGGGGGCGAGCAGCGTCACCGCGTCCGCGGTCAGGACGGGACCGGCGCCGGGGCGGCGGTCCCCGTAGGGACCGCCGTCCAGCGGGGTGATCAGCCCGTCGGTGCCGAGGATGCCGTACGAGACGCCTCCCGTGCCGGGAGCGCCCGGGCGCTCTCCGGACTCCGTCTCCTGGTACCTCACGATGCGCATGCGTCACCCGTTCTTTCGCTGTGCTGGTGTGGTGCGTCCGGTCGTCAGGGCCTTGCGCAGCAGCGCGGCCAGATGCGTCGCCCGGCGGTCCGTGCCCTGGGAGATCTGGGTACGGCAGGAGAATCCGTCGGCGACGATCGCGGTGCCGTCGTCGGCGGCCCTCACCTTCGGGTACAGCTCGCGCTCCGCCGAGGACCGGGAAACCTCCCAGTGGCCGGGCTCGTAGCCGAAGTTGCCGGCGAGGCCGCAGCAGCCCGCGGTGACCACGTCCGTGTCCACGCCGAGCCGCTTCAGGACCTCCAGCTCGGCGCCGTGGCCGGGGCCTGCCTCGGTGTGGCAGTGCGGCTGGAGCACGGCCTCGGTGTCCAGGGTGCCGAAGGGCCAGTCGCCGTCGTGCCGGGCGACGAGTTCGGCGAGCGTGGTGGTCTGCTGCGCCAGACGGCGCGCCGTCGGCGAATCGGGCAGCAGTTCCACGGACTCCTCGCGCAGCGCCTGGGTGCAGGACGGCTCGACGCCGACCACGGTACGGCCTGCCGCCAGATGCCGCTCCAGCGACTTCAGGGAGCGATCCAACACGCCGCGGGCCACGCCCAGTTGACCGGTGGAGTACCAGGTCAGGCCGCAGCAGACCGGGCCGTCGGGCAGGACGACCTCGTAGCCGAGGGCCTCCAGCACCTCGACGGTGTCCTGCGCGCCGGACGGGTCGAGGAAGTTGGAGAAGGTGTCCGGCCACAGCACGACCGTCTCCCGCGTGGGGCCGGTCGGCTTCCTGCGGGCACGGAACCACTGGCGGAACGTGCGGGGCGCGACACCGAGCAGTCCCCGCCGTGTCTCCAGCCCGGCGAGCCGGGACAGCCCCCGGGCGATCCGCGGCCGCCTTGCGAGCGCGTTGACCGCCCCCGGCACGAGGGAGGCGAGCCGGCCGAGCAGCGGCAGCCAGCCCAGCACGTAGTGGGCCCGGGGCCGCAGCCGTCCCTTGTAGTGCTGGTGCAGGAACTCCGCCTTGTACGCGGCCATGTCGACGTTGACCGGGCACTCGCTCTTGCACGCCTTGCAGGAAAGGCACAGATCGAGCGCCTCGCGGACCTCGTCGGAACGCCAGGCGTCCGGGAGGGTCTCGCCGCGCAGCATCTCGCCCAGCACCCGGGACCGGCCGCGGGTGGAGTGCACCTCGTCGCCGGTGGCCTGGAAGGACGGGCACATCGCGCCGGTGGCGTTGCGGCAGCTGCCGACGCCGATGCAGCGGCGCACGGCGCCCGCCATCGAGCCGCGGTCGGCGGAGAGGGTGAGCAGCGGCAGGGAGTGCCGGTCGTGGCCGGGCCCGGGGCGCACGGAGGCGTCCAGGGGGGCGGGGTCGACCAGGATGCCCGGGTTGAGCAGCCCCTGCGGGTCCCAGATGTTCTTGAACTCCTTGAAGGCCGCGAGGAGTTCGGGTGAATAGGTGCGGGTGAGCAGCTCGGAGCGGGCCCGCCCGTCCCCGTGCTCGCCCGAGGCACAGCCGCCGTGCTTCACGGCGATGTCGGCGGCCGTCTCGATGAAGGTGCGGTAGTCGGCGATGCCGGCCTCGCTGGTGAGGTCCCAGTCGACGCGCAGGTGCAGACAGCCCTCGCCGAAGTGGCCGGTGATGGTGCCCTGCCGCTTGCGCTCGTCCATCAGGGCGTGCAGGTCCTTCAGGTATCCGGCGAGGTTCTCGGCGGGTACGGCGGAGTCCTCCCAGCCGGGCCAGGCCTCCCGCCCGTCGGCCATGCGGGTGGCGATGCCGGCGCCGTTGCGCCGGATGCTCCACAGGGCGTCGGTGCGTGCGGAGTCCGCGAACACCTCCCAACGGGCTCCGGTCTCCCGTCCGATGCGCCGGGCCCGGGCCTCGGCGTCCGCCGGGTCGGTGCCCTCGATCTCGCAGTACAGCCAGGCTCCTCCGGGCGGGAGCAGGTCGACGCCCTCGGCCCGGCCCGGCCGCGAGCGCAGCGCGTCCACCAGGGCGGCGTCCATGCCCTCGACGGTCAGCGCACCGGTGCGCGCCAGGGCGGGGGCGGCAGCGGCGGCGTCGTACACGTCCGGGAAGCCGAGGACCAGCAGCACCCGGGCGGCGGGCACCGGCACCAGGCCGACGGTCGCGCCGAGGACGATGCCGCAGGTGCCCTCGGAGCCGACCAGGGAGCGGGCCACGTGGAAGCCCTGCTCGGGCAGCAGCCGGTGCAGCCCGTAGCCGGAGACCTGCCGGCTGAACCGCCCCAGCTCGGTGCGGATCGTGGCGAGACGGGCGTCCCGCAGGTCGCGCAGCCGGGCGTCCAGCTCCTGGTCGCCGGTGGTGCCCGCGCCCAGGCTGAGCAGCCGTCCGTCGGCGCGCAGCACGTCGATGCGTTCGGTGATGTCGGCGGTGGTGCCCCAGGCCACGGAGTGCGGACCGCAGGCGTGGTTGCCGATCATCCCGCCGATGGTGCAGCGCGAGTACGTCGACGGGTCCGGGCCGACGGTGAGCCCGTGCTCGGCGGCGCGGGCCCGCACGGCGCCGAGCACCGCGCCGGGCTGGACGGTCGCCGTACGGGCGTCCGGGTCGATCTCCAGGACCTGGTTCATGTGCCGGGAGAAGTCCAGCACCAGGCCGGGGCCGATGGCATTGCCGGCGATGGAGGTGCCGCCGCCGCGCGAGGTGACCCCGACTCCGTGGGCCGCGGCGACCGCCACGGCGGTGGCGGCCTCCTCGGCGTCCCGGGGTTCGACGACCGCGGCCGGCACGACCCGGTAGATCGACGCGTCGGCGGTGTACGCGGACCTGGTCAGGGCGTCGGTGCGGGCGGCGGGCAGGCGCTCGGCGAGTTCACGCAGAAAGCCGTCGGGGACAGCCCCCGCCCCTGCCCGGGGCGAGACGTCAGCGGTCATCGCGCGGGAAGAAGTCGACGAGCAGCATGTCGCGGATGCCGAAGCGGTGCCCGTCGGCGGGTTCGATCGCGTCGACGCCGTGGAAGACGCGCCGGTCGTCGATGACGATCGTCTCGAACGGCTCGGTGAGCGTGGTGCGCAGCAGCGGACGGTGCTCGCGGTCGTAGATCTGCGAGGCACCGCCCTGGACACCGCTGCGGCCCATGAAGACCTGGGCGACGAAGTGGTGGCCGTCCTCGTGGACGCCCTCCGGGGCGGGCAGGCCCTGGGCGTCGCGGGTGGCGACGATGCGGATCTGGTGGATGCCGACGCCGCCCGTCTCCCGGTCGAACGCGCCGGGCAGCCGGTCGGCGAGGGCCGAGACGAGGGTGCGCAGCACGCCGGAGGACGCGAACTCCTCGGCGAGCGGCGGGAAGTGCCGGTCGACACCGCCGTGCAGTGCGTTGACCTCGACGGACTGGTGGAAGGCGCCCTGTGTGTCGGGCGCCAGGCGGTCCACGCCGCGGAACGAGCCGTAGCGGCGGCGCCGGTAGTCGGCACCGTCCTTCAGATAGGCGTCCACGGGCAGGTCCTCCCAGGCCTCCCGGAAGACCTTCAGGTCCTCTTCGGTGTGGGACGCCAGCGCCTGGAGCAGGTCGGCGGCGGGTATGTGCAGGAACGGCTGGGCGGTGGTGGTCATCAGTTTCCCCCTCAGGTCGGCGAACTCGGGCGACGCACACGGATGCCGGGCTCGGCGGCGGGCTCGGCGTTCGAGTCCGGCGACGGGGCCGGGCGACCGGCTCGGGCATCGGGTCCAGCGATGGACTCAGGCGACGGACGGTGCGATCGGCCGGCCGACGTCCCAGCCGATGTCGGTGGTCAGCGCGTGGGCGGTGGGGAGGAGGACGGCCCCGAGGACGGTGGCCGGTATCAGAAGGCGGCGGAGCACGGTGGTACTGCCTCTCTGGATGGCGGTGCGGATGAGCTCTGCGGTGGCGGCCTCGGCGGACCGCTCGGGCCACGCTTCGCGCACTGGTGTTCACAGCGGGTTCACGGGGCCTTTCACAGCGTGTCCCACCCGTCGCAGCCGTTTCAAGATCACTAAGGGGGCCGGAACCCGCACTGCGGAAACATGACGGGGCGCGCGCCACGCGCAGGGATGCGTTCGGCGACGCATGCGCGTGTTGGGTTGACATGGCCGGGGCATCGCCTTCCACTTCACTCACGGCGAGGCGGGAGCACGCCGGACCGGACCGGCCGACGCGTGGTGGAAGGCGCCCGGCGGGGCCTCGACACGGGCTTGCCCGGCAGGGCGAGGGCCGCATCCGAACGCCACATGATGTTCCGTCAGAAGACGGACCCTGCGTACACAACACGGCACCACACCTGCGGAGGGCGCCGGAGCGGCCCGCCGGAGGTGTGGTGCCGTGCGGGTGTGGTGCCGTGGGCGGGGTGACGTCAGCGGGGTGACGTCAGCGGGGTGACGTCAGCGGGGTGCTACGGGAGACACTGCCTAGGCCCAGCGGCCCCGCTTGGCCTCCATCGCCGCCTTCCCCTCCGCGCCCCTCCGCTTCCAGTCCTTCTTGATCTCGGACCGCAGACGGGCGTCGGTCTTGGCGACGATCCACTGGTTCTCCCGCATCAGCTTGCGGTAGCTCTCCAGTCGACGGGCCGGGAGTTCCCCGCTCTCAAGGGCCTGACGCACCGCGCAACCCGGCTCGGTCTCGTGTGCGCAGTCCTGGAAGCGGCACTGCCCGGCCAGGTCCTCGATCTCGGAGAACACCTGCCCGACCCCGCTCTCGGCGTCGAACAGGCCGACACCCCGCAGCCCGGGGGTGTCGATGAGCACGCCCCCGGAGGGCAGGGGCAGCAGGTTGCGGGTGGTCGTGGTGTGCCGGCCCTTGCCGTCGACGTCGCGCGCGGCCTGCACATCCATCACGTCCTCGCCGACCAGGGCGTTGGCGAGGGTGGACTTGCCCGCGCCGGACTGGCCGAGCAGTACGGTCGTGCCGGAGCCGACGAGGGCGGCGAGCACGTCGAGGCCCTCGCCGTGCAGGGCGCTGACGGTGAGCACGGGCACGCCGGGCGATGCCGTCTCGACGTCCTCGACGAGATGGGCGAGCGTCACCGGGTCCGGCACGAGGTCGGCCTTGGTGAGCACGACCACGGGCTGCGCACCCGATTCCCAGGCCAGGGCCAGGAACCGCTCGACGCGCCCGAGGTCGAGCTCCAGGGCGAGCGAGACGGCGACGACGGCGTGGTCGACGTTGGCGGCGAGGATCTGCCCCTCGGACCGCTTGGAGGAGGTGGAGCGCACGAAGGCGGTGCGGCGCGGCAGATACGCGCGCACATAGCGGGGGTTGCCACCGGGTTCGACGGCGACCCAGTCGCCCGTGCACACGACCCGCAGCGGGTCGTGCGGGGTGACGAAGGCCGTGTCGGCCCGCAGCACACCGGCGGCGGTGGCCACGTCGCACTGGCCGCGGTCGACCCGTACGACACGGCCGGGCAGGAAGCCCTGCTCGGCGTAGGGAGCGAACCCGGCTTCCCAGCCCTCGTCCCAGCCGTACGGGGCGAGAGGATGCGAGGAGGACGAGGACGGACCCACGAGAGAAGAGAAAGACAAGGGGTGACCCTTCACAAGGGTGGCCCCGGCACCGCGCTCATGAGCGCGGGAAAAGGATGAGGTCAGCCGGAGGCCACGGAAGTGGACTGAATGAACTTCCGGATGTGGGCAGCGCCCGTCTCAACGACAGCCATCGGTCACACCTCCCGTTTCTCCACACGACTGACCGCGGCAGCCGGCGGCCACCGCGAGGAGCAAGCCCCACCCTAGAGGGGCTCGCTCTGCGGCACCATCGAATTTCCCCCGTCGTTCCTCGGGGAGACGGCCGGGCCGGCTCCGGTGGGCGACGGACTCGGCGCCCCATGTGCCGCCGGTCCTCCTGGAGGGCGAGCCGTCAGGCACCCCCCGGTCATGAAGCGCCGCTGTGACCGGCTCGGCTGCGGCCCGGAAACAGCGGAGACATGTGTCAAAGTGGAGGGGCGAGACGACGCCGTCCGCGGACGGCGGAGACAGGAGAGGGCGGCCTGTCATGTCCACATATTTCGATCCCCACAGTTCGGCCATGGCCCGCTCCGTCCCCGTCGACCGGCGGAGCGAGGAGTACGCGGACCTCTTCGGGCAGGCCCCGGTGATCTTCGCTGCGCTCAGTGGCCCGAGACACCTTCTGGAAGTGGCGAACTCGGCGTTCTTCGAGGCCGTGGGGTGCGACCGCGGGCGCATCGGCGAGCCGCTCGGAGAGGTGATTCCGGAATTGGCTCCGCAAGGCGTCCTCGACCGGCTCGACGAGGTCTACCGCACCGGCGTCGCCTACCGGGCCCGGGACGGGCGGCTGATGCTGGGAGAGCCGGGCAGGCAGCGGGAGGGGTTCTTCGACTTCACCTACGAGCCCCGTTGGGACGAGGCCGGCCGGATCGACGGGGTCGTGGTGATCGCGGTCGAGACCACCGCGTACCACGACGCGCATCTCCTGGCCTCGCAGCAGCGCGTGTTGCTGGAGCAGATCGCACGCGACGCCCCTCTCGCCGAGATCCTCGACGGCATGGCCACGGCGATCGAGGAGTGTTCCCCGGACATGATCGTCTCGGTACTGCTCATCGATCCCGACGGGCAACGCCTGCGGCACGGCGCCGCACCGCGCCTGCCCGACTTCTACAACGAGGCGATCGACGGGACGGTCATCGGCGAGGGTGTCGGCTCGTGCGGCACGGCCGCCTTCCGGCACGAACCGGTGATCGTCACGGACATCGCCACCGACCCCCTGTGGAAGGACTACCGCGACCTGGCGCTGCGGGCCGGGGTCGCGGCGTGCTGGTCCACGCCGATCCAGGACGCGGACGGCCGGCTGCTGGGCACCTTCGCGATGTACCACCGCACCCCCAAGGCTCCCGCGGACAGGGATGTGACGCTCAGCGTTGCGTTCGCACGCATAGCCGCGCTGGCCATCGAACGCCACTACGCGGTGGAGGCGAGGCACGTCGCCCAGGAGCGTGAGAAGGCAGTCCGTGAGGATCTGGCCTTCCTGCTGGAAGCGAGCACCGCCATCACGGGCGAGACGCACTATTCGGACAGCCTGCAGCGCATGGCCATGCTGACCGTTCCGGCCCTGGCACCGTTGTGTGCCGTGCATGTGGTCGAACGCGGCCGGACCCACCGCATCGCCGTCGCCGCCTCGACCCGGGAGGGGGAACAGCTCCTCTCCTCCCCGGCGCTGTGCGACGACGTGGACGCCGCCGTCGCCCGCGTGCTGGCCTCCGGCGCCATCGAGACGGCCCACATGGGCAGCCCCTGCGCGCAGCCCGGCGTCACGGGTTACGTGTGCGTGCCGCTGGCCACCCGGGGCCGTACCTTCGGCACGCTGACTCTCCTCGCCACCGATCTGCCCCTGGACGGCCACACGATCGCCCTGGCCCAGGAGCTCGCCCGCCGGGCCGCTTCGAGTGCCGACAACGCCCACCAGTTCACCGACCGCGTCCGGCTGGCCCACGATCTGCAGGCAGGCCTGCTGCCTCCCGAGTTGCCCAGGATTCCCGGCGTGACCTTGGCCGCCTCGTACCATCCGGCCGGCGAAGGACTCGACGTCGGCGGCGACTTCTACGACGTCTTCCCGCTGTCCGACGAGCGCTGGGCGTTCATGATCGGCGATGTGTCGGGGCGCGGCGCGCTGGCAGCCACCACCACCGGAATGGTCCGCCACACCGCACGTGCCGCCGCCCGCCTCCTGAACGACCCGGCGGCGGTGGTCGCCGCCATCAACGACGCGCTGACGGCAGGCACCGCCGATGAGGACCAGTTCGTTTCACTCGTCTACGGCGAGCTGCGGCGCTCTGCGTCCCACCTCGCGCTCAACCTGATTCGAGCAGGCCATGTACCGCCCCTCGTGCGCCGAGCCGACGGCACGGTCGAGGAACTCACACCACCAGGACTGCTGTTGGGTATCCGTCCGGACCCCGGCTTCTGCCCGTGCGACCTCGACCTGCGCCCCGGCGACAGCCTGGTCCTGGTCACCGACGGCATCACCGAGGCCCGCGCCGCCGACGGCGAATTCTTCGGCGAGGACCGCTTGGCCGACGCGCTCGTCGCCGACCGGACCACGGCGCCCACCGCCGCCACCCTCATCGAGTCCATCACCGCCGCAGTCACCACGTTCGCAGGCAGTGCCGCCCTCGACGACCGGGCCGCGCTGGTGGTCACCGCCGGCTGACGGTCACGACGGCGCAGCGGCCATTGCTGCGCCACGGCGCGCAGGAGGCAGGAAAGGTCAGCCTGAGACCGCACAGGTGGAGTGGATGGACTTCCGGATACGGGCAGCGCCCGTCACAGGCCGTGCTGGTCGAGGAGCCGCATCAGGTTCCGCCTGCGTTTCTGGCCGGCCCGTCGTCGAGCAGGGCATCGACCAGGACCGGGCCGCCGTACCAGGACTGCTGCCGCTGCCCGGCGTCGGCGCGCAGCGTTGCTTGCAGAAGTTGCCCTGCATGCCGTACGGGCAGTCGCACTCCCCGGCAAGTCCGTCGGGCCCGTCCAGGGCCAGCTCCACCTGGTAGGCGTCCGTCCCGTGGACGGTGGCCGTGATCCACCCGTCGCCGACCTCCACCGCGGTCACCGCGGCCAGATTGTTTTGCACCCGCTCGAAGGAACGCGGGCCGGCCAGCGCCCGCAGGTCGTCCTCGTCGAAGCCCAAGTCCTGTGCCACAGAGGCATTCAACCGGAGGAGAGGAGCCGTGGCCTCCGCAGTACCCGTATCGCTGTGTTGCCTGGCACGCACACCCACATGCGCGTGCCAGGCACCCACGGCTCACGACCGCAACGAGGTCCAACCGCCGACAGGCCGGACCTCGGACTCTCGCAGCTTCGGCGTCGCCTACTACGAACTTGACGTATCCCCCGATGCCGAGCATGCGCCGCGTCTCCGCCTGGGTGGCAGCGAGCTCACCAGCCACCCGGACCCGCTTCGCCTCGGCACCGGTCGGCTGCTTTCTGGCGTTGCAGCAGCTCGGCCCGCTTGCGCTGGGACTCCACGCTGTGTTGCGGCGGCCACCGGCCACCGCCTGGTCTGCATCCCACCTCAGAGAACCGCGTCCCGGACGCCACGGAATATTGCTCCTCGCCCTACGACGTCATACGAAGAACAGCGCGACGATGAGCACGACCAGCAGACCGAAGGCCGTCCCGATGACGCAGCCCGGGTTGACCAGCAGCTCGGCGAACCGGTCGCCGAGGCCGGGCCGTTCGGCCGTGAAGACCGAGGAAACCGAAGAAGCCGAGGAGGCCGAAGAAGCCGTGTGCGCCTGGGGGTGCGCGGGAGCCGAGGGCAGCGGGGTCGTGACCGGTGCCGGCGGGACGGCGGGCGGTCTGCTGCTCCGGCTGATGGCGTCCTGCAGGATCTGGCGCCACAGGGCGGGCGGAAGATCGGGAACCCGGCCGTCCGGCGGTTCGACGATGGTCTGCCAGAGCCAGTTGCCCGTGGTGGGGTGGCGGTCCCGGCTCATCCGGTACTGCAGCTCCAGCAGTTCGTTCAGGTAGCGCTCGTCCCGGGCCAGCGGGGCCACCGCCCAGTGGAAGAGCACGGCCGCCCGCTCGGCCATGGCGGCCCTGGAGGCCCCTTCCGCGCCGAGTTTCTGCGGCGTGAAGTACAGGTCGTTGCCGAGCATCTGCGCGCACAGGGCGTGCCGCATCTCCGGATCGCGCACCTTGTCGCGGTCGGGCCTTCCCAGCTCGCTCAGCACCAGATCCAGTGAGTCCTGGGACAGTTGGCCGGAGCGCAGCTCGCCGAGGAGAAACACGTCGGACTGCTCGGCCAGCTGCGCCATCAGGCGGCCGCGCAGCATGTGGTCGCCGCGCCGGTACTCGCGCAGCTGCCGCTGGAGGGCGTACGGGTCACGCGCGGGGGTGCCTTTCGGCCCGGCCTGCACGGTCGGACCGCTCGGACCGCCAGGCCCGCCCAGTCCGCCAGGCCCGCCCGGTCCGCCCATTCCGCCAGGTCCGCCCGGTCCGCTCGGTCCGCTCGGAGCGCTGAGCCCGGTCGGGCCGCTCGGCCCGGTCCGGGGAAGGCCGCTGTCGGGTGCGGGCCCCTGGGGCGCACCCGAACCCGGCCTCCTCGGTTCGTATCCGGGCTTGTGCGGGGTCTGCCAGCCGGTCTCGTACCCGCTCTCGTGAGCCGGGCCTTGTGCGGTCCCCTGGGCAGGCTCGTGCGCGGGCGGCTGGTAGGTCCGCGCCTGCGGTGGTGCGGCCGCGGGCTCCGACCGCAGCTCCGGGCCGGCCGTGGCCCGGAGCTGCCCCTGCCCCTGTCCCTGTCCCTGCTCGTGCTCGTGCCCCTGGCCCTGTTCGGGGGCCCGCTCCTGTCCCCCGTACCGCCTCGGCTCGGCGCTCCGGTCGAGGTCGCGGTCCCGGTCGCGGTCCAGTTCCAGGTCCGGATCCCGCTGAAGAGCCCGGTCCGTGTCCCGGTCCCTGTCGAGATCCGGACCCACGTCCAGGTCCAGGTCCCTGTCGCGCGCCGGGTCCCGGTCGCGGTCCGGTGCCTGGCCCCCTCCCGCCGGGCGGGACGAGGGCGCCGCGGCGTCGTACCCCGTCGGGCGGCCGGTGGCGAGGATGTCCTGGAGCCGGGCGCGCCGCCGCTCCCAGTCGAGGGCCGCGCCGTCGGCGAGGTCCTCGACCAGGTGCGGCACGCCTGCGGGCGCCTTGCGGTGCGCGAGGACGTGGTGCACCAGCCGCTGCGCCGCCCGGTGCTCCAGCCCGGGCCGGGCCGGCCGGCGGCCCATGACCCGGGCGAGCGGGCCGGACCCGCCCGTGTCCGGTTCCCAGCGCGGGACGGACATCAGCCGCAGGGGATGGGTGTCCACCGTGTCGTAGGTGGCGAAGGTCCACTCGTGGCGCAGCCAGGACCCGAAGATCAGGAACAGCCCGAGATAGACCAGCGGCACCCCGTCCGGGTCCGGCCAGTCCCGCGGCGGCTTCTCCTCCAGGAGCAGCGACACCCGCTGTGCGGGGTCGCGCAGCAGCTCCGCGGTGACGAGGATCAGCGCGTGCTCGACGGTGTGCAGCCCGTCCAGCATGTCCGGCAGCCGGGTGCGCGCCAGTTCGTCGAGCCTGCGGCAGTCGATCTCCGACAGGCTGCCGGATTCCCCCTCGGCCTTCTCCTGCTTGCGCCAGCCGCCCCACGCGAGGCCGAGGCACTGGCGTGTCTTCAGAACCGCGGGGGAACCGACGAGGACGTGGCTGACCGTGCTCGGCCGGCCTGCCCGGTCGGTGGTCGGCCAGCGCTGTACGAGCATGACGTCGCCGTCCCGGGACAGGGTGCGCACGACGCTCGGCCGGGCCGCCGCCGCGCCGGACACCCACAGCAACGGGCCGAGGTCCCGGCCCAGTTCCTCGGCACGCCCGGCCGGACAGGAGTGGGCGACGGCGTTCATGCCGGTGCCCTGGCGGCCGTGGTTGCCGTCCCAGCGGAAGACGACCTGATGCACCGAGTCCCGGTCCTGGAAGCCGTTCACTGAAGTTCCTCTCCCCCGGATCCCTCTGCGTCTTCTCTGTCCTCAGTGCCCTCTGCGCCCCCTGCGCCCGGCCACGGCACCGCCTCGACGACGGGCGTCTGGCCCACCGCGAACGTCTCGGCGCCGCCCGGCACGTCGATCAGCCCGTGCATCGCCAGCAGCGCCAGCAACGGTTCCAGCACCCTGCGGGGGCCCGCGCCCGCCGGATAGCGGCCGTGGGCCTCCTGGCCGCCGGTGGCCGACGCGATGTGCAGGGTGCAGCGCCGGATCGCGTCGAAGGGGCGCAGCCACGCCTGCCCGGCGTGCCGGCGCAGCAGCCCGTACACGTCGCGGCTCTCCTGGTGCATCAGCACGGGGTCGAGCGCGGTGGCCTGCGGCCGGCTCAGCCACCGGTCGACCGGCGGCTGGAACCGGAGGAGGTCCGCCTTGCCGAGCACCATCGCGGCCGGCACCTCCAGGTAGGGGCCGCTCTTGCGCAGCCGGTCCAGGACGGTGCCGAAGGCGAGGTCGCCGTCCCGGTTCACCTCCACCCCCCAGCGCTCCCTGACATGCTCCAGCTGGGGCAGCGGCAGGGCCAGCGCCGGGTCGACGACGAAGATCAGGGCATCGACCCCGAGCAGGAACCGCAGCGCCGCATCGGTGCGTACGAGGTCCTCGCCGCCGAGGTCGAAGAAGGCGACCGGGCGCACCTGCCCACGGGCGTCGGTGATCAGCAACGACTCCACGAAGCGTGCGAAGTCGTCCCGGCCCAGGGCGGCCGTGTGGTCCAGGACCTTGCCGCTGCGCAGCGGCTGGACCCGTTCGCGCACAAAGCGCGCGTGCTGCTCCGGGTTGACGGACTGCCACTTCACGCCGAACGGCTCCAGGCCGCCGTCGGTGACGGCCGCGATCATCTGCGTGAGCAGATGGCTCTTGCCGGTGGAGGACTGGCCGACCATGGCGACGGTCAGCGGGCGGCCGTACATCAGGTAGGGCACCGGGATGAAGTGCTCGGGGAAGTCCGCGTCCGCCGTGCACTTCTGGACGGCGCCGCGCATGACGTCGTGCCGCCGCACCGGGTTCTTGATGCCGCCGAGGTCCAGCGGCTGGTACTGCATCCTGCTGTCGGTGACGAAGAGCTTGGTGAGGTCGAGCTGTATGGTCTCCAGGCAGTACGGGCAGAGCACCTCGCCGGTGCCGTTCCCGGCCGCCGTCCCGGACGCGTCCTCGGAACGGACGACGGGGGCCTGCCGCTTGAGGCGCAGCGACTCCTCGAAGGCCTCCCGGTGCGAGCGCATCTCGTCGGCGGGCAGGGTGAGCCGGACGCGGCGGGCGGCTCCCGGTGCCACGAGGTCGAGCACCTGGGCGGGTGTCGGCCGGTCGGCCGCCCGCGGGGCGAAGGCGTGCCGCAGCGTCTGGTCGAGCACACGGTGCTCACCGAGGTCGGCGGGGGCCCGGTCGGCGGGTCCGGGCCGGCCCGTCACCAGCCGGTAGAGCACCTGGGCCGCGCTCCACACCGCGTCCCGCGCGTCGGCGAGCCCTTCGCCCTGGCGCTGTTCGGGCGAGCAGAAGGGCTGCCTGCCCCACGGGCTCCTCGGCCGTCCCGTCCTCGCCACCCCCTCCAGCCCCCACAGCTGGACCCGGGCACCGTCCCAGAGCACGGTGGCGGGCGAGACACCGCGCGGCACCAGGCCCTGGCCGTCGAGCAGGCACAGGGCGAGCATCAGGTCCCGGGTGAGGCGCTGCTGGTCGCTCGCGGCCATCACATGGGTCCGCGCGGCGGCGGTGCCGCGCGGTGCGGCGTACAGCAGGAACGGCTCGGCCGCGTCCAGTTCGTAGCCGATGATCCTCGGGAAGAGCGTCGCGTACTCCGTGTCGGCGAGCACGCGGTGCAGGTGCAGGGCGGTGCCCGCCTCGCTGTCCAGCAAGGCGCGCGCCGCGGGGTTGCCCGCGTCGGCGGCGGTCAGGCGCACCTGGACGCACTGCTCCGCGTCGTCGTCGAGCAGGCAGTTGCGGATCAGCTGGGGCAGCAGCGGGTCGCGGCGGGACTCGCGGCCGAAGCGGGCCGGGGTGACACGACGCCAGCCCGAGGGCACGGTGAACACGAGCTTGTCCGGGGACGTTCCGCCCGGTCCGGGCCGAGGGGGATGCACAGAGCTGGTCACCGACGGTCCTCTCCTTCGTACATGTGCGCCGGGCCGCAGGGGTGCACGCGGCCGGGACGAGAAGTGCAGGTCACCAGGAATCACCGTCCCCTCGGCGATCCGGGTCCGGCCGGCTGCCGGGGCCGGGCGGGTCGTACCCGTCCGCACGGTCGTAGCCGTCCGTGCCGTCGTAACCGCTCGCGCGCTCGGAGCCGTCCCTGCGGTCGTCGCGGTCCGGGCGGTCGTAGGAACGCGGCCGGTCGGACGATTCCGGGCGGTCGTAGGAACCGGACCGGTCGTAGGAACCGGCGCCGCCGTACGAGCGCGGCCCGTCGTACGGGTCCGCCCGGCCGTAGGGATGTCCCGGCCCGTCGTACGGGTTGCGCGGTTCGTCGGGTCCGGAGCCGTATCGGGGCCGGATCGTGTCCACGACGCCCATCCGCAGCGGGGTGAGCCGGACCAGGCCGGCGTAGCGTCCGGACGACGTCCACAGGACCTCCTCCGGCTGGACCGAACCGTTCGACCGCCAGGCCTTCTCGACCTCGTCGCGCACGGCCGTCGGCGCGAACCTGATCCAGACCGCGGCCGCCGGGTCGCGGCTGAGCAGCGCGCCCTGTTCGGGTGAGGACAGCTGGACCACGGACTGCCGGTCGGCCTCGGCACCGACCAGCTCGGCCGGCCCGTACGGGTCGGTGCCGAGCAGGTTCGCCGAGGTGGCACGGACCCGGCGGGCGGCGGCGAACGGGGGCGGGGCCAGCACGCCGTTGTGCTCCAGATGACGGCGGGCGGTCGACAGCAGCTCGTGGACCCGCTCCTCGGTGCGCCGGATGGCGAGGGTGCCGGCCTGGCCGCGTTCGACGGCACCCCAGTACGGCTTCATGGCCTCCAGGGCGGCGTCCGTCAGATCCGCGGCCAGGGTGGCGACCAGCTCCGGCCCCCCTTCGCCGTTCTCCCGCTCCAGCCAGCGCGGCACGCCCTTGGTGCGCTCCCCCCTGGCGGTCGCGGCGCTCTTCTGCCGGCCCTCCCCCGGTCCCCTCTCCCGCTCGTGAGGAGCCGCGGGTTCGTCCCAGGACGGCCCGTCCTGCCAGGCGTACACGCTCGCCCAGTCGCCCTCGGCGTCGTCCGACTCGTCGAAGGCGTCGTCCGGCTCCAGTCCGGAGGGGCCGGCGAGCCAGGCGTGGTCGTCGGAGGTCCCCGCGCCCGGCCCGGCGAAGGTGTCGGACGCCCAGAGCCGCTCGGGCTCGGGCGCCGCCTCGGCCTCCGCCGCGGCCGCCGTGGCCCGCAGCATGCCGGCGACGGACCGGGCCGCGTCGGCGCAGTACAGCCGCTCCTCCACGGCCCAGTGCTCCCGGACCGCCTCGGCCAGCAGGGCGTCGAGCCCCTCCAGGTGCCGTCGCAGTACGGCCGTCGTACGGCCCGGCGCCCAGGCGGCGGCCGCCGCACGCCAGAGCCGGCGCGCCGTCTCCCAGGCCACGCCGAGGCCCGCCGGCAGGGCGAACGTGCTCAGCCAGAGCGGGGGTCCGGTCACGGCCGCCACGCCCGCCCCGACCACCGCGCCGGCGAACGCTCCGATGCGGGGGGCCACGGCCCAGCGGCCGGGGCGTCCGCTGCCGCGCAGCCGGGCCGCGCCGAGCGCCGCCATGCCGACGAACAGCAGCGGAACGGCGAGGGCCAGGGCGAGCAACGGCCCCTGCCACAGCGCGCCGAACAGCCCCGCCAGAGCGGCGAGCGGAGCGGCCGCCGCCAGGCCGGGCACCGCGGTGCCCTCCGCGCCGGTCTGGCGGGCCACGGTGTCGGCGGAGTGCGCTGCCAGCTTCGGCAGCAGTGCCGAACCCGGCAGCGGCTCCACCCGCCCGGCCAGACCGGTGAAGCGCTGGGCCACCGCCCGCATGGGCAGCCCCTGGCCCAGCAGCTTCCCGGCGAACTCCTTCAGGCCCTCGCCGATCCGCTCGCCCATGCCCTCGGCCGACGGCACCCGCAGCCCCAGGGCCGTGAGCCGGGCGGCGGACTCGGCGGCCGACGGTCCCGCGCCACCGCCGCCGCGCAGAGCCGTGCCGACGAGGTCCCGGTACTCGTCGAGGGCCTCGCGCGCCTGGTCGACGTCCGCCTCGAACGCCATTCTGCGGGTGGGCCGCAGCAGCCCGGGCAGGCCCTGCAGCCCGGCGAGCGCGTCCTCGGCGTGGTCGAGGGCGTGCGCGCAGCTGTGGAAGGCGTCGTCCGCCACGCCACCGGATTCCCGGTGCCGCTGGTCCTGGCCGCCGCGCGGCGCCACCAGGGCGCGCAGCGGCTCCGGGAGATCGGCTCCGGAGGAGGCGGTCAGCAGGACGTCCGGGGCGAGTTCGGTGTCCTCGCCCGCGAACCGGGTCAGTGCGTCGCGCCAGGCCCTCTCGCGCACCTCCGGCGGCAGGTCCTGCTCCAGCAGCCGTACGCCGGGCGCCGCGACGGCCTCGGGCAGCGACCCGATGGAGCGCAGGACCCTGAGGTAGAGGTCCGGCACGGACAGCACGCCGACCAGGACGGCGAGCGCGTCCGGGTCGTCTGGCTCGGGCTGCTCCAGCGCGGTGCGGGCGGAGCGCAGATCGCCGGCCCACAGCAGCGCGGTGCCCGAGGTCCGCAGGACGGCGGGCCGCACCAGCCGGCGGTCGGGCTGGAACGCCTCGTCCTCACCGGCGTACGAGCCCGGCGCGCTGCCGACCAGCAGGACCAGGAGCCTGACCTCGCCCACGGCCCGGAAGCCGGTGAGGAGTTCGTACTGCAGTTGGTGGTCGGTGAGCCCGGCCGGGGTGTCGACCACCAGGAAGAGCGGGTCGTCGGGCTCGGGCAGGCCGGCGCGCCCCAGTTGCCGGGCGACTCTGGAGCGCAGGGCCGCGGGGCTGTCGAGTTCGGCGGCTCCGGCCCGCAGGTCCAGATGGATGACGGCGCCGAAGTGCTGGGACATGCTCACTGCGCGTCACCGTCCCAGGGGTTGCGGCGGGACCGGTCGCGCTCGTCGCCGCTGCCCTGGACCTCGCGGTCCCCGGGCTCGTCCCACGGCGCGGCGGGCTCGTCCTCGTGGCGGGGGCGTCCGCCGGCGTCGCTCGCTGAGCCGGCCGGGGACCGTTCGTCCCGGCGGCCGTTCCAGTCGGCCCAGCCGTCCCGGCGGTCCGGGCCGTCCTCGTCGTCCTTCCGGAGCCGGGTGCCGCGGTCGTCGCCGTAGGGCCTGTCCTCGCCGTGGCGTCCCTCCTCGCCGTACCTCCTGTCGTGGCCGTGCCGTCCCTCCTCTGCGGACCGCCTGTCGTCCTCGTACGGCCTGTCGTTCCCGAACCGCCTGTCGTCCTCGTACCGCCTCTCGTCACCGCGGCGCCGGTCGTCGCCGTACGCCCTGTCCTCGCTGTACGGCCTGTCCTCGCTGTACGGCCTGTCCTCGCTGTACGGCCTGTCCTCGCCGTAGGACCTGTCCCCGCCGGGGCGGCGTTCCTCGCCGTACGGCCTGTTGTCGCCGTGACCGCCGGTGCCGTTCCTGCCGGCGGGCTCGTCCCGTTCGCTCTCGCTCCGGTAGGTGTCGAAGGCGGAGACGGGGGCCGTGCCCCAGTCGTCGTCCTCGGCGGCCGTGCGCCGGGGTTCGCCGATGTCGTCGCGGACGCGTGGCCGGGCCGGGCCACCGCCGCGCACGTGTTCCAGCAGGGTGCGCAGGGTGGGCTGGATGGCGCGCTGGTCGCCGAACTCCTTGTCCAGGGCCGCCGGCAGGGTCTCCGCCCAGAACTCCCACAGCGGCCGCACCCATCCCTCGACCCGCTCGCCGCCCCGCTCCCGGCGGTCCGTGAGCAGCTCCAGCTGGCGCGGGGCGATCTTCTCGACCAGGTCGACGAAGAGCGGGTGCGGTTCGCTGCCGGTGCGCGCGAGGCCCAGCGGCTGAGCCCCCATCAGCTCACGGCAGTAGTCCTCGACGGTCCGCTCGTCGTCGAGGACCGTCCAGCGTTCGTACGACCGCAGCAGCTCCGCCCAGCTCGACACGCCGCCGGGGAAGTCGCCCAGCCGCAGCCGGACCCCGGGCACGTTCGCGCCGTTCTCGGGGAACAGGCGCAGCCGGACCCGCTCCGGTGACGCCGGGTCGCCGTCCACTACGTCGACCTGGCCGTTCCACAGGCAGCACAGCAGCCGGTGCAGGATGGTGCGCCGGTCCTCCTCGCTGCTGACCATCCAGTTGTCCCGGTAGCCGAGCCGCTGGCGCCACCGCAGCACGTCCTGGGCCTGCTCGGACTCCTTGGCCCGGGCCCACTGGCGCAGCACCTTGCGGGCCTCGGGCACCTGGGTGAGGCTCATCTCGCTGCGGAAGAGGACCACGGTGACCGAGTCGCTCTCCACCCCGCGGTACTCCACGGAGTTCTTCGCGTCCGAGGGCAGCCGCAGTGTCTTGCCCAGGTACTCCTGCACCTCCTCCACGGCCTGCACGCGCGGGTGGGTGACCAGGACCCGCAGCGGGCCCGTGCCCTCCGGGGTGAACCCGACGGGCAGCAGCCCGGCGAGCTTGCGCCCGAACAGGTCGAGGGCCTCCTTGCTGACCTGGTCGGTGGCGTCGGCGCTGCCCGCCGAGGCGGCCAGCAGGGTGCCCATGGCCGGCAGCAGCGGACGCTCCTCCAGATGGGTGCCGCTCTCGGCGAACAGCCGGGTGATCCGGGCCTCCAGCTGCCCCTTGACGTGGGCGACGGCGCCCTCCGGGTCGCGGCGGCTGCGCGCGAGGACCTGGCGCCAGGTGTCCCCGTCGACCAGTTTCAGCAGCAGCGCGGACTCGTAGTCGTTCTCGCGCAGCCCCTCTCGGCGGATGAGCCGGGCGACGACGTCCTCGTAGAAGTGGTTGAGGTTGCGCTGCGGCGGGAGCAGGTACGAGATGCCGGTGCGGTCCTCGTACAGTTCGTGGCCCTTCTGCGCGGAGTGCTTGCGCTCCTGGTCGCAGTGGTGGCGGAAGGCCCGCACCAGACGGTCGACGTCGGCGCCGGCCGCATCGGCCTGGGGCTGCCAGTGCTGTTGCTGCTCCCGCCAGGCCTCGTGCCACACCGTCCGGCAGCGCCACTGGTACCAGGCGTCCTGCTCCTGGATGGCCGCCTGTACGTCGTCGTCGCCCCAGCGGGCCGGTGCCAGACCGGCCAGCTGGCCCTTGATCCGGGGGATCTTGGGCGGCTGGTCGGTGACCCCGGGCGGACGCTGCGGGGACCGGGCGCGGCTGTCCAGCATGCCGAGGAAGCCGAGCCGCGGGATCGTCTCGTCACTGTCCGGTATGCCCCTGACGATCCGTTCGACGAGGAACGGGTCGGCGCTCTGCAGCAGCTTGTCGATCGCGGGACGCGGGGCGAACCGGTCGGCCATCACGGCTGCCTGGCGGTCGGCCTCGGCCCGCAGGTCGGACAGCAGCCGCTGCATGTCGGCGATGCGCTCGCCGAGCGCCTGCTCGATGTTCTTCCCGCCGCGCGGCAGCGGATCGGGCTCCGGCACCGCCAGCTGCCGGCGCTCCCACAGCTCTTCGAGGTGGGAGTCGGCGAACAGCTGCCGGATCATCGGCACCGCGCCGTCCCGCAGCGCGGCCCGCGGCCGCTCCACGAGATCCGTGACCGCCTCCCGCAGCACCCGCCCGGCCACCAGGTCGGCCAGCTGGTCCATGGGGGCGGTCATGGAGGCCACCAGGCTGGTGGAGACGCCCTGCCGGCCGATGCCGGTGGGCGACAGGGAACCGCGGGCCACGCCGCGGTTGATGAAGCTCGCGGCGAAGGTCTGGTAGTCGTCGTCGGCCGCCATCTTGCGGCCCCGGGAGCGGCCGTCGCCCAGTTCGGTGCCGATCAGCGACATCACCAGGGAGACGATGGAGCGGCGCAGGTCGTCCGCGCGGATGCCGGCGGTCGGGCTGAACAGGAACGCCGTGGGCAGGATGCCGGTGCGCAGCCGGACCGGGTTGGAGCCCGGGTAGCGGATGCCGAAGCTGGAGTCGAAGTCGAGGTCGCCGATCTCCGCGCCCTCGCGCGGCGCGTTCTGCCGGTCCACCAGCCGGAACAGGTCGACCAGGGCCCGGGCCGCGTTGAGTTCCGCCTCCCGGCCGCCGCCGGTGGCGCTGGAGAACGACGACGGCATCACGACCAGCGGGTAGATCTTCACCCCGTCGAAACGGCGCAGCTGGAAGGCGTGGTTGATGAGGTGCAGGTAGTCCAGGAAGATCCCGGCGCCGGTGCCGCCGGCCACCGAGAAGGCGACGAAGACGTCGCAGCCGCTGACCTTGCCGCCGCCCAGCTCGCTCAGCTCGCCCGCCGACTTGGCGATCGCGTCGATCGCCTGGAGCAGCGGCTCCAGGACCGGCCCGAGGCTGTGGCGGAGCGTGGCGAACAGGGCGGCGCGCCCGACGGTGGGCAGCTGGCCCGCACCGTTGCGCAGCGGGGTGACCTCCGGTTCGTCGATGATCGGCGGCAGCCAGCCGGCCACCTCCTCGCGCAGGCTCGCCCGGAGCATCTTGGTCACTTCGGGAGAACTGTCGAAGTTCGGCAGCAGGTTGTGCGTGGCCCGGGAGGTACGGGCGTAGGCGGCCCGCAGCGACCGGTCCACGTTGAACTGCGGCAGCCGCTGCAGATCGCTCTCGCTGTAGTCCGCGTACACGAACTGGAGGCAGTCGGGCAGCTGGAAGGGGGCGTGGCCGCTGGTCCGGCTGAGCGCCATGCCGTCGGGACCGCACAGCTCGGTGCGCAGTCTGCGTTCGAGTTCGGCGCCGACCAGTCCCCCGGTGCCGCCCAGGCCGACGAAGAGCATCGGCTGGAAGATCTTCATGGTTTCCTCCCCGCTCGCGGCCGGGGCGGCCGCGGGTTCGTGCTGGGAACGTCCGTGGTGTGCGCGGCCGGTGGCCGCGGAGCGGTGTGCCGGGCGGGCGGTGCGGTGCCCGCCCGCCGTGTCACTCCCATTCGCTGAAGGCACCGCCGCCCGAGCCGGCACCGGGTGTGGGGGTGGCCTCCGGGCGCGTCCGGCCGGCGTTGCGGCCGGCGTTGCGACCGCCGCCCTTGGGGGCACGGCTGTCCTCGCCGAGGGCCAGGTGCAGCGTGTCGGTCAGCGGGACCTGCCCGCGGGCGGGCACCGGGGTCCGTCCGCCGCCCCGCTTGCGCAGGACCGCTCCGCCTTCGGGGCTGCGCTGGACGGCGTACGGTCCGTGGGGGCGCCGCTCGATGCGCGGGCTGCGGTGGGCTTCGGCGACGGCGAACTCGTACCACTGCTTGGTGCCGTGTCCGGCCAGGTGCTCGTTGAGGACGCTGCCCTCCTCGGAGACCAGCCGCAGCACGAGTCCGTGCGGGTCCCGGCGCCGGCGGCGCTGCCGTACCCAGGCGGCGACCGCCACCGCGGCCAGCGCGAGAAACGCGGCGCCGGCCGCGAACGCCCACCAGTACTGGTCCCAGATGCCCGGCCTGGGCGTGACCTGCACGGAGAGCGGGAGGCCCTGGAGGGTCCGGTCGTGGTCGGTGGTGTCGACGACGGTGGCGGTGCCGGCGAGCTTGAGCCCGCCGCCGAGGCGGTCGCCGAAGGCACTCGCGGGTGCGACCCGCACCGTCACCTTCCGGGTGCCGGACTCGCCGGGCTTGAGGGTGATCTCGGCGGGACGGACCGAGAGCAGCCCGGGCTGCACGTCGGCAACGGCGAGCCGCAGGGTGTGCGCGGTGTTGCTGGTGTTGTGGACGGACAGGGTGCCGCCGAGCGTGCCGCCCGGGTGGGTGCTCGCCGCGGGCAGGTCGAGCGCGGCGGTGACCGGCGGCTGGCCGGGTGCGGCCCAGCCGCCCTCGCTGCGGGTGTCGGCACGCAGTCCCGAGGCGGTCAGCGTGGCGCTCACCTTCAGCGCGCCGTCGGCGGTCTGCGGGATCCGGACGGTGCCGCTGAAGGAGCCGTCGCCGGCCGTGGGGTCGGGTGCTTTGCCGTCGTCGGCGAGGTCCAGGGCCAGAGGGCTGAAACCGGCTCCGGTCAGTTCGCTGCGCACGCGCAGTCCCGAGTAGTCGCGCGGGTCCTTGACCTCGTAGCCCTCGCGGGTCTGCAGCCGCATGGTCACGGTGACCTTGTCCCCGGGCTGCGGCGAGGGCGGGTCCATGGTGATGGCGCCGCGCAGCTCGCCCTGCCACAGCACGCTGACGGAGACGGGCAGGGAGCGGTGTCCCTCGGGGGCCTCGGCCTTGATCTTCCAGGTGCCGGGCAGCGGGTCGACGATCTTCAGCGCCTCCACCGGGCCGGTGCCGCCCGCCAGCTCGAACTGCGACTTCTTGAACGCCCCGTGGGTGGGGACCTTGTCACCGCTCGGGTCGTAGTAGCTGATCTTCACCGCGGGGTCGCCCTTGTCGACCACGATGCTGCCCACCGTGGCGAGCGGCGAGATGCCGACGCTCAGGGTGGCCGGGGGCCGCTGGCTGGTGCCCTTCTCGTGCCGCATGCAGTGGGCGGCCGCGAAGATGTCCTCCAGCGTGGAACCGATGTCCTCCGCCTTGACCTTGTGGGGTTGCGGATGGGCCGAGGGCAGGTCGACGCAGCCCTTCTGGTACCCGCCGGAGGCCATCCGCTTCAGCTCGTCCAGGCGCGGCTGTGCCCCGAAGCCCAGCGGCCAGATCTGCACGTTCTGGGCGGCCGCCTCCTTGAGCGCGAGGCCCAGCTGCCGTTCGCCCTCCGCCTTGCGGTGCTCGCGGGGGCCGTACTTGGGGCTGTCGGTGACGTCCATGTAGCCGTCGGTGAGCAGGAACAGCACCCGGGGCTGGGACGCGTCGGTGCCGTCGGTGAGGTCGTGCACGCCCTGGCGTATCGCGCTCGGGAAGTCGGTGCCGGTGCCCTCGTCCTCCGTGCGGCTGTGCAGCTTGCCGACGCAGTCGCCGATCGTCTCGCGGCCCGCCGCGTCCAGGCCGGTGCGCGGGCACACCGGGTCCACCGCGCGCTGGTCGCCGGACTCGGCGGCGGCGAATCCGAAGACGGTGACGTGGGAGTCCGAGGACACGTCACCGAGCGCGATACGGGCGGCGGCGGCCTTCTCGGCCTTCATGTCCTCGGGTGCGAGGCTCGCGGACTCGTCCACCGCCACCGCGTAGTTGACCGCCGGAAACGCCGCTACGGAGTCCGCCGCCGGCGCCGGATCCTGACCGGCCGGTGCCAGCAGGGACGCGAACAACGCCGCGCTCGCCAGCACCGGGGCCGTGGCGCGGCGCATCCGGCCCCTGTGTGTCTGCCGTCTTCCCGTGACTCTTCCCACGGCCGTCCCCTGTTTCTTCGTTCGTCGCTGCATGGAGTGCTTGTGCGGGCCGGCCACGCGTCAGCGCGGGGTCAGGCCCCAGGCCAGTGCCAGGGCGGCCGACAGGGCGAGCGAGCCCATGCCCCAGCGGATGGCCCGGTACTTGGCGGACAGGATCGAGCTGACGTCCACGGCCTGGACGAGCAGCCATTCGGCGGGATCGTGGCCGGCCTCGGCGACCTGTGCGGCGAGTGCCTCCAGATCGCGGGAGGCCGCCAGGTCGCCGAAGTACGTCACCCCGTTCCGGCCCCGGACGGTGCGGGTGCGCGGCATCAGTACGCCGATCAGCGCGATCACCGCACCGGCCCAGAGCACGGCCGCGAGGACCAGCGTCAGGTCGGCGGGGCCGTGCCAGCCCGGTGCGCCGTGCCAGCCGATCAGGAACGCGGGCAGGGCGAGCGTCCCCGACAGCAGGACCGCCGCCTTCGAGTCGGCCCGGCCGAGGTCCTCCCTGACCGTGCTCAGCAGCCGTTCGGCTATGCGCTCCCCCGCCCGGTCGTGGCAGTGCCGACCCCCGTGCGGCACAGGCCCGACCGGGTCGGGGGAGGTCCGGGGCCCACCCTCGGCGGTCATCGGTCCTCGTCCGCCCAGTCCCAGCCGTCGTCCCGCGACCGTCCGCGGTTGCGCGGCGGCTCCCGGTCGGGATCGTCGTCGGCCGGATAGCGCTCGGGCCGGTGGGCGCGGCCGCCGCGCGGCGGGTCGCGGTCGGGGTCGTCGGCCGGATGGAGCTCGGGCCGGTACGGCCTGCTGCGCGGCGGCTCCCGGTCGAAGTCGTCGTCCGCATAGCCGTCCGGCCGCTCCGACCGGTACGCCCGGCCGCGCGGCTCCCGGTCCACGTCGTCGACCGGGTAGGACTCCGGCCGGTACGGCCTGCTGCGCGGCGGCCCCCAGTCGAAGTCGTCGTCCGCATAGCCGTCCGACCGGTCCGACCAGTCCGACCGCTGCGGCTGTTCCGCCCGGTCCGGCTGTTCCGCCCGGTCCGACCGGTACGACGCCCGGCTGCGCGGCGGCTCCCGGTCCGCGTCGTCCGCCGGGTAGGGGTCGAAGCGGTCGGACCGGCGCCGGGTGCGGGAGGGCGGTTCGTCCGCCCCGGCGTCGTCGTAGCGGTCCCTGCGGCGGGACTCCTGCCGGGAGGACTCACCGCGGTACGGCTGCCGCCGGGGCGGTTCGTCGGACACCCAGTCCGGGGTGTACGGGCCGTCGGCGGACGCCTCCAGCTGACGGGGCGCGCGGCGGGCGGGCACCGAGCCGATGGGGCCGCTCAGGCCGCGGTTGTCCTTGTTGAGGAGGTTCAGGACCTGCGTCTCCACGTCGATGGAGTTGAGTTCGCCGCGCAGAGCCATGCTGTAGAGCCGGTCGACACGGTCCCGTTCGTCCTGACGGCCCTCCTGGCGGATCTTCTCCAGGAAGTCCTTGGCCCCCTCCGGGTCGGCGGCCAGCATGAAGCTGAGCTGCTCCAGTTCGCCGCCCTGCAGCATGCGCCGGAAGCCGTCCTGACGCACCTTGGTGACCTCGGCGTCGGCTCGCACCTCGCGCTGCTTCTTCGCGTACCCGATGGCCTCGTCGTCCACCCCCAGGCGGACGTAGAGCCGTACCCGCAGGCCGAGGTCGGATCCCAGGTCGCTCCAGCGTCCGCCCACGCACTCGCGGGTGATGACGCGGTTGGCCTGCTGGGCGTCGGTCACCCGGTAGGTCAGGGTGACCTCGCGCAGCCGTTCCAGCACCGGGGAGGTGAGCCGCTTGGCGACGTCGGTCACGACCTGGACGGCGGCCAGATAGGGATCGGTGACCTCCCACTCGATGTCCACCTCGGCCTTGAAGAAGCTGGTGCCACCGGCGGCCGGCAGATCCAGTTCGAGGGTCGACACATAGGTTCCCTGCGCGATCTCGCAGACGGAGCGCGGCTGGGCCAGCGCCCGCTTGTCGACGTGGCGCACCCCGGAGACCGTGATCACGCTGTAGCCGCCCTTGCGGTAGAAGACCACCGAGGCCTTCTGGGCGCTCACCGGCGGGAGGCCCACCGGCGTGTACTCCTTCAGGAACGGCCCCGGGGGCGCCACTCCTGCGGCTGCCGCCTCGTCCTCGTCCTCAGCCATGCCTCTCCTCCTCGCGGGTCGTCTCCCGGCGCGTGATCTCCTGACGCGACCGCGTCCGGCGCGGCCGTTCCTGCCGCGTCCGCTCCTGCGGCCTGACGGCGAGCCGCCACAGGTCGCGGGCCTGCGGCTCGGGGACGGGGTTCTCGGGGTCGTTCATCATGCGGCGCAGCAGCCAGTCCAGCCGCCGCCGGTCGTACTCGTCGGTGGCCAGCGCGGGCAGCAGTGCCGCGAGCCCGGGCCGGGTCCACTCGGTGCCCTTCTTGCGCACGGCCGAGCGCAGCAGACGTTCCAGGGCGTCCATCGCCACGTCCCTGGCCCGTGCCGTGTTCAGGGCGGTCCACATCAGGTCCGCCATGGGGCCCACGAGTTCGGGCCGGGTGGCGGCGAGGGCGAGCGGCAGCGGCCAGTCGCCGTGGTCGGCCAGCGGGGAGTCGGGGTCGTCGGAGAGCACCTCGTCCACGGGGGTCAGCGCGAGCCGGACGGTGGTCACCAGGCCGAGGTCCTGGTACCGCTCGCGCTTGTGGTGGGTCCACTCGGCCATCCGCTCCAGCACCTGCGCCGCGTCCGGCAGGGCGAGCAGCCGTACGACGTTGTAGGAGGCGGCCGCGAGCTGTTCCCCGTCGTCCCTGACCCCGATCCGGGCCAGGGCGTCCAGGGTGTCGTCCGTGTCCTCGGCGGCGTTGCCGTAGCCCAGCGCCATCGCCGCGGTCCAGCGCAGGAGCTTCGTGCCGTTGCGGCTCCAGTCGGCGACCAGCTTGTGCACCGTCTGGCGGTGCGAGCCGTGTCCGGCGGCCTGGTCCAGGACGGTGGCCGCGAAGATCCGGCGGCGGGGTGTGGCCGCCTCGGCGAGCGGCCGGACGATCTCCGCGTAGCCGTGGTCGAAGTCCCGTACGCACAGCTCGCCCGCGGCCACCGCGGCGCGCATCCACACCTGGGAGCGCGGGTCGTCCGCGAGCAGCCGCAGCCAGCGCACCACCGGCGCCCGGACCGGGAAGTGCCGGTCCCACAGCTCGGTCAGCACCGCGGACGGCAGGGCGGACCCCCGGTACCAGATCAGCCGCGCCGGTACCTCGACGCCGTCCACCTCGACCTTGCCGTCGGTCGGTTCGGCGCGCGAGAGGGCCAGATCGGCTTCCGGGTCGTCGCAGAACAGCGAGCGGGCCGGGGTGTTGTCCGGGTCGCACTGCACGGACAGTTCCCAGGTGAGCAGGTGGGCGGCGGCGGCCACCGCACTGTGCGTGGCCCCGCCGAGCACGGCGAGGGCGATGCGGAACGCCACCGGGTGGAACAGGGTCGCCGTGCCCGGCCGCTCCGTCCTCCGGTCCGCCTCGGCCGGCTGTGCCGGCTGCGCCGTCAGCGCCCGGTCGACTCCGGCGAACCACTCCTGGGCCTGGCTCGCGGCGAGGCTGCGGCACCCGGACAGCAGCTCCTCGTAGGGGAAGTCCCCCATCACGTGCCCGGCCAGCAGCGAGGCGAGCAGTTCGGCCTCGGCCGGGCGCAGTTCGTTGAGGCCGACGGCCTCCCTGACCTCTTCCCGGTCGGCCAGTTCCCGGGCGCGGGCGAGCAGGTCGTCCGCCCGGGCGCCGCCGTCCGGCTCCGCGGCGGCATGCCGCTCCAGGCGTTCGCTCAGCCGGGTGTCCAGCAGTTCCTGGTAGGGCACGGGCGGGCAGAGCATGCCGTAGCGGCCGGCGAGCAGCGGGTTCGCGGCCGATCCGACGGTGACGACGATCACCGCGAAGGCGTCGTGCCGGGCGAGGGCCGCGGCGAGCTCGTCGAGGTCCATCTCGTCGGGGGGCAGCGCGCCGGGCCGGGTGAGGGACAGCTCCAGCACGTGCCCGCAACCGCCGCTCGACTCCAGCTCGGCGGCCAACTGCCGTACCCCGCCGTCCGGATCGACCCGCAGCACCCGGTCGGTGTCCGTGTCCTCGGCGGAGCGCCGGGTGACCTCGTCGAGGAGCGAGAGCGCCGTACTCGTCCGTCCGGTACCGGGCGCGGCGCCGAGCACCAGCAGCCGCCGGGCACGCAGGGCGTTGCGCAGCCGTACGTATCCTTCCGGCTCCACATGGACGCGGCGGAGCCTGCGCAGCTCCTCCTCCGGTACGGGCCCGCTGCGCATGCCGGCGCCCGGCCGGCGGCCGTCCAGCCGCAGGTTGATGTCGCCGATGTGGGCGCTGTTGAAGTACGAGCGGTCGAAGCGGTTCAGGTCCCGGCCGACGTCGAACAGCTGCCGGGTGGCGCGGCGCGTGCGCGCGGCGGCGGCGAGGTCGGTGGGGCCGTCCTCGCCCTGGTCGTCGGCGAGGGGGTCGCGGGTGTACGCCTTGAACTGCTCGGCGGCGCGCTCGCGTTCCCTCTCCCGCTCCTCCGCCTTCTTCGCCTCCTCGTCCTCGGCGGACTTCTTGTCGTCGTCCTTGTCCTCGTCGTCCCGGGACCGGTCGTCCTTGGACTTCCTATCGTCCCGGTCCTGCCTCTTGCCGTCCCGGTCCTGCTTCCTGTCGTCGTCGGACGACCGTCCCGCCTCGGGCCTCTCGGGGGCGTCGTCTGCCGCGCCGCCCGCCTGCTCGTCGTCGCTCACTCGGCTCAGCCCTTCCCCTGCCCGGAGTCGTGGTTGACGGTCCGGCCGATCTGCACGTTCCCCTCGTACTTGTTGTCGTGGTGATGGGACACGTCACCGATGACGTTGTAATGAACTCCGCCGGGACCGGTCCGCCGGCCGGGCGTTGCGCCGTCGGCCTCGATGTCGTCGTGGTCGTCGAACGCGTCGGCGGCGGCATCGGCGTCGGCCGGGGAGCCGGCGGCGGGTGACGGTGCCGACGGTCGCGGCGACGGCGTGGACGGTTCGGCCTCGGGAATCCGCGGAGCGGGCCGTCCGGGCAGGTGGAACCAGGCGGTGACCTCGCCCTCCTTCAGGTCCAGCCGGGCCGGGGAGTAGTGCGCGGGGTCGATGAACTTGCCGCCGCCGCTGACCACGTCCTCGTACAGGGACCGGGAGGTCACCAGCACGAGGTCGGCCCCCTCGGCGTCGAGGAGCCGGCGGGCGACGGAGGAGTCGGCCAGCCGGCAGGCGAGGTCGACCGCGCGTCCGCTGATGCCCCGCTCGTCGTGCCGCACCGGGCCGACGTGCATCCCGATCCGCAGTCCCAGGGGCACACGCAGACCGCGGTTCTCCGCCCGGAGCCCCTCGTGCACCTCCACCAGCCACAGACCCAGCAGCCGGGTGACCGCGATGCGGCCGGGCACCGCCAGCAGCACGCCGTCCCCGCGGTCCTCCGTGTGGACGGCCTCGCGCGCCACGGTGGCGTGGGTGAACGCCGTCTCCAGCACCCGGTAGATCTGCTCGCGCATGCGCGGCTTGTCGACGTCGGCGTACTGGCCCGAACGTCTGGCATCGACGCTGATCACCAACTCGTAGTGCGCTTCGCCGAGTTCCGGTGCGTCGTGGTTCACGCGTGCCCCCTGCAGTCCTGTCCGCTTGCCAAAGAGGTGGTTCGTCCCATCAGCGTCAGGCCCGGGACGCAGGCCGTCTGTAGCCGTTTACACATGGCGGGGCGGGGTTCTACTCCTGATGCCCTTCCGCGAGGAGCGCGAGCAGCTCCGGATCGAGAATCTCCACCAGCCGGTTGCCGGTGCGCACGATGTTCTGGTCACGCAGCAGGCGCAGGGCCTTGGCCACGGCTTCCCGGGTGGCCCCGATCGTGGCGGCCAGTTCGTCCTGGGCCAGCTGGACGACGGGGCGGGCGGGCACCGGGCCGGCCGACGGTCCCGCTCCGGCCGGGGCGTAGGGGCCGGAGGACTCGGCTCCGGAGAGTTCGGAGAGCCGGCTGGCCAGCCGCTGGAGCACGGTGAGGGAAGCGAGCGCGGACCGCTCCTGGTCGGCACTGCGGAGCCGGAAGGTGAGCTGGCGGATCACCAGACCGCTGACCCGGGGGTGCAGGGCGAGGAAACGACGGAACGCGTCCCCGGCGATGATCTGGGCTTCTATGGGGCCGAGGGCGCGCACGGTGGCGCTGCGGGGATGCGGGTCGAGCGCCGCCATCTCGCCCAGCAGTTCACCGGGGCCGCGCACCCCGAGTATGAGCCGGGTGCCGCCCCGGTCGGTGGCCACGGAAACGGTTACCCACCCCTGAAGTATGATCACTACGTGACTGGACCGGTCACCTTCGGTCAGAAGGTGGGCATCGGCCGGGTATCGCTTCCGGTTGCCGAGAGCCATCACGCTCTCCCGTTCCTGGGCCGTCAGCGCGTGCGCGAACGCCAGCTCATTGCCGAGCAGCCCCATGGCCACGCCCCCCGCCGCAGTCCGGATGCCTCGTCTTGCGATGGCGTTGATGGTGACAGAGCGCCGTTTTGTGGCGAGTGAAATACGCCACACCGGGGGTACCGCCCGGTAGTTGACAAAGTGCCAGGTAGGTCACACAGGCGCGGCACGCTTGCGTCGCACGCTCACCCTTGGTACTCGCATCGAGCCATTCCGCCGGCCTGAGGAATTTGGCGCAAACTCAGGTTTTCCGATGCCGGGGCGGTGATGCCGAGGTAGTGACGCGGTGAGGGGACGGTGATTAATCGCCACCCCGGCGACAGGGCAGGAGGCGGCTGTCGCCCACGCGGACACGACCGTCCGCAACGGGTGGGGCGGTGGCGCGACGGGGGCTGATCGGTTCGGCCGGAAACGGCTGGAGCGGGACGGGTCGGCACGGACGGCCGGGGCGGTGGAGACGGCCGTGGAGACGGCGGCGGAGACGGCGAGGCTGCCGGAACCGCCGGGCGTCAGTTCGCCGCGCAGGGCTGCCCGTTGAGCGTGAAGTGGTAGGGGGCCCGGTTCCTGCCCTGCCAGGTCGCCAGGAAGCCGAAGGACAGCGTCCCGTGCGCGGCGACGGTCCTGTTGTAGTCGGCCGCGGTGGCGGTGACGCGGGACCCGTCCTGCCGCACGGTCGCGTCCCACATCTGGCCGGCCTGCTGGCCGTCGGGGAAGGTCCAGGCGACCTGCCAGCCGGAGAGCGGCCTGGCGGTGGTGACGGAGACGGTGGCCTGGAAGCCGTCGGCCCACTGGTTGACCAGGTCGTAGGCGACCCGGCAGGTGGCGGCGGGGACCGCCGGACGGCCGGGGCCGGTGGCGGTGGCGGCGGCGGCGGCGGCCGAGGAGGTGCTGCCCTGGGGTTCGGTGTCGGGGTTCGTGCGGCCGGTCCCGGTCCGGGTGGCGGACGGGGACGGGGTGGCGGAGGGCGAGCGGGAAGGGGCCGGGCCGGCGGTGCTGCGGGAGGGGGCCGGGACGGCGGCCGGCTGCCGGTCGCCGCGGGCGGCGGCGATGTCGTCGCCGGAGGCGGCGGACCCGCCGGAGCCGTCGCCGACGCCGAACGGCATCATCGACACACCCAGCGCCAGGGCCGACAACAGGACGGCTGCGGCGATCAGGCCGCCGCGCAGCACCCGGGTGCTGCTCGTGCCCTCCTCGGGGTCGCCGGTGTCCGTCCGGGCGGCACCGGGACCGGCCACGCCGAGCCGGACCTCGGCGGCGCGGCGGCGGCGCTCCAGATAGGCGAGGCCGCCCCAGCCGATGACGCCGCCGGCCAGCGCGGCGGGCAGGCCACCGCCGTGCAGACGCAGACACGCGGCGGCCTCGGCGCACCGGACGCAGGTGGCGAGGTGCCGGGAGAGGTCGCCCGGCGTGTCGGCGGCGGGCGAGCGGGTGACCGCGTCCAGCAGCCGGGCGTAGCTGCGGCACTGCGCGTCCATCGGGGAGTCGAGGTGCGCACGCCGGCAGCGGTCCCGGAACAGGCCGCGGACCTGGTCGAGCTCGTCGGCGACCGTGACCGGGTCCAGCCCGAGCCGGCGGGCCACAGCGGGCAGGGGCAGTGCCTCCGCCTCCGCGAGCCACAGCAGCGAGGCGTCGGCGTCCTGCATGTCCCTCAGGCCGCGCAGCGCGACCGGGCGGCCCGGCGGAGGGCCGCTGTAGCGGGCGGCCTGGCCGGAGTTGAGCCACAGCCTCAGGTCGGGGTCCAGCTTGTGCCCCTGACCGCCGGCCTCCCAGCCCGCGGCCGTGGCGCGGACGGCGGTGAGCAGCTCCGCGATCACCGGCAGCCCGGCCCGCCGCGCGGGGCCGCGCACGGACACGGCCCCGGCCGCACGCACCTCGCGCATGCCGAGGGCGAACGCCTCGGTGGCCAGCTGATGAGCCGTCAGCGAGCCGGAGGTGCACAGGTCGGCGTACGAGAGCACCGCATCCCAGCACTCCGAGAACAGCGCGGCCTCGGTGGCGTCCTGGGGGGTCGGCACGTCGGGCATGGGACTCCTGCATCCACGAGCGAGGTCAACTCACCATAGGAGGAATGGAGTTGGGGGAACCTCGCGGCGGGCAGGAGCCTTTCACGTCCTCGACACAACTGACAAGCGGCGTATTCAAATCCGGTGACCGCGAGGTAGCGTGGCGTGACCGCGTCCGCGGGGCCGACCACTCCGGCCTCTGATACGGACGCGGGCGCCGTCCGACTCACCGCCGTGGCAGTTTGCGCGGGCGGATCACACCTGGGCCGGCTCCTCGGCGGGCAGGCTGTCCATGAAGGAGCTGACGGAGAAGACGGCGCGGCCGGGTCCGGGCGGGCCGTAGCCGGGGGGCGAGGAGAGACCGAATTCGTCCATCGTGGCCCGGTAGGCCTCCAGCAGCCGGATGTGGTACTCCAGCGGCGCGCCCTGCGGGTTGGCCTTGCCGAGCGGCGTGGTGGGCTCCGGGCACCAGGTGGTGAAGCGGGGCGTGATCCCGTGCGACATGAAGAAGCGCAGGCCCTCGGTGGTGGAGGCGATGGCCTCGTCGACGGTGGTGAAGCCGAACGGCTCGGCCATCTCCACGCCCGCCACGAAGTTGGGGATCACATTGCGCGCGCCGAACACCTCGGTGGAGTCGAGGATCCGCTTGTGCCACTCGTCCCGGCCGACGTAGCGCTCCTTGCCGGGGCAGTACAGCTCGAACAGCCGGCGGTCCCACACCTCGAAGTTGGGGTGGTAGATCTGCACGCCGTAGTCCTTGAACCGCTGCACGTCCGCCTTGGGCAGGGCCTGCGCGACGACCTTGCCGATCCAGCGGCCCGGGAAGCGCTCCTCGATGGCCTTGGCGTAGTGCCCGTAGAAGTCGGCCTCGTCGCGGCCCGCCACCTTGGACGTGATCGCGCCGCCGGTGAGGGTGTAGGCGGTGGACGCCTTCTGCGTGTCGTACCGGTCGATGATCTCCAGGGCTTCGAGGACCTCCTCGACGTCCTTCACACCCGTGTAGGGCCGCCCCGCGGCCTTGTGCTGGCGCCAGTTGTGGTTGATGTCGCAGTACTGGCACTCCTCCTTGGCGCCGAAGTACTGGCAGACCCGGAAGACGGTCAGGTAGATCAGGTAGCCCCACTGGATGGTGGGGGCGACCTCCATGACGGACTTCCCGTTGGCGAGGGTGTGCCGGTAGTACTCCGGCATGGGCGGCACGCCGACGTCGGCGATCCGCTTCCCGTCCAGGTAGAGCCCGAGCACGCCCTCGTCGTCGGCGGCGACCCGGTAGGGCGAGGCGGGGTTCACCCGCACCGAGACGACGGTACGGCGCAGGCCGTACGGGCCGCCCGTGAGGATGATCTCCTCCGGGGGGCGGCGCAGCGCGGCCTCGCCCAGTTCGGGCAGGGTGCTGTGGTCGAAGGAGAAGATGAAGTACGACTTCGGTTTGACGTCCCCGGCCGCCTCGTTGGAGGTGTCGCTCAGGGCGGACGGGTCGAAGGCGACACCGCCCCGGAGCAGGTCCTCCTTGAAGACGGCTTCCCGCGGCACATGCGGAAAGCGCTCCATCAGATCCTCGACCAGCGCGGTGCGGCTGCCCATCCCGTAATCTCCTCCCGGCTCAGGCGTTCGGCTCCTCACGGTATGCCCCCGCTCGCGCGTCAGCCGTGCCGGGTCCCCTCGCGACGCGCGACGTGTCCCGGGACGGGGACGTCCGGCGGCAGCAGCGGGTCTGCCACGGGGGCGCCCCAGACCGCGGTCAGCGGCAGGGTGCCGGCCCACAGGCCCAGCCCGGCGTCGGGTCCGTCGCCGTCCTCGGGGGCGCCGGTGCGGATCTTGACCGAGGCCTCCTCCAGGGAGAGGGCGAGCAGGGTGGTGGCGGCCAGTTCCCTGCGGTTCGGCCGCCGGGCGTACGACCACTGCCCGGGCGTCGCGTGCTCGGTGAGCCGGCGCAGCCCCTCCAGCTTCTCCTCCGGGTCGGTGATCCTGCGGGCCTCGCCGTGGATGACCGCGCTGCGGTAGTTGACCCCGTGCTCGAAGACGGAGCGGGCGAGGACCAGGCCGTCGACGTGGGTGACGGTCACGCAGACGGGGGTGCCGCCCGCGAGGCTGCGGCTGGCCACGGACCCGTGGACGTACAGCTGCCGCTCGTCCCGGCCGTACACGGTCGGCACGACCAGCGGCCGCCCCTCGGCCACCACTCCCAGATGGCAGACGAACCCGGCGTCCAGGATCGCTTCGAGATCGGCCCGCTCCCGGCTGCCCTGCTCGCGCAGGCGGCGGTGCCGGGTGAGGTCGGTCTCGGGGAGCTGGGCAGGGAGGGGTTGTGAGGTCATGGGCAGCAAATCTACTGAAAGCGCATCGATGGCGCCATTGGATTGCGGAAACAGTTCACTTGACTCGATGGATCAACGAAATCAGCAGATTGTGATGATCGACGCTCGGGCTCGGGAGGGTCGGGGGTCCGCGGACGGTACGGCTGCTGAGCACCCGCACGCGGGCCGGTGTCAGGCCGACCGCGTCAGCTGCGCGTGGTCGACGGCGTGCAGAAGCCCGGCCCCCGCGGCGAGCCGCCCCGCCTCCTCCACCACCGTCCGCCCGAGCCGGGCCACCTCGTTGCCCTGGGAACCGGCGAGATGCGGGGTCACGAACGCGTTGGGCAGGTCGAACAGGGGCGAGTCGGCGGGCAGCGGCTCGGGATCGGTGACGTCGAGGACGGCGCTCAGCCGCCCGCTGCGCAGCTCGCCGATGAGCGCGTCGTGGTCGACCAGGGCACCGCGCGCGGTGTTGATCAGCACGGATCCGGTGGGCATCAGCGCGAGTTCCCGGGCACCGACCAGGTGCCGGGTCTCGGGGGTGTGCGGGGCGTGCAGGGTGACGATGTCGGAGGTGCGCAGCAGTTCGTCGAGGGGCAGCAGGGGCACACCGAGGCGCGCGGCCCCGGGCCGGTCGACGTACGGGTCGGTGAGGCTCACCCGCAGGTCGTGGGGCCGGAGCAGTTCGATCAGCCGGCGGCCGATACGGGAGGCGCCGACGACGCCGACGCGGCGGCCGTGGTTGCCGATGCCGGGGACGAGGTCGCCGTGGGGGAAGGTGCGGCGGGCGCGCAGCCGGTCGCGGAAGGCGAAGACGTCCTTGCCGGCGAGCAGGATCATGGCGAGGGTGTATTCGGCGACGGGCAGGGCGTTGGCGGCGGCGGCCGAGGAGACGAGGATGCCGCGCTGCCAGACCTCGGGGGTGGTGAAGCCCTTGACCGAGCCGGCCGCGTGCAGCACCGCGCGCAGCTGCGGGGCCGCGTCCAGGGCGGCCGCGTCCAGGCGGGGGCAGCCCCAGCCGGTGATCAGGACCTCGGTGCGCACGAGCGTCTCCCGTACCCGGGGTTCGGCGAAGTCGTGTGCCACCAGGGCGGGATCGATCTCCACGTGCTCGCGCAGCAGGGCGAGGACGTCCGGGGGGAAGACGTGCGGCACGTTCCGTGCCGTCATGGCGAAGAGCGCCTGGGGGCGTTCGGGCAAGGAAGGGGCCTTCCGGCTGGGTGACGCGCGGGTAGCAACCGCTCTCTACGGTAGGTCCCGGCCGATGAGAGGGTCAACGGACACACACTCTCCGGAGGGACGACAGGACATGACGGAGCCGGTACCGGCGGTCGCCAACTGGGCGCGCAACATCACGTACGCGGCCCGGGAGTTCCACCGCCCGGACACCCCGGACGCGCTCAGGGCCCTGGTGGCCGGCAGCGCGAAGGTGCGGGTGCTGGGCAGCGGCCACTCCTTCAACCGGATCGCCGACCCCGGCGCCGACGGAGTCCTCGTGTCGACCGCCGCCCTGCCGCCGCTGATCGACGTGGACGGCGCGGCCCGTACGGTGCGCGTCGCGGGCGGCGTGCGGTACGCCGAACTCGCCCGCACGGTCCACGCGCACGGTCTCGCCCTGCCCAACATGGCCTCGCTGCCGCACATCTCGGTGGCCGGCTCGGTGGCGACCGGCACCCATGGCTCGGGGGTCGGCAACGGGCCGCTCGCCGCCGCGGTGCGGGAGGTGGAGCTGGTCACCGCGGACGGTTCGGCGGTGTCGATCGGCCGCGGCGACGAAGGCTTCGACGGCGCGGTGACCTCGCTCGGCGCGCTCGGCGTCGTCACCGCGCTCACGCTGGACCTGGAGCCTTCGTACGAGGTCGAGCAGCACCTGTTCACCGGACTTCCGCTGGCCGGCCTGGACTTCGAGGCGGTGGCGGCGTCGGGGTACAGCGTGAGCCTGCTCACCGACTGGCGCAAGCCGGGCTTCGGCCAGGTGTGGGTCAAGCGCCGCACCGACCAGGCGCCGGTGGACTTCCCGTGGGCCGCCCCCGCGACCGAGGCACTGCACCCCGTGCCGGGGATGCCGGCGGCGAACTGCACGCAGCAGTTCGGGGTGCCGGGGCCGTGGCACGAGCGGCTGCCGCACTTCCGGGCGGAGTTCACCCCCAGCAGCGGCGCGGAGCTGCAGTCGGAGTATCTGCTGCCGAGGCCTGCCGCCGTCGACGCGCTGTGCGCCCTCGACGCCGTCCGGTCGGCGGTCGCGGGTGTCCTGCAGACCTGCGAGGTGCGGACGGTCGCCGCCGACCGGCAGTGGCTCGGCATGTCCCACGGCCGCGACTCGGTCGCCCTGCACTTCACCTGGACCGAGGACGTCGCGGCCGTGCTCCCGGTGGTCCGCCGGGTGGAGGAGGCCCTGGACGCCTTCGGTCCGCGCCCGCACTGGGGGAAGGTGTTCACCACCCCGCCGCCGGTGCTCCGCGGACGGTACCCGCGCCTGGCCGACTTCCGCGCGCTGGCCCACACCCTCGACCCCACCGGCAAGTTCGCCAACGCCTTCGTACGGGACGTGCTCGGCAACTGAACGGCGGCCGACGTCCGGCGGACTTTTTCCACCCCCTTTCCTAACCCCTTGCCGAAATCCCTTCCCGGCCCATAGCCTGACGCCGCGCCGGTGCTCGTCGCCCCGGCCTGGTCCGACGGGACGGGAGGGGCAGCTCCGTGAAGCGCACATCGCGCGACATCCGCACCGCGAACCGCTACGAGGTGCTGCGTCAGATCATTGCGGGCTCTCCCACCTCCCGGCAGGAGCTGGCGGCCGCCACCGGACTGAGCCTGGCCACCGTCGCCACGCTCGTCGGCGAACTGCTGGACCTGCGCATGATCACCGAGGTCGGCTTCGAGGACTCGGCCGGGGGCCGCCCCCGGGGGCTCGTCGCCGTCAACGCCTCGGGGGGCGCGCTGATCGGCGTCGACGTCGCCGAGACGTACGTCCACGTCGAGCTGTTCGATCTGGCGCTGAACGTGCTGGCCCGCGCCGACGAGGACCTGCGGCCCGGCGAGAGCCGCCCCGAGCAGGTGGTCGGCCACGTCGCCGCCGCCGTCGGCTCGGTGGTCGCCCAGGCCGGGGGCGAGGCGGCCCGGGTGCTGGGCGTCGGGGTGAGCGTGCCGGGCCAGGTGGACCGGGACACCGGCGTCGCCGAGTACGCGCCCAACTTGAACTGGCACGACGTGCCGTTGCTCGACCTGCTCGCCGAACACATCGCCTACCCCCTCCACCTGGACAATCCGCTGCGCGCCTGCGCGGTGGCGGAGCTGTGGTTCGGCGCCGCGCGGGGCCGCGGGGACGCGGTCGTGGTGAACCTCGGCACGGGCGTCGGCGCGGGTCTCGCCCTCGGCGGAGGGCTGCACCGGGGCGTGAGCAACAGCGCCGGCGAGTGGGGCCACACCACGCTCGTGCTGGACGGGCGGCTGTGCCACTGCGGCAACCAGGGCTGTGTGGAGACCTACGTCGGCGCGCCCGGCATCATGCAGAACCTGCGCGAACTCAGCCCGCAGTCACCGCTGTTGCACCCCGAGGACCAGACGGCCACCGTCGACGCGCTGGCCCGGGCGGCCGCCGCGAACGACCCGGTGGCGCTCAAGGTGGTCCAGGACACCGCCCGTTACCTGGGCGCCGGGATCTCCGACCTGATCAACCTTCTCAACCCCGAAGTCGTCGTGCTCAGCAGCTGGGTGGCGGCCCGGCTGGGCGAGCCGCTGCTCGGCGAGGTGCGCGCGGCCGTGGCCCGGCACGCGCTCCGGCGGCCGCTGGCCGCCACCGAGATCGTCCTCTCCCCGATCCCCACCGACCCGGTGTCCCTCGGCGCGGCCACGTTCGCGCTGGAAGGGGCACTGCAGTCCGCCGGCCACAGGACCGGCGGCACCAGGCGCACCGCCGCCCCCGCAAGGAGCCGTACCGCACCGCCTTCATGACGACGGAAGGGATGCACGTGTCCGACCCCCGCAGCGTTCACACCCGCACCGTTCACACCCGTACCGCTCACCCCCGCACCGCTCGGGCCTCCGGTGGCCGCACGGCCGGAGCTCGGCCCGCCACCGCCCGGCCCCGCACCGGGAGATCCTTCCTGCTGACCGTCGCGGCGGCGCTGGCCGTCACGAGCCCGCTGCTCACCTCCCCGGCCGCGAGCGCCACAGCCGCCCCCGTGACGGCCGAGGTCTCCCCGCACGCCGCCCAGACCATCGACGACATCGGCGCCTCGGGCGCCTGGTGGGTCAACGACCTCCAGCACTTCTCGCCCGCCGTCCAGGCCCGGGTCGCAAAACTCCTGTTCTCCTCCCAGGGCCTGGACCTCAGCGCCTACCGCTACAACATCGGCGCGGGCGGCACCGGCGTCACCACGCCGGCCCGCGCCCCCGAGGACTTCCTCGGGCCCGGCGGCTCCTACGACTGGAGCAGGGACAAGGGCGGCCGGACGTTCCTCGGCTACGCCGCCCGGTACGGCGTCGAGGACCTGATCGGCTTCGTCAACAGCGCACCCGCGCGGTGGACGTCCAACGGCAAGAGCTGCGGAGGTCTGCTGAAGGCGGAGAACGAGGGCGACTTCGCCCGGTACATCGCCGACGTGAGCGACCACTTCGCCCGCGAGGGCGTGCACCTGGGACTACATCAGCCCCTTCAACGAGCCGGACAACAGCTTCGCCGACTGCGGCCAGGAAGGCATGCCGGTTCCGGTGGACCAGCGCGACGACATCGTGCGCGCGCTGGGCGCCGAGCAGCGGGCCCGGCACCAGCGGACCGGCATCATCGCGGACGAGTCCAGCAGGACGACCCAGTTCACCACCGAAGTGCCGCGGTGGATCTCCCGACCGGGCACCGCCCCGTACGTGTCCAGGCTGGCCCACCACACCTACGACGACCCCGGCGACGGAGACCTCGGCAAGGTGTACGAGACGTCGCGGTCGGCCGGCAAGGCCTCCTGGGCCACCGAGATCTGCTGCTTCGGCAAGGGCACGACGGGCTGGAACCAGGAGTACGACCCGACCATCGACAACGCCCTGCTGATGTCCCGGATCATCTACAGGGACCTCGCGACCGCCCACGACTCGGCGTTCCAGTGGTGGGTGGCGCTCGCCAGCGGGTACGGCACCGATCCGGCCGCACGCAACGACGAGGGCTGGAACGACGGCCTGATCTACTACGACCCCGACTACGCGGCCGACGGCAACCAGGAGCTGTACTTCACGAAGCGGTACTACGCGCTCGGCCAGTACAGCAGGTTCGTACGGCCGGGCTCGGTGGCGCACGACGTGACGGGCGCACCGAGCGGGGTCGAGGTCACGGCCTACGACTCCGAGGGCCGCTGGGTGGTCGTGGTCAACAACCACAACACCACCGACACGGCACTGCACCTGCACTTCAACAGCCGCACGCCGGTGCGCGCCGCACAGGCCGTCCGCACCTCGGCCACCGAGGACTGGGCGGACGCCGCCCGGCCGTCGGTGCACGGCGGTACGGCTTCGGCGACCCTCGCCGCCCGGTCCGTCACCACGTACGTCTTCGACCGGGCGGGGCGCGGCGCATCGGCCGTGACCGGCGCCTGGCAGGGCACGCAGTCCGGCAAGTGCCTGACGGCGGACGCGTCCGGCGCCCGCATCGGCACCTGCACGGGGCAGGCGGGGCAGGCGTGGTCCTACGACGCCCGGGGCACCCTGAAGGGCGCGAACGGGTATCTGACGGCGGGGAGTTCGGGCCCGGCGACCACGGCCTCCTACGACGGCCGGGGCACCGGGCGCTGGCTGCTGAACGCCGACGGGCAGATCGTCAACGAGGAGACGGGCCAGTGCCTGGACGTCAGCGGCCGGGCGAGTGCCGACGGCAGCCCGGTGATCCTCTACAGCTGCAACGGCGGCACCAACCAGACCTGGTCCAGGCGGTGACCCCCTGGACGACACCCGGGCGCCCTGCGCACGCCGGCCCGCGGTCCGGGTCACGCTGTCGTCCTGCCCGACCCGCCGGACCGCCGACCACCGCCTGAACTCCACGGCGGCCTCCCCTTCCATCCCGCCCCTGCTGTCCGTGTCCCTCCTGCGCCGGCGCCGGCCGGTGCAGGGGAGCGCACAGACCGGTTCCAGGGGCTGAGCCAGGAGAGCGATGTCCATCCGCACGAGCACCGAGTACATCGAGGACGTCTCGCCGGGATCGGGGGCGCTGCCGCCCCGGGCCCGGTACGCGTCCTCGGACGCCGAGTCCCTCTCACTGAACGGCAGCTGGCGCTTCAGGCTGTCCGGCACCGCCGATACCGAGGACGACTCCTTCGCCCAGGAGGGGTACGACGCCGGCGGCTGGGCGCAGGTGACGGTCCCGGGCCACTGGGTCCTCCAGGGGCACGGCTCCCCCGTCTACACCAACCACCTCTACCCCTTCCCCGTCGACCCGCCCCGGGTGCCGACCGAGAACCCGACCGGCGATCATCTGCGCGTCTTCGACCTGCCCGAGGACTGGCCGGACGGCGGCGGGGCGGTGTTGCGCCTCGACGGCGTGGAGTCCTGCGCCCGGATCTGGCTGAACGGCACGAGCCTCGGCGAGTTCAAGGGCTCCCGGCTGCCGCACGAGTTCGCGGTGGGCCATCTGCTCAAGCCCGCGGGCAATGTGCTGGCGGTCCGGGTCCACCAGTGGTCGGCAGGCTCGTACCTGGAGGACCAGGACCAGTGGTGGCTGCCCGGCATCTTCCGTGATGTCACCCTGCTGCACCGGCCGGCGGGCAGCGTCCTCGACTTCTTCGTGCACGCCTCCTACGACCATGTCGCAGGCACCGGCACCCTGCGCGTCGACTCCGACGTGGACGGCCGGGTGACCGTGCCGGAACTCGGCGTCGACACCGCGGCCGGCGAGCCGGTCACGGTGCCGGTCGAGCCCTGGTCGGCGGAGCGTCCGCGGCTGTACGACGGGGTGCTGGCCACCGAGGGCGAGCGGGTGCCGCTGCGCATCGGCTTCCGCACGGTGGAGCTGTCGGACGGATTGATCAAGGTCAACGGCACGGCGGTGCTGTTCAGGGGGGTCAACCGGCACGAGTGGCACCCGGAGAGGGGCCGTGCGCTCGACACGGACACCATGCGCGAGGACGTGCTGCTGATGAAGCGGCACAACATCAACGCCGTCCGCACCTCCCACTATCCGCCGCACCCCGCCTTCCTCGATCTGTGCGACGAGCTGGGCCTGTGGGTGATCGACGAGTGCGACCTGGAGACCCACGGCTTCACCGAGCAGCGCTGGCGGGACAACCCCGTCGACGACGACCGCTGGACCCCGGCCCTGCTGGACCGTGCCGCCCGAATGGTGGAGCGGGACAAGAACCACCCCTCGATCGTCATCTGGTCCCTCGGCAACGAGGCCGGCACCGGCCGGGGCCTGACCGCGATGGCCGAGTGGATCCGCCACCGTGACTCCTCGCGGCTCCTGCACTACGAGGGCGATCCCGACTGCCGTGACACGGACGTCTACTCACGGATGTACGCCGATCACGCCGAGGTCGAGCGGATCGGCCGCGGCCTGGACGGCGGACCGCACCGGCGCCGCCAACTCCCCTTCCTGCTCTGCGAGTACGGGCACGCCATGGGCAACGGCCCCGGCGGTCTCGCCGACTACCAGCGGATCTTCGAGACGTACGACCGGCTCCAGGGCGGCTTCGTCTGGGAGTGGATCGACCACGGCATCAGGGACGAGCGGTTCGGCTATGCCTACGGCGGCGACTTCGGCGAGGAGCTGCACGACGGCAACTTCGTCTGCGACGGCCTGCTGTTCCCGGACCGCCGGCCCTCCCCCGGCCTGGTCGAGTACAAGAAGGTGATCGAACCGGTCGTCATCGAGGGCGACGGCGCCGGCGGCACGGTGCGCGTCACCAACCGGTACGGCTTCGCGGATCTTTCGGAGCTGGCCTTCGCCTGGTCGTACCAGGTGAACGGCGAGACCGCCGGGGAGGGAACCCTCCCCGTGCCCCCGCTCGCGCCCGGCGAGTCGGCCGAGGTGAAGCTGCCCGGGCGGCCGGCCGCCACCGGGCCCGGCGAGGCCCACTGGACGGTACGGGCGCTGCTCGCCGCCGACACCCCCTGGGCGCCGAAGGACCATGTCGTCGCCTGGGGCCAGTTCGCCGTGTCCGCACGTCAGATCCCGTCGGTCGCGCCGACCGGCGGGCCGGTGCGCGGCGACGGTGTCATCACCCTCGGCCCGGCCTCCTTCGACGCCCGCACCGGCGCCCTGCGGACGGTCGGCGGGGTGGCTGTCACCGGGCTGCGTCTGGACGTGTGGCGGGCCGTCACGGACAACGACAACGGCGCCGCCTGGCAGACCGACACCCGGTACGGCCCGTTGTGGCGCACGCTCGGACTGCACCGGATGCGGCACCGCCTGGACACGGTCGAGGCGGGCGACGAGGCACTGACGGTGCGCACCAGGGTGGCGCCGGCCGCCCGCGAGATCGGGCTGTCGGCCGTGTACCGCTGGACGTCGGACGGCAGCCGTCTGCGGCTGGCCGTCTCCGTGACGCCTGAGGGCGACTGGACGGTGCCGCTGCCCCGGCTCGGCATCCGCTTCGCGCTGGCCGAGGCCGACCGCGTGCAGTGGTTCGGCGGCGGTCCGGGCGAGGCGTACCCGGACAGCAGGACGGCGTCCATGATCGGCCGGTGGCGGTCGACGGTGGACGATCTGCAGACGCCCTACGTCCGTCCGCAGGAGAACGGCGCCCGGGCCGATGTCCGCTGGGCGCGGATCGGCGGTCTGCACATCGAGGGCGACCCGGAGTTCTACTTCACCGCCCGGCGCTGGACCACCGAGCAGCTCGACGCGGCGGCACACCTTTGCGACCTCGCCCCCGGTGCGGCATCCGGCGGCGGCTCGTCGGCGGGGGTATGGGTCAACCTCGACCACGGCCAGCACGGACTCGGCTCGCAGTCCTGCGGCCCGGGCCCGCTGCCGCAGTACCACCTGCGGGCCGAGCCCGCGCAGTTCTCGTTCGTCTTCTCGGCGACCGGCTGACGGACGCGCCGGCGACGCCCGCGGATCCGGGCCCCGTGGCCGGCCGGTGGCTCAGCGCCCGGCCGGCCACGGTCACGTCCCGCACGGGGGCCGCCGCCGGTGGGCGTGCTCAGGCCCGGCGGACGGGTGTGGCCACCGCGGCCGCCGCGATCAGGACACAGCCGGCGCCCGCCACCAGGGCCACCGGTGCGGTGCCCCAGCGCTCGGCCGCCCAGGTGAGGAAGGCGGCGCCGACGGGTGCGGCGGCGTAGGTGAGGGTCCAGTAGGCGGAGGTGACGCGGCCGAGGAGGTGCTCGGGGGTGATCTCCTGGCGCAGGGACATGGAGCAGGTGCCCGCCATGCCGACGCAGGCCAGGAAGGCGACGGCGAGCAAGGCGACGACAAGGACCGCGTCCGACCCGCCGATGCCGGCGATGGCGAGGCCGCACACCGCGACCGAGCCGATCCAGGTGAGGCCGAAGCCCAGCCGGCGGCGGACGCGGGCGACGAGCAGCGATCCGGCGATGGTGCCGAGCGCGCCGACGGCCAGGACGGTGCCGACCGTGCCGTCGTGGCGGCCGAGGTCGTGCTTGAGGTGGTAGATCAGCAGGTCGGTCAGGCCGAGGGTCAGAAAGCCGAAGACGAACAGCAGCACGGTCAGCGTGCGCAGCACCGGGTGCCGGCGCAGGAAGCCGACCCCGGTGCGCAGGTCCTGCCACAGGGTGCCGCGCCGGGAGGCCGGCCGGTCGTCGGCGGGGCGCGGGCGCAGGCGTACGAGGGGCAGGCAGGCTGCGCAGACGCCGAAGCTGGCGGCGTCGACGGCGACGGCGGCGGCCGGCCCGGTCCAGGCGGCGACGAGGCCCGCGCAGAGGGGTCCGAGGACTCCGGCCGCGGCGGCGGTCGAGTTCAGCAGGCCGTTGGCCTCGGTGAGCCGGTCGGTGCCGACCAGGCCGCGGACGACGGTGACGTATCCGACGGAGAAGAACATGCCGACGGCCTCGCACACGGGCAGCACCGCGTAGAGCACCCAGAGGCGCGGGCCGAAGGCCCAGACCAGCGGGACCAGTCCGTACAGGACCATGCGGAACAGGTCGCAGACGATCAGCAGGCGGCGCCGGTCGACCCGGTCCACCACCACCCCGGCGAAGACGGCGGCGAGCACGGACGCGGCGCCGCCGACGGCGGTCAGCAGCCCCATGCGGGCCACCGATCCGGTGGCCTCCAGGACCAGCAGCGGCAGGGCGATCAGCGCGAAGGCGTCGCCGAGGACGGAGAGCGTCTGGGCGGCCCAGAAGATGCCGAAGTCCCGCTGCTTCAGGGGCGATCGGACCGTCGGCGGGCTCGTCGACGCCGTGGGCTCCTCGTCACGTCGCGCCTCGTGCACCATCCGGCTCCCCCTCGCCGCTGCGGCCGGCCCCGCATCACCCGCCCCTGGCGAACGGATACCCCAACCACTGGGCGGATCAACCGTGTTGGGCGGCTCATGAGATCCGTACGTGCCCGTGAGACCCGTCCGCACCACGAGCCGGCTCGCTGCCGTCGGCTCGGCCGACGGCTCGGCGGGACCGCCCGGGAGCACGTCCGCGCACCGGTGTGCGAAACTTCGCCCGCAGGACGCACGGGGCCTGCCGGAACGTGAGCGAGGAGCGCTGTGACCACCGTCGAACCCGGCCACGGGTGATGCCGGAACCGTTCAACCGCAGGGTGCGTCTGGTCGTCGAGGTCCGCGAGGACCCGGACGAACTGGAGCTGGCGACCGGTGTGTTCGCCGCGCAGGGCTGGCGGGTGCGGCCGGCACGGGAGGGCGACGCGATCACCGCGGACGACGGATACGCCGCACTGCTCGTCGAAGTCCCGCTCCTGGGCTCACGGCTGACGGCCAGGTCGATGGCCTGCGAACACCTGACGACGCTCGCCGCCCGGCGCAGGCTCGACGTCCGGGTGCGGGAGGCCAAGCTCATACGGCCGAGGCCGGAGGCGCCGGACACGACGTACCACGTCCACCACAAGGTGCCGGACGGCGCGGGCCGCGTGCTGCGGTGGGTTCTCGAACACTGGACAGCCGTCGGCGGGCGGGACGTACGGCACACCCTGCACCTGCGCGGCGAGTACACCGAGGAGCAACGGGACCGGGCACGCGCCGAACTGGAGCAGCGCAATCTGGGGGGAGCGCCCTTCGACCCCGACGCGCACGACATCCGCAGGTCGATCGGGCCCGGCACCCGCTACCGGTCGGCCGATCCGCGCCGCAGGGCGATCGTGATCGCGGCCGTCGGTGCGGTCGTCGTCGTCAGCCTCGCCTGCGGAATCGTCCTCGGCTCCCTGGCGACGCCGTGGCGGCTCCTGGCGCTCGGGTGGCCGCTCGGCATGTGCTGGCCCGTGGGCACGTGGGTGTCCGCGAACGAGCCCCGTCCGTGGCTGGTCCGGCTGGGCATCGGCGTGATCGTCGTGTGGGGCCTGACCGCCGTCGGTGCCCTGTGGGCGAGCGCCCTGGACGTGGGAACGGCCGGGCAGCTCGCCGGATTCGGCGTGACCGCGGGCCTCGGCTTCGTCGTCCTCGGCCTGTGGTACGCCCTGAGCGAGTCCTGGTTCAGCCGCAACATGCAGTGGTTCCTGCCCGTCCTGGCCGCGCCGCTGCCGTTCGTGATGCCCTGGGTCGGATCGTTCCTGCACGCCATGTACCTGGAGGACTTCTTCGGCGTCCCGGCCGACTCCGTGCACGTGGCCTTCTACTGGCAGTACGTCGTGGCGCTGCGCCCGCTGACCACGGCCGCCGGATGCGGGCTGGTCCTGGTCGCACTGGCCGGCTGGGCCCGGCACTTCAACGTGCAGACGGGTGCCGCCGGGCTGGTCCGCTGGGTCCTGCCGCTGATGGCGCTGGTGGTGGTGCTCACCGTGGCGTCCGGCGCGGTGGGCGGCGTGGACAGGGCCGCCCACCGGACGATGGCGGCCGCCGCCCAGGGCCGGCGCGCACCCGCCTACTTCGGCATCCGGGGCGACCTCGTCTGCATCGAACCGCTCACCGGAAAGATCCCCGTCATCAACGGGCCGGTCCCGACGCGGCACCCCGTCCTCTCCTTCCGGGCGAGCGGCGACACCGTATGGCTCTGGGACCCGGACCCGGCGCGGGGCAGGGACACGTCCCGCCACGCCCTGCGCCTGAGGGCGGAGGACGTGCAGTTGGTCGCCGCCACCGGACGGCACTGTCCCGCCCGGCGAGCACCCTGAACCTAGATGCCCTAGGATTATTCCTAGGTCAACTAGGAGGAGGGGTCCGATGGCCCGTGCGGGTATCACGGCCGACCGGCTGGTCACGGCGGCGGCCGACCTCGCCGACGAGGCGGGCTTCGAGAACGTCAGCCTGTCCGCGCTGGCGCGGCACTTCGGCGTGAAGGACGCGAGTCTGTACTCGCACGTCCGCGGCCTGGGCGACCTGCGGACCCGGCTCGCGCTGCACGCGGGAGGCGAGCTGATCGACCGGATCGCGGCGGCCGTGGCCGGACGGGCGGGCAAGGACGCGCTGGCCGCGTTCGCGGGCGCCTACCGGGCCTACGCCCTGGAGCACCCGGGCCGGTACGCGGCCACCCAGATCCGTATCGACCAGGCCCTGATCGCCGATTCCCCCGCCCTGCGCCGCACGGCCGAGATCACCTACGGCATGCTGCGCGCCTACGGCCTCGCCGAGCCCGACCTGACGGACGCCGTACGCCTGCTGCGCAGCACCTTCCACGGGTACTGCGCCCTGGAGTCCGCGGGCGGCTTCGGCGCGGACCGGGATGTCCGGGCCTCCTGGGACAAGGCGGTCGAAGCCCTGCATCTGGCCCTCACGCACTGGCCCCGGGAGACGAGGAACGATGAGTGACCTTCTGCACCACGACATGACGGGCAGCGGTCCCGTCCTGCTGGTCGTGCCGGGCGGGGCCGGGCACCCCATGGGGCTCGGGCCGCTGACCGAGCGGCTGGCGCTGCGCTTCACCGTGGTGACGTACGACCCGCTGGGGCTCGCCCACGGGCGGCTCGGCCTGCCGGTCCCCGACCAGCGTCCGGCGGACTGGAGCGACGGGGCGCACCGGGTGCTGGAGGAGGTGCTGCCGCCGGGCGAGCAGGCCTACGTGTTCGGCACCAGCTCCGGCGGCATCGCCGTCCTCGACCTGCTCGCCCGGTACCCGGGGCGGCTGGCGGGCGTGGTGGCGCACGAGCCGCCCTGCGTGACGGTGCTGCCGGACGGCCGGGAGCGGCGTACGGAACTGATCGACGCCCTGGACGGTCCCGGCCGTCCGCCCGCCGAGGGCGGATCGGCGACCCCGATGGGCGTCTTCCTCGCCCATGTCCTGCGCCCCTTCTCCGCCCATGTGCCCTCCTTCACCGCCCCCGGGGGCCGTCTGACCCTCGCCGCCGGCGCCGACTCACGCGGGCACCTCCTGCACCGCACCACCGAGCTCCTCGCCGACCGCCTCGGCGGCTGCTTCAGGGAGTTCCCGGGCGGTCATCTCGGCACCCTGGAGCACCCGGTGGACTTCGCCGACCGGCTCGCCGGGACGCTCCTGGAGGGTGCGCACACCTCGGCGTAGGACGGTGTCGTGCCGCCCGGGACCCGCCCGGCCGCGATGTCGGCCACCGCGTCCAGGGCAGCCCCCAGCGCCCGCCGGTAGAGCAGCGAGCCGAGGCTGATGCGGCCGACGCCGAGACCGGCGAGCCGCGACACCGTGGGGCCGGCGGGCGAGTAGAGGACGTTGAGCGGGGCGCGGACGCGCCGGACGAGGGCGCCGATCCGGTCCGGGTCGGACAGTCCGGGCACGAACACCCCGTCGGCGCCCGCCTGTTGGTAGGCGTCGAGGCGGTGCAGGGTCTCCGTCTCGTCGCCGTCGCCCAGCCAGTACGTGTCCGTGCGGGCGTTGACGAACAGGGCGGGTACGGCCCTCTTCACCGCGGCGATCTTCGCGGCGTGCCGGGCGGCCGGTCCGAGTCCGTCCTCCAGATTGATTCCGACGGCCCCCGCCGCCCACAACTCGCTCGCCAGCTCGGCGACGTCGTCCGGGTCCTCACCGAATCCGTCCTCGGCGTCGACGGACAGCGCAAAGGGCTCCGCGCCGAGCGTGCGGGCGAGGCACAGGGTCTGTTCGCGGGTCGCGCCCCGGCCGTCGGGCAGCCCGGCGGCCGCCGCCACGGCGAGGCTCGTCGTCCCGATCGCGGGGAACCCCCGGGCCGCGAGGGCGACGGCGGAGGCATGGTCCCAGGCGTTGGGCAGGAGCAGCGGCTCGCCGGGCTGGTGGTGGAGGCCGGCGAAGGACGTCACGGCAGGCTCTGCGGTCATACGGCCACGCTAGGCGCCGTTCGTTGCGGCGCCCGCCGAAACGAGCGGGCACGGGCCGGTCCGGGGCGACCCGCGCACCCCGGCGGCACCCGGCCCGCACCCGGCACCGTGCACCGTGCCCGCGCGCCGGACAGCCTTGCTTCGAGCGCACTCGAATGACCTAGCGTGGCCGGCACGGCGGTGATCGACAGCACCACCGGGCACGGCTTTCACGGGGGGCGTCCGACGGACGCCGGAAGGGACCGGAACACCGGTATGAGCAGCGCCATCGAACAGATCAGCAAGGTCGCACTGGGCAACGGGGGCCCGCTCGTCGGCGTCCAGGGCTTCGGCGCCATGGGCATCAGCGCCGCTTACGGGCAGACGGACGACGCGGCGGCCCGCGACACACTGGAGGCCACTCTCGCGGCGGGCGTCACCCTCCTCGACACCGCCGACATGTACGGCGCCGGCGCCAACGAGGAGTTCCTCGCGCCGTTCGTCGCCGCGCACCGCGACGAGATCACGCTGGCCACCAAGTTCGGCTTCGCCTTCCGCGCCGACGACCCGGGTTACCGGGCCATCAGCAACGACCCGGCCTACATCAGGAAGGCCGTCGAGGCGAGCCTGCGCCGCCTGGACGTCGACGTCATCGACCTCTACTACATGCACCGCCGCGACCCCGCCGTCCCGCTCGCCGAATCCGTCGGCACCATGGCCGAACTGGTACGGGAGGGCAAGGTCAAGCACCTCGGCCTGAGCGAGGTCACCGGCGCCGAGCTGCGCGAGGCGCATGCCCTGCACCCGATCACCGCCGTGCAGTCGGAGTGGTCGCTCTTCAGCCGGGACGTCGAGCGGAGCGTGGTGGGCGCGGCCGCCGAGCTGGGCGTCGCCGTCGTGCCGTACTCGCCGCTCGGCCGGGGCTTTCTGACCGGGTCCTTCACCGACGCGGGCAAGGACCTCTCCAGCGGCGACTTCCGGAACCTGCTGCCGCGCTTCAGCGGCGACAACGCCAGGGCGAACGCCGCCCTGCTCACCCCGCTGCACACGATCGCGGCCGGTCACGGCGCCACCACGGCGCAGATCGCCCTGGCCTGGGTGCAGCAGCGGGCCCGGGTGCACGGGCTGACCGTGGTGCCGATCCCGGGGACCCGCAGCCGCAGCCGTCTCCTGGAGAACGCGGCGGCGACCCGGATCACCCTGAGCGCCGACGAGCTGGCGCTGCTGGAGCCGATCGCCGGCCGGGTGTCCGGCGACCGCTACGCGGACATGTCGCTCACCTCGACGGCCCGCGAGGACTGAAACCGGCCGGGCGCCACCGACCACGGCCCGCCCGCAGCACGCCCGTCCGGGGCCGTGAAGCGGAAGTGCCCGAGCCGTCCGGTGGCCCAGCGGACGCTCAGCCCGTAGTCCCCCTGCACCTCCACGGTCACCAGGTCCGTGAGGGGCCGGGGGCCGGGTTCCGCGGTGAGCCGGGCGAGCGCGACGAACAAAGCGGGTGCGGCGCCGGTGACGCCCGTGAGGGCGAGGCCCCCCGACAGGCCGTGGACCGGAACCAGTTCGGCCGACTCCCCCTCCCCGGGCGCCCATCCCGTAACCGTCACCTCGGTGCCGGCAGCGGCTCCCGCCACCAGATGGGCCCGCACCTCCACCGCACCGTCGGCCACGACCAGGCTGGTCACCTGCGCTCCGGAACCCACCGCGTACCGGGAGGCCGCCCAGCCGTCCCCCACGCCCAGCGGCACGATGCCCGTACGGGCCGGGTTCCCGCCGACCACGACGCTGTTGTCGGGCGGCGGTCCGACGGGCCGGGTGACCGTGGAGTAGGCGAACCGCGTGTAGTGGGGGTCGTAGCGGACGTCCTCGCTGCCGTGGTTGTGGAGGCGCACCACGCCGTCCGAACGGGTCGACTGCAGCAGCCAGTTGGGACCCGCGAGCGGTGTCACCGCGTCGGCGCGCTCCGCCGGGCCCGGCTCCTCGGCCACCGTCCACACCTCGTGGTCCGGGGGCAGCAGGAGGCCGAGGAACCCCTTGCTCGCCCAGTAGGGAGAGGCGGGCCCCGAGTAGCTCTGCAGGACGGCGGTGTCGGGGCCGTGCCAGCCGAGGGTCAGCAGCCCTCGGGCGTCCACGGCCCCCCGGTCCAGGAAGTACTTCAGCGCTCCGGAGGCCAGCCGTCGCGTCACTCCCGCCGTCAGCGGCGTACGGCCCGTGAGCGCGCCCAGCCAGAGCGGGGCCGTCGTCGCGAACCGGTACGTGAGCGAGCGGCCCTGGAACAGGGGGGCGCCGTCGCCGCCGAACAGGCGGGCGTGGTCGGCGAGATGGCGTTCGAGCCGGTCTCCGTAGAGCGCGAGCAGCCCTTCGTCGCCGGCGAGCCACGCGTGCAGCACCGGATACAGGTGCATGGCCCATCCGTTGTAGTAGTCGAACTTGCGGCCGTCCCCGTCGGTGTACCAGCCGTCGCCGACGTACCAGTCGTCGATGCGCTCCAGGCCGCGGTCGACCGCCCTGCGGGCCGCCTCGGGTTCGTGGCCGATCTCGGCGAGGAAGGCGCCCACGGTGACCGGGAACAACTCCCAGTTGCAGGGCCAGGGTTCGGCGGTGAGCGCATCCGCCAGCCAGACCGCCGTCCGCTCCCGCACGCTCTGGTCCAGGCGGTCCCACAGCAGGGGCCGGGTCAGCCGCAGGGCGAGAGCGATCGAGGCGGCCTCGACCAGGGGCTGGCTGCGGTCGGCGATCCGCGGCCAGACACCGCCGGGGCCCGCCGCGAGGCCCTCGGCGTAGCGGCCGAGCGCGGTCTCGTCCCGGCGGAACGCGGCGAGCAGCAGCGTGCGGGCATACCCTTCCAGGCCGTCAGAGAGGCGGCCGGAGTGGCTCACGTGGTCGCCCGGGAGGTGGTAGAGCGCACGGTCGTGGGTGGCGCAGGGCTCCACGGCGGCGAGCAGGACGTCGGCGGCCTTCTCCCAGTGGGCGCGGGTGTATCCGGTGTACGGGCTCGTGGAGCGGTCGGCGGCGGGCAGGTCGATCACGGCGGTGCTTTCCTTCCTTGCGGGCCCGGGCCCCCTGGTTCGGCCGGTGCCGGGAGCCGGGTTCGGACGGGTCCGGGGCGGCCCGGTTCCGGCGGGCCAGAGGTGAGCCGGTTTCCGGCGGGCCTGGGGGTGAGCCGGTTCCGGCGGGCCGGAGGGAACCCGGCCCCGGCGGGCCTGGGGCGCCCCGGTTCCGGTCGGGGCGCCCCAGGGGACTCTTCCCACCTGCACGCTGCCACGGGGCACCGGATGCCGGGCGGGGAGTTCGTCGCCGGCGAGTGGCACACCGTCACACGGACGGGGCGGTACCGGTCGCGGACCGTGCGGGCTGCCTGCCGACGGGGAAGGCGCAAGGTGCTCGACATGCCGAACGCCAACTTCTCTTCCGAACGCCGAAAAGGTAAGGGCGGGCACTGCGGAGGTCAACGGGTCCGACGAGACAGGGGGGTAAGCGATTTCCACAGTACAGGTGCAAGGGGGTGGCTCCGCGCAGGTCGGCCGCGGTGGTACCGACCGCTCACCTCCCGGACACCCATCCAGGTCCCGACCGCTCATCTGCCGGACGCCGACCCCGGTCCCGACCGCGCATGCCGGACGCCGATCCCGGTCCCGACCGCTCGCCTCCCGCACACCGGCCCCGGTCCCGACCGCTCACCCACTGGACGCCGCCCCCGGCCCCCGCCGCTCACCTGCCGGACGCCGATCCCGATTCCTGCCGCTCGTCTGCCGGACGCCGGTGCCCGATCGCGCCCGTCTGGACTAGCGTCGTGACATGGTCAGCAACACCTCCCCCGGCCTCGCCGAAGCCCTCGCCGCCCGGACCGTCGTGCTCGACGGCGGCATGTCCAACCAACTGGCGTCGGCCGGGCACGACCTGAGCGACGAGCTGTGGTCGGCGCGGCTGCTCGCCGAGCGGCCCGAGGCGGTCACCGAGGCGCACCTCGCCTATTTCACGGCGGGCGCGGACGTGGCGATCACCGCGAGCTACCAGGCCACCTTCGAGGGCTTCGGCCGGCGCGGGATCGGCCGCGAGGACGCCGCACGGCTGCTGGCGTCGAGCGTGGAACTGGCCCGTGCCGCAGCCCGGCAGGCACGCGAGGCCGGGGTCGCGCGGCCGCTGTGGGTGGCGGCGTCGGTCGGGCCGTACGGAGCGATGCTCGCGGACGGGTCGGAGTACCGGGGTCGGTACGGGATGAGCGTCGAGGAGCTGGAGCGGTTCCACCGGCCGCGGATCGAGGTGCTCGCCGCCGCCGCGCCGGACGTCCTCGCGCTGGAGACGGTGCCGGACACCGAGGAGGCGGCGGCGCTGGTGCGGGCGGTGCGGGGGCTGGGCGTGCCTGCCTGGCTCTCGTACACCGTCGACGGTCGGCGAACCCGGGCCGGACAGCCTCTCGAAGAGGCCTTCGCCCTGGCCGCCGACGTGGACGAAGTGATCGCGGTCGGCGTGAACTGCTGTGCCCCGGCGGATGTGGAGTACGCAGCCGCGACCGCGGCCCGGGTGACGGGCAAGCCGGTCGTCGTCTATCCCAACAGCGGGGAGGTCTGGGACGCCACCGCGCGGGCCTGGCGAGGGCGGACCACGTTCGGCGCCGGGCAGGTCGAGGGGTGGCAGGCCTCGGGGGCCCGGCTGATCGGTGGGTGCTGCCGGGTGGGGCCGGAGGCGATTGCCGCCATCGCACGCACGGTGTGAGGTGCGCCGGCCCGCCGTGGGGAAGCCGGCCGACGCGCGAGTGACGGTCCGGTCGGGCCCGGACGGCCCCAGCAGGCCTGCATCGGAGACGACCACGGCGACAGCTATGGCTACGGCGGCAACGGCAGCGACGGCCATGGCGACAGCAACAGCGACAGCGACATCGACAGCGACAACTTGCTGGGCGCGCCCATACGGCAGAGCCGCACGTCGGCGGTGCCCTACGGGGCGCGGGCGGCGGTGGCTCAGTGGCGGCGTGCGCCGACCGAGCGGCGCAGGCGGCGCACCGCCGAGGCGAGTTCGGCTCCGGGGGCCCGGAAGTCGGAGTCCGACGCCGGCTCCGGGACGGTGGGGGCGGCCGACCACAGGGCGATCTCCGCGTCCCGCGGGCCGTAGGCGATGTGCGGGACACCCTCGCCGAAGATCCGTACCGGATGGCGGGCGTCCCAGGCCTGCCAGCCGGGATCCCCGGTCGCGGCGAACCGTACCCAGGCCGTGTGCATCGCGTCGCACAGCTCCTGCGGTGCCCCCTCGCCGGCCAGCTTGGCCGACTCCGGCACTCCGGCGCTGTCGAAGACGAATCCGAGTTCCAGGGCGTGGCAGGCGCCGAGGCCGGGGAGGCGGGACGGCCAGGCGAACTCGTAGAGGTAGGAGGTGCCGGGGCGGGCGTCGGCCAGCCGGTGCAGGGGGATGCGGAGCAGGTGGTCGGTGACCATCTGGCCGACGATCTCGGCGGTGCCAGTCTCCGGGCGCAGGGCGCGGTAGCCGCGCGGGACCTCGTGGCCGACGTGGCAGCGCGCCATGGCGCCGGCCAGGGCGACCGGTCCGAGCCGGTCGACGGCCTCCAGGAGTCCGCCGGGCACCAGCCACAGCCGGTATTCGTCGCGGGTCCAGCCCATGAGCAGGTCGATGCCCCGGGCGGCCTCGCCGTCGATCAGGGCCTGGAGCGGGTCGCGGGGCACGAGGTCGCCGTCCAGGACGATGCCGAAGGCCGGACCGCCCAGGACCGGGCTGCTCAGTCGTCCCACCTCGGCCTGGGTGCGCAGCAGCAGGTCGCGGTCGACGGTGGCGAAGGCCTCGGCGGTCGCGGGGATCTTCAGCCGGGCGGCCATGCGGCGGACCATGCGCCGTACCTTGTCGCGCTCGGACGCCTCGGGCGGTCCGCTCTGCAGGACGGCCCGTCGTATCAGGCCCTGGGTCTGGGGTGCGGCGATCAGGGCGCCGGCGCTGATCGCACCGGCCGACTGTCCGCAGAGGGTCACGTTGCCGGGGTCGCCGCCGAAGGCGCCGATCGTGTCGTGGACCCAGCGCAGGGCGGCGAACTGGTCGCGCAGCCCTGGGTTGGGGAGTGCGTCCGGGAACAGTCCGTAGCCCTCGACGCCCAGCCGGTAGTTGACGGAGACGCAGACGACGCCGTCACGGGCGAAGGTGCGGCCGCCGTAGACGGGGACGGCCGAGGATCCCCTGGTCAGGGCGCCGCCGTGCAGCCAGACGAGCACCGGGAGCCGGGCTTGGGGGTCCGGCTCGGGGGTCCACACGTTGAGGTTCAGGCAGTCGTCGCCGGCGACGACCGGATCGGCCAGGTACTGGGCGAACGCCTCGGAGTACGGCGGTTTCGGCGCCGTGGGCCCGAAGGCGCCGGCGTCGCGCACCCCGTCCCAGGACTCGGGCGGCTCGGGCGGCCTGAAGCGCCGGGGGCCGAAGGGCGGGGCGGCGTACGGTATGCCCCGGAACACCGCGACACCCTGCTCGTACCGGCCGCGTACGGCCCCGTGGAGGGTTCTGACCACGGGGCCCGTCGGGTCTGCCGCCATCGCCCACCAGCCCTTCGCCGTGCGCGTGCACCGCTCATTTCAGAGCACCACATCACGCGTGTGTATTCCGGCGCACAGACTCGGTGTACGGCCGAACGGCGTACGGCACCCGCGAGGCCGGACAGGCCGCCGCCCGCATCGGCCCGTCCGTCGGCCGGCATCGCCCGTCCGCCGGCCATCGCCCGTCCGCCGGCCCGCCGCCCGTTCGGCCGCACCGCGGTGACCGCCCCCGTCCGGGACCGTTGAGAGGGCATGCATCCCACCACGCGCATCGCAGCGGTCCTCGCTGCGACCGCAGTCGCTCTGGTCACCGCGTACGGCACCGTCCAGGACACCGTGCGGGCCGCCCTCGCCCCCACCGGGCATCGCACCACGGCGGCCGTCCCCCGCGACGAGCACGACCCGAAGGAGGACGTCGAACTCGACGAGAACGGCCACCCGGACCTGAACGAGGACTGACCGCACCCGAGCAGAGGCAGGCGGCAGGCAACACCGGACGGCGGCACAACGGCACGCGGCACGACGGCAGACGGCGCGACGGCAGACGGCAGACGGCAGACGGCAGACGGCAGACGGCACAACGGCCGGGCACCTCCCGCACGGGGTGCCCGGCCCTCGCCCTGCCGCTTCTCCCGCTGCGCCTCAGTCCTCCCCGTCCCCGTCACGGGCTCCGAAGATGGCCTGCACCACGTCCACGGCACTGCCGTCGTGGTCGCTTCCCGCCGTACCGCTGCCGGTCTGGACGTTGGCCGTACGGTCGACCTCCAGGGTCGAGTCCGTCTCCGAGTTGTCGGTGCCCCTCTGCGAGTTGTCGATGACGGTGATCAGGCCGCCGTTCGCGACCGCGGGCACGGCACCGGCGCCGAGGAGCGTCACCGCGAGCATCGCAGCCGCCCAGAGACGGATCACGGTGCTCCTCACACGCCCACGCCCTCGGGCTGCAGCCGCTCGGGGGCGATGTTGCGCTCCAGCAGGGTGGTCGACGCCTTCACGCCGACCCCGCTCGCCGGGTCCACCTGCGGAAGCCTCCCGTCGGCCGCCTTCAAGCCGATGAGCGCGGAGCTCATCGCCTCGTGCGCGGCGAACAGGCAGGGGGTGCTGTAGATCGCGACGTCCACGCCGAGGTCCGACAGCTCGCCCAGCGACAGACGGGGCGACTTGCCGCCGGCGATCTGGTTGAACAGCAGCGGCTTGTCCCCGACCACCTTGCGGATGCGCTCGATCCACTCGACGCTGCGCACCCCGTCGACCAGGACCACGTCGGCGTCGGTCGCGGCGAGCCGCTCGGCCCGGTGCAGGATGTCGTGCTCGTCGGTGGCGTCCGTGCGGGCGACGACGACCAGGTCGTTGCGCGTCTCCAGGACCCGCTCCAGCTTCTCCAGGTACTCGTCCAGCGGCAGCACCTGCTTGCCGTCGGCGTGGCCGCAGCGGCGGGGCCGCTTCTGGTCCTCCAGGATCACCCCGGAGGCGCCGATCCGCTCCAGCCCCTCCACGACATGACAGGCGACCTCGGGATCGACGTACCCGTCGTCGATGTCGACCAGCAGGTGGTGGTGCGGGAAGGCGCCCCGCAGCCGCTGGACGAAGGCCACCATGTCCGGCCAGGCGATGAAACCGATGTCCGGCAGGCCGTAGTACGAGGCCGCGAAGCCGAACCCCGAGACGAACATCCCGTCGTAGTGCTCGGCCGCGATCGAGGCCGAGTACATGTCATACACACCGATCAGCGGTGTCGTCCCGGGCCCGGCGATCCGCTCGCGCAGCTTTTTCCCGTAAGTCAAGGTCCGGCTCCTCCTGTGGGTGGGTGACGCGGGCCGGGATGGGCCGTCGCGCCTCGGCGCCCTTTGCCAAGACAAGAGCATCTCTAGATATGCACGTGACCTGTTAACTACGCTAGCTTTACTCACTCCAATGGACGAGCGGGTTCACCGCAGAAACGTCACTCGGAGCCCCGGGCTCCGCCCCGACCCGGCCTGCCCCAGCGGGCCGGGAAAGCATGGGAGACCGGGTCGCGCGAGGCGCCGGCGGTGCAGCCAAGGGCCGTGACCCGTTCCGGGACAAGGGTGCCGCGCCACCCGTCACGAGGGGCCGGGACACGACGCGGCGGGCACGGGATGCGCGGACGTCCCAACACCGGTGGCAGGTACGCGCCGAGACTCCGGCAGGATGCCAACTCGGCCCCGTTTCGGACGAGGTGACCGCCTCCTCCCGGAAGTGTGCAACCGGACCGGGGTGGCTCAGGTCGGGCCGCGGCGCCGAAGCACGGGCCCCGGGCCGCCGGGCGGCCGCGGAGGGCTCACCTCGCCCGGGTGTTCCACACCGAGGTGCCGTTCCCGTAACCTCCCCCGGAATGAAGCCCATTCCTCCCCTGCTGGACCACCTCGTCCTCGCCACGCCCGATCTCGCCGCGACCGTCGCCGACTTCACCCGGCGGACCGGAGTGACGCCCGCGCACGGCGGGGTCCATGTCGGGCTGGGCACGCGGAACCACCTGGTCGCCCTGGGCGGCCGGAGCTACCTGGAGATCATCGGGCCGGATCCGGAGCAGCCGGAGCCGGTGGAGCTGCGTCCGTTCGGGGTCGACCGGCTGGCCGGTCCGCGCACCGTGACGTGGGCGATCAGCCCGCCGGGCCTGGAGCCGGCGATCACGGCCGCCCTGGCGCGGGGGTACGACCCGGGGCCGGTCCACCCGATGAGCCGCCGCACCCCCGACGGCACCCTGCTCCGGTGGCGGCTGACCGACAGCGGCACCGCGCACCCCTCCGGACTGATCCCCTTCCTCATCGACTGGGGCGACTCGCTGCACCCGGCGGCCTCGGGTCTGCCCGTCACCCCGCTGCTGGAGGTGTCGGCGACGGCACCGGATCCGGACGAGGTCCACTCCCTGCTGTCGGCGCTGGGCACCGAACTCACGGTCACCGAGGGGCCGTTCGCGATCACCTTCACCGTGCAGACGGCACAGGGGCCGGTGACTTTCGGCTGAGCTCCCGCGCGGAACGGGCGGACGTCCCGCCGGACCGGGCGCGGGCCCTGCGCGACCCCACCACCGCACACCCCCTCCCGACCCCACCACCGCACACCCTCCCCCCTCCCGACCTCACCGCCCGCGGCCGCACGCCTTCCTTGCCGGCCCGCGGCCGCCGTGTCCGATTCCTTCAAGACCCCGGGCTCGCGGCCTGCCTACGGTGAGCCCATGACTCCACGATTCGCCGTGATCGGCCTGGTGGCCGCCGACCTGGCCGCCTCGCTCGCGTTCTACCGTCGCCTCGGACTCACCTTCCCGGACGGGGCCGAGGAACAGCCCCATGTCGAGGCCGAGTTGCCCGGGGGGCTGGTGCTCGCGCTGGACACCGAGGCGACCGTCCGCTCGTTCCACCCCGCATGGCGGCCGCCGGCCGGCGGGGGCCGGGTCGGGCTCGCCTTCCGGTGCGGCTCACCGGCCGAGGTCGACGCCGCGTACGAGGATCTGGTCGGTGCCGGGTACCACGGGGAGCTGAAGCCGTGGGACGCCTTCTGGGGGCAGCGCTACGCCACCGTGCACGACCCCGACGGCAACGGCGTCGACCTGTTCGCGCCGCTGGCCGACCAGTAGCCCGGCGACAGGGGCGGGACCTCGACCGACAGGGAGTTCCTGGCCGAGTACGCCCCCCACTGTGTCGGGCTCTGCTCGCGGGCGTCGGCGATCGTCCGGTCCAGTTCCTCGTCGTGCCCGGCCCCCGCGCGCCGGACCACCTCCTCCTTCGGCGACGGAAGCGCGGAGAAGATCACCTGCCCGGTCCTGGTGTGCGAGGCAGCCGCCGATCTCTTCCACTCCGCCGCCGAGGAGTCCGATCCCCGCAGGCTGTACCGGCACCTCACGGCCCCGAAGAAGCTCCTGACCTTCACCGAGGAGGAAGGCGGCGCACTGCCACCCGGGCGCCGTCCGCCTGGCGGTGGCGCGCATCTTCGACTGGCCGGACGACACGATCTGATGCGGGGGCCTTCCGCCCGTCCGACACCGGACACCGGACACCGACGGGGTCAGTCGGCGCCAGTCGGGGTCAGCCGTGGGTGACGTTCGCGGTGAGCAGGCGCAACAGGTGCTTGGCGGTGGCGTCCTGCTCGGGCGTCAGGCCCATGGCCTCACCGATGGCCAGGGGGACGGTGCCGGCCTTCTCGCGGAGATCCGCACCGGCCCGGGTGAGGCGTACGGCGACCGAACGTTCGTCGTCGGCACGCCGCTCGCGATGGACCAGTCCGCCGGCCTCCAGCCGCTTGAGCAGGGGTGAGAGGGTGCTGGACTCCAGGTGGAGCGCGGCGCCCAGCTCGCCGACGGAGACCGAGTCCTGCTCCCACAGCACCAGCATGACCAGGTACTGCGGGTAGGTCAGACCCAGGTCCTCCAGCAGCGGGCGGTAGCGCGCGGTGACCGACCGCGAGGCGGCGTACAGGGCGAAGCACAGCTGGTCCTGGAGCAGGAGCGAGCCCTGGTCTGCGGCGTGGTGCGAGCCCTGGTCCATGTCTGCGGCCCTCCCGTCGAATGCTCGGCGCGTTCCAGCCTACTACTCCGGACGTCCGCAACCATGTACTGCTCGATTAAGTTGCGCACAACTTAATCGAGCAGTACCTTCTTTCTCGTGCCCGCCGGACGGCCGGCCGCACCGGCCCCCGGCACGACCCACGAGGAGAGACCGATGTCCGAGACCACCACCCGCCCGGTGCTCGAACCCGCCGCCGCGGCCTTCGCCGAGGCCACCGCGAACCCGCCGTACCTCTTCGACCTCGGCCCGGCCGAGGGCCGCAAGGCCGTCGACGAGGTGCAGTCCGGCGAGATCGACAAGCCGGAGATCGCCGAGGAATGGGTGACCGTCCAGGGCGGCCCCACCGGATCGGTCCGGGCCCGCGTCGTCCGGCCGGCCGGCACCGAGGGCCCACTGCCGGTGATCCTCTACATCCACGGCGCCGGCTGGGTCTTCGGCAACGCCCACACCCACGACCGGCTGGTGCGCGAACTCGCCGTCGGCGCCCGCGCGGCCGTCGTCTTCCCCGAGTACGACCTGTCGCCCGAGGCCCGCTATCCGGTCGCCGTCGAGCAGAACTACGCCGTCGCCCGGTGGATCGTCCGCGAAGGCGCGGCGAGCGGCCTGGACGCCGGCCGGATCGCGGTGGCCGGCGACTCCGTCGGCGGCAACATGACGGCCGCGCTCACCCTGATGGCCAAGGAGCGCGGCGACGTTCCGCTGGTCCAGCAGGTGCTGTTCTACCCGGTCACCGACGCGGCCTTCGACACCCCCTCCTACCAGCAGTTCGCGGAGGGGTACTTCCTGCGCCGCGACGCCATGCAGTGGTTCTGGGACCAGTACACCACCGACGAGAGCCAGCGCGCCGAGATCACCGCCTCACCGCTGCGCGCCACCACCGACCAGCTGCGGGGTCTGCCGCCGGCCCTGGTCATCACCGCCGAGGCCGACGTGCTGCGCGACGAAGGCGAGGCCTACGCGAACAAGCTCCGCCAGGCCGGCGTACCGGTCACCGCCGTGCGCTACCAGGGCATCATCCACGACTTCGTCATGCTCGACGCCCTGCGCGGCACCCACGCCGCCGAAGCAGCCGTCGACCAGGCCGTCGCGACACTGCGCACGGCCCTCGGCACCGCATGACCGCCACCGCGTGATCGCCGCCGCACGACCGGCACCGCACGACCTGACCCCGGCTGCGGCCCCGGTTCCGGTTCCGGCTCCGGCAGGGCACGAGGTGTCGAGTTCAGCGAGCGGGTGCGGTGACAGCCCCGTGGCCCAGCAGCTCCCCGAGCGTCGCCCCGGCCAACTCCCTCACCTCACGGGCGAAATGCGGCTGGTCCGCGTATCCGGAGCGGGCCGCCGCCTCGGCGTAGGGGACGCCGGAACGGGCCAGGGCCAGGGCGCGTTGCAGGCGCAGGATGCGGGCCAGGGTCTTGGGGCCGTAGCCGAACGCGGTCAGGCAGCGGCGGTGCAACTGGCGTGCTCCGAGGCCGAGTTCGGCCGCCGTCGCCGCGACCGCCCGGCCGCCGTCCAGGCACTCGACCAGTCGGCGCAGCAGCGCTTCGGGGGCCGCCGACTGTGCGGCCCGGTCCAGGGCGATCTCCTCCAGGGCGGCCGCCGGGTCGCGGGACGCCTCGACGCGACCGCGCAGCCGTTGCACCCGGGCGGCGGGCCACAGGTCGGCCAACTCGACGCGGGCGTCGCGCAGTTCGTGTGCCGGGACGCCGAGCAGGGCGGGTGCGGTGCCGGGGAAGAAGCGGATGCCCGTCCAGGCGCGGGGCGGGCCTACGGGGACGTAAGCCCGTGTGTCGGGGCCGGCGACCAGCAGCCGGCCCTCGCTGTACAGCAGGTCCATGCAGCCGTCGGGCAGCACCGGCCGGACGGCACGCTCTTGCGCGGTGCGCTGCCAGACCACCGCGCCGGTCAGCCGGGAAGGCCGCTCCTCGTACACGTGGGCCAGGCTACGCCGCCCGGGTGCGGTGCTCCTGCGGGCTGACCCCGTAGACCCGCTTGAAGGCGCTGGACAGGGCGAAGGCGCTGCCGTAGCCGACCCGGCGGGCGATGGCGGCGAGGGTGTCCTCGGTGTCGCGGAGCCGGTCGGCTGCCAGGGCGAGGCGCCGGCCGGTGAGGTGGGCCATCGGGGGTTCGCCGACCAGTTCGGTGAAGCGGCGGGCCAGGGCCGCGCGGGACACCCCTGCCCTGGCGGCGAGCGCCGCCACCGTCCAGGGGTGGGCCGGGTCGTTCTGGATCAGGCGCAGCGCGCGGCCCACGACGGGGTCGCCGAGGGCCCGGTACCAGGCGGGCGCGGCCGCCTCGGGGCGGGAGAACCAGGCCCGCAGCGCGCTGATGACGAGCAGGTCCAGCAGGCGGTCCAGGACCACCTCCTGCCCGGGTTCGTCACGGACGACCTCCTCCATGAGGAACGGGGTGAGCGGGCACTGCCACACCTCGGCCGGGAGGGTCAGCAGCGGGGGCAGGGCGTCCAGCAGACGGTTGCTGATCTCGCCCTGCATCAGGTAGGTGCCGATGAGCATCACCGTCGGGGCGTCCGGGCGGTCGCCCCAGGTGCGCACCCCGAGGTCCATGGAGCCGTTCAGGGAGCTGCCGTCGGGACAGCGGCACTCGCCGCCGGGCAGGATCAGCGCCTGCGGGGCGGTGGTGGGGGTGTCGCCGCAGGTGTACGGGGCGGGGCCGCGCGCGACGGCCAGGTCGCCGGGGCGCAGCCGCACCTGCTCGCCGCCGTCGTGGGTGATCCAGGCGTCGCCGCGCGCCACCAGCATCACCGTCAGCGGCGCCCGGTCCTCCACGCGTACCGCCCACGGCGGCTCGAAGCACGCACGGATCATGAAGGCGCCGCGCGCGCGGGGGCCGTCGAGCAGGCACGCAAGGGGGTCCCCCCGCGTGAGCATGTCCGAGCGTGCGGGAGCGTCCATGGGGCCAGCGTAGACGCGCGCGCATGGGGGCGAGCCGTTCGGCGATGGTCCCTTGCCCGGGAGGGCAGTTGACTGGCGGACATGACGCAGAACACGAGCAGGGCAGACGGGCCGACGGTGGTGGTGACCGGCACGTCCGGTCGTACGGGCAGCCGGGTGGCCAAGGCCGCACGGGCGGCCGGGATGAGGGTGCGGGCGGCCTCGCGGGCGCAGGGCTTCGACTGGCGGGACCGCTCGACGTGGGCGCAGGTGCTGCGCGGTGCCGACGCGGCCTATCTGGTGTACCCGTCGGACGTGGGGGCGCCGGACGCGGCGGAGGCGGTCGGGAGCCTGGCCCGCGAGGCCGTCGCCCTGGGGGTGCGGCGGCTGGTGCTGCTGTCGGCGCGGGGCGAGGAGCAGGCGCGGCCCACGGAGGAGGCGCTGCGTGCGTCGGGGGCGCGGTGGACGGTCGTCCGGGCCGCGTGGTTCGCGCAGAACTTCAGTGAGGGCCCGCTGGTGGCGGAGTTGCGGGAGGACGGGGAGCTGGTGTTTCCGGGCGGGGCGGTCGAGGAGCCGTTCGTCGACGTGCGGGACATCGCGGACGTGGTGGTGGCGGCGCTCTCCGAGGGCGACCGGTACGCCGGGCAGGTGCTGGAGGTGTCCGGGCCGCGGCTGCTGAGCTTCGGCGAGGCGGTCGCGAAGATCGCGGCGGAGACGGGGCGGGAGCTGTCCTACCGGGCGGTGCCGGCCGCCGAGTACGGCGAGCGGCTGGCAGGCTTCGGGGTGCCGCCCGAGGAGCTGGACTTCGTGGTGGATCTCTTCGCGTCACTGCTCGACGGCCGCAACGCCCGCCTGTCGGACGGGGTACGGCAGGTGCTGGGACGTGAGCCGTGGGACTTCACCGACTTCGTGCGGGAGGCCGCGGCGGCGGGGACCTGGACGCCGCTCGCAGCCGCGGGCAGGCCCTGACACGGGTGCCGGGCGCCCGGCACCGCCGGCCGACGCCGTCGGGCATCGCGCCGTTGCGGCGGCGAGGAGGGACTTCAGCGGTGAGGAAGGGCCGAAGAACCGGCCTCACCCGGTGGGCCGCCGACCGGACGTCGACCAGTGCCCTGGCTGCTTCGCCGACCGGACGCCGACCCGTGCCCGAGCCGCTCGACCGACCGGAGGCCTGTCAGTTCCCGGGCTGCTTCACCGACCGGACGCCGACCAGTGCCCGGGCTGCTTCGCCGGCCGGACGCCGATCAGTGCCCCGACCGCCTCACCGACCGGATGGCGGTCGATGCCCGTGCGGGGACGTGTCTCCGCCCGTGCCGTTCGCGCCGTGCGTCTTGTGCGTGTGGTGGTGCGGGTTCTTCGCGTGGGTGCGCAGCCGGGCCGTGACGTCCTCCGGGGGCAGGAAGCGGGACCACCGCTCGGGGAACTCGGAGGGCATGTCGGGGTCGTCGGGGTCGGCGTCGCGGGCCGCGGCGGCACGGGCGACGTACTCGACGACCTGGGCCTCGCGCAGCCGCTCGTTGGCCTCGCGGGCGGCGGCCGTGGCCGCGGCCGGCCAGACCCGGTCGATGGCGGCGTTCACCGCGGCGCCGACGAGCACGGCGAAGGCGGACACGCCGATCCAGAGGAGGACGGCGACGGAGGCGGCGAGGGAGCCGTAGATCGTGGCGCCCTCGATGGTGCTGGTGAGGTAGATACGGAGGAGGAAGCTGCCCAGGACCCACATGGCGAGGGCGACCAGGGCGCCGGGCACGTCCTCGATCCAGGGGGAGCGGACGGGCACGGACACGTGGTAGAGGGTCGTCAGGAAGACGATGGACAGGACGATGACGACGGGCCAGTACAGGACCTGGATGCCCGTCTCCGACCAGGGCACGATCCGCACCACCGCGTCCGGTCCGGCCACCATCAGGGGCAGGGCGACCGAGCCGATCAGCAGGCCCACGATGAACAGCAGGAAGGACATCATCCGCGTCTTGACGATCCCGCGGACGCCGTCCAGGCCGTACATCACGGTGATCGTGTCGATGAAGACGTTCACCGCGCGCGAGCCCGACCACAGGGCGAAGAGGAAGCCGATGGAGATGACGTCCGGGCGGCCGCCCTTCATCACGTCGTGCAGGATCGGCTCGGCGATCTCCTTGACGCCCTTGTCCGACAGGACCGTGCGGGAGGCCTCCAGGAGGTTGTTCTCCAGGCTCTGGATGGTGTCCGCGCCGGTCCAGGCGTCGACGTAGCCGAGCAGGCCGATGAGGCTGAGCAGCAGCGGGGGCACGGACAGCAGCGTGAAGAAGGCCGCCTCGGCCGCCAGGCCCAGGATGCGGTACTCCATGCAGGAGTTGACGGTGTCCTTCAGCAGCAGCCAGGCGGTCCTCCGCTTGGAGACGTTGCGGTAGAGGGCTCGGGCCCGGTGGAGCCGGCCCGGGGGCCGCTCGGGGGGTTCACTTCCTGACTGCACGACCTAACGGTATCCGCCATGCCGGACGGTCCTCACCTTCCGGGGCCGGTGACCGGCGCCGACTCGCCCGCGGGCGCTGCTGTGCCAATCTGGAGACCCCCGTCGCCGCCGTCCCGGGTAGGTTCGTAAACATGGCAGGCATTTCCACCCACACCGTGGCGAACCAGCCTCCTCCGCTGGTGGGCTACGACCTCTTCACCGCCGACCGGGCCCTCCTCGAGGCGGTCGGGCGGCACACCGCCGCGGAGGTGGTGGACGAGGTGCGCGACGAGTTGTCCGTACTCGGCCGGGCCTCGGGTTCGGCGCAGGTGCAGGAATGGGGGGTGCAGGCGAACGAGCATCCGCCGCGGCTGCGCACGCACGACCGTTACGGCCACCGGATCGACGAGGTCGAGTTCCACCCGGCCTGGCACCGGCTGCTGGGCAAGGGTGTCGGGGCGGGGCTGACCGGCGCCTGGACGCGCCCTGCCGGGCATGTGCGCCGGGCGGCCGGCTTCCTGATCTGGACGCAGGTCGAGGCGGGCAACTGCTGCCCGCTGTCGATGACCCACGCGGCGGTGCCCGCGCTGCGCACCGACCCCGGCCTGGCGGCGGAGTGGGAGCCCCGGCTGACCTCCACGGTCTACGACCGTCAGCTGCGGCCCCCGGGGCAGAAGCCCGGCGCCCTCTTCGGCATGGCCATGACGGAGAAGCAGGGCGGCAGCGACGTACGGGCGAACACCACGGGGGCCCGGCCGCTCGCCGAGGCCGGGACGTACACCCTGACCGGGCACAAGTGGTTCTGCTCGGCGCCGATGTCCGACGGCTTCCTGGTGCTGGCCCAGGCTCCCGGCGGGCTCACCTGCTTCCTCGTCCCGCGCGTCCTCGCCGACGGCACCCGCAACGTGTTCCTGCTCCAGCGGCTCAAGGACAAGCTGGGCAACCGGGCCAACGCCTCCGCCGAGGTCGAGTTCGACGGCACCTGGGCCCGCCGGGTCGGCGAGGAGGGCCGCGGGGTGCGCACCATCATCGAGATGGTCGCCGCGACCCGGCTGGACTGCGCGCTGGGCTCGGCGGGCCTGATGCGGCAGGCGGTGGCGCAGGCGATCCACCACTGCACGTACCGGGAGGCCTTCGGCGGCCGGCTGGTCGACAAGCCGCTGATGCGCAACGTCCTGGCCGATCTCGCGCTGGAGTCCGAGGCCGCTACCGCGCTGACCCTCAGGCTCGCGGCCGCCTACGACGACGGGGGCGAGCAGGAGCGCGCGTTCCTGCGGCTGGCGGTGCCGGCCGCCAAGTACTGGATCACCAAGCGCTGCACCCCGGTGGCGGTGGAGGCCGCCGAGTGCCTGGGCGGCAACGGGTACGTCGAGGAGTCGGGCCTGCCCCGGCTGGTGCGCGAGTCGCCGCTGAACTCCGTCTGGGAGGGCGCCGGGAACGTGCAGGCGCTGGACGTGCTGCGGGCGCTGCAGCGCGAGCCGGGCGCCCTGGACGCCTGCCTCACCGAGATCGGCCGGGCACACGGCGCCGACCACCGCCTGGACCGCGCGGTGAAGGACCTGTTCACCGAACTCGCCGATCTGGAGGGCATCGAGGGCCGGGCCCGGCGGCTGGTCGAGCGCCTCGCACTGGTGCTCCAGGGGTCACTCCTGGTGCGGTACGCGCCGCCGGAGGTCGCCGACGCGTTCTGCGCCTCCCGGCTCGGCGGTGACCGGGGCGCGTCCTTCGGCACCCTGCCTTCGGGACTGGACACGGCGTCGGTGGTGGAGCGGGCACGACCGGTGTCCGACCCGGCCTGACCTGCCCCTTCGCGGGCCGACGGCGCGAGGGTGGTGCTGCGCCGACACGGCACCACCCCCGCCTCATGGGCCCCTTGGAGGCCGCGAACGCCGCCCGGAGGCCGCATTCGCAGTCAAGTCTCAGCCACCCTCGTGCGGTTCACCAGGGTTGCAGGGGGTTGCAACATGTCGGTGTCTGTGCGCGGAGTGTGTGCCTCCGGCATGGTCCGGGCGGCAGTATGAGAGACACAGCCGGACCGGAAACCGCCGCCGGATCGGCTTGACAAGTGTGTTCGAAGCCCTTTCCCGGGAGGACCCCAGTGGTGAACCCGCCGATGAACGTGGCGCGCCTGGCCGCCGTGGACGCGGCGCAGGCGGCGCGGGTGCTGAGCGAGATGCGCGAGGCCACACTCGCGGGACAACGTGCACGGATCGCCCCCCGGCCGGTGATCGAGCAGTCCTGGGGGCGGATGCTGCGCAGCGGGGTCGACCCCGACCACGACTTCAGGTCCCAGCCGCTGGCCCTGGACGAAGTGCGGCGCAGGCGGGAGGAGTCACCGCTGCGCCACATCCTTCCGGTGCTGCGCGAAGGTCTGCTTTCGGTCGCGGACGTGGCCCAGCACATCATGGTGGTCGCGGACGCCGAGGGGCGTGTGCTGTGGCGGGAGGGCTCCGCACAGGTCCTGCGCAAGGCCGACAGCCTCGGGTTCCTGCTCGGCGCCGATTGGCGGGAAGACGTCGTCGGCACCAACGGCGTGGGCACCCCGGCGGTGGTGCGGCGGCCCGTGCAGGTCTTCGCCGCCGAGCACTTCGTGCGCTCGCACGCCTCCTGGACCTGTACGGGCGCCCCGATCACCGACCCCCGGGACGGCCGGCTCATCGGCGTGGTGGACGTGAGCGGCCCGCTGGAGACCATGCATCCCGCGACCCTCGCCTGGGTGGACACGGTCGCCAAGCTCGCCGAGGCCCGGCTGCGCGAGCTGCATGCGACCTCGCTGGAGCAGCTGCGCACGATGGCCGCGCCGGTGCTGGCCCGGCTGGACGGGCGGGCGCTGGCGGTGGACCGGGACGGCTGGGCGGCGGCCGTGACCGGGATGCCCTATGTACGGCGCATCGCGCTGCCCAAGTCGCTGACGCCGGGACGCCGGTGGGTGCCCGGGCTCGGCCCGTGCGCGGTGGAGCCGCTGGCCGGGGGCTGGCTGCTGCGGGCGGCCGAGGACGCGCCGCCGTCCGGCGCCACCCGGATCACGCTGGACCTGGGCAGGCCGTCCCGCAGTTCGGTGACCGTGGCCGCCGCCGCGGGCGCGTGGTCCCGGGAACTCAGCCCCCGGCACGCCGAGTTGCTGTACCTGCTCGCCGAGCACCGCGCCGGGCGGGGGGCCGCGGGCCTCGCCGAGGATCTGTTCGGAGATGCCTCCAGGACCGTAACCGTAAGAGCAGAAATGTCCAGAATTCGCCGATATCTCGGGGATCTTCTGCAACATCGGCCGTATCGTTTCTGCGAGGACGTGGAGGTCGAGGTGCTGATGCCCGCCGACCCCTGTGACCTGCTGCCCCAGTCCTCGGCACCGGCGGTGGCACGGCGACGGGCGGCGCCGGGGCCCGGCTGACGGGGACGAGCGGGCGTCGTCCAACGAGGAACGGGCGCGCCGGTGACGCGCCTGGGTGCACCATCCGTCCCGTGCGGGTGGCTTACGCGCCATTACGGGGTCTTGGCCCCGCGCCGCCCCTCACTGCCGTAGCATCGCTACGGGCCTCCCCACCTGCTTCTCCGTCAACCCGCGGATCACCAGGCGCAGTTGGCCCTCTCCGGCCGCGAGCGAGCCGACGTGGCACCGGAGGCGAAGGAGCCCTGAGGAGGGGACGGGATGAAGCATCGCGGCAGACACCGCCGGCACAGACGGGGCGCGGCTCTGCGCGCGGTCCTGGCCGGGACCGCGCTGGCCCTCACCGCGGCCGCCACCCTGATCAGCGCCTCGCAGGCCGAGGTCGCCGAGAGCCCCGGCGCCCTCAAGCCACTGACCTCCCCGGCGGACACCGGCGCGCTGCGCCTCCAGGAGCACCTGGTGGCCGCCCGCACGCTGAACCGGCTCGCCGCCTCCATGGGTCGCCCGGTCGGCGTGGACGCCGTACTGGAGGACGCCGACCACACCCTGCGCGACGGCGACGACTGCACCGCCGGGGACCGCGCGACCCTGCCCGTCACCCCGGCCGCCGCCCGCGCCTACTGCTGGGACCGCGCCGATGCCGCCGACACCGCCTGGCAGCCCGCCTCGGTGACCACGTCGGGGGACGCCGACGACGACGGCGTCCGGGGCACCCACCGGGTGATCCTCACCGGCTGGACGCACAGCACCACCACGGGACCGGCCTCCGAGCGGGGCCTTGCCCGGGTCGCCTTCGTCGACGCCGACCGCCCGGGCCGCCCCGCCTACCGCTGGGTCCTGCTGACGGTGCCCGTCGACGGCGGCCGCGACTACCGCGGCCTGGCCGCCCGCATCTCCGGCATGGTCTGGTACCAGGACAAGCTGCTGGTCACGACCACGACCGGCAGCGCCGACGCGCTCTATGTCTACGACCTCGACCGCATCCAGCGCACCACGGAGGACGGGCCCGCGATCGGCCGGGTGCCCGGCGGCTGGTCCGCCGACGGCTACCGGTACGTGATGCCCGCCGTCGGCTCCTACCGCTTCTCGGCAGGCCACTGCACCGCATCGGGCCCCCCGTGCCCCGGCGCCCTCGCCCTGGACCGCGGCACGGCACCCGACACTCTCGTCGCCGGCGAGTGGACCGCCCCCGACGGCGGCCGGCACGCCCGACTGTGGCGGTACGCGTTCAGTACGGACCCCGCGCGCAGCGGCCTGCTCGCCACCGACGCCACCGGGCGGGCCGACGCGGTCGAGGCCTACCGGACGCGGGCGGCCGGCATCCGGGGCGTGCTGTCGTACCGGCGGGCGGGGGCGACGGGCCCGTCCTGGTATGTGGGACGGATGTCCAGCCCCGTGGACGGCCATGGCGGGCTGTGGCGGCAGGACACGAAGGGCACGGCGATGGCCCGCTGCGGCTCGGACGCCTCGCACCACTGCTGGGCGGCGGCCCCGGGCTCGCTGTCGTACTGGCAGGCGACGGGCGAGGTGTGGTCCCTGTCGGACCGGATGCTGTTCGCGGTGCCCCTGGCCGCCCTGGACCGGTCGCTCGGGTGACGCCCGCGGCCCGGCGACGCTGCCGGCCCCCGTACCGCGCGGCGTGACCGGGGCGATCGACAGAGGGCCGGGCGGGATGATTCCCTGACCCGCATGAGCAGCATCCCCGTCACCACCTGGTCCCTGGAACAGACCTCACCGGCCGACCTCCTGCCGGCCGCGTCCCCCGACGGCGACGTACGGATCGCCCGCGCCGAGGTCCCCTCCCCCGAGTTCAGCCGCTTCCTGTACGCATCGGTCGGCGGCGACATCCGCTGGACCGACCGCCTCGGCTGGAGCCATGCCCGGTGGCTGGAGCACCTGGACCGTCCCGGGGTGGAGACGTGGGTGGCGTACGACCGCGGCACCCCCGCCGGCCATGTCGAGCTGGATCCACAGGACGACGGCGTGGTCGAGATCGCCTACTTCGGTCTGCTCCCCGCCTTCCGCGGCCGCCGGATCGGCGGCCACCTGCTGGCGTACGGTGCCGCCCGCGCCTGGGACCTGGCCGAGCGGTGGCCCGAGCGCGCGCCGACGAAGCGGGTGTGGCTGCACACGTGCAGCAAGGACGGCGCGTTCGCGATGGACAACTACCTGCGGCGGGGCTTCAGGCTGTTCGACACGAAGGTCGAGGAGGAGGCCGAGGTGCCCACGCCCGGCCCCTGGCCCGGGGCATACCCCGCCTGACCTGGCGGGACAAGCCGTTCCGCAGCGCATGTGACCGATGACACCCTTGTCCCACTCTTCGGGACAAGGGTGTCCGCATGATGGACGAAGCTGGACTGTGTCCAGATCTCCGTGACACGCTTCCGCCATGTCCGGAACTGGAGTTGCCTTGGTGAGTCGGCGGCACGTCGACCTCGGCCGCATGTCCAGCGCCATCTGTCCGGCGAGCTGACTGACCCAGCACCGCCGACTTTCCCGTACCTGATTCCTGCTGCGCAAAGGCGCGCGCATGCCTCCATGCGCGCGAATGCGCAGATCAGAGCAGCTTTCCGCCTGTCCGAAGGACGTACATCCATGGCCGCCACCCCGCAGAATCCCGCCGCGTCCACGCCCCGCCGCAAGGTGAGCCGTCACCGCGGTGAGGGGCAGTGGGCCGCAGGTCACTTCACCCCACTGAACGGCAACGAGCAGTTCAAGAAGGACGACGACGGTCTCAATGTGCGGACACGCATTGAGACGATCTACTCGAAGCGCGGCTTCGACTCGATCGACCCCAACGACCTGCGCGGCCGGATGCGCTGGTGGGGGCTGTACACCCAGCGCAAGCCCGGGATCGACGGCGGCAAGACCGCGATCCTGGAGCCGGAGGAGCTGGACGACAAGTACTTCATGCTGCGGGTGCGCATCGACGGCGGGCGGCTGTCGACCGAGCAGCTGCGGGTGATCGGCGAGATCTCGCAGGAGTTCGCGCGCGGCACCGCGGACATCACCGACCGGCAGAACATCCAGCTGCACTGGATCCGGATCGAGGACGTGCCCACGATCTGGGACCGGCTGGAGGCGGTCGGCCTGTCCACCACCGAGGCCTGCGGCGACACGCCCCGCGTGATCCTCGGTTCTCCGGTCGCCGGCATCGCCGCGGACGAGATCATCGACGGCACCCCGGCCGTCGAGGAGATCCACCGCCGGATCGTCGGCAACAAGGCGTTCTCGAACCTGCCCCGCAAGTTCAAGTCCGCGGTCTCCGGTTCGCCGCTCCTGGACGTGGCGCACGAGATCAACGACGTCGCGTTCGTCGGTGTCGTCCACCCCGAGCACGGCCCCGGCTTCGACCTGTGGGTCGGGGGCGGCCTGTCCACCAACCCGAAGATCGGCGTCCGGCTCGGCGCCTGGGTCCCGCTGGACGAGGTCCCGGACGCCTACGAGGGCGTCATCTCGATCTTCCGCGACTACGGCTACCGGCGCCTGCGCACCCGCGCCCGCCTGAAGTTCCTGGTCGCCGACTGGGGCGCGGAGAAGTTCCGGCAGGTGCTGGAGGACGAGTACCTGCAGCGCAAGCTGGTCGACGGCCCCGCGCCCGCGCAGCCGGTGGAGCGCTGGCGCGACCACGTCGGTGTGCACCGGCAGCAGGACGGACGGTTCTACGTCGGTTTCGCGCCGCGCGTCGGCCGGGTCGACGGCACACAGCTGGCCAAGATCGCCGACGTCGCCGAGGCGCACGGCTCGGGCCGGGTGCGCACCACCGTCGAGCAGAAGATGATCGTGCTGGACGTCGAGGAGTCGCAGGTCGAGTCCCTGGTGGCGGGGCTGGAGGCGCTGGATCTGACGGTCAGCCCGTCCCCGTTCCGGCGCGGCACGATGGCCTGCACGGGCATCGAGTACTGCAAGCTCGCCATCGTGGAGACCAAGGCGCGCGGCATGTCGCTGATCGACGAGCTGGAGCGCCGCCTGCCGGACTTCGACGAGCCGATCACCATCAACCTCAACGGCTGCCCGAACGCCTGCGCCCGTATCCAGGTGGCGGACATCGGTCTCAAGGGCCAGCTGGTCCTCGACGACAAGGGCGAGCAGGTCGAGGGCTACCAGGTGCACCTCGGCGGCGCCCTCGGCCTGGAGGCGGGCTTCGGCCGCAAGGTCCGCGGCCTGAAGGTCACCTCGGAGGAACTGCCCGACTACGTCGAGCGGGTCCTCAAGCGCTACCAGGCCGAGCGCAAGGACGGCGAGCGGTTCGCCACCTGGTCCGCGCGTGCCGACGAGGAGGCCCTGTCGTGAGCGAGCGGGCCGCGCCTTTCCACTGCCCCTACTGCGGCGACGAGGACCTGCGTCCCAGCGAGCAGGGCCACGGCGCCTGGGAATGCGGGGCGTGCAACCGCGCATTCCAGCTGAAGTTCCTCGGGGTCCTCGCCCGGGGACTGCAGCGAGCCGACGACGGAGGGGACGACCGGATATGACGACCGCCCAGGACGCGTGCACGGACGAGGAGTTGAAGCGGCTCGCCGAGCAGGCGGGCCGTGACCTGGAGGACGCCCCGGCGCTGGAGATCCTCCAGTGGGCGGTGGACACCTTCGGCAGGCAGTTCTGCGTCACCTCCTCCATGGAGGACGCCGTGGTCGCCCATCTGGCCTCACGGGTGCTGAAGGGGGTGGACGTCGTCTTCCTCGACACCGGCTACCACTTCCCGGAGACCATCGGCACCCGGGACGCCGTCGAGGCGGTGATGGACGTCAACGTCATCACCCTCACGCCGCGGCAGTCGGTCGCCGAGCAGGACGCCGAGTACGGCCCGAGGCTGCACGACCGCGACCCCGACCTGTGCTGCGCGCTGCGCAAGGTCCGGCCCCTGGAGGAAGGGCTGAAGGGCTACCGGGCCTGGGCGACCGGCCTGCGCCGCGACGAGTCCCCGACCCGGGCGAACACCCCGGTCGTGGGCTGGGACGAGAAGCGGCGGAAGGTCAAGATCTCCCCGATAGCCCGCTGGACCCAGGACGACGTGGACGCCTACGTCACCGAGCACGGAGTCCTCACCAACCCGCTGCTGACGGACGGTTACGCCTCCGTCGGCTGCGCCCCGTGCACCCGACGGGTCCTGGAGGGCGAGGACGCGCGCGCCGGCCGCTGGGCGGGCCGCGCCAAGACCGAGTGCGGGCTGCACGGATGACGACCTTCGACCTTCAGGAGAACCACGTGACCACCGGAGCCACCGTCTGGCTCACGGGTCTGCCGAGTGCCGGCAAGACCACGATCGCCCACGAGCTGGCCGGCCGGCTGCGGGCCGAGGGCCGCAGCGTCGAGGTGCTCGACGGCGACGAGATCCGCGAGTTCCTCTCGGCGGGCCTCGGCTTCTCCCGCGAGGACCGGCACACCAACGTGCAGCGCATCGGCTTCGTCGCCGAACTGCTGGCCCGCAACGGCGTCACGGCGCTGGTCCCGGTGATCGCGCCCTACGCGGCCAGCCGGGACGCGGTGCGGGGGCGCCACGCGGAGAACGGCACGGCGTACCTCGAAGTGCATGTGGCCACGCCGGTCGAGGTGTGCTCCGTGCGCGACGTGAAGGGCCTGTACGCCAAGCAGGCCGCGGGCGAGCTGACGGGGCTGACCGGGGTCGACGACCCGTACGAGGAGCCCGCGTCGCCGGATCTGCGGATCGAGTCCCAGAACCAGACCGTGCAGGAGTCCGCGGCGTCCGTGTACGCCGCACTCAGCGAAAGGGGACTGGCATGACGACCGTCGCTTCCGTCCACGAAGGCCACGAGGGCGCGGACAGCCCGTACGCCCTCTCGCACCTGGACGCGCTGGAGTCCGAGGCGGTGCACATCTTCCGTGAGGTGGCGGGAGAGTTCGAGAACCCGGTGATCCTGTTCTCCGGTGGCAAGGACTCCATCGTCATGCTGCACCTCGCGCTCAAGGCGTTCGCGCCCGCGACGGTGCCGTTCTCGCTGCTGCATGTGGACACCGGACACAACTTCCCCGAGGTCCTGGAGTACCGGGACCGTGCGGTCGCCACACATGGGCTGCGCCTCCATGTGGCCTCCGTGCAGGACTACATCGACCGGGGTGTGCTCAAGGAGCGTCCGGACGGGACCCGCAACCCGCTGCAGACGCTTCCGCTGACGGAGAAGATCCAGAGCGAGAGGTTCGACGCCGTCTTCGGCGGCGGCCGCCGGGACGAGGAGAAGGCCCGGGCGAAGGAGCGGGTGTTCTCGCTGCGCGACGAGTTCTCCCAGTGGGACCCGCGCCGCCAGCGCCCCGAGCTGTGGAACCTCTACAACGGCCGGCACGCCCCCGGTGAGCACGTCCGTGTCTTCCCGCTGTCCAACTGGACCGAGCTGGACGTGTGGCAGTACATCGCCCGTGAGGGCATCGAGCTGCCGCAGATCTACTTCGCGCACGAGCGCGAGGTGTTCCAGCGGGCCGGCATGTGGCTGACGGCCGGCGAGTGGGGCGGCCCGAAGGAGTCCGAGACCGTCGTCAGGCGCCTGGTCCGCTACCGGACCGTCGGTGACATGTCCTGCACGGGCGCCGTCGACTCGGACGCCGTCACGCTGGAGCAGGTGATCACGGAGATCGCCGCGTCCCGGCTCACCGAGCGCGGCGCGACCCGCGCCGACGACAAGCTCTCCGAGGCCGCGATGGAAGACCGCAAGCGCGAGGGGTACTTCTAAGCATGAGCACGACCACGACCGAGGCGCTCTCGGCCACCACCCTGCTGCGGTTCGCCACCGCCGGCTCCGTGGACGACGGCAAGTCCACCCTCGTCGGGCGGCTGCTGCACGACTCCAAGTCGGTTCTCACCGACCAGCTGGAGGCCGTGGAGCGGGCGTCGGCGAGCCGCGGCCAGGACGGCCCCGACCTCGCGCTGCTCACCGACGGCCTGCGGGCCGAGCGCGAGCAGGGCATCACGATCGACGTGGCCTACCGCTACTTCGCCACGCCGCGGCGCCGGTTCATCCTCGCCGACACGCCGGGCCATGTGCAGTACACCCGCAACATGGTGACGGGCGCCTCCACCGCCGAACTGACGGTGGTCCTGGTCGACGCCCGCAACGGCGTCGTCGAGCAGACCCGCCGGCACGCCGCCATCGCCGCCCTGCTGCGCGTCCCGCACGTCGTCCTGGCCGTCAACAAGATGGACCTCGTCGACTACCGGGAGTCCGTGTTCGCCGCGATCGCCGAGGAGTTCACGGCGTACGCGACCGAGCTGGGCATCCCCGAGGTCACCGCGATCCCGATCTCGGCGCTCGCCGGTGACAACGTGGTGGAGCCGTCGGCGACCATGGACTGGTACGGCGGCCCGACCGTGCTGGAGCACCTGGAGACCGTCCCGGTCAGCCACGACCTGGCGCACTGCCACGCCCGGCTGCCCGTGCAGTACGTGATCCGGCCGCAGACCGCCGAGCACCCCGACTACCGGGGCTACGCGGGCCAGATCGCGGCCGGTACGTTCCGGGTCGGCGACCGGGTCACCGTCCTGCCGTCCGGCCGCACCACGACGGTCTCCGGCATCGACCTGCTCGGCAAGCCGGTCGACCTGGCCTGGACGACGCAGTCGGTGACCATCCTGCTCAAGGACGACATCGACGTCTCGCGCGGCGACCTGATCGTGCCGACGAAGGACGCGCCGGCCACCACGCAGGACGTGGAGGCGACCGTCTGCCACGTCGCCGACCAACCGCTGACGGTGGGGCACCGGGTGCTCCTCAAGCACGGCACCCGCACGGTGAAGGCGATCGTCAAGGACATCCCGTCCCGGCTCACGCTCGACGACCTGTCCCTGCACCCGCACCCGGGACAGCTCGTCGCCAACGACATCGGCCGGGTGAAGATCCGCACCGCGGAGCCGCTGCCGGTCGACGCCTACGCCGACTCGCGCCGCACGGGCTCCTTCATCCTGATCGACCCGAGCGACGGCACCACGCTCACCGCGGGCATGGTCGGCGAGTCGTTCGCGGCCCCCGAACCGGTCAAGGACGAGACCGAAGACGACGGCTGGGACTTCTGACATGAACCGGACCGACTTCTACTCGACGTTCGCGAAGGAGGGCGGCCGCGTCGGCAGCGGCGCCCTCGGCAGCGGGCAGGGCGGGGTGGCGCGATGTGCGCGATGACGTACGCGCACTGCCTGCGCGCCCCGGCCCCCCACCCGACGTCCCGGAAGCGACGAAGACCTGCCGACCTCCCGGCCACGACCTGAAAGACCGTGACCGCCGGGCCAACGAGAGGAAAGCCTCCCGTGCCTGCCAACCGCTCCACTCTGCTTCGCCGCGGCATAGCCGCCCTCGCCGCACTCCCCCTGCTCACCCTCGCCGCTTGCAGCTACGGGTCCGAGTCCAAGAACGACACCTCCGACGCGAAGATCGCCGCCGGGGCCAAGAAGATCGACGGCCTGGACTCCGTCAAGATCGGGTACTTCGGGAACCTCACCCACGGAACCGCGCTGGTCGGCAACCAGAAGGGCTTCTTCCAGAAGGAGCTGGGCGCCACCAAGGCCGACTACCAGCTCTTCAACGCGGGTCCCTCCGAGATCGAGGCGCTGAACTCGGGCTCCATCGACATCGGCTGGATCGGCCCCTCCCCCGCGATCAACGGCTACACCAAGTCCGACGGCAAGAACCTGCGCATCATCGGCGGTTCGGCGTCCGGCGGCGTGAAGCTGGTCGTGAACCCCAAGAAGATCAAGTCCCTCAAGGACGTCAAGGGCAAGAAGATCGCGACGCCCCAGCTGGGCAACACCCAGGACGTCGCGTTCCTCAACTGGGTCGCCGAGCAGGGCTGGAAGGTCGACGCGCAGAGCGGCAAGGGTGACGTCTCCGTCGTCCGCACGGACAACAAGGTGACCCCGGACGCCTTCAAGTCGGGCTCCATCGACGGCGCCTGGGTGCCGGAGCCGACCGCGTCCAAGCTGGTCGCCGAGGGCGGCAAGGTGCTGCTGGACGAGTCCTCGCTGTGGCCGGACAAGAAGTTCGTGATCACGAACATCATCGTGTCGCAGAGCTTCCTGAAGGAGCACCCGAAGGCCGTCGAGGCGGTCCTGAAGGCGTCGGTCGAGACCAACAAGTGGATCAACGGCCACCCGGACGAGGCGAAGGCCGCGGCCAACAAGCAGCTGGCGTCCGACTCGGGCAAGGCCCTGCCCGCCGATGTCCTGGACCCGGCCTGGAAGTCCATCCAGTTCACCGACGACCCGCTGGCCGGGACCCTCAGCACCGAGGCGCAGCACGCGGTGAAGTCCGGTCTGCTCCAGAACCCGAAGCTGGACGGCATCTACGACCTCACCCTCGTGAACAAGGTCCTCAAGGCCGAGGGCGGCAGCACGGTCGACGACGCCGGACTCGGCGTCAAGTAAACCCCGCACCCGGTGAGTTCCCAGGAGGTGACGACCATGTCCACGACTTTCGCCAAGGCGGCCGCCGAGACCGTCGAGCAGGCGGCACGCCTCGAGCACGTCTCCAAGTCCTTCGCAGGACCGGCCGGACAGCAGCTCGTGCTCGACGACATCAGCCTCGATGTCGCCCCGGGCGAGTTCGTCACCCTCCTGGGGGCCTCGGGCTGCGGCAAGTCGACCCTGCTGAACCTGGTGGCGGGGCTCGACCGGCCCACCGCCGGCAGCATCACGACCCACGGGCGTCCGGCTCTGATGTTCCAGGAGCACGCCCTGTTCCCGTGGCTGACCGCGGGCAAGAACATCGAACTCGCCCTGAAGCTCGGGGGGGTTCCCAAGAGCGAGCGGCGCGGCCGCGCCGAGCAGCTGCTCGAACTGGTCCGGCTGCAGGGCTCGTACGGCAAGCGGGTCCACGAGCTGTCCGGCGGCATGCGCCAGCGCGTGGCCATGGCCCGGGCGCTCGCCCAGGACAGCCGGCTGCTGCTGATGGACGAGCCGTTCGCGGCACTGGACGCGATCACCCGCGACCTGCTGCACGACGAACTGACCCGGATCTGGGAGGAGACGGGCCTGTCGGTCCTCTTCGTCACGCACAACGTGCGCGAGGCGGTGCGGCTCGCCCAGCGGGTCGTGCTGCTGTCCTCCCGGCCCGGCCGGGTGGCCCGGCAATGGCGGGTGGACATCCCGCAGCCGCGGCGCATCGAGGACGCGCCGGTCGCCGAACTGTCCCTGGAGATCACCGAAGTCCTGCGTGGGGAGATCCGCCGTCATGGCCAGCACTGAGACGAAGACCGCCACGGACGCGGGAAGCGTCGAGGCGGGCCTGGACGCCCTGGAGACGGCCGTCACCGGCCGCACGCCCCTGCGGCGGACGTTCGTCGACAAGATCCTGCCGCCGGTCGTCGCCACCGTGGTGGTGCTGGCCGTGTGGCAGGCACTGATCTCCTTCAAGATCGTCGACGATCCGACCAAGCTGCCCTCCCCCGCCGACGTGGGCGCCGAGTTCAAGAGGGCCTGGCTCGAGGGCACGCTGCTCGACTACATCTGGACCAGCGTCTCGCGCGGTCTGCTGGGCTTCGCGTTCGCGCTGGCCATCGGCACCCCGCTGGGGCTGCTGGTGGCCCGGGTGAAGTTCGTGCGCGCCGCCATCGGCCCGGTCCTGTCCGGTCTGCAGTCGCTGCCGTCGGTGGCCTGGGTGCCGCCCGCGGTGATCTGGCTGGGCCTGGACAACTCGATGATGTACGCGGTGATCCTGCTCGGCGCGGTCCCGTCCATCGCCAACGGCCTGGTCTCCGGCATCGACCAGGTGCCGCCGCTGTTCCTGCGGGCGGGCCGCACGATGGGCGCGACCGGTCTGAAGGGCGCCTGGCACATCGTGCTGCCGGCCGCGCTGCCGGGCTATCTGGCCGGTCTGAAGCAGGGCTGGGCCTTCTCCTGGCGCTCGCTGATGGCCGCGGAGATCATCGCCTCCTCGCCCGACCTGGGCATCGGCCTGGGCGCGCTGCTGGAGAACGGCCGCAACGCCAGCTCCATGTCCATGGTGTTCGAGGCGATCTTCCTGATCCTGTTCGTCGGCATCGCCATCGACCTGCTGATCTTCAGTCCGCTGGAGCGGTGGGTGCTGCGCAGCCGCGGCCTGCTGGTGAAGGGCTGAGTACCCCCATGCGCCGTCCGGTCCGCCCCGTCCTCGTGGTCGTCGCCCACGGCAGCCGCGACCCGCGGCACGCCGCGACCGTGCACGCCCTCGTGGAGCGGGTGCGGTCGCTGCGGCCCGGACTGCGCGTGGAGACCGGCTTCCTGGACTTCAACATCCCCTCCGTGCACGGGGTGCTGGAGTCGCTGGCGGCGGAGGGGGTGCGGGACGTGGTGGCCCTGCCGCTGCTGCTCACCCGCGCCTTCCACGCCAAGGCCGACATCCCGGCCGTCCTGCGGGACGCGCCGCCGCGCCTGCGGATCCGGCAGGCGGACGTGCTCGGCCCGTCGCCCCTGCTGCTGTCGGCGCTGGAACGGCGGCTGTACGAGGCGGGCCTGACGCCCGCCGACAAGTCCTCGACCGGGGTCGTGCTGGCCTCGGCGGGGTCCTCCGACCCGGAGGCGATCGCAGTGATCGCAGACATCGCGCGGGAGTGGTGGCACACCGGTTGGTGCGCCGTGCGGCCTGCGTTCGCCTCCGCCGGTTCTCCCGGGGGGTTCCCCCGCACCGAGGACGCGGTGCGGGAACTGCGGGCCCTCGGCTGCGAGCGGGTCGCGGTGGCACCGTACGTGCTGGCTCCCGGCTTCCTGCCGGACCGCATCGCGCGCGGCGCGGCCGACGCGGACGTCCTGGCGGAGGTGCTGGGCGCGGCGCCGGAGGTGGCGCGGGTGCTGCTGGAGCGGTACGACACGGCCCGCCTGCCGCTGGCCGCGGCCGTCGGCGCCTGACGGACGGACCGTTCCACGCCTTTCGCCGGCCGCGACGCCGGTGCCGGACGGAGCGCCCCGACACCCGGCACCGACCGCCGCGCTCGACGCCCGAGGGATCAGTCGTTACCTCCCGCCCACCGCGACGCCCGAGCCTGACGAGCCGGTCCGAGACCTGACGCCGACCGCCGCACTCGACACCCGTGGGGCCGGCCCGAGCCCTCCCCTCGGCCCCGCGCCCATGCCCGACAGGCCGATCCGACGCCTGACGCCGACCGCGTCGCTCGACGCCCGCCAGGCCGGTCCGAACCCTCCCGCCGACCCCGCGCCCATGCCCGACAACCCAGTCCGACGCCTGCCGCCGACCGCCTCACTCGACGCCCGCCAGGCCGGTCCGAACCCTCCCGTCGATCTCGGCGCCCGGGTCTGGCGGGCCAGTTGCGTGGTCGTACGTCCCGACCTGCTCGGTTTCCCCGAAACCCCTTCCTGGCCCCGCCCGGATCTGCTGGGATGGTTCCCCGAAGCACTATCGGGGGAGCAGTTCGCGTGGCCGGTCAGGAGTTCGGGCATCACCTGGGGCTGCCCAGGGCCCTGTCGGGTCTGCCGCTGAGCCCTCTCGTGCCCGGTTACGGCGCCCTCGCCGTCGCCCAGCACACGGCCGGGCTGCGTCATCTCGGTGAGGCCCTCGGTGCCTCCCCCACGGGATTACGTGTCCTGGACGGGCTGTACGTGCCGGCGGGCCCGCGCGGCCGGCGCCGGGTGGACGGCCCGTTCCTGGACTCCCTCGCCCGGGGGCCCGGCTCCGCGGCCGCGCTCGCGGCCCGGATGGCCGCACTCCACCGCGGTGATCCGCAGGCCCTTCGCCGTGTCGTCCTCTACCAGCTGATCTGCCTGCTGCAGGACCATCCCCCCTCCCGACGCGCCCGTGCGGCGGCCGAGTTGGGGGTGCACCCGGACGAGGTCGCGGGCCTGGTGGCGGCCGCCCGACTGCGGCCCGCCCTGGACCGGCGCGGGCGTGACGCCGCCGAGTCCCTCGCCGACGCCCACGAGCAGCGGCGGCTGCACCGGCTGCGGGGGCTGTTCGACCGGCTGCCGGCCGACGGCGGGGACCCGGCACTGACCGCGCTGCGCACCGAAGTGTCCGAACGGCTCGACGTGGTCGACGAGGCCCTGCGGTCCGCGCGGCGCGCCGAGGAGCGTGGTGACCGGCAGGCCGCGAGCGGCGCGTGTCTGACCGCTCTCGGCGAGGCCGCCGACGACCGGCGGGCCCTCGGCTCCCTGGTCCGCATCCACCGGCCCGGCCCGCACGATCCTCCCCTCCTGGACGCCGAACTCCGCTCCGGCGACGTGGAGTTGACCTGGAAGGATCCGGACGGCACTCCGGGCGACTGGCGGTTGCTGCGGCTGCAGCGCACGGAGGGCGGCAGGTCTGCCGTACGGAGCGTGTCCGGTGCGGACCCGACGCCGGCCGGGACCGTCCGGGACAAGCAGGCCGCGCTCGGCTCGACCGTCCGCTATGCGGCCCTCCCCCTGCGCGAGGGGCGCCTGGCGGGGCCGCCCCTGGTGTCGCGGCGGCTGCTCGTCGCCCCGGAGGTGGGGGGCGCGGCGCTGACCGACGGGCCCGGCCGCATCGTCGGAACTTGGCAGCCGCCGACCGGCGTCGACGAGGTGACGGTCGAGCGGACCGGGTCCCGGGGCGGCACCGGGCAACTGGAGTCCCGTTTAGACGGGTTCACGGCCACCGGTCTGCCGGCCGGTGCGCACACCTTCCGCATCGTGAGCCATTACCGCGCGCCCGACGGCAACCGTGTCGGCTCCCCGGGCGTCAGCGTGACCGGCACCGTCCACCCCTGGCCCGAGCCCGTGCGCACGCTGACCGCCCGGTCCGAGGGCGGCTCGTTACGGTTCGCGTGGACGGGCGGGCGCAACGCCGAGGTCCGGCTGCTGGTCTGGCCCGGCCGGGCACCCGCGCCGGGCACCGAACTGCGCACGGGCGAGCTGCCGCCCGCGCCCGGCTGGCCCGGGCGGGCGGGCGTCCTGTGCCCTCCGGCCGGCACGCGGGCTAAGGTCACCGCGGTGGCCGTGCTCGGTGCGCGGGCGCTGGCCGGGCCGGGCGTCGCCGTGGAGGCCGTGCACGCCGTGCCCTCGCTCGCCGCCACCCGGCTCCCGGACGGGCAGGCACAGGTCACCCTGGACTGGCCCGAGGACGCCGGGCACCTCGTGGTCACCTGGGACGGCACGGAGGGCTCCGGGGAGCGGACCCTCACCGCGCACGCCTACCGGCGCGGCGGACTGCGCCTGCCCGTCGGTCCGGGCGCCGTGCGCATCCGGGCGGCGACCGTGCCCCGGGTGCCCGGTGCCGTCGTGGTGGTCCCCGACGCGGCCGAGGCGCTGCTGCCGCCCGACACCGCCGTCAGCTACCACCTGGTGCGCGCCCCGCGCCGGCTGCTGGGCCGGGGCCGCCCCCTGCTGCGGGTCAGCCTGTCCGCGTCCGGGCCGCCCGGGAACGTGCCGGAGTTCGTGTGCGTGGCGCGCAGCGGGACGCTCCGCCCGCGCAGCGTCGCCGACGGCACGACGGTGCTGCGGATAGCCGGGCCCGACCTGGCCCGGCGCGGGACCGTCGAACAGGAGCTGCCGGCCTCCCCCTGCCCGGCCCCCTACACGCTGCGCGGCTTCCTGCTCGGGGAGCACGCGGCCCTGGTGCGACTCGAAGAACCCTCCCTCGCCAGCCTGGTGGTGCGCTGAGCCATGACGACCGTGATCTGTCCCTACTGCTTCGACCGCGCGCCGGCGGCCAAGCTGCCCTACCGCTGTCAGATGACCCCGAGCGGCGTGCGCGGCAGCGCGCCCTGCGGGCCCGAACGCGACGACGCCTGGGCCGGGTTCATGGGCCCCAGTGTGCCCCCGGCGGCCCGGATGCGCGGGCCGCTGTTCGCCCCCGCGCGCAAGGTCGCCGGGTTCGGCGGCGGGGGCAGCAGCGTGCCCTGCCCGAAGTGCGGGGTGCCCACGCCGGTGCGTGCGTGCCGGTCCTGCCACAGCGATCTGCCCAGCGACTACTGCGACCAGGACAGCCGGATCATCGCGCTGGTCGGCGCGAAGGCCTCCGGCAAGAGCACCTATGTGTCCGTGCTGGTCAACGAGTTGAACCACCGCGTGGGTCAGGCCTATCACGCCTCGCTGGCGGCGATGGGGCAGAGCACCCAGCAACGGGACCGGGAGATGGCCGAGGACCTCTACGAGCGGCTGCGGCTGCCGGACGCCACCCGGCCGGCCGCCCTCGGCTTCAACGACCCGCTGCTGTACCGGCTCAGCCTGCCCCGCAAGGGTTTGCTGGGCGGCTCGGGCACCCGGCACACCACGCTGGTCTTCTTCGACGCGGCCGGTGAGGACCTCGCGGGCGCCGAGGCGATGAACCGCTACACCCGTTACCTCGGCGCCGCCGACGGGATCATCCTGCTCGTCGATCCGCTCCAGCTCGGCTCCGTGCGGGACCGGCTGCCCGTGCACGAGGGGCCGCCGCTGCCCGTGGTGGAGACCGCGCCGCAGCAGATCGCCGCCGACCTGGCGGCGCAGCTGCGCGCCCACGGCAGGGGGAAGGCGCGGGGCCGCGTGTCCACGCCGATCGCGGTGGCCGTCACCAAGACGGACATGCTCGGTCCGCTCCTCGACCCGCACTCCCCGCTGCTGCGCAACGCGGCGCACAGCGCCGGCCGCCACGACGCCGAGGACCGGCTCGCCGTGCACGAGGAACTCCGGTCGCTGCTGAACGACTGGGACTCCGGCGCGCTGCTGCGCCAACTGGAGCTGGACTTCGCCGAGTTGTCGCTCTTCGGGCTCTCCGCGCTCGGGGCGCCGCCACCCGCGAGCGCCCCGGCGGACGTACCGAAGTCGGGTCCGCAGCCGGTCCGGGTGGAGGATCCGCTGCTGTGGCTGCTGTCCCGGCGCGGGCTGCTGCCCGTCAGCGCCGCGGCGAAGGGGCGTGCCCGGTGAGCCTCTCCCAGCTGCACTACACCTCCGCGCCGCCCGGACCGGACGGGTCCGGGTTCCGGTTCACCGCGGTCAGCCCCGGCGTCACGCCCGCACTGCTGCGGGAGGCCGAGCAGCTCATCGGTTACGAGCCGCCGCGCGACCTCGCGGCCCGCCCGGACGCCGAGCAGCTCAAGAGCTTCCCGAAGGCCTTCGCGTTCAGTGAACTCTCCGACGGCGGGATGCTGCTCAGCCGCTCGGTGTACACCGGTGCCGACTACAGCGGCCGGTGGGGCAACTTCCACGCCCACGCCTTCCATCTGCCGCCGGGGGTCCGGCTGCCGGACGGGGCGCTGCCCATCACGGCGTGGGAGTCGCCGCGCTGGGCCGATGCCACACCCGAGGGCGGGCGGACCGAGCCCGTCGACCGGTTCGAGCCGTCCGGCCTGCTGCGCCGGGACGGTCTGGTGGCCTTCGCCCGGTCCCGCGCGGACCGGCTGGCCGCCTTCTTCGCGGACCTGCGAGCCCTGGCCGACGGCACGGACACCCGGCAGATCGTGCTCGTGGAGCACGACAGCGCCGATGTCGCCCAGTGGATCGCGCTCGCCTGCACCGTGCTGGCGCGCGAGCAGGCGCACCGGCTGACCTTCGTCACGTACACCCGCCGTCCGCAGCAGGCCCGCCAGCAGATCGTCGGGGCACTGCCGTCCTCCGAGCCGGCCGGCCACGACCACCGGTTCCGGGTGCACGACTGCACCGCCGGCACCGACACCGCTCCCGTCGACGACGCCTGGGCCGACGTGTGCGCCCGGGTCTGGGCCGCCGGGCGGCCCGAGCTGTTCCGCGACGGCTCCGGCGAGCTGGGACGCCTCGCCGTGGCCGCGCTCGTCGACGGTGTCGGGCTGCGGGCCGACGGGCGGGCGGCGGCGGCCCGCTGGGCCGCGGACCACGCCTTCACGCTGCCCGAGGAGTCGCTGACCGCGCTGGTCGCCGCGCTGGCGGGCGGGGCCGGGGAGCCGCGTGCCGGCACGGGCGGCCCAGGCGCACGGGAGACCCGGTACAACCCCACCGGCACGCCCCTGGACGGCGAACCGGCGGCGCTGGCCGCCCTGTTGGCGCGGCTGGACGGGCAGGTGCCCACCGTGGTGTCGGCGCCGCTGGCCGCACGGGTGCTGGCCTCGGCGGTACGCGCCCGGGGCCCGGTGCCGCCGCTGGGCGCCGGGTCCCTGACCCCCGCGCTCCGCGCCGAGCTGGCCCGCGATCTCGCCCCGGACCTGCGCCGGGGCGTCGCCGACGCCGCCGAACCGGCCGCCGGGCGCCCGCTCGCCCTGCTGCGCGTGGCCGATCTGCTCGATGTCGACTGCACGGAGGTGCTTGCGGAGTTCGCGGGCCGCATCGCCCGGGACCTGGTGAGCGGGCGGGCGACGGCCCCGGACGCGGCGGAGGGAACCGCGCAGGCGGGTCCGGACGCGGGAACCGTGCCGCCCGGCCGGACCACATCCGCCAAGGACGGCGGCCCGCACCCCGCAGGCTCTGCGCGCTTCCGGGCCGACGGCCGGGGAGATCCTGCGCGCTCCCCCGCCGACGGCCGGGGAGGTCCTGTGCCCTTCCCCACCGACGGCCGCGCGGGCGACGGGAGCTGTCCCGCCGCCCTGCTCGACGCCGTCCACGGCCATCCCGCCCTGCGCACCGCCCTGTTCGGGGCACTGAACTCGCTCGCGGCCGCCAACCCGCCCGGGGTCGCCGCACGACTCGCGGGCTCCGGTCTGCCGGTCTCGCTCGACTCCGGCTTCCCGCACCTGCGGATGTGCGTCCAGGCCGGGGGAACGGACCGGCGCGGCGGTGACCGGCTGGGGCGGTTCCACGAGGTGCTGCGCACCGCCGGGGTCTCGCCGCACGCCGAGCCCGCCGTCCTGCGCACCGCCTTCCACCTGGTGTGGCCGGACGGCCTGCCGACGGGTGAGGAGGCGAGCCTGCTGCTCGACGAGCTGGGCTCGGACGCCCACCGGGTGGCCGGCACCCGGGACCTGCTGGTCGGGGCCGCGCTCGCCGCCCCGGCCGACGACCCCGCCGTACCGGTCCTCGCCACCCGCCTGCTGCGGGGCTTCCCCACCGATCTGCCCTCCGCCCACCGCGGGCCGCTGCTCCTGCTGGAGTTCGCCGGGCAGCTGGGCACCGAGGCGGAGGGCGAGGGCTGGGTGAACCGGGTGCTGGGCCTGCGCGACGGCGCGGCCGAGGCCGTGCCGGAGCCGGTGACCCGGCGGGTCTGCGACGCGGTGGCGCGGCGGCTTCTGGCCGCTCCGGCGCCCGAGAGCGAGCTGTACGCGCTGGCCCGCTCGGGCGATCCGGCGCTGCTCGCGGCGTACGCGCGGCTGGCGCGCTCGGACCGGGCCGGTGACCGGCTGCGCACCGTGCCGTCGTACGTCGCCGCCTGCTTCTGCGACTGGAGCGCCTACCCGGGCACTCATCCGGCCTGGGACGAGATGCGCACGGCCCTGCTGTCCAAGGTGCTGCGGCCCGTGGTGCGGGCGTTGCCCGCCGAGGACCTCGCCGAGGTCGAGGAGGCGCTGCGCCGCACCGGCCGGGGCCGCCTGGACGCCTATCACGCCTGGAACCGGCCCGGGGCGCTGGGCAGGCTCGCGGGCCGCCTGACCGGGCGCGGGCGGCGCGAGGACCGGCCCACGGCCTGGTACGGCGACGTGGAGCCGCCGGACGAGGAGGGCCGCCGATGAAGGTGGGCACGAACGACAGCGTCGAAGTGCTGGTGGTGCTGGCCCTGTTCGGCTGGGCCGGCGTGGTCGCCGCCGCGGTGTGCGGGTGCCGCACGCTGTGGGAGTTCCTCGGGCGCGGTGTACTGGCCGTGTGGCGGGGGCTCGGGCCCTGGCAGACCGGCCGCTCGGATCCGCGTCTGGCCGGGGTCGGCGGCGGCGAGCCCGCGTATCCGGCCTACTGGTGGCGGCAGTCGTGGGCGGACGCCCTGGCCGCCGGGCGCGCGGGACTGCGGGCCGTGTGGTCGGCGTGCACCGGCCGGTGGCTCCACCGGATCGTCAGGAACCTGTTCCTCGGGCGCCGGCCGTCGGGACGCCCCGCCGTGATGCCGCTGACCCGGTTCCTGCTTGCCGTGCTCGTCGCGCCCGGGACCGCCGCGGGCGCGCTGGCCGGCGCCGTGCTGGCCACCGTGCTGCTCGGCTGGGCCCTGCTGCTGTTCGGGCTGCTGCTGGCCGTGGTGTGGGTGGGCTGGGCCGCCGCCGTGCCGGTGCTGCGCGGGCTGGAGCGGGGCTGGACGCTGGTGCGGGGCATCCGCGTCAGGTGCCCCCATCCCGGGTGCTGGGCGCCGGTCGCACTGCCTGTGTACCGCTGCCCCGGCTGCCGTGCGCACCATGCCGGGTTGCGGCCGGGACGCCACGGCGTGCTGGGGCACGTGTGCCGGTGCGGGCACCGGCTGCCGACCACCCGGCTCGCGGGCCGCGGGAAGCTGACCGCGCTGTGCCCGCACTGCGAGCAGTTCCTGCCGCGGGCGGCCGGCGCCCTGCGGGTGGTGCACACGCCCCTGGTCGGCGGGACGTCGTCGGGCAAGACGATGCTGATGGCGGCCATGGTCGAGGGGCTGCACGCCTGGGCCCGGCAGGGCGAACTGCGTGTGGAGTACGCCGGCATCGACGACCAGCGCGCCCAGACCGGGCTCACCCAGGAGCTGAACCGCACCGGCTGGGCACACGCCACGACCGGCGGCCCGCCGCGCGCCCTGATGCTGACGGTCGCCCGGGGCCGCCGGCGCCGGCTGCTGTACCTGTACGACCCGATGGGCGAGTCGGTGAGCGACGCCGAACGGGTGCGCACCCAGCGCTATCTGGCCCACACGGACGGAGTGGTCCTGGTCGCCGACGTGCTGGCCGACCCCAAGGTCCGCGGACTGCTGAGCCCCGCCGACCGGGACCGGGCCGACCGGGCACGCCCCTCCTCCCAGGGGCCGTGGGAGACGTACCAGCGGCTCACCGGGGAGCTGGCCGCGCTCACCGGCCGGCGGTCGCGGATGTCCGTGGCGACCGTGGTGACCAAGCGGGACGTGCTGGACCAGCTGGCCTCGCTGCCGGTGCCCGGCGCGCACCTCGGCGAGTGGCTCACCGGCATCGGTCTGGGCGGGCTGGTGCGCGCCCTCGGCCACGACTTCGGGGCGGCCCGCTACTGGGCGGTCAGCGCCCATGCGGCCACCGGCACCGGGCCGCTGGAGAGCGAGCAGCGCCGGGCCGCCGAACCGGTGCTGTGGCTGCTCGCGGCCTCGGGCCTGCGCACCGGTCCGCTCACCGGGTCCGGCGGCGGCCCGGCGGGCCGGCTGATCCGGCCCCGGCGGCGCCCGGACGAGACCAGGCAAGGGAGGTTCAGCAAGGCATGAGCCAGGTCACCCCCTCGGTCTCCCGGGCCCGGCGGGCTCTCGCGGGCCTGTTCGTCACCGCCCTGGTACTGGCGGCGGCCGCACTCGGCTACGGCGTACGGCTGCTGCTCTGACCCGAATACGGCCCCGATCCCCCCGATACCGACCCCGATCCCGAACTCACCTGCACCCTCACCTCCACACTCACCTCCACCGGAAAGGAATCACGGCGTGAGCGACATTCCCGGCGGGCCCATGGCCAACCGGCCGGTCCATTTCATCTGGCTGCTCGACTGCTCGTACTCGATGCAGGGCGAGAAGATCGCGAAGCTCAACTACGCGATCAGAGAGGCCGTTCCGGAGATGCGGTCGGTGGCGCACGACAACCCCGCGGCCCAGTTGCTGCTGCGGACCGTCACCTTCTCCACCACCGCCCAGTGGCATCACCAGACGCCGGTCCCGGTCGACGACTTCACCTGGCAGGACGTGCAGGTCGACGGCATGACCAACCTCGGTGAGGCACTGCACCTGGTGGCACGGGAGCTGCAGACACCGCCGATGCCGCAGCGGGCGCTGAAGCCGGTGCTCGCGCTGGTGTCGGACGGGGTTCCCACCGACGACTGGAAGGCGGGCCTGAAGGCCGTCGACGCCACCCCCTGGGGCCGCAAGGCGGTGCGGGTCGCCATCGCGATCGGCACGGACGCGGACCGCGGGGTGCTCCAGGAGTTCCTCGGCAACCCGGAGCTGCAGCCTCTGGACGCCAACAGCCCCAAGCAGCTGGCCGCCGCCATCCGGTGGGCGTCCACCGCGGCCGTCAAGGCGGCCTCCCAGCCGGTCGCGGGCGGCGACACCCCTGCGGGGGTGACCATGGCGAAGCAGCCGTACGCACCGCCGGTGCTGGACGACGACGATGACGACGTGTGGTGACGCTCGGGGTGCGACGGTGGGAGACGCTGGCCCACAGCGTCCAGGGCGTCAACAAGCGGCGCAACCAGGACTGGTACGAGTGCCTGGGCACCGGATCCGGTGAGGACCCGCTGGTCCTGGCCGTGGCCGACGGGCACGGCTCGGCGGTGCACGCGCGCAGCGAGCTGGGGGCGCGCTTCGCCGTGGACCGGTTCGTGTCGCTGGCCGCCGGCTTCGGCCGGGCGGCGCACGACTGCCACGAGCCCGGGCGTCTGGCACGGCTGATGACGTACGCGCGGGACGACTTCCCGCGCGCCCTGGTCCACGAGTGGCGCCAGGCGGCCCTCGGCCACTGGGACCGTCACCGCCCGGTCGTCGAGGAGGCCGCGCGGGAACCGGCGCCCGAGGACAAGCTCGTGCTGTACGGCACGACGCTGATCGGTGCCGTGCTCACCCCGTGGCTGTTCGTGGCCTGGCAGCTCGGCGACGGGGACCTTGCGGTGGTGGAGCACGATGGCACGCTGAGCCGGCCGCTCGCACCCCCCGAGGAGGAGCTGGGCGACGAGACGGAGTCGCTGTGCGGGCGCGAGGCCTGGCGGTCGGTGCGGATGCACTGGGCGCCGCTGTTCGAGGAGGCACGCACCCCGCGCCTGGTGGTGCTCTCCACGGACGGGCTCTCGAAGAGCTACGCGTCGGCCGACGGGTACCGGGAGTTCGTCGCGGGGCTGGCCGGACGGCTGGCCGAACAGGGCGGCCCGGGTGTGCGCGCGGTGCTGCCCGAGTGGCTGGGCCAGGCCTCGCGCTACTCGGGCGACGACACGACGCTGGCGGCGGCGGTGCGCTGCGCACAGGACGGCGAGGAGCCGGACGGGGCTACGGCGGACGACGGGGCGGACGACGAGTCCGCGGCGGCGGCCGGCGGTGCCGCCGGGACGGAAGAACGGGAGACGGAGACGTAGATGAGCGGCATGCTCGATGGCGGGACGCGCCTTGCGGCGGAGAACGGTGACGAGGTCGAGATCGTCGACTTCCTCGGCGCGGGCGGCCAGGGCGAGGTGTACCGGGTCCGCACACCGGACGGGGAGCGGGCCCTGAAGTGGTACTACCCGACCTGTGCGACGGGCGAACAGGAGGTGATCGTGAGGGAGCTGGTCGCGCGGGAGTTCGCCGACGACCGGTTCCTGTGGCCCGAGGCGTACGTGCCCGCGCACCGCGGCTCGTTCGGCTATCTGATGGGGTTGCGCCCGGACCGCTACAAGGGGCTTCCGGCGCTGTTCCGGCGGCAGCTGCGCACCAGCCCGCGCGCACTGCTGACGGCCTGTCTGTACACGGTGGAGGCCTATCAGGCGCTGCACTCGCGGGGCATCGCCTACCGGGACATCTCCTGGGGCAACATCTTCTTCGACCCGGCCACCGGTGACGTGCTGGTCTGCGACAACGACAACGCGGTGGTGGAGGGCGACGCCAGCGGCATCTCGGGGACCATGGAGTTCATGGCGCCGGAGCTGGTGCGCGGCGATCCGGGCGCGCGTCCGGGCACCCAGTCCGACCTGCACTCGCTGGCCGTGCTGCTGTTCATGTTCCTGATGAACCATCACCCGCTCAAGGGCAAGCGGGAGCTGGGCATCCACTGTCTGGACGAGGCGGCCGAGCGCAGGCTGTACGGCAAGAGCCCGCTGTTCGTCTTCGACCCTGCGGACGACTCCAACGCGCCGGACCCGATGGAGCACGCGACCGTGCTGGCGACCTGGTCCGCGGCGGCCGGGACGCTCCAGGAGCTGTTCCGCCGCTCCTTCACGGCCGGGCTGCACGATCCGGCGGTCCGGGTCCGCGAGTCGGAGTGGCGCAATGCGCTGCGGGCGGTGCTGGACTCGGTGGTGGAGTGCGCGTCCTGCGGGCGGCAGAACATGACCGAGCCGGGCGAGAACCCGCCGCCGCGGCACTGCTGGGGCTGCGGGGCGGTCCTGGTGCTGCCGCCGCGGCTGACGGTGACCACTCCCCCGCCGCGCACCGAGCACCACATCCGGCTGCGCCGGGGCGCCCGGATCCAGGCCCACCATCTGCTGCCGGAGCCGGCGCGGCACGACTGCTCGGACGCCGCGCTGGTGGCGGAGCTGGTCGAACACCCCGCCAGGCCGGGCCGGTTCGGTTTCGCCAACCGGTCGCAGCAGGCCTGGACGGGTACCCGCTCCGACGGCACCGTGCAGAAGGTGGAGCCCGGTCAGACGGTGCCGCTCAGGTCCGGTCTGGAGCTGGACCTCGGCGACGGGGTACGGGCGGTGGTGCGGGCCAGGTGAGCGGCGGTGGGGGCCCCGTGGCGACGGGGCCCCGGCCGTCTACAGGCCCATGACGTGCATGAGCTGCTGGACGAAGGCGAGGCTGCTGGTGCCGGCCGAGGCACTGATGCTGACGGCCTCCAGGGCCGAGCGGATCCGGCCCCGGTTGGGCGGCCCGCCGTCCGCCTCGGACTCCGCCAGCGCACCGCGGATGACGTCGCCGTGGTGCACGAGTCCCGGGTACTCGGCGCGCAGCGCCGCGAGGAGCCCCTCGGAGAGCTGGATGACGCCCTCCAGGTTCAGCCCGTGGGTGATGTCGATGCGGCCGTGGTCGCCCATGTTGGCGGGGCCGTTGATGTTCCCGTGGAAGTTGTAGGTGCTCACTGTCGTGTCCTGACTCCTGGTCTGAGGGAGCGGTCGGCGTCGGGGCTACGGCGGGGGCGGGCCGGATCCCGCGGGTCCCGGGCCGCCCTGGGGTCCCTGGCCGCCGTGCGGCCCGGGTCCCTGCTGACCGCCCATGGCGATCCGGCCGTCGTTGCCGAAGATGCTGGGACCGCTGACGTTACCGATGTTGTAGGTCTGTGTGCTGATGACCTGAACGGCTTTGTCGTACGAGCTGGTGTCGACATTGTGGTCCTGCAGGAACCGCTCCGTGGCGACGAGCACGCCCTGCTGGAGCCGGAACAGGAAGTCCTGCGCGTCGGTGCGCTCGGCGTAGCCCGCCTCGTCCCAGGCGCCCAGGTCCTCGCGCAGGCTGCCCTTGGCGCCGTAGTCGTACAGCACGTGCTGCTTGGTGATCGCCCGGCGCAGCCGGGTCAGTGCGCGCTCGTGGTCGTGCTGCCAGCGACGACGGGAGCGGAGCCGGCCCAGGGCGCCGCGCAGTTCCCCGCCCGTGTGCCTGGTGGCGTGTCCGACGAGGTCCCACCAGCGTTCGCGGGGGGCCACCGGGAGCCGGTCCACCCGGTGGAAGCGGCCGTCCAGCGGCGGTATCGCATAGGCGGCGACCTCCCAGGTCAGGCTGGGTGGATGGAGGATCGCGCGCAGGTACATGGAGACGATCATCCGGCCGCCCTCGCCGATGCGTTCCAGGCACAGGTGGGTGCGCATGCCCGCGCCCGGGTTCTGCAGCCCCGCCTGCACCAGGTGCTTGGGTATCCGGGCGTGCGGCCGGGCGGTGCGGTCGGGGACCAGCTCGGGCAGGTAGCTCGCGTTGCTCCCGATGACGTAGAGCCGGTTCTGGGCCCTGAGGCCCTGGAGTCCGGAGATGCTCTCCATGTGCCGGGCCACGTAGGTGTGCAGGTCGACGGCGTCGAAGTCCCGCAGGGGGAGTTTGCCGCCGCCGGGGGCCTCGGCGGGCCTGCTGACGTCGATGGGCTGCCAGACCACCTCCTTGATCTTCGAGCCGCTGCCGACGAACGGAGTGGTCTGGGCGGCCGCGTCCGCGTAGGGCAGGACGTTGGCGCGTTTCACCTCGTTCAGCCAGGCCTCCGCCTCGGGCTCCACGGGTTGCGCCGTCTGCTCGGGCTTCCCGGCCGAGAGGTAGATCTCGCGGGCCAAGTCCCGGTCCGTGGACTCCTTGCGGTGGACCAGGGTCCAGGCGGCCGCGTACGCCCCGAGAAGGCCGAAAATCGCCACCCATCCGAGTGAACCGTGTCCGTTGACCAGCCCCCACAGTCCCACCAGAAGGGCCACGGGTACGACCGCGGCGAGCCAGGCCAGCCTGCGGTCCAGGGCCGCCCGGCGGAGGGTGGCCCTGCGGGCCTGCCGGGCCAGGGCCACGAAGTTGATGCCGAGGCTCAGCCCGAGGGCGTCCAGCCGGTCGCCTGTGAGCGCCCGGTCCACGTAGAGGGCGAAGGCGTCGTCGAGGTGCACCGAGGCGCACAGACGCCGTGTCACCGAGTCCTTCCGGTACTGCGGCAGTGACGGCAGTGGTCTGCCCGACGTGCTCATCCGTCCCCCTCCGGCCCGTTCCGCGCGCTTCACCCTAGGGACAACCCGGTGGGTTTGTCGCGCGGTTCCGGCGAGCCGGGCACCGCGGTCCGGCGCTCCCCTGTGGCGTCGGACCGCGGTCGGCTCTTGGTACTGCGTCCGTTCCGGCACAGGTGTCACTGGCACGGGACGACACCTCGGCCGGAGGGGCGCTTATCAGCCAATCTCCTTGCGCCGCAGCCGACTTGACAGCCGGAGGGTCGACCTGCTCGGGGTGGGCCCGGTACCGGGTCAGTCGAAGCGGAGCGCTCCGGTGCGGGTGCGCTTGAGTTCGAACAGGTCGGGGTGGCGGGCCAGCACCCGGACGCTGTCGAAGAGTTCCGCCGCCTCGGCGCCGCGCGGAATCGCCCGCAGCACCGGGCCGAACCACACCGTGCCGTCGACATGGATCGTCGGCGTGCCCACATAGCCGCCCGACTCCGGCTCGGCGCCCGCCTCGTGGCTGCGGCGCACCGCGTCGTCGAACGACGCGTCCCGGGCGGCGTCCGCGAGGGCGGCGGGCAGACCGAGTTCGGCGAGGGACTCGGCGACCACCGTGTCGAAGTCCTTGATCCCCCGAGCGTGGATCCGGGTGCCGAACGCGGTGTACAGGTCGCGCAGCACCGGGGTGCCGTGCTGCTCGGCGGCGGCCACGGCGACCCGCACGGGGCCGATCGACCGGTCGACCAGGTCGCGGTACCAGTCCGGGAGTTCGTTGCCGGTGTTGTGCATGTACAGGCTCATGACATGGAAGCGGAGGTCGAGCGGGCGCTCGCGCTCGACCTCCAGCAGCCAGCGGGAGGTGATCCAGGCGAAGGGGCAGGCGGGGTCGAAGTAGAAGTCGACCCGGGTGGCCGGGGCACCGGCGGTGGCGGCGGCGAGGGCGGTGGCAGCATCGGTGGAGGCAGCGGCGACGGTGGCGTCGGCGGAAGCAGCGGTGGGGCCGGTGGCGGTGGTGCGGCCGTGGTCGGAAGGCGTCGTCATACCCGTGACGTTAGTACGTCAATGGCTCTTGATCCCGGCCCAATCCCCGTCCGTTTCACTGGTCCACTTCGGGTTCCCGGGAACCGGCGTCCTCGGGGAACCGGTGTCCTCGGGGAACCGGCCCTTTGGGAATCGAGGTCTCCGGGAAACCGGTGCCTCCGGGAACCGGAGGGAGCGTCGCACCCTCGTCCGCGACGCCGGCACGCCGCTCCCGTCATCCCTCGGGAGCGGTCAACTCCACCAGTTTGAGGACGGTGTTCCAGTTCCGGGTGGTGGCGATGACGCCCTTGGTGATGCGCGGCCGGGACAGGACCTCGGCAAGCCTGGAGCGGCCGAGGCCCTCGGGGGCGTACAGGTACAGGCAGCGGTCGCCGAGGCGGTACTCCTCGGGGAGGTGGGTCCCGGGATCGATCTCCGCGAAACGCTCCGGGGTGACGGGCGCGGAGAAGTAGGTGACGTGCAGCTGCTTGGGCGCGAGGTCGGCGGCGGGGAACGGGCAGGCGTCGGCGACCGCCTTCAGATAGGCGTGCTCGCGCACGAGCACGTCGACCGGGAAGCCGAACCGCTCCTCGATCGCCCGGGACAGCTCGGCGGCCAGGGACTCCTGGTCGCCGCGGTCGGTGGCGAAGACAGCCTGGCCGCTCTGCAGATGGGTGCGCACACCCTCGTGGCCGAGCTCTGTCATGAGTGTGCGCAGGTCGGCCATCGGGAGTTTCCTGCTGCCGCCCACGTTGATTCCGCGCAACAGCGCCGCATAGCTCGTCATCCGGCCACCCTAGAACGGCCGTCGTGCCCCGTGGGGGCGGGCACGACGGCCGTACCCGGGCGAGCCGGGTTGCGCGAAACTCTGGCGGATCGGAAGGGCCTGGATCAACTCCTACACGCAGCTGTGATTTGTTCAACAACCTTTCGTAATCACAAAGTGGATCTCTGTCGGCGGATCGGACATCCCATCTGCCGCCCCGGCCCGCCATCCCATCTGCCGCCCCGGCCCGCGCTGTCGGACACCATCCCCGAGAAGCATCCCCGAGAACCACCGATAGATGTAAGGGCCCGCCGTCCTCCTTCGCGGTGAGCCGGGACCGCCGTACTTCACCGGGCAGCACGAGGAGACGCGTTTATCCGGCCCATACCGTCGAAGCGAGCAAGCGAAGACGTGGCGGCTGGGGGCCGTCACCGCACACGAGGGGGATGGCCCGTCATGGGGAACACGGACGTGCGGACGCGGGGCCTGGCCGCGCGCGCCGGCGGCTGGAGCGCCCGGCATCGCTGGGCGGCCGTCGGCATATGGGTGCTGTTCGTCGCTCTCGCCCTGGGACTCGGTTCGGCCGCCGGCCGGGTCAACGTGGACGAGAACGACCAGCTCAAGGGTGAGACGCACACCGCGGCGCGGATCATCGACGACGCGGGCATCAAGGAGCCGGCCGCGGAGACCGTCCTGATCCAGTCCGGCGACGGCTCCGCGAAGGCCACGAGCGGTGAGTTCCGTGCCGCCGTCGCCGACGTCGTCAAGGCCGTCCGGGGGACGGGCAGGGTCACGGGTGTGACGTCGCCCTACGACAGTCACGCCATCTCCCGGGACGGCCGCAGCGCGCTGGTGCAGTTCGACATGCGCGGCGACGCGGACACCGCCTACGACAGGGTCCAGCCGGTGATCGACGCCGTGGCCGGGGCGCAGAAGGCGCATGGTTCGCTGCGGATCGAGGAGATCGGCGGCGCCAGCATGACCAAGCAGTACAAGGACGCCTTCGGGGACGACTTCAAGCAGGCCGAGTACTCGGCGGTGCCGGTGGCCCTCGGCATCCTGCTGATCGCCTTCGGCGCGCTGGTGGCCGCACTGCTTCCGGTCGGTCTGGCGATCACCGCGATCATGGCGACGATGGGCCTGATGGGCGTCGTCAGCCATCTGCAGCCGATGAGCGACACCGCCAACTCCGTGATGCTGCTGGTCGGCATGGCGGTCGGCGTCGACTACTGCCTGTTCTATCTGCGCCGCGAGCGCGAGGAGCGGCTCGCCGGGCGGGATCCGGGCACCGCGCTGCGGATCGCCGCCGCCACCAGCGGCCGTGCGGTCATCGTCTCCGGTGTCACGGTGTGCGTGGCGATGGCGGGCATGCTCTTCACCGGTCTGGCCGGCTTCGAGGCGATGGGCCTGGCCTCGATGATGGTGGTGGCCGTCGCCATGGTCGGGTCGGTGACGGTGCTGCCCGCGCTGCTGTCGCTGCTCGGCGAGCGGGTCGAGAAGGGGCGGGTCCCGTTCCTGAACCGCACCAAGCGGCGCGGCCCGGACAGCGGGAGCCGGTTCTGGACCGCCGTGCTGCGGGGCGTGCTGGCCAGGCCGCTGGTCTCCGTGGTCGTCGCGGTCGGTGCACTGCTGGCGGTGGCCGCGCCCGCGCTGGGCATGAAGACGCAGCAGCTCACGCTGGACCAGGAGTTCGGCAACTCCCTGCCGATGGTGCAGACCTACGACCGGATGAACGAGGCGTTCCCGGGCGGCTCCGAGCCGGCCCAGGTGGTGGTCAAGGCCAAGGACATCAACGCGCCCGAGGTGCGCAGGGCACTGTCGGACTTCCGTGCGCAGGCGATCTCCTCGGGCGCCTCGCGCGGCCCGGTCGACATCAAGCTGCACGCCGACCGGAACGTCGCCGTGGTCTCCGTGCCCCTGGTCGGCGGCTCCGACATGGACAAGGCCGTCAAGAGCCTCGACACGCTGCGCGACCGGGTCCGGCCGGCCACCCTCGGCAAGGTCGAGGGCGTCCAGGCACCGATCGCCGGACAGGTCGCGGGCAACCACGACTTCAACGACCAGCTGCTCGGCTCCGTCGTCCCGGTCTTCGCCTTCGTGGTCGCCTTCGCCTTCCTGCTGATGCTGCTGTCGTTCCGCTCGCTGACCGTGGCGATCACCTCGATCGTGCTCAACCTGCTCTCGGTGGGCGCCGCCTACGGCATCCTCGTCGCCGTCTTCCAGCACGGCTGGGGGGCCTCGCTGGTGGGGGCCGAGGGCGTCGGCGCGATCGTCACCTGGCTGCCGCTGTTCCTCTTCGTGATCCTGTTCGGCCTGTCCATGGACTACCACGTGTTCGTGGTCTCCCGGATCCGCGAGGCGCGGATGCGCGGCCGTACGACGCGGGACGCCATCCAGCACGGTGTGGTCACCACGGCCGGTGTCGTCACCAGTGCCGCCGTCATCATGGTCGCCGTGTTCGCGATCTTCGGGACGCTGTCCATGCAGTCCATGAAGCAGATGGGCGTGGGCCTGGCCGCCGCGGTCCTCATCGACGCGACGGTCATCCGCGGAGTGCTGCTGCCGGCCGTGATGGCGCTGCTCGGCGAGCGCAACTGGTACCTGCCGAAGTGGCTGCACCGGCTGCCGGACCTCACCCACGACGAGTCGCCGGAACCGGTCGCACCGGCCCCGGTGCGCGGCGAGGGCGAGCGGCTCGGCGTCTGAGAGGGCGCACCTCCTTCCAGGCGTCTGCATCCGCGGCTCTGATGCCGGAGTTCCGCTGCCGGAGTTCCTCGGCTGGGGTTCCTCTGCCGGAGTTCCTCTGCGGGGGTTCCTCTGCCGGAGTCCTGCTTCCAGAATTCAGTTTCCGGATTTCTGATGGCACGGTTCCGATTCCGCAGGTGTGATTCCGCGCGGGAGACAGGGCCCGTTGGTTCCCGGATGGGGACCGACGGGCCCTCTTTGCCGGACCGGGGTACGCGACGGATCCGGGCCGCGCCCAGGCCCACCGCCTGCTCGGTCACGTCCTCGCCATTGGCCCTGAAGCGCAGTCGGGCAGGGAAGCGCGGCCCTGGGGGCAGCACCTTCTCCAGCCGATCGACCATCAGGCCCCTCCATGGCCGCCTTCTGCGCACCCCGGCGGAGATCCGGGCGAAGCGGGCCTAGGGGCGGAGGCCTGCCGGGAGTTCCGCCTCGATCAGGTCGGCCGCCCGGCGGGTGCCGCCCTCCTCGGCCATCCCCGCCCGGATCTCCTCCAGGCGCCGGGCCACCTCCGGGTCGCCGGTCAGGGTGAGGGCGGCTTCGCGCAGACGGTCGGCGGTGGCCTCCTCGGTGGGCAGGTTCCGGGCGACACCGAGGGACTGGAGCACATCGGCGTTGCCGAACTGGTCGGCGGCCTGCGGTACGGCGATCATCGGCGTGGCGGTGGCCAGCCCTTCCTGGCTGCCGCCCGCACCGGCGTGCGTGACGAACAGGTCGGCCTGGCGCAGGACGGCCAACTGCGGCACCCAGCTGTGCACTTCGGCGTTGCCGGGTACCTCGCCCAGCTCGGCGGGGTCCACATGCCGGCCGATCTGCAGGACCAGGTGCCAGCCGGGCAGGTCCTGGAAGGCACGCAGGCACTCGCGGTAGAAGCCGGGCTGTTTGGTGAAGGCCGAGCCGAGGGAGACCAGGACCACCTTCTCGGCGCCGGCCGGCCGCTGCCAGTCGCCCTGTTCGGCGCGGTCGCCCTGGCAGGCGCCGACGAAGGTGTGGACCCGCTCGTCGACCCGGTCGGCGTGCGGCTGGAGCGCCTTCGGGATGAGCACGAGGGAACGGGCGGGCCGGCCCGCGAAGTCGTCCGGGTGCCGGGTGATCCCGTTCTCCTGCAGCCAGGCCTCGAAGCGGGCGTAGTAGGCCTGCCCGCGTTCGGTCTTCTTCGGCTCGGCCCACAGGGGCTCGGCGACCTCCTTCTCGTAGCCGTCCCAGGCGACGAGGTTCGGCGAGAGGGAGACGGCCGGGACGCCCCAGCGGTGCGCGAGGACGCGGGCCGGGTAGGAGGCGATGTCGTGCAGGACGAGGTCGGGCTCGTCACCGGTGTAGGCCTGGATCAGCTGCGGAAGGGCCTGGATCGCGTCGGCCAGGAAGGGCTCCACGTTGTCCAGGAGGGTGGATCCCCAGGCCTCGGGGTCGGCGTCGGGCCCGGGCAGTGTGCTGGTGTAGGGCACGGGCAGGGCGCCGGTCACGGCCACCTTCTCGGCGAAGGCCGGCGGGATGGCGTAGGTGACCCGGTGGCCCCGGGCGACGAGTTCACGGATCACCTCGAGGCTGGGGTTCACATGGCCGTGGGCGGCGATGGAGAACATGGCGATGTGGGCGGGACTACGTCGAGAAGTCATGCCCCAGAAGCTAGACGAGACGGGTCGTCTCGCTCAATTGAATTTACGGCGCGCACGATCACCGCTGGTATCTCGCACAACTCACCGCTGGCACCTCGCACGATCTCACCGCTGGTACCTCGCCAACACCAGGTTCCCGTCCGTCTCCAGGCGTCTGCGCAGGCCGGAGAGGCCGATGGAACCGCTGTAGTACTCCTGGAAGGCCGGGGCGGCGACCTTGTCCTTCCACTCCGGATAGCCGCGCACGGACTGGGCGGGCGCCGGTCGGAGGTGGGCCGCCAGGGCGGTGCCGACGGCCCAGCCGTTCTCGGCGGTGTGCAGGGCGGGGTCCTTCAGGGCCTGGGTGCCGGTGGGCAGCATCCAGTCGCCGAGGGCGAGGCGGACCATGTTCCGCGGCCGCAGCAGGAAGTCGACGAACGCGGCGGCCTCCTTCTTGTGCGGGCAGTCGGCGGCGATGGACAGGGTCTGCGGGCTGACGCCCTGAGCGAGTCCGCCGGAGCCCGCGGGCGCGGGGAGCACCTCCCATGCGAAGCCCCTCGGGGCCTGCTGCACGATCTGCTGGCGGTAGGAGAAGCCGAGGGGCACCATCGCGTACCGGCCGCCGAAGAAGCCGGGCAGCGTGTCCGAGCCGCCGCTGCCCAGCGTCGAGACGGGGGCACTGCGGGCGGTGGCGATCTGGTCGTGGATGGTGCGGGGCACGACCGCGTCACCGTCCTCGAAGCGGACGGTCACCCTGCCGCCGGCGCCCCGGTGGAAGAGCTGCCCGCCCGCCGACAGCCCGAGGTCGAGGGTGGCGGAAACGGGTTCCTTCAGCGGCCAGGCCACGCCGTACCTTCCGTGGCCGCCGAGCCGCTCGGTGATCCGCCGGAACTCGGCCCAGCTCCAGGGGTGTCCGGGCGTCGGTGTGCGCACTCCCGCCGTCCGCAGCCAGGCGGAGTTGGCGACCAGCACGCGGGGCTCCTGAAGGAAGGGCACGCCGTAGATCCCGTGCCCGAAGGCCGTCGTCCGCCAGCTGCGCCGTGGGATGCCGGACCGGAGCCGGGCGGACAGCAGGCCGGTGAGGTCCGCGAGGTAGCCGCCGTAGGCGAAGTCGGCGAGGTCGTCGGAGGCGTCGTGGATGATGTCGGGTGCCTCGCCGCCCTCGAAGGAGGTGAGCAGTTGGTCGTGGACGCTGTCCCAACTGCCCTGGACGTACTCGACCCTGACGTCCGGGTGGGTGGCGTTCCACTCCTTCACGAGTTGCCGGTTGGCGGCGACGGACTCCTGCTGCCAGGCCAGGGACTGGAAGCGCAGGGTGATCGGGCCGCCGTGCCGGCCACTGCCCGGCGAGCAGCCCGCGAGGAGCAGGAGGAGGACGACGGCTGCCGTGACGGCCCTGGTCTGCATCAGCTCTTCACCGCCCCGGCGAGCAGTCCGCCCGTCGTCCGCCGCTGGACGAGCGCGAACACGAGCAGGGAGGGCAGCGTGGCGAGGAACGCCGCCGCGGCCAGCGGGCCGAGGTCGGCGACGCCCTCCGCGCCGACGAAGTGGGTGAGGACCACCGGCAGGGTCTGCTTGCCGGGGCTCTTGAGCAGCACCAGCGCGAAGAAGAACTCGTTCCACGCGGTGACGAAGGCGAACAGCGCCGTCGCCGCGATCCCGGGCGCGAGCAGCGGCGCCGTCACCGACACCAGGGTCCGCAGCCGCCCGGCCCCGTCGACGGCCGCTGCCTCCTCCAGTTCGGCGGGCACGGCCCGGACGTGGCCCACGAGCATCCACAGCGCGAACGGCAGCGCCCACACCACGTAGACCATGACCAGCCCCGCCAGGGAGTCGATCGCCCGCAGGTGCTTCAGCACCAGGAACAGCGGGATGATCACCAGTACGAACGGGAACGCCTGGCTGGCCACGACCCATCCGGTCGCCGCCCGGGACGGCCAGGACCGGTGCCGTGCCATGACGTACGCCATCGGCGTCGCGAGCAGGACGGCGACGACGGCTGCCGCGAGCGCTGCGAGCAGGGAGTTGAGCGCGGCGTGCAGCAGCGGCTGCTCGTCGAAGGCCCGCCGGAAGTTGTCCAGGGTGGGGTGGCGCGGGATCCAGGTGGGATGGAGGGTGCCCAGTTCGCGGGGCGGCTTGAAGGCGGTGGACAGCAGCCACAGGAACGGGAACGCCAGGAAGACGACGTAGGCGAGCAGGGCGGCGTACTGGCCGGCGCGTGCCGCGGGGCGGGTCCTCATGCCTCCTCACCGCCCCGCAGCCGACCGGCCAGGAACACCGCGAGCAGGACCGAGACCACCGCGACCAGCACGCATCCCATCGCCGCCGCATAGCCGAACTGCCCGTAGCGGAAGGCCTCCTCGTAGGCGAACAGCATGGGCAGCCGGGTCTTTCCGCCGGGCCCGCCGTTCGTGAGCACGTACACCAGGGCGAAGGAGTTGACGTTCCAGATCAGCTGGAGCGCGGTGATCGCGAGGGCCACGGGCCGCAGGGCGGGCCAGGTGACCGTGCAAAAGCGGCGCCAGGCGCCTGCGCCGTCCACCGCGGCCGCCTCGTGCAGTTCGCGCGGGGTGTTCTGCAGCCCGGCGAGCAGGGCGACCGTGGTCTGCGGCAGGCCCGCCCAGACGCCGACGACGATGACGGCGGGCAGTGCGGTGCCCAGGCCGCTCAGCCAGTCCCGTCCGTCGCCGAGGCCCAGGTCGCGCAGGGTCTCGTTGAGGACGCCCGCGTCCGGGGCGTAGACGAGCCGCCACATGATGCCGACGACGACCTCGGGCATGGCCCACGGGAGGATCGAGAGGGCGCGGGCGAGCCCGCGCAGCCGTAACTCCTGGTCGAGCAGGAGGGCGAGGCCGAGGGCGAGCAGGAACTGGGGCACGGTCACACCGGCCGCCCACACCAGCCCGATCCGGAACGACTCCCAGAACAGCGTGTCGTGCAGCAGGTCCCGGAAGTTGAGGGCACCGATCCAGCGGGTGGCCGCGGTCCGGCCGGACTGGGCGTCGGTGAAGGCCAGCAGGATGCCGTAGAGCAGCGGGCCCACGCTCAGGACGAGGATCGGGATCAGGGCGGGCAGGACCAGGAACCAGCCGCCGTGACCGGCGGCGCGCCCTGCCGCCCGTCCGGCGGCACGTCCGGCCGGTCGTCTGGTTTCGGCCACCGATGCCACGGAATCAGCCCCTTTGCCGGATCTGGTTGGCGTGTTCATGGTCGTGACGGAGTGAAGTCTCGTCAAGGGGCCGTGCACGCCCTCCGACCTGTGCGAATGCAAGACTGGCCGGAGGCCGGACAGACACGGCACGGCGCGGCACGAGTGGCACGGAGGCGGACGATGGACGAGGCGCGGGCGCGGGACGTACTGGCCGCGGCGGGGGTACTGCCGGACGCGGCGCGGGACGCGCGGCTCCTCGCCCTCGGTGAGAACGCGGTGTTCGCCGCCGGCGACCTGGTGGTCAAGGTGGGCCGCGACGCGGAACTGCTGGAGCGGGCCCGTCGGGAGCTGGACATCGCCGGCTGGCTGGCCGGGGCGGGCGTGCCGGCGGTGCGGGCGGCCGAACCGAAGCCGCTGCTGGTCGAGGGGCACCCGGTGACCGTGTGGCACCGGCTGCCCGAGCCGGTACGGCCTGCCGAACCCCGGGATCTGGCGCAGCTGCTACGGATCGTGCACGCGCTCCCCTCTCCCCCCTTCTCCCTCCCGCCCCGCGAGCTGCTGGGCGGTGTGGAGCGCTGGCTGCGGCTCGCGGGTGACGCGATCGACCCGGCGGACGCGGCCTATCTGCGCGAGCGCCGGGACGGCTTCGCCACGGCCGCGGCCGCGCTGACGCCGCATCTGGCGCCGGGCCCGATCCACGGGGACGCGCTGCCCCGCAATGTGCACATCGGCCCCGAGGGCCCGGTCCTGGTCGACCTGGAGACCTTCTCCGCCGACCTGCGCGAGCACGACCTGGTGGTCATGGCCCTCTCCCACGACCGCTACGGCCTGCCGGCCGAGGCGTACGGCTCCTTCACCGAGGCCTACGGCTGGGACGTGCGGGAGTGGGAGGGCTGCTCGGTGCTGCGCGGCGCCCGCGAGACGGCCAGCTGTGCCTGGGTGGCCCAGCACGCCCCCGCCAACCCCAGGGCGCTGGCCGAGTTCGAGCGCCGGGTGGCGTCCCTGCGGGAGGGGGACGAGACGGTGCGGTGGTACCCGTTCTGAACGCCCGCCCGAGCGGCTGTGAGTCGCCGCCCGAACGCCTGCCGAAGCGCCCGCTGAAGCGGGCGGGGTGCGCCGTGCGCAGGCGAGTGCGTGGGGGCGCGCGGCGGGTCGCTCGCACGCGGCTCGGCCGCATGTCGCACCCGGCCCGCGCCCCTCAGCCAACAGGCTCACCCCCAGGCAGCCACCTCGCCCCTCAGGCAGTCGCCCCCTCCCTCAGGCAGTCGCCCCCTCCCTCAGGCAATCACCTCGCCCCTCAGGCAGGCGCCCCCTCCCTCAGCCAGTCACCTTGCCCTTCAGGCGGTCGCCGCGCCCCTCAGGCAGTCGCCTCGCCGTGGATGATCCGGGCCGCTCGCCCCAGTTCCGCCAGGACCGTGCGGACCGCCCTTCTCGCCGTGCGCTCGGGTCGGCACAGGACGTCGATGTGCCGAGTCGCCCGGACGCCGCTGAGCGGTCGCAGGACCAGTGCGGGATGCCGGCGCACGGTGAAGCGCGGCATCAGGGCGATCCCGCCCCCGGCGGCGACGGCCTCGGCGACCACCGCGAACTCGTTGATGCGATGGGCCAGACGGAGCCGTCTGCCGGCCGCCGCGGCGATGGCCTCGACGGTGGCCATGACCGGGAACCCGTCGTGCACGGTGATCCACGGCTGGTCGGCCACGTCCCGCGGCGTCACCCGCTGCTTGACGGCGAGCGGATGCCCGGCCGGCATCGCCACGTCGAGGGGTTCGTGCAGCAGGGTGGTCACGGTCACCGCGCGCGGCCACGGCGGTGCGTGGTCCAGGCGGTGGGCGAGCACGAGGTCGTAGGTGCTGGTCAGCCGCGGGAAGTCCTCCTGCGGTACGTCCTCGTCGGCGAGCGCCACCGTCGGTGCGTCCGGCCCGGACAGGCCGCGCAGCAGGAGCGGGAAGAACGCCGAGCCTGCGCTGTGGAAGGCGGCCACCGACACCTCGCCGTCCGGCCTGCCGACGAACTCCTCGACCGCGTGCCGGGCCCGGGCCAGCGCCGACTCCACCCCGACGGCCGCGTCCGCCAGCGCCTGCCCGGCATCCGTGAGCACCAGGCGCCGCCCATGCCGTTCGGTGAGCGGCACCGGGATCGAGCGCTGCAGCAGCCGCAGCTGCTGCGAGATCGCCGACGGCGTGACCAGCAGCGCCTCGGCGACGGCGGTGACGCTGCCCAGCTCGCCCAGCTCCCGCAGAATCCGCAGCTGGCGTTCGTCCATGCCGCCAGTGTAGGACGACGATGAAGGCCGGCTAAAAGATCGTTTAAGAAACTGGTTCTGGGCTTCAGACACCCGGGGGTGCACGGTGGGCGGGTGACCGACGCCCGCCGTACCGACGCGGTACTCCTCCTGGTCGCGCTGGTCTGGGGTTCCAGTTATCTGTCCGCCCAGACGGCCGCGGCCGCCCTGCCCGTCCTCCTCGTCCTGTTCGCGCGCTACGCCCTTGCCGCCCTCCCATGCCTCGCTCTCGTCGCCGCCCGGGGCGGACCGCGCGGGTGGACCCGGGACGAGATCCGGACGGGTCTGCCGCTCGGGGTCACCCAGGCCGTGGTCCTGGTCGTGGAGACCTACGGCGTCGCCCACACCACGGCCGCCAACGCGGGTCTGATCATCAGCCTCACCATCGTGCTCACCCCGCTCCTCGACCGCGGCGGCCGCCGGGGCGGTCCGCCTCCCGCCTTCTTCGCCGCGGCCGGGACGTGCGTCCTGGCCGTGGGTCTGCTCATGTCCGCGGACGGCTTCCACGCGCCGCGCTCCGGGGACCTGCTGATGCTGGCCGCGGCCTGCGTCCGCGCGGTGCACGTGGCCCTCGTCGGCCGGCTGACCGCGGGCCGGGCGGTCCGCCCGCTGCACCTGACGGCGGTGCAGACCCTGGTCGGCACGGGGCTGTTCCTCGCACCCGCCGCCCGCGGCCTTTCGGAACTGGCCCGAGCCGGTACGGCGACCTGGGCACAGCTGGCCTATCTCGCCCTGTTCTGCAGCGTGTTCGCCTTCCTCGCCCAGACCTGGGCCGTGCAGCGCACCTCGGCCAGCCGGGCCAGCCTGCTGCTGGGCACCGAGCCCGTCTGGGCCGCGGCGGTGGGCATCGTCCTCGGCGGCGAACGCCTCACCCCGCTGACCGCCCTGGGCGCTGCCCTGATGGTCGCCGGCACGTACTGGGGCCAGGCCGTGGAACGCGCCCACCGCAGCGCCGCCGGCCCCAGGGACACCGGCACCGCCGGGACCTTCGCGCCCGCCGGGCCCCTTGAGAGAAACGGAGACGAACCCCCGTGCCCGACCACGACACTTACCAGCACCTGATCTCCCTGCTCGACGCCTCGGGCGTCGGCTACCGCCTCATCGACCACGCACCCGAGGGCGCCACCGAGACCGTCAGCGCGCTGCGCGGCCATCCCGTGGAGCAGGCCGCGAAGTGCATCGTGCTGCGGGTCAAGGTCGACCGCCGCACCACACGCCACGTCCTCGCGGTCGTCCCCGGGGACCGGAGGGTGGATCTGGACGCGGTGCGCGCACTGTTCGAGGCGCGGTACGTCGGTTTCTGCGACGCCGGGACCGCGGAGCGGCTCGCCCGCTCGGTGCCCGGCACCGTGCTGCCGTTCAGCTTCGATCCCGGGCTCGAACTCGTCGCCGACCCGGATGTCGTCGCCCGGCCGCTGCTGTACTTCAACGCCGCCCGCCTGGACCGCTCGCTGTGTCTGACCGGCGCCGACTACGCAAGGCTCGCCTGCCCGCGGGTGGCCGGCATCGCGAGCCCCGCGCCGGCGTGACCGCCCGGCTCAGACCTTCTCGTCCGCCAGGTCCGCCGGCTCACGCAGCGGCCACACGCCCTCGACCACCGCCGTCGCGTCCCCCTTGCGGCGCAGGAACGCCTGGAAGTCCGCCGCCCACTCGGCGTACCACTGGATCTGGCGGCGGTGCAGCTCCGCCGGGGACAGGGACGCGACCTTCGGGTGGCGGTCGGCTATCGCGGAGGCGAGACGGGCCGCGGCGAGGGCATCGGCCGAGGCGTTGTGCGCCGCGTCGAGGACTATGCCGTACTCGGCGCAGACCGCCTCCAGATTCCGCTTGCCGCGGCGGTAGCGGTCGACCCGGCGGTCGATGGTGTACGGGTCGACGACCGGCGCCGGGTCCGGGCCGCCGAGCCGGTCGGCCAGGGACGGCAGGCCGTGGCGGTGCAGTTCGGCGGAGAGCAGCGTGAGGTCGAAGGCCGCGTTGTAGGCGACGACCGGCACTCCCGTGCGCCAGTAGGAGACGAGGACGTCGGCGATGGCGTCGGCCACCTCGTCGGCCGGACGGCCCTCGGCCGCCGCGCGTTCGTTGCTGATGCCGTGGACGGCCACCGCGTCGGCCGGGATCTCCACGCCCGGATCCGCCAGCCATTCCCGGCGCCCCAAGGGCTCACCGTCCCTGACCTCGATCACCGCGCCGGTGACGATGCGCGCCTCACGCGGATCGGTCCCGGTCGTCTCCAGGTCGAAGCCGATCAGCAGCTCCCGGTGCCAGCCCATGGGCGGCCCCCCTTCTTGGTGGTGCTTTCCCCCAGTGGCCTCCACCCTCGCACGCGGCACTGACAATGCGATGACCGCGTTCCGCTTGCCGGGGCGGACTGTTCAGGACACCGGGCGCGAATCCGCCCAGGACAGCTCGAATTCCTCGCGGTATATCGGGAAGAGTCCCGCTTCACCCACGTCGTCCGACTTGACCAGCTTGCTTCCGTTGCGCAGCACCAGCACCGGCGACTCCATCCCGCGCGCGCCGCGCAGATAGGACTGCACCACGGCGATGCCGTCGGAGCCGTCTCCGTCCACCAGGTAGGCGGTGAAGCGGGGCGTCTCGTCGTAGACCTGGATCTCGAAGGCGCCGGGGTCGCGCAGCCGGGACCGCACCCGGCGCATGTGCAGGATGTTCATCTCGACCGACCGGCCCAGTTCGCCCCGTTTCATCCCGAGTTCGCGCTCGCGGCGTTTGACCGCGCTGGAGGCCGGGTTGAGGAAGAGCAGCCGTACCCGGCAGCCGGACTCGGCGAGCCGGACCAGGCGCCGTCCGGAGAAGTTCTGCACGAGCAGGTTGAGGCCGATGCCGATCGCGTCGAGGCGCCGGGCGCCGGCGAACAGGTCCTCGGCCGGGAACTGGCGCATCAGCCGCACCCGGTCGGCATGGACCGCCACCACGTCCGCGTACCGGTCGCCGACCAGGTCCTCGACCGCGTCGATGGGCAGCCGGCGCGCGGAGGGCACGTCACCGCCCGCCCCGAGCGTCTCCAGCAGCCGGGCCGAGGCCCGTTCGGCCTGGTTCAGGACGGCCTCGGACAGGGCCCGGTTGCGGGAGACGACGTTGCGGGTGACCTCCAGCTCGTCCAGGGCGAGTTCGAGGTCGCGGCGCTCGTCGAAGTACGGCTCGAAGCACGGCCAGTGCTGCACCACCAGCTCGCGCAGCTGGGGGAGGGTGAGGAAGCTGAGCACGTTGTCGTCGGCCGGGTCGAGCAGATAGCCCTTGCGGCGGCTGACCTCGCGCACCGCGACGGCGCGCTGGACCCACTCCTGCCCGGCGGGTCCGGCCGCGGCCACCACCCACTCGTCGCCGTGGACGGGTTCGTAGATGGGGCGCAGTACAGCGGCCACGACCGCGCGCAGCCGCTGTTCGACGAGGTTCAGCCAGATGTACGCCCGGCCCGCCCGCTGGGCGCGGGTGCGCACCTCGAGCCAGGCGTCGGCGTCCCAGTCCAGCTCCGGCCCGATGGACCCCGCCGCGTCCATCGGGCGGGCCAGGGACACCGCACCGGGCGGGACGTCTGCGGAGCTCCCCTCGTGACCCTCGTCACCAGGGGGCAGCTCCAGGCCTCCCGAGCCCACCCGTGCACCGCCTTCCGCCACCCCGGGCCTTCCCCGTCTCAACGATCAAGGAAGGGTACTCCGGGAGCGGTCGGCGGTGCAGCCGGATGGACAGGTCGGTTTCTCAACTACGCGGGCGCCAGTGGCCGTTCTGCCATGACAGGGCGTCCGGAGTGAGGGGATTCATAGCGGTGACGTCCCTCGGCGCGATGGCGAAGCCCTGCCAGTGGATCGGCATGGGCTGCTGGTCCTCGTCGCGCGCGATGTGGTGGAAGCCGACGTTCATCCAGATCACCGGGTGAGTGAGCGTCTGGCCGTTGACCCACGTGTCGACGGACTTGCCCGCTCCGGCCGGGCAGGCGCCGGGGTTGTTGCTGGCGAACTGCTCGCACGGGTTGTACTCGGTGAAGTACACGTCGTGCTTCGTGAAGCTGCGGCCCGGGTACCTCGTGGTGGGGCCGGGCACGATCTCGTACGAACGCGCGTGCCCGTCCTTGTTCTTGCCGGTCTCGCTGACCACCCGCCACCAGCGGTAGGTCTTGGCGTCGCCCGCGAGTTCCTTGGTGACCTTGGTGCGGGTGGTCTTGTTGGTGGGTGCCTGCTGGCCGCGGGCCGGGGCGGTGACGGCGGAGTCGTACTGCTCGACCTTGGTCCTGGAGGAGCCGTCGAGGCCGAAGTCCAGGCGCCAGAAGACGTTGTGGCTGTGGCTGGTGGCGTAGGCCTTGGCGCCCTTGCCGATCGGCCAGCCGCGGCCGTCGCCGGCGTCGTAGTCGTCGTAGGAGAGGCTGCCGGTGGCGCCGACGTTCATGTTGACGGTGCCGTCGTCCTGGAAGCGCCACTCGGTCATGTACTCGTACCAGCCGACCTTGTTGACCGTGTAGACGAGCAGGTCCTTGCCCTGGGTCTGGAAGACCTTGTTCGCGCTGTCCCCCTGCATGCGGTAGGCGTGGCCGCGCGAACGGGTGGTCGTGCACAGGCCCTTGACGTCCTGGTGCTGCGGGTCCCAGGCCTCCGGGACCCGGACGGTCTTGATCGTGCCGCCCGGGCACTCGCCCGGCGCCAGGTCCACCAGTCCCTGGGCGAAGCCGAACCCGGTCAGGTCGTCGTACTCGACGCTGCCGTTGTCGTAGGGCACGTCGATCTGGGCGAGACGGGCGCTGTTGAGGACCTTGATCGGCTTCGGCTCGCCCTTGGGCTGGTAGGAGACGTTCTCCAGGACGAGCCCGGCCTTGCTGTCGTAGCGCCAGCACATCCGCCAGGTGGTGCCGGTGGCGAGTTTCTGCTCGATCCGGTAGGCGGCGCTGCAGTCGGCGGCAGCGGCGCGGGCGGCCGGGGCGGTCCCGGGCCGGGCCACGGCCGGTCCGGCGCCGGCCGTGACGCCCGCGGCCAGTGCCGCGACGGTCAGGCCGACGGCCGCCCGCGTGCGGGCACGGGTGATTCTGTCTTTGCGCATGAAGACGTGACTCCCCTGCAGGAGATGCAAGTTGGAAAAGTGAACGACTGCCGGGACTCAGTGGCGGCCGAGCTCGGCGACCTTGCGGGCGCTCAGGTCGACGATCAGCCACCGGGCGTCGATCCACGGGCCGTTCTTGACCTTCGGGAACAGCCGCACACAGCGGTGTTCGCCGCACTTGTCGAGCACGGCGGGCTGCCCGCCCGGGGTGGCCCGGTAGACGGCGCCGTTGAGCAGCAGCTGGTCCGCGGAGGTCAGCTCGTGGCCGGTGGCGTCCTTGTAGTCCGCCTTGAGGCCCGCCCCCAGCGGGTCGGCGATCAGCAGAGCGGCCGCCTCGGCGTTCTCGTCACGGCTCAGCGGCGGCTGGACGCCGTGCTGACTGCCGGTCCGCTCGACCTTGCCGGTCTCCAGGTTGACCGTCTTGGTGACGAGCGTGTCGCTCTTGTAGTCGTAGAAGGTCACCTCCGCCCGGCGCGGCGCGTCCGGGTCGTCCAGCTCGTTCGCCTCGGGGTCGGCGAGGTCGACGCTCAGTCGCTGCGGACCGCGGTCCCCGTCGACGTTCTCGCCCGAGGTCAGCAGCTGTTTGTTCAGGGCGATCTTCTCGACGCGCCGCATCTCGTCGTCGGTCAGCGGGTCGCGGCCCGTGCCCGTCTTCCCCTCGGCCGGCGCCTGCTGCACCACGCCCGGCCGGACCGCGTCCGGCCCCTGCCCCCCTTGCTGTGCGGCCTGCGCGCCGCCGCTCGCTCCTCCCGATTCGTCCGCCCCGGCCGTGCCCGGCAGGGTGATCCCGATCATCACGGCGGTTCCGGCGACCGCCAGGGCCGCACCGGCCACCACCTTGCCCAGATGGCGGTGCACTATCTCGCGCACATCTTCCCCCTACTCCCCCAACATCCCCGGGAGTACGTGTTGCCCCACTGGTTCGGCACACGGCGGGTGGTCGAGTCGCCGTGCGCTCTGGTCGGCCGGTAAGAGGGGCGTAAGTCACAGGAGGTTGCATCACTTTCGGGCAGACTCGAGGCCGAGAGCGGCCCCGGCGGGGCGGCACACCTGGAAGAGTCGTGTCCATGCAGGTCTGGCCTGGAGAGGCGTATCCGCTCGGCGCCACCTACGACGGCGCCGGAACCAACTTCGCGGTCTTCACGGAGGCCGCGGACCGAGTAGAGCTGTGTCTGCTGCACGACGACGGCTCGGAGACGGCGGTGGAACTGCGCGAGAGCGACGCGTTCGTGCGACACGCGTACCTGCCGGGCGTGATGCCGGGACAGCGGTACGGCTTCCGGGTGCACGGCCCGTACGCCCCCGAGCGCGGGCTGCGCTGCAACTCCGCGAAGCTGCTGCTCGACCCGTACGCGAAGGCGATCAGCGGCAGCGTCCGCTGGGGCGAGGAGGTGTACGGCTACCACTTCGGGGCCCCCGACCGGCGCAACGACCTGGACTCGGCGCCGCACACCATGACGTCGGTGGTGATCAACCCGTACTTCGACTGGGGCGACGACCGGCCCCCGCGCACCGGGTACCACCACACGGTGATCTACGAGGCCCATGTGAAGGGCCTGACCATGCGCCACCCCGGCCTCCCGGAGGAGCTGCGCGGCACCTACGCGGCGCTCGCGCACCCCGCGGTCGTCCAGCACCTGACCGAGCTGGGCGTGACGGCGCTGGAGCTGATGCCCGTCCACCAGTTCGTCAACGACCACCGGCTGGTCGACATGGGCCTGAACAACTACTGGGGCTACAACACGGTCGGCTTCTTCGCCCCGCACAACGCGTACGCCTCCTGGGGCGACCGCGGCCAGCAGGTGCTGGAGTTCAAGTCGGCGGTCCGGGCGCTGCACGAGGCCGGGATCGAGGTCATCCTCGACGTCGTCTACAACCACACCGCCGAGGGCAACCATCTGGGTCCGACGCTGTCCTTCAAGGGCATCGACAACGCCTCGTACTACCGTCTCGCGGACGACCCCCGCTACTACACGGACACCACGGGCACCGGGAACTCGCTGCTGATGCGGTCCCCGCACGTCCTCCAGCTGATCATGGACTCGCTGCGGTACTGGGTGACCGAGATGCACGTCGACGGCTTCCGCTTCGACCTCGCGGCGACGCTGGCCCGGCAGTTCCACGAGGTGGACCGGCTGTCGTCGTTCTTCGACCTGGTGCAGCAGGATCCGGTGGTCTCCCAGGTGAAGCTGATCGCCGAGCCGTGGGACGTGGGCGAGGGCGGCTACCAGGTGGGCAACTTCCCGCCGCTGTGGACCGAGTGGAACGGCAAGTACCGGGACACGGTGCGGGACCTGTGGCGGGGCGAGCCGCGGGCGCTCGCGGAGTTCGCGTCCCGGCTGACCGGCTCCTCCGACCTCTACCAGGACGACGGGCGCCGCCCGCTCGCCTCCATCAACTTCGTCACCTGCCACGACGGCTTCACCCTGCACGACCTCGTGTCGTACAACGAGAAGCACAACGGGGCCAACGGCGAGGACAACCGGGACGGAGAGGGCCACAACCGGTCCTGGAACTGCGGTGCGGAGGGCGAGAGCGACGACCCGGGCGTGCTCGCACTGCGCGCCCGCCAGATGCGGAACTTCGTCGCCACGCTGATGCTGTCCCAGGGCGTGCCGATGCTCAGCCACGGCGACGAGTTCGCCCGCACCCAGCGCGGCAACAACAACGCCTACTGCCAGGACAACGAGGTGTCCTGGGTGGACTGGCCCGAGGACGGCGGCGAGCTGCTGGAGTTCGTCCGGGCGATGGTCTGGCTGCGCCGCGACCATCCGGTCCTGCGCCGGCGGCGCTTCTTCCACGGGCGGCCGGTGGAGGGCACCCACGACGAGCTGTCCGACATCGCCTGGTTCACGCCCGAGGGCGGCGAGATGACCCAGCGGGACTGGGACTCGGCGCAGGCGTCCGCCCTGACCGTGTTCCTGAACGGCAACGCGATCTCCGAACCCGGTCCGCGCGGGGAGCGGATCGCCGACGACTCGTTCCTGCTCATGGTGAACGCCTCGCCCCGGCCGCTGGACTTCCTGGTGCCGGTCGACCACGGCCGGCAGTGGCAGGTGGTCGTCGACACGGGCCGACCGGAGGGGGTCGCGCCGGGGACGGGGGCGAAGGTCGCGGCCGGTGACCGCATCACCCTTCCGGACCGCAGTCTGACGGTGCTGCAGCGGCCGGCCTGACGCCTCCCGGCGGCCCCGCCCGGGCCACTCGTGCGGGTCTGATCGTCCTTCGCGCGCGCGTGGAGGACCTGTCCGGCCCGTCCGGGGTGCGCCGCCGGACGGGCCGCGGGACAAGGTGCGCATGCGGGGGTCCGTGCCGGAGTCGATGACACGAAGGACGGCGGGCTGGGTACTTAGGTCTCCATGACCTCTGTGCGACCCGGACCGGCGGTGCCCACGGCCACCTACCGGCTGCAGCTCCAGCCCGCGTTCCCGTTCGCCGCGGCCGCCGCGGCCGTACCGTACCTGGCGTCGCTCGGCGTCTCGCACCTGCACCTGTCCCCCGTCCTGGAGGCCGTGCCGGGCTCCGCGCACGGCTACGACGTCGTCGACCACGCGCGCGTGCGCGAGGAACTGGGCGGCGAGGAGGGGCTGCGCGCGCTGGCGCACACCGCCCGGGAGCACGGCCTGGGCCTGGTGGTGGACATCGTGCCGAACCACATGGCCATGGCACCCCGGCACAACCACGCGCTGTGGGAGGTGCTGCGCGAGGGGCCCGGATCGCCGTACGCACGCTGGTTCGACATCGACTGGGAGGCGCAGGGCGGGCGTGTGCTGCTGCCCGTGCTCGGCGGTCCGGTCGGCGCGGAACTGGACCGGCTCGTGGTCGACGGGGACGTCCTGCGCTACCACGACCACGTCTTCCCGCTCCGCGCCGGCACCGAGGACCTGGAGCTGCCCCGGCTGCTCGACGCCCAGTGGTACCGCCCGGTGTGGTGGCGGCTCGCCCGCACCGAGCTGAACTACCGGCGCTTCTTCAGCATCTCGGAGCTGATCGGGGTGCGGGTGGAAGACCCCGAGGTGTTCGGGGCCACCCACGCCAAGATCCTCCAGCTGCTGGCGGAGGGGGTGGTCGACGGCCTGCGGATCGACCATCCCGACGGGCTCGCGGACCCCGACGGCTACCTGGCGCGGCTGCACGGGGCGAGCGGCGGACGCTGGACGGTCGTGGAGAAGATCCTCGCCGACGGCGAGCGGCTGCCGGCCTCCTGGCCCGTCGCGGGCACCACGGGGTACGACGCCCTGCGCCACGTCGACGGCCTCTTCACGGACAGCGACGGGGCGTACGAACTGGTCGGACGCTACCGGGCGTTCGCCACGCCGCAGACGGACCGGGGCGGCAACTGGGAGGCGACGGTGCGGCGGGCCGCCTACAAGGTGCTCACGCACGAGCTGGCCGCCGAGACCGACCGGCTCACCCGGGTGGCCGCCCGGCTGTGCGCCGACGCGCCGGACCCCGCGCTGCGCGACCGGGCCCCGTGGGCGCTGCGCACCGCCGTGGAGGAGCTGCTGGTGCGGCTGCGCGTCTACCGGCCCTACGCCTCGGGCGACGCCTGCGCCGTCCTGACCGAGGAGGCCGCCGAGGAGGCCCGGCTGGCCTTCGTGGTGCCCGAGGAGGCCGAGGCCGTCGACATCGTGCGCCGGCTGCTGGTCGAGGCGCCCGGGGACCCGTCGGCACCGGACCACGCCGCCCGGGCCGACTTCCGCACGCGGTTCGCACAGACCGCCTCGGCGCTGCGCGCCAAGTCCGTGGAGGACACCGCGTTCTACCGTTATGTGCCCCTGCTGGCGGCGACCGAGGTGGGCGGCGACCCGGGCAGTCCCGGCGTGGCCCCGGAGGACTTCCACGCGTACTGCGCGCGCGTGCAGCGCGACTGGCCGCTCACCGGCACGGTCGTCTCCACCCACGACACCAAGCGCAGCGCCGACGTGCGGGCGGCGCTGGCCGTGCTCACCGAGTGCCCGGACCGCTGGGCGCAGCTGCTCGCCGAGGTGGCCCTGCCCGAGGAGGGCGCACCGGACGGGCAGCTGGCCTGGGCGGCCTGGCAGACGGTGTTCGGGCTCGGACCGGCCCCGGACGAACGGGTCCGCGAGGCGCTGCTCAAGCATGTGCGCGAGGCGGGCATGTACACGAGCTGGACGGAACAGGAGCCGCCGTACGAGGAGGCGGTGGCGGCGTTCGTCACGGCCGGGCCCTGCGGGCCTCCCGGGGAGCGCGTGGCCGCCTTCCGCAAGGCGCTGGAGCCGCACATCCAGGCGAACGTCCTCGGCACCGCGCTGGTCCATCTGACGATGCCGGGCGTGCCGGACGTGTACCAGGGCACCGAGGGCGAGTACCGGGCGCTGGTGGACCCGGACAACCGGCGGCCGGTGGAGTTCCCTCCCGGGACACCCGGCGAGAAGGACGCGCTGACGGCGGCCGCGCTGCGGCTGCGCGCCCGCCGGCCCGCCGCCTTCGGCGCCTCGGCGGCCTACGCCCCGCTCGCCGCCGAGGGGCCGGCGGCGGACCACTGTGCGGCGTTCACGCGCTCGGGCGAGGTGGTCACGGCCGTGACCCGGCTGTCCCTGCGGCTGGCGGAGTCGGGCGGCTGGCGGGAGACACGGCTGGAGCTGCCGCCGGGGCGGTGGGCGGACGTGCTGACCCCGGGGCGGGAGTTCACCGGGCACGCGCGCACGGCGGACCTCTTCGAGCGGCTGCCCGTGGCGCTGCTGGAACGGGCCGGTCAGGACTGAGGGGCCGCCGCCCGCTCAGCGGGCCCGGCGGGCGACCGGGCCGCACCCGTCCTGCGCCCGGGCGCCGCCGCCCGGCCGCGCCGAGGGCCAGGCTGCGCGCAGCAGGTCCACGAAGGCCGCGGCGGCCCCGGCCGGCGGCACGCGCGCGTAGACCGTCAGGGTGCGCTTCCAGGCCGGGTCGGGAGTGAGGACCACGCAGTCCTCGCCGACGGCTCCCCGCACGACGTGGGCGGGCGCCACGCATATCCCGACGCCCGCGGCGGCCATGCGTACGGCCGTCGAGGTGTGCTCGGTCCACACGGCGGTCCGGGGGCGGAACCCGGCCTGCCCGCACGCCCAGTCCAGGAAGCGCTCGCCGTGGACGACGGGTTCCATGGCGCAGCGGATCCAGGCGCGCTCGGCGAGTTCCGGCAGCGTCACCGTCGTACGGCCCGCGAGCCGGTCGTCGAACGGCACGACGAGGACGACCTCCTCCTCGCCGACCGGTACGACGGTGCCGGGCCGGCCGGCGGGCTCCGGGCCGACGGCGAGGTCGGCCGTGCCGCGCTGCACCGCCTCCTCCAGGGCGTCGGAGGTGGCGTACTCGTGCAGCCGCAGCAGGACCTGGGGGTGGGCCTCGCGCCAGCGGGCGAAGACGTCCGGGAGAGCGCCCACGGCGATGGAGTGGAGGGCGGCGATGTGCAGCTCGCCGCCCTCCGCTCCGGCGGCGGCGCGGGCCGCGCGGCGGGCCCGGGCGGCACTGCGGACGGCGAGTTCGGCGTGCGGCAGGTAGGCGCGGCCCATCGGCGTGAGGCGCACTCCGCGCGGCAGGCGCTCCAGCAGGGCGCCGCCCACCGCCTTCTCCAGGGCCTTGATCTGGTGCGAGAGCGCGGGCTGGGTGACGTGCAGGGCCTCTGCCGCGCGCGTGAAGGACGCCTCCTCGACGACCGTCAGGAAGTACTCCATCTGCCGCAGGCTCAACTCCGCCCCCTCCCATGAAGATCCGGCATGGATTCCACACAAACATTGCCTTGGACTCATGGCAAGGGGCGGGCGGAGGGTGGGGCCATGAGCATGAACACTTCGGACGTCATCGTCATCGGCGGCGGCACGGGCGGGTACAGCACCGCCCTGCGCGCCGCCGCCCTCGGACTCGGCGTGGTGCTCGTCGAACGCGACAAGGTCGGCGGGACCTGCCTGCACCGGGGGTGCATCCCGAGCAAGGCCATGCTGCACGCCGCCGAACTCGTCGACGGCATCGCCGAGGCCCGTGAGCGCTGGGGCGTGAAGGCCACGCTGGAGTCCGTGGACTGGCCCGCGCTGGTGGCCGCGCGGGACGGGATCGTGGCGCGCAATCACCAGGGGGTGGAGGCGCATCTGGCGCACGCGGGTGTCCGGGTGGTGCGGGGCAGCGCGCGGCTGACCGGAACGCGCACGGTGCGCGTGGACGGCGTGCGCGAGAGTCCCGTGGCCGGCACGGACGGCGGTCCGGCGCCGGGCGTGGTCCACGGTTCCGCGCCCGGCGTGGCCCCCGGTTCCGCACCCGGCGTGGTCGACGGTCCGGCACACGGCGTGATCGGCGGTCCGGCAGCCGGCGTGCACGACTTCACCGCACGCCGGGGCATCGTCCTGGCGACCGGCTCGCGGCCGCGCACGCTCCCGGGACTCACACCGGACGGCCATCGCGTGGTGACCAGCGACGACGCACTGTTCGCCCGCTCGCTGCCCGCCTCCGTGCTGGTGCTGGGCGGCGGCGCGATCGGCGTGGAGTACGCCTCCTTCCACCGCTCGATGGGGGCGGAGGTCACGCTGGTGGAGGCCGCCGACCGGATCGTGCCGCTGGAGGACGCCGATGTGAGCCGTCATCTGACGCGGGGTCTGAAGAAGCGCGGCATCGACGTACAGGCGGGCGCGCGGCTGCTGGACGCGGAGGTGGTGGAGGACGGCGTACGCGCCCGTGTGCGCACCGCGCGCGGGGAAGTGCGCAGGGTGCAGACGGAGCGGCTGCTGGTGGCCGTCGGCCGGACCCCGGTCACCGAGGGCCTGGGCCTGGCCGCCGCCGGTCTGACGACGGACGAGCGGGGGTTCGTCGTACCGCAGGACTGGAACCGGCTGGAGACGGCCGTACCCGGGATCCACGTCGTGGGCGACCTGCTGCCGCCGCCCTCGCCCGGCCTCGCGCACGCCTCGTTCGCGGAGGGCCTGCTGGTGGCCGAGACGCTGGCGGGGCTGGCATCCGCGCCCGTGGACCACGCGGCGGTGCCCCGGGTGACGTACTCCTCGCCGCAGACCGCGTCCGTGGGGCTCGGCGAGGCGGAGGCACGCGCGCGTGGCCACGAGGTCGACGTCAACACGATGCCGCTGACCGCCGTCGCCAAGGGGATGGTGCACGGGCAGGGCGGCATGGTGAAGGTCGTCGCCGAGGCCGGCGGCGGGCAGGTGCTCGGCGTGCATCTGGTGGGCCCCCATGTGTCGGAGATGATCGCCGAGAGCCAGCTGATCGTCGGCTGGGACGCCCAGCCCTCGGACGTGGCCCGGCACGTGCACGCCCACCCGACGCTGTCGGAGGCGGTGGGTGAAGTGTTCCTGACGCTCGCGGGGCGCGGCCTGCACCAGCAGTGAGACCCGGAGCACGGTGCCCGGACGGGCCCCCGGAATGCGTCGGGCGCCCCCTGGAGCCTCCGCCGCCGACTGCTTGACAGTTCACCCACGCCGTGCGGCACTTGGAGGGCGAAGCCGGGCGGACAAGTCGGGGGTGAGTCTCCTGCCGGAGCTGCGCTACCCCAGCGTTCCCGAACTTGTCGCCTCCGCACGGGCGTTGGCCGCCGAGGAGCCCGGGCTGTGTGCGCTCAGACAGGTGGGCGTCTCGCGGGCCGGCCGGCCCCTGCATCTGCTGTCCGTGGGACATGCGCGGCGCGCGGTACTGGTCGTCGCGGGCGCCCACGCCAACGAACCGACGGGCGGCTCCACCCTCCGGGTACTGGCCGAACGCGTGCTGGCCGAGCGGGAGCTGCGGGCCGGCACCTCATGGCACTTCCTGCTCTGCGCGGACCCGGACGGCGCGAGCCTGCACGTGACCCCGGCGCCGCGCAGCCTGCTCGACTACCACCTCGGCTTCTACCGGCCGACGGGCGCGGAGCAGCCCGAGTGGTCGCCCGCGGTGCTGCCGCCGGACCGGCTGCCGCCCGAGACCCGGACCCTGACCGGGGTGATCGACGAACTGCGCCCCTACCTGCAGGTGACGCTGCACGGCACCGATCTGGGCGGCAGCTGGGTGCAGCTGACGAAGGACGTGCCGGGCCTTGCCGAGCCGTTCGCCAAGTCCGCCGCGCAGCTGCACATCCCGGTGGAGGCGGGTGCCTCGGACGCCGCGGGCTGGCCGGCCTCCGGGCCCGGGGTGCATGTGATGCCGGGCCCGGAGACGGGCGTCGCGTACCCGAGCATGCCGGACGACGCCCGGCACAGCACCTGGTACCACACGCACCGCTACGGCGGTCTGACGGCCGTCGTGGAGGTCCCGATGTGGGCCAGCGACCTGGTGGACGATCCGGCGCCGCACCCGGCACCGACGGCGGCGATGCACCGGCTGGCGCGGCGGCTGCTGCAGGACTCGCGGGAGGTGGAGCGGGTGCTCGCCGAGGCGCTGCCCCGGCTGGAGGGCTCGGACGGGCCGCTGCTGCGGGCCTCGCAGTGGGCCCTGGAGCTGATACCGGGCCTCGCGCGGGACTGGACCCACACCCCGCCGGCCGGCACGACGATGGCGTACGTCGGCAGCGTGGACGCCTTCGGACGGCGGCTGCCCCTGCGGGCGGCCGCGATGCTGCTGCGGGTGCTGCGGGAGACGGACGACCGGGCGGCGCCGCGGCTGGAGCAGCTCGTCGCCTCCTGGTGCGAGGCCTTCGCGGAGCGTTTCAACGCCCGCTGGGTGCCGCTGGAGCACCAGGTGGAGCACCAGTCCCGCACGGTGCTGGTCGCGGCCCAGCAGGCCCGGGAACAGGCGGTATGAGGCCCCGTACCGGAAACCGGCGGTACGAGACCCCGTACCGGAAACCGGCGGTGTGAGGCCCCGTACCGCCCGCGCCTCGTTCACCTCCCTGGAGCCGGGCCCCGCTCCAGGGCGAACACGGATCCCGTCCGTGCGTCCATGACGCACTTGCTGGAGTAGGTCTCCTGGTAGTCGACGGGCCGCCCGTTCCACTGCCCGTGGGCGTGCACCGTCACGGGGGCGAAGATCATGGGGCAGAAGACCTTCGTGTGCGGGATGCGCGCGATGTCGCCGCCCGCCGCTTCGAGTTCGGCACAGGCCTCGGCCGCACGGGCGAACCCCAGGGGCACCGGGTCGCACAGCAGCAGCTTTTCGTGCGCGTCGCCGGGCCCGGTCTCGCCGCGGGCGACGGAGAGGTAGAGCCAGTTGTCGGCAAGGGGGAACGTGCTGCGGGGTGCCGCCTGGGCCGGGCCCGCGGCGAGGAAACCGGCACAGGCCAGCAGGGCGCCGGCGGCCGCTGTCGCTCGGGTGATGTACGTCATGCCCGAATCCATCGGCACGGCGGCCCGCGTTCCCCAGCCCGACTCACCCGAACGGGACCGTACGGACACGCGGTAGCGCGTCAGTTCGAATGCGGGAGGGTGTCCCCGTGCGCCGCGAGCCGGAAGGCGATCCGCCCGAAGGCGACCTGGTCGCCCTCGTTCACCACCACGGCGCCGACCACCCGGCGGCCGTTGACCGTGGTGCCGTTGGTCGAGCCGAGATCCCTGAGGATCCACATGCCGCCCTGCCGGCGCAGCTCGGCATGGACCCGCGAGACGGTCTCGTGGTTCAGGCGCAGCCCGTTCGCCGGGTCGCGGCCTATGCGCAGCGGATGGCCGCCCGCCGGGTGCGGCAGCAGCAGCTTGGGCAGCCGCTCGGCCTGCCAGGCCCGGCGCAGCCGTACGGTGAAGCCGGAGACGGCCTCCACGGTGCCGAGGACCGCGCGCGAGAAGCGGTTCTCGCGGGGCAGGTCGGCGGTGAGGGCGGCAAGCTCGTCGGAGCGGCGCGCGGCGAGCGCGAGTTCCATGCGGCGCACGAACGTGTCGTGCGACAGCCGGCCCATGGCGACGCCGTCACGCAGCACCTGAAGCGCCTTGTCGCGCTCCGCGTCGGACAGCCGCGCGGGGTACGTGGGGAACTCGAAAGACGACGTCACGCTGGTGATTGTCGGGCAGTGAACCCCCGGTGTCCAGAATCGGGGGAAACGGTTGCAAGGTGCGTGCACTTCCGCGACACCTTCCGGGAAAGGGAGTATTCGAAAGCGGATTGATCTCTTTCGCGGCACGATGGAAGCGCTACATCACGGTGAGCAGACGAAGGGGAACCGTCCGTGCAGTTCGAGGTGTGGGCACCGCAGGCAGACCGTGTGACGCTCCATTGCGACGGCGCCACGTGCGCGTTGGAGAGGGATCCGGAGCGTACCGGCTGGTGGACGGGGGAGGCCGGGGCGCAGGACGGCTCGCGCTACGGATTCGCGCTGGACGACGGGCCCGTGCTGCCCGACCCGCGATCACGCCGCCAGCCGGACGGCCCGGAGGGGCTGAGCGCCGTCGTCGACCACGGGCGGTACGCGTGGCGCTCCGCGTGGGAGGGGCGCGAGCTGCCGGGTGCGGTGCTCTACGAGCTGCACGTGGGCACCTGCACCCGCGAGGGCACCCTGGACGCTGCCGCCGCACGTCTGGAGCACCTGGCCGAACTGGGCGTCAGCCACGTGGAGTTGATGCCGCTCTGTCCGTTCCCGGGGCGGCACGGGTGGGGCTACGAGGGGGTGTCGCCGTGGGCGGTGCACGAGCCGTACGGCGGGCCCGAGGCGCTGAAGCGGTTCGTGGACCGGGCGCACGAACTGGGCCTGGGTGTCGTGCTGGACGTCGTGCACAACCACCTGGGCCCGTCGGGCAACCATCTTCCGCAGTTCGGGCCGTACTTCACGGACACGCACCACACGCCGTGGGGCGCGGCGGTGAACCTCGACGCGCCCGGCTCGGACGAGGTGCGCGCGTACTTCCTGGGCAGCGCGCTGGCGTGGCTGCGGGACTACCGTGTCGACGGGCTGCGCCTGGACGCGGTGCACGCGCTGCACGACACACGCGCCCGCCACTTCCTGGAGGAGCTGTCGGAGGCCGTCGACGGCCTCGCGGGCGAGCTGGGCCGCCCGCTGTTCCTGCTCGCCGAGTCCGACCTGAACGACCCGCGGATCATCACCCCGCGCGCCGAGAACGGCCTCGGGGTGCACGCCCAGTGGAACGACGACTTCCATCACGCCCTGCACACCGCACTGACCGGCGAGTCCCAGGGCTACTACGCCGACTTCGCGCGCGCACCCTTCGCCGCGCTCGCCAAGACGCTCACCGGCGGCTACTTCCACGACGGCACGCACTCGGCCTTCCGGGGCCGCGGCCACGGCAGGCCGCTGGACCGGGGACAGGTGGCCGCGCACCGGCTGCTGGGCTACAGCCAGACCCACGACCAGGTCGGCAACCGCGCGCAGGGGGACCGTCTTTCGGCCCTGCTCTCCCCCGGTCTGCTGGCCTGCGCGGCCACGCTGACGCTGACCGCGCCGTTCACACCGATGCTGTTCATGGGCGAGGAATGGGCGGCGGGTACGCCCTGGCAGTTCTTCACCGATCACACGGATCCGGAACTGGCCGAGGCGGTACGGCAGGGCAGGCGGCGGGAGTTCGCGCAGCACGGTTGGGCCGAGAAGGACGTACCGGACCCGCAGGACCCGGCGACCCGGGAGCGGTCCTGCCTCGACTGGGCGGAGCCGGAACGCGAGCCCCACGCGCGCGTGCTGGCCTGGTACCGGCAGCTGATCGCGCTGCGCCGGGACCAGCCGGACCTCACCGATCCTGACCTCGCCGACACGAAGGTGGCCTACGACGAGGAGGCCCGCTGGCTGGCGTTCCGGCGCGGGGACGTCCGGGTGGCGGTGAACCTCGGCACGGAACCGGTGGCGATTCCGCTGGGCACCCGCCCGGCCGAGGTCCTGGCGGCATGGGAGCCGGTCGCGGCGCCGGGCCCCGACGGACTGCTCCAGGTGCCCGGAGAGTCGTGCGTGGTGCTGGTGCAGCCCTGACCGACCGGCCCCTGCGGCCGGTTCCCGCGGCCGGTCCCTGCGGCCGGTTCCCGCGGCCGGTCCGCGTCGCGGGGCGGATCAAGGTGGGGTGGAGCGGGGCGGAGAAGGGCGGGGCGAGTGGGGAGGAGCGACAGGGAGGTCGGGGCGGTCCTGGGGCGAGGGGTCGGGGCAGGTCCTAGGGCTCGGTCTCGTCGTCCTTGAACTCGGTCACCCGCTCCAGCAGGATCGGCTCCCAGGTGCGCCGCAGCCGGGTTCTCAGCAGCGGCAGGTCGCCCGGTGCGCGGCCGTCGAGACGGTCCGTGAGGCGGATGACGGTGTCGCAACGGGCGAGCCACAGGCCACGCAGACAGGGGCGGGCGCCGTAACCGGCGAGGGTGGCGGCGCGGACGGCCGCCGGGGAGCCCACGGCGACGGCGAGCCCCGCGATGTCCTCGGCGGGGTCGCCGAGGGCCGCCTCGGTCCAGTCGAGGATGCCCCGGACCCGCCCGTCGGCACTGACCACCACGTGCTCGCCGGTGAGGCCGTGGTGGGTGAGGACGGCGGTCCCGGGCTGCGCGGCGAGCTGGGCGGCGCTGGGCGCGGTGAGCTGGTGAAGACGGGCGGCGTCGAACTCGTCGGCAGCGGCGAGCCGTTCGGCCGCGTGCACGGCCATGCGGCGCAGCGCCTCCAGGGAGCGCGGAGCGGTGCGGGGCACGCCGAGCGTCTCGCACTGCCGTGCGGGCACCGTGCGCAGCCCGCTGAGCAGCCCGGCGAGGTCGGCCTCGCCGACGGCGGAGACGTCGTGCTGGTCGGCGGTGCCGCCGGGCACCAAGGTGTCGAGGGTGTAGGCGAGTCCGGGTGCCCAGTCGCCGTGGGCGACGCTGGTGGGGACGGCGACGGGCACCTGCGGACGGACCAGGTCGCGCAGGCGCAGTTCGCGGCGACGGCGGACGGAGGCGTCGCGGTCGGGGGCGAGCCGCAGCACATGGCGGGTGCCGACCCACCAGGTGTACTCGTGGCCCTCCCCGACGGGCCGCACGTCGGGTCCCTCGGTGCCGGTGCCCTTCCCGCTGCTCTCCCCGCCCTCCTTGAGCAGCGAACGGACCAGTCTGCGGACGGTGTCCGCGGTGGGTGTCGGTGCCTGGGTCATGGGTCGCGTCGTCGCCGTTCCGGGATGTCGTCTGGGTGTGTCTCTTGGACCTCTCAGCCCACTATGACCATCTCGCGGGTGGTGTTGTTGAACCGGCGGCCGCCGTCCTCGGTCACCGTGACGATGTCCTCGATGCGCACCCCGAAGCGGCCGGGCAGATAGATGCCCGGCTCCACGGAGAAGCACATGCCGGGTACGAGAGGCTGCTCCTCGCCCTCGATCATGTACGGCGGCTCGTGCGTGGTGACGCCGATGCCGTGCCCGGTGCGGTGGATGAAGCAGGCGCCGTAGCCGGCGTCGGTGATGACCGCGCGGGCGGCGCGGTCGACCTCCTGGCAGGCGACACCCGGCCGCACGGCCCTGAAGCCCTCCTCCTGGGCGGCGCGCACGATGTCGTGGACCGTGCGCTCCTCCTCGGTCGGCTCGCCGACGTGGACTGTGCGGGTGGTGTCGGAGCCGTAGCCGTCCTTGAGGCCGCCGAAGTCGAGGACGACCATGTCGCCGTCCTGGATGACACGGTCGCCGACCTCGTGGTGCGGGTTGGCGCCGTTGGGGCCCGAGCCGACGATAGTGAAGTCGACCTGGGAGTGGCCGAAGCGGCGCAGCAGGTCGGCGAGGTCGTGGCCGACGTCGGACTCGCGGCGGCCGGCGAAGGGGACCTTCCGGATCTCCTCGAACGCCCGGTCCGCGGCCGCCCCCGCGGCTGCCAGAAGATCCAGTTCGGCCGCGTCCTTGACGGCCCGCAGCATGGGCAGGGCGTCGGTGAGGGAGGCGTAGGAGGTCCCGGGAAGGGTGCGCTGCAGGCCCAGCAGGTGCATCGCCCAGGTGTTGTCGCTGATGCCGATGGGGGCACCTTCCGCCCCTTTGGGGCCGTGGGGGAGCCCTCGGCCGCCGAGGAGGGCGGCGGTGACGGCGTAGGGGTCCTTGCCGTCGGTCCAGTCGTGCAGGGTGAGCCCACTCGCGCCGGTCGCGTGCTCGGCGTCCGGAGCCTCCAGGGTGGGCACGACCAGCACGGGGTCGTGGCCAGGGGTGAGCACCAGCACGGTGAGCCGTTCGGTGACCGCGGTGGGCGTGTAGCCGGTCAGCCACACCATGTCGGGTCCGGGCGCCACGAGCAGTCCCGCGAGGCCGGCGTCGGCGGCGGAGCGCGCGGCGCGTTCCATGCGGGCCCTGTAGTCGTCGGCGGTGAAGGGCGCGGGCGTGCTACCGGTCATCCGGACCTCCGAGCGCGATCGAGGTGGCGGGGCGTGCGAAGCGGTCCCGGGCAGCATCCTGCCCGGCCGGGCAGGGCGGCGCGAGCCGATCGCGCGGTACCGGGGGCACGGTGCGCGGACGGGTGCGCGGACGGGTGCGCGACATGGGGCCATCATGGCGCGTGGGGCGCGGCGCGACCAGCGGGTTTCGGGACGTGTCCGGACACGCGGGACCGGCCCGGGACACGAGCACCTCACATCGGCCCCGGGTCGGGCCAGGGCCGGGATCAGGGCGGGGGTCGGGATCAGGGCGGGGCCGGGATCAGGGCGGGGCCGGGGGCGGAATCAGGATCAAGGCCGGGGCCGCGATCTGGGCCAGGGTCAGGTCACCACTCCCGGAACGACCGTCAGCTGCTGGTAGCCGCCTCCGGCGTGGCGCACGGTGAGCGTCACCGCCGTGCCGGGGCGGGCGTGGGCGACGGCTCGGACGAGGTCGGCTGCCGTGTCGACGCGGAGGGTGCCGAACTGCAGCAGGACGTCGCCGCGGACCAGACCGGCCGTGTAGCCGGGGCCGGGCACATGGACGCCCACCACCAGGGCACCCGGCTTGCCGGCGTCGACGGCCTCCACGCCCAGGGTGGCGCCGGTACGGACCTCGGCCGGACTCGGGGACGCCGAGGGCCCGGGCCTGGCCGAGGAGTCCGGCGGGATCCGGTGACGCAGCTCGGCCAGCCTGCTCATGCCGATCACCGTGGCGCCGACCGTGCCGATGCCGACCCCGCAGAGCACCAGGGCGGTGCCGATGACCACCCCGAGCAACAGGGTCCTGAGCCGCCTGCCGCGCCGGCGCGGGGCATGCGGCTGCCGGGCGGGCCCGGACGAGTCGCCCTCCCGCCCCTCCTGACCGGGCATCGGCTTGGGACGCAACGCAGTCTGTTCCATGGTTCTCTCGCCTCCGGCTGGTGCTCTACCCCTGACGCCGGGCCGCGACGAGACACGAACGAGTGAGACTGGCCGGGGAGTGCCGAAGGGTAGTCATGGCCTTCCTGCCCCGCCCAGGAGTCATGCCCTTCGCGCCCCGCCCGGGATCCATGGCCTTCGCGCCCGCCCCGCCACCTCGACACGCCCACGCCCACGGCCCACGCCCACGGCCTGCGCCTGTCGGGACACGACGAGGACGGGAACGCGCGCGTGGACGGACTGCCGGCCGCGCGCGGCCGGCTCCCGGGCCGTCCCTTCTGCCCGGCCACGCTGTTCCGGTCTTCCCGGCCACGCTGTTCCGGCTGGAGCTGTCCCGCGACGGCCCGCGCCCCCACCCGCCGCTCCGCCTGCTGTCCCGTGATGCTCTTGGTGATCTTCTCGAAGATGTCGGGCAAGGTGCTTGGTCAGCCGACGGGCAGCGCGGGACTCAGGCCGGGGACGAAGCCGTGGGTCCGGCGGGCCAGGTAGTCGGCCTTGTAGCGGTCGACCTTCCGATGCCAGTTCAGAATGCCCGCCAGCCAGTTCTGCAGGTCGCCCACGTAGGCGCCCATGGCCTCGCGGGCCTCGGCCGACAGAGCGAAGTCGTCGTACAGGACGGGCAGTTCCTGTCGGACGATGTGCTCGAACTGCTGCATGCGCTGGGTCATCAGGTCGTGGACGATGGCGAGCGCGGCCGGGTAGTCGCAGCCGAAGAAGTTCTGCACGACGAGGATCGCGTTGTGCATCTCCCCCTCGTACTCGATCTCCTTCTGGTACGAGAAGACGTCGTTGGTCAGGCACGCGTAGTCCATGGCGGCGTTCTCCAGCGCCTGGACGGGGCCGGTGCGGTAGATCTCCGGCGGGATCGCGGGTCCCTGGCCCAGGCGGCACAGGCCGAGGGTGAGGTCGGAGCCGAAGGTGTCGCGGCGCATCTCCAGATAGTCCACCGGATCGGGGACACGGTTCTGGAACTGGTTGGACAGCTCCCATACCCAGCTCTCGGTCATCCGGTCCACCGAGTCGCGCAGGGTGCGGCGCTGGTCGGGGGGCATGCCGTCGGTGGTGCGGGCCCACAGGTCGATCAGGCCGCGCTCCATGCCGTTGACGGGCGCGACAGTGACCGCCTCGCCGTCGACGGGCATGCACTCCGAGAGGCGGGCGGTGGTCAGCCGAGCGGCCGCCAGGTCGCGGCGGGCTCCGTAGACCAGCGGGTAGTAGTCGTCGGCGTAGGTGCCCCAGGCGAGCCACTGGGAACTGAGGTCCAGGGCCTCGGGTGTGGCGTCCGGGTCGAGCCCGGCCGAGCACAGCGGCAGGTCGAAGGCGGCGAGCTTGTCCTCGTCCCAGACGCCCTCCTCCAGCATGCCCATGCGGTGCATCCACGCGGTCAGGCGGGGGCGGCACGCCTCCAGGTGCGGGCTCAGCTCGACCTCGTAAGGCATGTGGAAGTCGGGCAGCAGGGACGGGCCGACCTTCTGGAAGGGCACGTGCGCGTAGGCGCGCAGACGCTCCGCCGCGGCCGAGGCCAGCAGCGCGCCGACGTCGGCCGCGGAGGTGCCGGGGCCGGTCAGGCGCTGCCAGGGCGCGGCGGAGACCGCGCCCTTGTTCATGTAGCGGCTGGAGCGCAGGTGCCACTCGTGGCCGCCGGACTGCCAGTCCTGAAGTCCCTTGGTGTAGGCGGCCACCGCGGCGGTCTCGTCGGGCCCGAGGCCCTTCTCCAGGGCGACGGCGGGCACTTCGGTGAGCGCCGTGTGCTCGAACTGGTGCAGCCGTGAGGTGAGGATGTCGTTGACGGTCTCGGCGGCTTCCTGGGTGGTGCAGCCGAAGAAGGTCTCCAGGACGAGCACGCCGTTGCTGTTCTCGCCCTCGTCCTCGACCTCCCGCTGGTAGGAGAAGAGGTCGTTGCGCAGGTGGACGGCGTCGGAGAAGGTCTCCATGAGCACCCTGAGCGGCCGGGTCCCGGCGACGGTCGCGGGCACCTCGGCGGTCGCGTACTCCACGAGCCCCGAGGACCAGGGGGCGCCGCCCACCTTGCGGCGCATCTCGATGTACTCGACCGGGTTGGCGATCCGGCCCTCGTTGATGTTGGACAGCTCCCACATGGACTCGTTGAGCAGGTGCTCGGTGGCGACGGAGAAGCGGCGGCGCCAGTCGACGGACATCGACGGCACCGTGCGCCTCCACAGGTCGGCGAGGCCCGCCTCGACCGGGTTCTCCGGCTCCGGCATCGGCGTCGCCGGGTCCAGCGGCATGAACAGGGGCAGCCGGTCCAGATGAGCCTTTCCGGCGGCGCGGTCCTGGGTGCGCTTGTACATGTCCAGGAAGTGGTCGTCGAAGAAGAACACCCACACGTACCAGTCGGTGATCAGCGAGAGGGCCGGGCCGTCGCAGTCGGGGTGGGTGTAGGCGCACAGGAGCCCGTAGTCGTGCGCCTCCAGGTCGGCCTGCTCCCAGACTCCGGAGCCCTCCAGCATGCCCATCTCGCGTGCCCACGCGGTCGAGTGGGCACGTGCCTCGTCGACATGCGGGTTGAGCCGCGCGGGATACGGCATGTAGAAGTGCGGGAGTTCGAACGGCTGCGTCATGGCCGGGGGCCTACCCGGGGCCCGCGAGAGCCATCCGCCCGGCAGGTGATGATCACACCATCGCGTGAACCGGTGGCGAAACGGGGAACTCCCGTGGGTCCGTGTGGCGTTGGCCATTGTCCACGGCCGTTGGCGCCCCGTGCGCGCGAGGCACCCCGGACGCCCGGCGTCATGCCCCGTCCGCACCCTTGCCGGGCCCCGGAGCACGGGCCACGGTGGGCACATGGCCTCCTTCGTACTGACCGGCGAGCAGGGCACGCTGTTCACGGATGCGGCGCATGTGACAGGCACGGCGCATGTGACAGGCACGGCGGACCCGTCGCATGAGGCGGACGCGGCGGACCCGTCGCATGAGGCGGACGCGGCGGACACGGCGCGTGCGGCGAGCACGGACGGCCGGGGGTGAGCGTGCGCGAGGCCCCGCCGGTGCCCGACGTCTTCGATCCGCGCCGCTACGCCGCCGGGGTGCCCTACGCCGACTACCGGGTGCTGCGGGACCACCACCCCGTGGCCCGGCAGGAGGAGCCGGAGGTGCTCGGCTGGCCGGCGGGACCCGGGTTCTGGGCGGTGACCCGGCACGCGGACGTGGTGCGCGTGCTCAAGGACTCGGCGACGTACTCCTCGCACCTCGGCGCGACCCAGATCCGTGACCCCGACCCCGAGGACCTGCCGTTCATCCGGCGCATGATGCTCAATCAGGATCCGCCGCAGCACGGGCGGCTGCGGCGGCTGGTGAGCCGGGCCTTCACGCCGGGGCGCATCGAACGGTTCGCGGCGGTCGCGCGCGAGCGGGCACGCACACTGCTCGTCCGGGCGCTGGACGAGGCCCGCTCGGGCGACGGCACGGCCGACCTGGTCGCCGCCGTCACCGACGAGTACGCCCTGCTGAACCTGGCCGATCTGCTGGGGGTTCCAGCGAGCGACCGGCGGCTGCTGCTGCACTGGACACAGCGGGTCATCGGCTACCAGGACCCGGACGAGGCCGCTGCCCCGGTGCTGGACGCGGCGGGCAAGCCGGTCGATCCGCGTTCCCCGGCGATGCTGCGCGACATGTTCGACTACGCCCGGCAGCTGGCCGCGTACAAGAGGGAACGTCCGGCGGACGACATCCTGACGACTCTCTCCCTCCCCCCGGACTCCCCCCCGCCCGGCCCGGGCCGCACGTCCGGCACGGAACTCGCCGACGCCGAGCTGGAGATGTTCTTCTTCCTGCTCACCGTCGCCGGCAACGACACCGTGCGCAGCGCCGCACCCGGCGGCCTGCTGGCTCTGGCCGAACACCCGCAGGCGTACGGGCTGCTGCGCGCCGGCGAGGTCGGCGTGGAGTGTGCGGTCGACGAGCTGCTGCGCTGGCATCCGCCCGTGCTGAGCTTCCGCCGGACGGCCGCGCGGGACACCGAGCTGGCGGGCCGCCGGATCCGGGCGGGCGACAAGGTCGTCGTGTTCCACGCCTCGGCCAATCGTGACGAGCGTGTCTTCGCCGGGCCCGACCGGCTGGACCTGGCTCGTACGCCCAACCCGCACGTCTCCTTCGGGGACGGCCCGCATGTGTGCCTGGGCGCCCACTTCGCCCGGCTCCAGCTGCGGCTGCTCTACGAGGAGGTGCTGCGCACGCTGCCCGGCCTGCGCCCGGCCGGCCCGCCGGTGCGGCTGGTGTCGAACTTCATCAACGGCATCAAGTCACTTCCGCTGAGCATCGCCTGACGGGTTCACCTGGATCAGCGCATGGGTGCCTCCGGTGCGCCAGCGCCGGCCCTCCGCCGCGTCCAGCGCGGCCTCGGTGGCTGCGGACAGGCCGGTGATCACGTCGGACTTCAGGGTGCGCAGGGCGGCGACCGGTCCCGGGAAGTAGGCCGTCACCTCCTGGAAGGGTGTGGTGGGCGGCCACAGCCGGTCGCCCACCAGGCGGCGGTAGTTGAGGTCGCCCTTGAAGAGGGTCAGGGTGGCCGACGCGAACTCGGCACGCAGGTCCTGAGGCATGTCGGCGTACGGCAGCGGAGCGCAGGAGAAGGGGTGGGCGCGTACCGTGAGGCGGCCGTCGGCCATGGCCGACCAGAGCGTGCGCGCGTACCCGGCGGCCGCGCCGGGCGCTGCCGCGAGGTACTGCAGGGCGTCGACCACGTCGGCGGTCGTGGCGTCGGAGACGTAGTACGGATACGGCTTGACGTGCAGGACGGCCCGGCCGATCCGCCCCTCGGCCAGGAGGTGGGCGATCAGCAGCAGGTCCGGGAGGAGTTCGCGGCCCGCGTTGTCCGCGACCAGGCAGAGCGTGGCGGCGGAGGAGGTCGGCAGCAGCGACCACAGGGTCTCGCTGTCGTCGGCGACGAGGGCGGGTGCCGGTGCCGCGGCACCAGCACCGGCACCTGCACCGCAGGAGGAGAGGCGGAAGCCGAGGTCGGCGCGGTTGCCCCACAGCGAGCCGTGCAGCAGGGCGTCGGCCCGCTCCCGCTCCAGCCGGTCCTGGAGCGCGTCGAGCGCGGCGAGTTCCTCGCCGGTCTCAGGGGCTTCGAGTTCGCCGCGCTTGAACGGGCGGAAGGGATCGATGCCCTGCCAGGCACCCGGGCCGGCATGGCCGACGGCGTCCAGCAGCCGACGGTAGAAGTAGCTCTCGGACCAGAGCCAGGGCACGTCGAACCAGGACTGCCCGGCGTGGTCGTCCAGCCCCCAGGCACGCCACCGGTCCCGGTCGTCCGCGTCCTCGGGCAGCGGCTCGATCACGCCCTCGGTGCAGCTGTGCAGCAGCTCGTCCAGCGCGCGATGCTGCCCGGGGCCGTACGGGAAGGCGTCCCGGACCTGCCGGATGATCGCGGGATGCCGCTCGGCCAGCACGCTGTGCGGGAACGAGCCGGGTTCGTTGCCGAGGAGCACGGGTGCGGCGGGGGTGACGGGCATGCCCGTCACCGTACCGCGCGCGATCAGCCCGTTCTGATCTCCCGCTCCAGCTGCGTGGCGAGGGTCAGATAGCGGGGGCGGCGGTGCACCGGCACCAGTCCGCGAACCATGAGGAGCCACATCTCGGCCACTCTGCGGGGCAGCCGTCCGACCGGCTCCAGGGAGCGGCCGGCGACCCGGGTACCGACGAAGAAGCAGACGAGGGAATGGGCGACCACACCTACGTCTATCTCGGTGTGCACGTCCGCCTCCTTGACGGCGCCGCTGAACTTCAGGGTGGCGAAGTCCAGCCACTCGGTGAAGGGATGCCTGAGCGGCGGCCGCACGGCGACGTCCGCCGTCGCGAGGCGGAGACCGGCGCGCGGGACCGGGTCCTCCACGGCGAGCCGGGCCATGGCGAACGTGGTGCGCATCAGGGACTCCAGGGAGGAGCAGCCACGGCCCTCACTGTCGGCCATCACCTGGTGAGCCGCCTTGGCCTGGAGTTCCAGGATGGCGTGGGCGAGGTCCTCCTTGGCGGCGAAATGGAAGTACAACGCCCCCTTGGTCACCTGCGCATGCCCGACGATGTCACTCAGACTGGTGGATTCGTAGCCCTGTCGGTCGAACAGATCGGCGGCGGCCGTAATGATCGTCGTCCGGGTCTGCTCGGCGCGTAACTGCCTCGCCATCGACCTCACCCCTCCTCGCGGCTCGAACGAACGGGACACGCGGTTTGTTTTGACCCCACGCATACGATAACTCACCCGACGGCTTTGGGAGTCGGATGGGGGGACTTCGACTCGGACACGTGCAAATCACCCGCACGCAGGCCGCGCCGAATCCTTGCGGAACGCAAAGGGAAGATGCCATATGCCGGTGATCCGCTGGACCCTGGGCATTCCCTGAAGCCAATGCCAGGCGATCTCCGCCCCCTTGACCGCTGCCGCACACGGCGCGCGGGCCGGGTCTCGCCGGGCTCCCGCCGCCCCCCGCCAAAACAGCCGCGCCGGTCTGTGCCCGTCGGCGGCCGGTCCCGTGGCGTGTGGATGCGGCTGAACGCGCGGGACGGGTCTGCCGTACTGGACGCAGCAGACCTCGTTCCCGCGCCCGCCGAGGAGATGTCCCCGATGACTCGGATGACCGCCCGCATGAGCGTCACGGCGGCCGCCGCGGCGACCCCGCTGCTGCTCCTGCCGTGGACGGCGGGACCTGCCCAGGCGCACGGCGCCCCGACGGACCCGGTCAGCAGGGTCTACGCCTGCTCCCCCGAGGGCGGCAGCGCGAACCGGTCGGCAGCCTGCCGGGCGGCGATCACCGCGAACGGCGGCCCCTTCACCGCGTGGGACAACCTGCGTGTGGCGGGGGTGAACGGCCGGGACCGGCAGGTGATCCCGGACGGCCGGCTGTGCAGCGGGAACCTGCCCGCGTACCGGGGCCTCGATCTGGCCCGGCGGGACTGGCCGGCGACCCGGCTGGCCCCGGGCGGCCGGCTGACGATGACGTACGCCTCGACGATCGCGCACACCGGCACGTTCAGGCTGTACCTCACCGAGCCCGGCTACGACCCGTCGAAGCCGCTGAAGTGGTCCGACCTGCCCGCGCGCCCCTTCGCGCAGGTCACGGACCCGCCGCTGACGAACGGGGCGTACCACATCCGGGCGACGCTCCCGGCGGACCGGACGGGTCGTCAGATGCTGTACACGATCTGGCAGAACAGCAGCACGCCGGACACGTACTACTCGTGTTCCGACGTGGACTTCGGGGCTGCGGGTACGGCGGCGAAGGACGCGGGCAGCGGAGCGGGGGCCACCCGGACACCCGGCGGCGCGCGGAAGCCGACGGGCGCGCACTCCGCCGGGGCGCAGGCGCACCCCTCCACGGCGAGCCCGGCACCCGCGGCGGAGAAGGGGGCTTCATCGCCCTCGGGGTCCGCCGGCGGCAGCACGCCGGTGGCCGAGGAGACCCGCGCGGACGGGGGCCCCTCGGCTCCTTTGCTGGCGGGCGCGGCCGCCGCGGTACTGGTGCTCAGCGGGGGCGCCGCCCTGGTCCTGCGACTGCGACGGCGCTGAACACCCTCCGCACGGAGATCAGTTGACGAAGACCTGGGCGCCGGCGTCCGTGACCGGGGCGTACTTCGCGGTGAAGTAGCCGTTGGCGAAGCACAGCGACGAACCGGAGGACTTCGTGAACTGCTGGTTGGTGAAGGTGATGCTGCTGTCGGCGTTGTCGGTCTTTCCGGTCAGGCTCGGCGCCCGGTAGACGCAGGTGATGGTGCCCAGCAGGGTGCGCAGCTTGACCGTGGTCTGGACGGTGGAGCCGGCGGCCGGTGAGACGGTGAGGGTGCCGTCGGAGGTGACCGTCGCGGTGTAGGGCAGGTTGTCGACCGTGATGCTGCTGACGCCGAGCACACCGGCGACGTTGCTACGGCAGCTGGAACTGTCGAAGCTGTGCCCGGTGACCGACTCGGTGGCCGAGCCGGGGGCGGCCGGGTTGCTCGCAACCGTGGCGTTGAACTGGGACGACGTGCAGATGACCCCGCTGGTGCCGGTGGCACTGGAGTAGAGCGTGGCGGAGGTGCCACCGGCCAGCGGCGCGGTCAGGGTGTCGCCGACCGCGGCGGCGGTGCCACCGGCACTGCCGGTGGTCAGAACCGCGGCGCCGTCCGCGGAGGCGGGGACGGCCACGGCCACGGTGAGCGCGGTGACGGTTCCGGCGAGGGCGAGAAGGGATCGCGTACGCATGCGGGTGCCTCTTTCCTGAAGTGGGGGGCGTTGCGAGGTGAGGTGGAGGCGGCGGCGACGGAGGCCGCCGTGGGAGGCGTGGAGGGCACGGGGAGGGGGCAGGGCGGGGCGTGGAGAGCACGAGGAGGGGGACGGGGCGGGGCGTGGAGAACACGGGAAGGGGGACAGGGCGGAGGCCTCGTCGCTGCCGGTCCGTGACGCCTTCTCCGTACGTGACGGACCGACAGCGACGGGCTGCCGGGCACCGGCCGAAGGCCTCGGGGGAAGGCCTCCGCCCGGGCCGGACAGGGAGCGGCCGGACGCAGGCCGAGGGGAAAACGACCGCGCCGATGCCGCACTGCTGCACAGCAGTTGCCGGGAAGAAGGCCGGGAAGCGGCGATGCCGCTCGGCGGATCCGGCGCCACGGATCCGAGTGGAACCAGGGAGAGTTGTAGACCCGCTCAACCATCAACGTCAAGGAGTGGCAAGGGAGTTGACGCTGCGGACGCCCTGCTCCATACCGCCTTGGAGTCACGTTCGCCGGTGTCCGCGCAGATCCGACACCCTTTTTTCACAACTCCCTTGACCCTTTAAAGTAACCGGCGGTAACTTCCTCGCAGGCTACTGCTGCGTAGCGAGAAAGCCCTTGCATCCGCCGGGAGTGCGAGGAGGCGTGCGCGGCAGCCGCTGTCCGCGCCAGGACAACGCGCCACTGAAGCCCAAACCGCATTTGATCTATGCCCATGGGAGCAGACATGGCCTCGTCCCCGGACTTTTCGTCCGCCGACAACACCCCAGAGAACCCGGAAAGCGGTTCCCCCTCCGACGTGACAGCCGCATCCAGGACCGCCGTCGGCGGTGAGCGACGGGGGCGGGTCCGGCTGCGCAGGGCCGCGGTCATGGCGGTACCCGCCACCCTGGTCGCCGCGGGCCTCGCGATCCTCACCGCGCAGGGGGCACTGGGTGTGCAGTTCGCGATCTCGGGCATGCCGTTCACGGTCACGGCGACGGAGCTCAACGGCACCGGCTTCGAACAGTTCGGCGGACTCGACACCATGGCGGACGGCAGCCCGAACGCCGGCGACACCGGCGGGCAGGTGCTCATCGTCACCTCCGCGATCAAGAACGCCACGCTCACCAAGCTGTGCCAGAGCGTGGACCTCGGCGGCACCAACCTGCTGATCACCGCGGGCAGCGGCGCACAGAAGGTGACCGCGAGCGACCTCACCACCGACTCCACCCAACTGTCGGGCGACGCCGCGTTCAACAACATCGAGATCGGCAACGACGCCAGCACCCTGAACAAGGCGAACGCCAAGGGCGCGATCGGCGTCTTCAGCCAGCAGGCCGACACCGTGCACATCGGCAACCTGCGGCAGACCAACTACGCCACCACGGCAGGCGTGTTCAAGCTGCCCGGGCTCAGGCTCCGCTTCAGCGACTCGGGCTGCTGATCCGATGCCGGAGCGACCGCGCCAGGCACTGAGGCCCGCCTTCCGCGGATGGCGGGCCCGCCGGCCGTTCTGGGGCGGGCTGCTGCTCGCCCTGGGCGGCGGCGAGATCCTGTTCACCGAGAAGGCGTCGATGAAGGTCGTGATGCACATCGGCATGCAGGGCCTGGCCGGCTATCTGCTGCCGACCCTGATGGTGCTGCTGGGCCTGCTGGTCCTCTTCAACCCAGGACAGCGGCTCTTCTACTCCCTGACCGGCATCCTGGTCTCCCTGGGCACCTGGCTCACCTCGAACCTGGGCGGCTTCTTCATCGGCCTGCTCCTCGGCGCCACGGGCAGCTGCCTCGCCTTCGGCTGGCTGCCCGACCAGGAACCCCGCGTGAGCCGCCGCAAGCGCCGCAGGCAGGCCCGGGCCACGGCGCAGCCCCTGGAGGAGAGGGCGGGGGAACCGGCCTGAGGGCGCGCGCCGGGGAACCGGCTGGGAACTCCTCGTCCGGAGTCTCCTCGTCCGGGAACTCCTCGTCCGGTCCCGGTCGTCGGAACTTATCGACCGTCCGGAGAGTTTCTACGTTGTTGTAGAAGTTGCGGCAAGCGTTGCTTGAGACGTCCCTGTCGAAGCAACCGAGCGTGGATACGAGGAGTTCGCATGGCCCTGTGGGACCGCATCAAGGAGTCGGCGTCGCAGATGCAGACCCAGTTGGAGGCGAAGAAGAACGACCTGAAGAGCGGTGCCTTCCGCGACGCGAGCATGGCGATGTGCGCGCTCGTCGCCGCCGCCGACGGCACCATCGACCCGGCGGAGCGGCAGCGGGTGGCCCAGCTCATCGCCACGAACGAGGTACTGCAGAACTTCCCGGCCGACGACCTCAGGCGCCGCTTCGAGGAGAACCTGAACAGGCTGACCACCGACTTCGACTTCGGCAAGGTGAGCGTGCTCCAGGAGATCGCCAAGGCGAAGAAGAAGCCCGCCGAGGCGCGTGCGGTGGTGCAGATCGGCATCGTCATCGGCGGTGCGGACGGCGACTTCGACAAGACCGAGCAGGCCGTGGTCCGCGAGGCGTGCTACACGCTCGACCTGCCGCCGCACGAGTTCGACCTCTGATCCACCGGGGTCCGCCGGGACCGGGAGGATGAGGGCATGCTCGACGACATCGACCGTGCCCTCATCCACGCCCTGCACATCGACGGCCGGGCACCCTTCAGCAGGATCGCGGCGGTCCTCGGTGTGTCGGCGCAGACCGTGGCCCGTCGTTACCGCAGCCTGCGCACCGGGGCCGGGCTGCGGGTGGTGGGCCTGGCCGACCCGCACCGGGCGGGCCGCACCCAGTGGCTGGTGCGGCTCACCGCCACGGCCCGGTCCGCGCAGGACATCGCCGGGGCCCTGGTGCGGCGGCCGGACACCTCCTGGGTGAAGCTCACCTCGGGCGGGACCGAGATCACCGCGGTGATCCATGCTCCGGCCGCGGAGTCCTCCCCCGACTCCCTCCTCCTGCGGGACATTCCGCGCACCGGTGGCATCACCGCCGTGTCCGCGCACTGCCTGCTGCACACCTATCTGGGCGGTCCGGCGAACTGGCGGCGCAGCGCCCAGGCGCTGGACCGGGAGCAGCAGGCGGCGTTGACGCAGCGGCTCACCGGGGAGGCGGTACGCCAACCCGGGCAGGACGACGCCGAGTTGCTGGCCGCCCTGGAGAGGGACGGGCGGCTGGGCCAGGGCGATCTGGCGCGGGCGACCGGCTGGTCGCCCGCCACCGTGGCCCGGCGGCTGGCCGAACTGCGGGCGGCGGGCGCGCTGTTCTTCGACGTGGAGGTCGACGCCGGACTGTTCGGGGTGCGCACCCGGGCGCTGCTGTGGCTGTCGGTGCGCCCGGCCGACCTGGAGGAGGTCGCCCTCGCCCTGTCGGGCCACGACGAGCTGGCCTTCGTGGCAGCGACCACCGGGCCCACGAACCTGGTCGCCCAGGCGCTCTGCCGCGACCCGGCCGACCTGCACCGCTATCTCACCCGGCGGCTCGGCGCGCTGCGGGCGGTCCGGACGCTGGAGACGAGCCCCGTGCTGCGCACCCTGAAGGCGGCGAGCCCGTCGCTGACGGACCTGGCCCGGCTGCGCCGCGGACCCGACCGCCCCGCCTGACCTGGCCAACTCGGCTGACCCGGCTGACCCGACCGACCCGGTTGACCCGACCGACCCGACCGACCCGACCGACCCGACCGCGCATCGTGCCTGCCGGTGGGGTCGGCACCGCCGCCTGCCCCCGCCGCCACCGGTATCAGGGGGCGTGTCGGACCCCGCGCCCCCGGCAGGATCCGGAAGAGAGGCCGCAGCAAGGTCCTGAAACCGCCGCCGGACCGCGCTCGGCGGGTCCTGGCAGCCAGGTGTGGACGGGAGCGGACAGCGGTGGACAGTCCCGGGTCATATCCGACCTGGATAGTGGACACACAACCGCAGGACTGTGTGCGCCATGAACCTCAAACGCACGCAATCGGCCCTGGCGCCGCCCGCCCGTCGGCCGGGGGCTGTGCTCGCGGCGCTGGCCGCCGGCCAGTTCATCATCATGGTCGCCACCTCGATCGTGAACGTGGCGCTGCCGCACATCCGCGCCGGGGTGGGCCTGTCGGACAGCGGCACCACCTGGGTGGTCAACGCCTACAGCCTGGCGTTCGGTGCCCTGCTCCTGGCGGGAGGGCGGGCGGCCGACCTCCTCGGCCGCCGCCGGATACTGATCGCCGGTCTCGCGCTGTTCGCGGGTTCCTCGCTGGCGGCAGGACTGGCCGCCTCCTCCGGCGTACTGATCGCCGCCCGGACCGCCCAGGGTCTCGGCGCGGCCGCCATCGCCCCGGCCGCGCTCGCCCTGACCATGGATCTGTTCCCGTCCGGCCCCGGGCGCGGCAGGGCGCTGGGGGTGTGGGGCGCGGTCTCGGGGGCGGGAGGAGCGTGCGGGGTCCTGCTGGGGGGTGTCCTCACGCAGGCGTGGGGCTGGCCCTGGATCTTCCACTCCGTCGCCCTCGGGGCCGTACTGGTGCTGGCCGCCGTGGTGGTCCTCGTACCACGGACGGCCGGACGGAAGTCCGGGCGGTTCGATCTGCTGGGCACCGCCACTGTCAGCCTTGCCCTGACCTGCCTGGTCTGGGGGCTGACCACCGCACGCGACGCCGGCTGGGCGGACGCCGGCGTGCTGGGCGCCCTCCTCGGCGCCGCCGTACTGCTCGGTGCCTTCGTCGTGATCGTGCGTCGCCGGCCGAACGCGCTGGTGCCGCCGCGGCTGTTCAGCACCGGCCGGGTCGCCGCGGGGAACCTGCTGATGGCGCTGATGGGATCCGTGTGGATCGCCCTGTTCGTCTTCCTCTCGCTCTACCAGCAGCAGGTCCTGGGAATGGACCCGCTGACCACGGGACTGGGCCAACTCCCCTTCGCCGTGGCCAACATGCTCGGCTCGACGCTGGCACCGCGGATCTCCCGGCGGATCGGTGCCGGGGCGACCGTGACCGCGGCCCTGCTCACCGAGGCCGGCGGAATGCTGTGGCTGTCCCGGATCAGCGCCCACGGCAGTTATCCCACCGACATCCTCGGCCCCGTCACCCTGATCGGCCTCGGACTGAGCGTCGCCTTCGTCCAGATGACCGCCCTGTCCGTCGAGGGCGTCCCCGCGCAGGACGCCGGGCTGGCCGGCGGACTGGTCAACACCACCCGCCAGGTCGGCGGCGTGATCGGCCTCGCCGCTCTGACCACCCTGGCCGGCTCCGTGACCGCCCACGCATCCACCCGGCTGCCCCACCTCGAAGCCGTCACCGCCGGCTACCGCACCGCCTTCGGCGCCTCCGCCGCGATCCTCGCGGCCACCGCAGTCCTCGCGCTGCTCCTCACCCGCTGCGCAGGACGCCGACGGACGGCGACCGCCCCCGCCCCACCGGCCTGCCGGCTGCAGGCCTCCGACCTCTGAAACCGTCCCCCGACCCGACAGCCCGGCCGTATCAGCGGCACCTGTCCAGCAGTAGAGGAATCACCACCATGGTCACCATCGACGAGAACGCCCCCGTCGTCGTCCGCCTGAGCATCGAGATCGACGCTCCGGTCATGACGGTGTGGGCGCTGCACACCGACATCGCGGCCTGGCCCGCCTGGAACGCGGACATCGAGAAAGCCGTCCCCGACGGCCCGCTCAGGCCAGGCAGCTCCTTCAGCTGGCGGACCCACGGCCTGGAGATCACGTCCACCGTGCGCGAACTGGTCCCCGGCGAGCGGATCGTATGGGGCGGCCCCTCCAGCGGCATCACCGGCATCCACGTGTGGACGTTCGAGGAGAGCGACGGCCGTGTCGTCGTCCGCACGGAGGAGTCCTGGAGCGGCGCCCCGGTCGAGGCCGCGACCGCGGAACTCGGCAGGGCCCTGAACGCCTCCCTGGAGAACTGGCTCGGCCACCTCAAGGCCCGTGCCGAACAGCTTGTCTGACACCTCATCACCTTCACACGAGAAGAGTCTCCCGCCATGAACGCTGCGACGAAGCCCTACCTGACCGGCCACTACGCCCCTGTCGCCGACGAGATCACCGCCACCGGACTCACCGTCGAGGGCACCCTGCCCACCGAGCTGAGCGGCCGGCTGCTCCGCAATGGCCACAACCCCAAGCCCGGCGTCACCCCCACCCACTGGTTCAAGGGCAGCGGCATGGTCCACGGCATCCGGCTGCGCGAGGGCCGCGCCGAGTGGTACCGCAACCGCTGGGTGCACACCCCCGCCCTGGACGACGGCGCCCCCTACATGACCGAGAAGGGCCCGGACCTGACGGCCAGCGTCGCCGGCACCCACATCATCGAGCACGCCGGACGCCTGCTCGCCCTGTGCGAGGCGAACTTTCCCTACGAGCTCACCCGTGACCTGGACACGGTCGGCGCCCACGACTTCGACGGCAAGCTGCGCTCCGCCATGACCGCGCACCCCAAGGAGGACCCGGTGACGGGGGAACTCCACTTCTTCGGGTCCTCGCCGTTCCCGCCGTTCCTGATGTACTACGTCGCCGACGCCAAGGGCGAGGTCGTCCACAGCGCCGAGATCCCGGGAGCGACCGCCTCGCTCAAGCACGACTTCGCCGTCACCCGCCGCCACGTGGTCTTCATCGAGGGCAACGTCACCTTCGATCCGGCCGAGCACTCCGGCATCCCCTACGGCTGGAGCGACCAGCAGCCCGCCCGCATCGGTGTCATGCCCCGCGGCGTGGACGGCACCCGGCACATCCGCTGGTTCTCCATCGAGCCGGGCAACATGCTGCACGTCAGCAACGCCTACGAGGACGGCCAGGGCCGCATCGTCCTGGAAGGCCCCACCGTGGACCGCGAGGGCTTCCAGCTCTCCTGGAACTGGTGGGTCGGCGCCCCCGGCCGGAGCACCGAGCCCAACGCCCGCTCCTACACCCGCCGCTGGGTCATCGACATGGCGGCCGGCAGCGTCGACGAGCAGATCATCGACGACCTCGCGGTGGAGTTCCCGACCCTCAACGAGGACTACCTGGGCGTCGAGAACCGCTACCAGTACGCCATCTCCTTCCCCGACGAGAAGGGCTTCGGCGGATACGGCATCGTCAAGTACGACCGCACCACCGGTGCCCGCCGCATCCACCAGGTCGGCGACGCCCGGCTGCCCAGCGAAGCCGTCTTCGTCCCCGCCGCCGAAGCCACCCGCGAGGACGACGGCTACCTCCTGACGGTCGTCTCCGACCTCAAGCAGGACGCCTCGCAGCTGCTGGTCCTCGACGCCTCCGGCCTCGACCGGGTCGCCACCGTCCACCTGCCCCGACGGGTGACCGCCGGGATCCACGGCTCCTGGGTCCCCGACACCGACCTGGACGGCATTGCGGGCTGACCACATCCCGCCAGTGGACGGTGGGCGGCACGGGCCTCGGGACCGTGCCGCCCACCGGCGGGCTGCCCCACCGGGGCGCGCCGGGCGGCCGGCGCGCCCCGGAACCGGCTCTGTCACGGCTCCGACGGCCGGTGCGCAGCGCCCACCCGGATGCTCGCGGCCGCGCACACCCCGACGAGCCCCATCGCCACCCAGCACGCGGCCTCGGCCGCGTGCTGCGCCGCGCCCGGTCCTGCGGTCCTCGCACCGGCCAGGTACACGCTGCCGAGCACCGCCACGCCGACGGTGGCCCCGAGCTGCTGGACCGCATTGAGCAGACCGGCCGCCGAGCCGGTTTCCTGGGGGCGCAGCGGGTGCAGGGCGAGGGTGAAGAAGGCGGGCGTGAACAGGCCGGCACCGAGGCCGATCAGGGCGAGGCCGGGCAGCACCGCGGCCGGGTAGTGGCCGGGCGTGGCCGTCCGGTAGGCCACGACGGCGGCGAGCAGGCCGGTGAGAAGTATGCCGAGCCCGTACGGCATCACCCGGCGCCCGTACCGCCGTACCAGGCGGGCGCCCGCCAGCCAGGACGCGACCGCGAGTCCGGCCGACCACGGGGTCAGGCTCAGGCCCGCCGCCAGCACGCCGGTGTGCGTGCCGAGCTGGAGCTGGAGGACGACCACCGTCGTCATTCCGTTGGTCACCGCGAAGAAGGCGGTCGAGGCGACGAGGGCCGCGGGAAAGCCCCGGTGGGTGAAGAGTCCCGGCTCCAGCAGGGGCCGGTCCGAGCGCCGCTGGTGCCGTGCGAAAAGGGCGAGGGCGAGGAGTCCGGCGAGCAGCAATGCCCAGCGCCCCGTGGAGAGGTGTGTGACGTCGGCCCCGATGAGGGGGTACACGACGAGCCCGGTGCCGGTCGCCGCCAGTGCCGTGCCCGGCCAGTCGAGGGCCGGCCGGACCGGCGCCCGGTCCTCCGGGAGCAGCGGGGCGAGGGCGAGGACCACCGCGGCCACGGGCACATTGACGAGGAACGCGGCCCGCCAGGAGGAGCCGAACAGGTCGGCGTGGGTGAGCACCCCGCCGAGGACGGGCCCGCAGACGGCGGCGAGACCCATGACGGGGCCGATGCTGCCCAGTGCCTTCGCCGTCTCCTCCCCCGGGAACATCGCCTTGATCAGCCCGATGGTCTGCGGAATGACCAGGGCCGCAGCCGCGCCCTGCACCGCCCGGAAGGCGATCAGCAGGCCCGCGGTGGGCGCCAGGGCGCAGGCCACCGAGGCCGCCGTGAAGGCCGCGACCCCGAGGACGAACAGGCGGCGCCGGCCGGCGAGGTCGCCGAGACGTCCGCCGGTGATCAGCAGCACCGCGAACGGCAGGGTGTAGGCGGTGCCGAACCACTGCACGTCGGAGACCGAGCCGCCCAGATCGGCGTGGACGGCGGGCGCGGCGACCTGGACGACGGTCGCGTCCAGCAGGTTCATCGCCTCGCCCAGCAGCAGGGCGGTCAGGGCGGGCCAACGCCATCGGTGGGCCTCGGCGGGCAGCACGCGTTCCGTGGTCATGGGGTTCCTCTCGCACTCGGCACGCACCGGCCCCGGGCGGGCCGGCCGTGGGCCAGCGTGCGAGCGCGGGAGAGGCGAACTCCAACCAGACGGGGAGGGATGAGGAATTCTTCCCTCGCACCCGTCTCCGGTGCGGAAAACTCACGAGCGGATCGCCCGCCCCGTCCCGGAGCGGAAACTCACGACCGGAGCGGCCGACTCCCGTCGTCCGGGCGGGAACTCACGGGCGGATCGCCTGGTTCCCGTCGTCCGGGGTGTCGAAGCGGGCGAGGTCGTGCAGCCAGGCCCGTGCCGTGCTGTCCGACGGGGCGCGCCAGTCGCCGCGCGGGGAGAGGGAACCGCCGGCCGAGACCTTCGGCCCGTTCGGCATGGCCGAGCGCTTGAACTGCGCGAACGCGAAGAAGCGGCGGCAGAAGACCTCCAGCCAGCGCCGGATGTCGGGCAGGTCGTAGGCCACCCGGTCGGACTCGGGGAACCCCGGAGGCCAGGCGCCGGCGTCCCGGTCGTGCCAGGCGTGCCAGGCCAGGAAGGCGATCTTCGACGGCCTGAATCCGTGGCGCAGCACGTGGAAGAGGGTGAAGTCGTGCAGGGCGTAGGGGCCGATCTTCGACTCGGTGGACTGCAGTTCCTCGCCGGGCACCAGCTCCGGGCTGATCTCCGTGTCGAGGATGGCGGTCAGCGTCCGGCCGGTGCCCTCGTCGACCTGGCCGCTGCTGACGACCCAGCGGATCAGGTGCTGGATCAGCGTCTTCGGCACCCCGGAGTTGACGTTGTAGTGGCTCATCTGGTCGCCCACGCCGTAGGTGCACCAGCCGAGCGCCAGCTCCGAGAGGTCGCCGGTGCCGAGCACGATGCCCCCGCGCTGGTTGGCCAGCCGGAAGAGGTAGTCGGTGCGCAGGCCGGCCTGCACGTTCTCGAAGGTGACGTCGTAGACCGGCTCGCCGGACGCGAACGGGTGGCCCATCTCCTGCAGCATGAGGCGCGCGGTCGGCGTGATGTCCAGCTCGGCCGCGGTGACGCCGAGGGCGCGCATCAGCAGGTGGGCGTTGTCCTTGGTGTGGTCGCTGGTGGCGAAGCCGGGCAGGGTGAAGGCGAGGATGTCGCTGCGCGGGCGGCCCGCGCGGTCCATCGCCCGGGCCGCGACGATCAGCGCGTGCGTGGAGTCGAGGCCGCCGGAGACGCCGATGACGACCTTCGGGCCGCCGATCGCCGCCAGCCGCTGCTGCAGGGCCGCGACCTGGATGTTGTACGCCTCGTAGCAGTCCAGGGCGAGGCGGTCGGGGTCGGCCGGCACGAACGGGAAGCGCTCGACGCGGCGCCGCAGCCCGAGGTCGGCCGCCGGCGGATCCAACCGGAACGGCACCCGGCGGAAGCCGCCGGTCCGGGAGGCGTGGGTACGGCGGTTGTCGTCGAACGAGCCCATCCGCTGCCGCTCCTGGCGCAGCAGGTCGAGATCCACGTCGGCCACCGCGATCTGGTCGTCGAGCGGGAAGCGCTCGGTCTCGGCCAGCAGCGCACCGTTCTCGTAGATCATGGTCTGGCCGTCCCAGGACAGGTCGGTGCTCGACTCCCCCAGTCCGGCCGCCGCGTAGACGTACGCGGCGAGGCAGCGCGCGGACGCCGAGCGGCACAGCAGCCGGCGGTCCTCGGCGCGGCCCACGGTGATCGGGCTGCCCGAGAGGTTGGCGAGCACGGTCGCTCCGGCGAGCGCCGCCTCCGCGCTCGGGGGTACCGGGACCCACATGTCCTCGCAGATCTCCGCGTGCAGCACGAGGCCCGGAACGTCCTCCGCCTCGAAGAGCAGGTCCACGCCGAACGGGACGGTCGTGCCGGCCACACGGATCTCGCCGCCGCGTTCGTCGTCGCCCGAGGCGATCTGCCGGCGCTCGTAGAACTCGCGGTAGTTCGGCGGGTAGGACTTGGGTGCGACGCCGAGGATCCGGCCGCGGTGCACGATCACCGCACAGTTGTAGATCCGGTGGCGATGGCGCAGCGGGGCGCCGAGGACCAGCACGGGCAGCAGATCCGCCGATCCGGCCACGATGGCCGAGAGGGCCTCCTCGACCTGGTCGAGGACCGCGTCCTGCAGCAGGAGGTCCTCGATGGAGTAGCCGGTCAGGCACAGCTCGGGAAAGACGGCGACGGCGACCCCGTCCTGGGCGCACCGGCGTGCCTGGCGCAGGACGGCTTCACCGTTGGTGTGCGGGTCGGCGATGGCGGAATGGCCCGTGCACGCGGCGATGCGTGCGAAGCCGTGCTGGTAGATCGACCAGAAGTTCAACGGGGCTTCCTCAGGAGAACACGACGGATGGACACCTTGCAGTGGATCACATCCGGGGCGGGCCCCGTCGCCGACCGGGCCTCAGCACCGACCGGGCCCCGACGCCGACAGGGCGCCGGCATCGGCAGGGCCCCGCACCGACCGGGGCTCGCCCCTCACGGCGGCACAGGCCTCGGCGGTCACGGCTGAGCGGGCGGCGGACCGATCGGCACGGGCGAGGGCTCGGCTTGCACAGGGGGCGGCGGGCCGGGCGGAGCACGACGCGGGTGCCCCCGGTCTCCGGAGGCACCCGCGTGGTGTGGTTCACGGTCGCGTCCACGCCGTGGGAGTCACGGTCGTGTCCGCGTCATGGGCGGTCAGTCGAGACCGGCGGACTTCAGCCAGGCCTTGGCGACGTCCAGCGGGTCCTTGTTCTGCGACTGCACCTGGATGTCCAGGTCCAGAAGAGTCGCGGTGTCCAGCTTGGCGGAGACGGCGTCGAGCGCCGCGACGCCCTTCTGGTTCAGGGCGCTCTTGTAGGCGAGCGGCTGCACGTTCTCGAAGCCGAAGAGGTTCTTCGGGTCCTGCAGGACGACGAACTTCTCCTTGGCGATGGTCGTGTCCGTGGTGAAGATGTCCGCCACCTGAACGGCGTCCTTCGTCAGCGCCGTCTGGGTGAGCGGGCCGCCCGCGTCCAGCGCCTTGAAGGACTTGAACTCCAGGCCGTACACGTCCTTCAGGCCGGCCAGGCCCTGCCGGCGGGTCTGGAACTCCGGCGAGGCGCCGATGGTCAGGTCCTTCGCGACGTCCTTCAGGTCGGCGATGGTGGACTTCTCGGTGAGGTGGTACTTCTTCGCGGTGGCCGCGTTGACCGTGACCGAGTCCTTGTTCTGCGCGGACGAGGGCTTGAGCAGGGTCAGCTTGGAGTCCAGCTTGGCCCCGATGGCCGATGTGGTCTCCTCGACCGTCTTCGGGGCGGCCTTCTGGTCGAGGTAGGCCAGCAGTGCGCCGTTGTACTCGGGCAGGACCGAGATGGAGCCGTTCTTCAGCAGACCGTAGGTGGTCTCGCGGCTGCCGATGTTCGGCTTGTAAGTAACCTTGATTCCCTTGGCCTTGAGGGCCTCGCCGTAGATGTCGGCGAGCAGGATGCTCTCGGCGAAGTTGTTGGATCCGACCACGACACTGTCGCCGCCGGCCTTGTTGTCCGAAAGGGGGTCGCTGCCCTTGCCGTCGGAGGAGTTACAGCCCGCCAGCAGGGCCGTGGCCGCCGCGAGGGCGACCGCCGCCGCGCCTCGGTTCCTCCGGATGGGCCTGCTGATGCGCTTGGTGGAAGTCACCCATTGATCCAATCCAGCCAGTTCTCGACCAGTCAAGTGGATTCAGGTCACCGATTGGCTTCGATCTGCGATCGGTTGGCCGCGCGTTGTAACGGATTCTTGATAAAGGGCGTGCTCATTGACGCTTCAAGAACACGGTAGTCTCGCGGCAGTTGAAATCGGTCACAGCGGTGTACGGGGCCCGCTTCCACCACAAGGCACCCCCAAGGAGGCCCGGTGTCCACGAACCAGGTGGACGCGCCCGCCCGGCTCACCCCGGTACACGGTGGTGTACGCGGCTTCGCCGACCGCTGGCCCTTCAGACGCAAGCTCAACCTCCTCGTCGGTATCCCGCTCGTGGTCGTCGCCGTCCTGCTGTGGTACCCGGTCACCAACCTGGTCCAGCAGTCCGACAGCGCCGAGTCGGCGGCCCGGACGGTGCGGGACAGCGCGCAGGTGGCCCGGCTGACGGACCGTGTGGAGGCCGAGCACCAGCAGGCGATCCTGCTCTCCGCACGCCACGAGTCCGGCAATGCCAAGCCCTCGCTGGCGTCCTACCGCGCGGCCCAGAAGGCGGTGGACGACCAGGTCGAGAAGGTGCGTGACACCTTCGGCGGCCGGCTGCCGGACGCCGAGAAGCGGGCCCTCGGGGATGTGGACGCCCTGTCCAGCCTGCGCCAGAGCGTCGAGCGGGGTTACCTCCCGGCCGACAACATCGACCCCTTCTACACGGACGCGGCGAGCAGTGTGATCGACGGCCTCGGACTCGACCGCGACACCACCTTGGCCACGACCTTCACCGGCAACCTGCTGGACTCCCTGCTGCGTGCGGACGCCGCCCACGGCGCCTTCGAGACCAGCGTGTTCTCGGCCAGCACCGGGGACACCAACGCGCTGATCGAGTTCACCGACGCGGTCGGGTCCTACGACCTCTACGCCCACCAGACGGATCGTTTCTCCAGGTTCGCGACCGAGAGCCAGGCCCGGCAGCTGAGCGGAATCGACCACACCCCGGCACAGGCGAAGATCTCCTCGGCCTACGCCGAGTTGCAGATCGATCCCAGCCAACTGGAGGCGGGCAGCAAGGAGACGATGCGCCGGGCGGTCCGGGACGCGCTGGCCGACTACCCCTCCTACCCCGAGCAGGCCGCCGCGCGGCTGAAGATCACCACCGCGCTGACCGACCAGATCGCCGCCCGCGCCGACGCCGCCGCCTCCTCCGCGAAGTGGCGTGCGGGCCTGCTGCTGTGGGGCGCGGTCATCGGCTTCGCGCTGTGGATCGCCCTCTCGGTGCTGGTGCGCCGCTCGGTGCTCCGGCCGGTGCAGGCGCTGACCGGGGCCGCGCAGGAGGTCGCCGACGTGGCCGGACGCGAGCTGGCCCGGGTGGCCGACGACGACGCCGAGGACGACGGGCCGCCCCGGCTGCGGGACATGCCGGTCACGGCCCGCGACGAGATCGGCGACCTGGCCGAGGCCTTCAACCGGGTGCAGACCACCGCCGCCGCCCTGCTCGAACGCCAGGTGCTCAGCCGCCGCAACACCGCCGAGATGTTCGGCAACGTCGGCCACCGGGTCAGCAACCTGACCACGCGCCAGCTCGCGCTCATCGACTCCGTCGAGCGCGGCGAGACCGACCCGGCACTGCTGGAGCGCCTCTACTCCATCGATCACATCGCGGTGCGCCTGCGCCGCAACGCCGACAGCCTGATGCTGCTCGCGGGCATCCGGGAGACGGGGCTGGACGACGGGCCCATGGCGCTGTCCAACGTCGTACGGGCCGCGCTCGGGCAGATCGAGGGCTATCAGCGGGTACGGCTGTACGCCGCCTCGGACGCGTTGGTCGAGCCGGACATCATCGGTGACCTCACCCTGATGACGGCCGAGCTCCTGGAGAACGCGGTGTCGTTCTCGCCCGAGGGCAGCCCCGTCGAGGTGACCGTCCGCTCCGGCGACGACGGCGCGCATGTCGTCGTCACCGACCACGGCCTCGGCATGAGCACCGAGCGGCTCGCCGAGGAGAACGCCCGGCTGATCCGCCGCGAACGCCTGGACCTGGTGCCGACGAAGGTGCTGGGCCTGTTCGTGGTCGGCGCGCTGGCCCGCCGCTGGGAGATCGGGGTCGAGCTGACCCGTACGCCGGGCGGTGGTGTGACGGCCGAAGTGACCCTGCCGGCCGCTCTGCTGCGGGCCCCGAGCCCGGTGGCGGAACCGGTCGCCGTGGCACCGGCGGCCGCGGACGCTCCCTCCGGACCGGTACCGTCCGGCTCCGCCGGGCAGATGACCGACCCCGGTGCCCTGCCCCGCCGCCCGGCGAACCGCGAGGCCGCCGCCCCCGGGGAGCAGCCGCAGCCCGCCCCCGGCGACGGTTCCCGGCCCCTGCGCCGCCGGGTCCGCGGCGCCACGCTGCGCACCACCGCCACCGTGGCCCAGACCGTGCCGCAGGCGGCCCGCCCCCGGGACGCGGAGGCCGAGCGCAGCGCGCTGGAGGAGTTCGAGGCGGCGGTGGAACGCGCCCATCAGGACTGCGAGACCGGCAGCCACGCACTCCCCCACCCCGAGAGCACCCCCGCCCATCCCCCCACGCCGACCCCGCCGCACGACCAGAACCATCTTCCGGAAGGAGCCGAGCAGTGAGCACGTCGACAGGTGACACCCCGACGGGCGGCACCGCGCCGACCGACCTGCAGGCAGCCGCAGCCGACTTCACCTGGCTGCTGAAGCGATTCGCCACCGAGACCGCGGGCGTCGTGGACGCCATCGCCGTCTCCTCCGACGGCCTGCTGATCGCCGTGTCCGAACTGCGCGAGCGCGCCCACTCGGAGCGGCTGGCCGCGATAGTCTCGGGCATCACCAGCCTGGCCGCCGGCGCCTCCGGCAACTACGGCCTGGGCGGCCTGAACAAGGTCATCATCGATCTGGAGGGCGGCCATGTCGTCGTCTCCGCGATCGGCAGCGGCGCCGTCCTCGGCGTGGTGGCCGACAAGGACGCCAAGCTCGGCAACATCGCCTACGAGATGACGCTGTTCGCCAACCGCGCCGGTGCCGCGCTCAGCCCGCAACTCGTGCTGGAGCTGAAGAACAGCGTCGGCACAGCCGGCTGAGGCGCCGGTCCGGAGAGGAAGAGCTGACAGCCATGGCGGACGGCACCCCGCCCCCGGGCCCTGATCCGGCCCCGGTCGGCCCCGCCCCCGCCGTACGGCCGTTCCTGGTCACCGCCGGCCGGGTGGCGGACGCCGCCCCCGGCCGGTCCCTGCCCGTGGAGACCCAGGTGGTGGCCACCGCCGCCGGGCTCGACGCGCTCGGCCGACTCTCCTTCGAGCGCCACGACATCGTCGCCGCCTGCCGGCTGCCGCAGTCCGTCGCGGAACTCGCGGCCCGGCTGCGGCTCCACCTCAACGTGGTCCGCGTGCTGGCCGAAGACCTGCGCGAGGCGGGGCAGCTGGCGGTCCACATACCCGACGCCGAAGCCACCCACGACGCCTCCGTCCTGCGCAGGGTCATCGACGGCCTACGGGCCATTCCCGACTCCCGAGGGGTACCGAGTGACACCGACTGAACCGCTGACCGGGGGCGCGGCCGCACCCACCGCCGTACGGCCGCCGCTGCCGGTGAAGATGGTGATCGCGGGCGGCTTCGGCGTGGGCAAGACCACCACCGTCGGCTCGATCTCGGAGATCGAGCCGCTGACCACCGAGGCCTCGATCACCGAGGTCGCGGCGGGCGTCGACGACCTCACGCACACCCCGCGCAAGACCACCACGACGGTGGCGATGGACTTCGGGTGCATCACCATCGACCCGACGCTGAAGCTGTACCTGTTCGGCACGCCCGGGCAGGAGCGGTTCGGGTTCATGTGGGACGACATCGTGGAGGGCGCGATCGGCGGCCTGGTCATCGTCGACACCCGCCGCCTGGACGACTGCTACGCGGCCGTCGACTACTTCGAGCACAAGGGCATCCCGTTCGCGGTGGCGGTCAACGCCTTCGACGGGAAGGTGGAGCACTCGCTGGAGGAGGTCCGCTGGGCCCTGGACGTCTCCGACGGCGTGCCGGTCGTGGTCTTCGACGCCCGCGAGCGCGGCTCGGTGCGGGACGCGCTGCTCGTCGTCCTCGAACTGGCGCTGGCCCGCACCGGGAGCTGAGCGCTCAGCCGCTGCGGCGCACGCCCGGCGAGACCGCGATCCGGGACACGGCCCAGAACAGCGCGAGGGTCGCGAGTGCCAGCCCGGCGACCAGGGTGGCGCCGCCGACGACCTTCTCGTAGTTCTTCTGGTAGAGGCCGTCGATGATGTAGCGGCCGAGGCCGCCGAAGCTGACGTAGGCGGCGATGGTGGCGGTGGAGACGATCTGGATGGCCGCCGTGCGCAGCCCGCTGAGCACCAGCGGGAGCGCGACCGGGAGTTCCACCTGCACCAGCACCCGCGGCTCGGACATCCCCATCCCCCGCGCGGCGTCCACCGGGGACGGGTCCAGGGAGCGGATCGCCTCGTAGGAGGTGACCAGGATCGGCGGCACGGCGAGCGCGACCAGCGGGATCATCACCGGCAGCTGCCCGAACCCGAGCCAGGTGAACATCAGCACCAGCAGGCCGAAGCTGGGCAGCGCGCGGGCGGCGGTGGCGATGAGCGCGAGGGCGTTGCCGCCGCGGCCGAAGTGACCGGTGACCAGGCCGACGGGCAGTCCGATCGCGGCGGCGACCACGAGGGCCTGAAGGGAGTAGAGGATGTGCTCGCCGACGCGGGTCGGAATGCCGTCCTGACCGTGCCAGTGCGCGCCGTCGCTGAAGAAGGCCTGGACGAAGTGGAGTACGTTCACCGGGTGGCGCCCTTCCGCGGCATCCAGGGGGTCAGCAGGACACGGACGAGGACCAGCAGGGCGTCGACGAGGATCGCCAGGACCGCGGTGGTCACCACGGAGTTCACGGCGAGTTCGGGCCGGTGGTAGATCTGCGCGTCGTTGAGCAGGTTGCCGAGCGCGCCCTGGTTGCCGATGAGCATGCCGACGCTGACCAGGGAGATGCTCGACACGGTCGCCACCCGCAGGCCCGCGATGATCGCCGGCACGGCGATGGGCAACTGGACCTGCACATAGCGCCGTACGGGCCCGAGCCCCATGGCGGTGGCGGCGGCGAGGGTCTCCGGCGGCACCGAGCGCACCCCGTCCACGATCGCGGGGACCAGCACCACCAGGCTGTACACGGCCAGCGGAATCATCACCGTGGTCTCCGTCAGGCCCGTGTAGTCGATGAGCACGACGAAGAAGGCCAGGGACGGGACGGCGTACAGCACGGTGGTCACACCGAACACGGGCGGATACAGCCAGCGGAACCGCACGCACAGCTGGGCCACCGGCAGCGAGACGAGCAGCCCGGCCAGCACCGGCAGCAGCGCTTCGCGCAGATGCAGGCCGATCAGCCCGAAGTAGCCGTACTGGAGGTCGCTCGGGATGTCGAAGAAGCCGCTCATCGCGCGGCCTTCGCATCCTGCCGGCCGCCCTCGGCGTGCGCGGTGCGGATCGCCTCGCCGATCACCTGCTGGGAGACGACACCGACGGCGCGCCCCTCCTCGTCCACGGCCACCGCCCAGCCGGTGGGCGACAGGACGGCCCCGTCGAGCGCGGTGCGCAGCGAGTCCCTGCCGGGTGCGAACGGCCGCCCGTACGGCAGCAGCCGGCCCGGGTCGATCTCCCCGGCGGTGAGCCCGTCCGGCTCGCCCCAGCCGAGCGGCCTGCCGTCGGTGTCCGTCACGAGCACGTACGGGGCCGAGCCGCGGGAGGCGAGTTTCTCCGCGCCCGCGTCGATCGCGACCACGGGGGCGGTCTGCAACTCCAGGCCGTCCGAGGGGAAGAAGGACAGCCGCCTGATGCCCCGGTCGGCGCCGAGGAAGTCCTCCACGAAGGGGTCGGCGGGTGCGCTGAGCAGTTCGGCCGGCGGGGCGAACTGGGCGAGCCTGCCGCCCGTGCGCAGCACGGCGACCATCGTGCCCAGTTTGATGGCCTCGTCGATGTCGTGGGTGACGAAGACGATGGTCTTGCCCAGTTCGTCCTGGATGCGCAGGAGTTCGTCCTGCAGGCCCTTGCGCACGACCGGGTCGACGGCGGAGAAGGGCTCGTCCATGAGGAGCACCGGCGGGTCCGCGGCGAGCGCGCGGGCCACGCCTACGCGCTGCTGCTGGCCGCCGGAGAGCTGGTAGGGATACCGCTTGGCGAGCGCGGTGTCGAGGCCGACGCGCTCCATCAGCTCCGCCGCCCGCGCCCGGGCCTTCTGCTTGCTCCAGCCGAGCAGCCGGGGCACCGTGGCGATGTTGTCGAGGATGGTGCGGTGCTGGAAGAGGCCGGCGTTCTGGATGACATATCCCATCGACCGGCGCAGGGTGTTGACCGGCTGCTGCCGGATGTCCTGGCCGTCGAGGAGAATGCTGCCCTCGCTGGGGTCCACCATCCGGTTGATCATCCGCAGGGTCGTCGTCTTGCCGCAGCCGGAGGGGCCGACGAGGACGGTGATCGCGCGGTCCGGTATCTCCAACGACAGACCGTCGACGGCCACCGTGCCGTCCGGATACCGCTTGGTGACTGACTCTATCCGTATCAAAACGCCGGGTACCCTTCGGTTCTGGCGAGGCCTGGGCCGTTGCCGGGAGAGTCTAGACGGCGATTGTTTCCGTACTTTGGCGGGCCGGCGGCCGGCGGCCCGCCGTGACCCGACCGTGCCCGGTCCGTGAGGTGCCCGACTCCCGCCCGCCGGGCCCGGCACCGGACGGCCAAGGGCGTGTCGTCACTTGAGGAACGCGACCGCCAACGGGCGCTGCTGTGCAACCAGTTGACCCCACGGGCCGGGCCCGCGATGCGCACACACGCTCAGGCCTGTGAGGTCCGCGCGCTCGGGTCTGTGAGGGGACCCGCTCATCCCGTCACCTCGACGCCGTCCAGCATCTCCGCGGCCGCCTGCCGCGGGTGCGGCCGTGCCGCGAGGACCGCCACGTCGTCCTCCGCGTGACGCGCGTCCAAGGAGTTCAGGATGGTGTCCAGGACCTCGTCCACGCCATGGCCGGAGTGGAAGCGCAGGGCGGCCAGGCGGGACATGGAGAAGTCGATGTCCTCACCACGGCGCTCGACGAGCCCGTCGGTGAAGAGCACCAGGGTGTCGTCGGGGTTCAGCTTGTGCGTGGCGGACTCGTAGCCGCCGAAGCCGGTGCCCAGCGGCGGCCCGACAGGTACGGGCAGCGGCATGGCCAGACCCTCGCCGCTGATGAGCACGGGCGGCAGATGGCCGGCGCTGGCCAGCGTGACCTGCCCCCGGCCCGGGTCGATCCGCGCGAGCAGACAGGTGGCCGGCCTCCGCTCGGCCTCTGTGGAGGAGATGTCGTCCATCTGCCGCAGCACCCGGTGCGGGGGCAGGTCGGAGGAGGCGATGTAGCGCAGCGAGGAGCGGTAGGCGGTCATGTCGACGGCGGCCTCCAGGCCGTGGCCCATCACGTCTCCGACGACCAGCAGGGTGCGGCCGAAGTGGAGCCGTACCGTCTCGCACCAGTCTCCGCCGACCAGCACCCGGCTGCTGCCGGCCGGCAGATAGCGGATGGCGACGTCCAGGTTCGGGTGCGGCCGGCCGGGCTCCGCGAGCAGCGCGCGCTGCAGGTCACCGGCCGTCTGGCTGACCTGGTCGTAGGCGCGGGCGTGCCGGATGTGGGAGACGGCGCGTTCGGCGAGAAGAGTGAGCTGCTCGGCCTCCGAACGGGTGTACCGCGCTCCGTGCCGCGCCGAGACCAGGACGCCGTACTGGTCGCTGCCGCTGGTCAGAGGCACACAGAGCGCGGGCACGCCGCGGATGCCGGGCGGCTGCTCGATCCAGGGCTCGGGCTGCCGGTCGGCAGCCGGGGTGCCCGCGTCCCGGGCGACGGCCACGGCCCACCGGGCATCGGGCAGCAGGTCCGCCTCACCGGCGATCGTCTGGTACCCGAAGGGGGACTTCCCGACCCGGCGCATGATCGCGGCCGTGCCGCCGGTCAGCCGTACGCTCGCCCGGGTCAGCTCGGCGCAGGTCGTCTCCTCGTCGAGCGTGGTGCCGATCCCGGCCGCGGCGGCACGCAGTGCCTCCAGCCGCCGCGCGTCGATCTCCGCCTCACCGGCTCCGTCGTCCCGGCGGTGGCTGTAAGGGGGCATGGGCCTGCGACGGGCCTGGATCCAGCGCGCGACACCCATCACCCTCACAGAATCTCAAACCGGAGCGGGCCGGGCACCAGTCCCGGGCGTCCCGGCCGCTCCTTGGGCCCCTCGGGCGTCAGGTCCCGTCCGGCTCCAGCCGCAGCGAGATGCTGTTGATGCAGTACCGCTGGTCGGTGGGGGTCGGGTAGCCCTCGCCCTCGAAGACATGGCCGAGGTGGGAGCCGCAGCGGGCGCAGCGGACCTCGGTGCGGACCATGCCGTGCGAGCGGTCGTCGATCAGCTCCACCGCGTCGGAGTCCTTCGGGTCGTAGAAGGACGGCCAGCCGCAGTGCGACTCGAACTTGGTCGTGGAGGTGAACAGCTCGGCCCCGCAGGCCCGGCAGGAGTAGACGCCCTTGGCCTTGGTGTCCGTGTACTCACCGGTGAAGGCCGGCTCGGTGGCGGCCTGGCGCAGCACGGCGTACTCGGCCGGGGTCAGTTCCGCGCGCCACTGCTCGTCCGGCTTCTCTACGTCGTACGACATGAGCCTCAGCCCCTCTACTGCTGTGACAGACGGTCCAGGATCTGCGGGCCCAGGTCTGTCACGTCGCCCGCGCCCATGGTGAGAACGAGATCACCGGGCTTGGCCATTCCCGCGATCACCGCCGGGATCTGCGTCTTGTCGCGGACGGCGGTGACGTCGGCGCCCGCCGCACGCGCGGCCTCGATGATCAGCTCGCTGGTCACCCCGGGGATCGGGTCCTCGCGCGCGGGGTAGATGTCGAGCACGACGGAGGCGTCGGCGAGGGCCAGCGACTGGCCCATCTCCTTGCCCAGCTCCTGGGTGCGGGAGAACAGGTGCGGCTGGAAGACGACGAGGATCCGGGAGTCGCCGGCGGCTGCGCGCATGGCCTCCAGGTCGGCGGTCATCTCGGTGGGGTGGTGGGCGTAGGAGTCGATCACCTGGACCCCGGCCGCCTCGCCCTTGAGCTGCAGGCGGCGCTTGACGCCGGTGTAGGCGGCCAGCGCGGGTGCCAGCTCGGCGGCGGGGATGCCCACGGCGGCGCCGGCGGCCAGCGCGGCGACGGCGTTGAGCGCGTAGTGACGGCCGGGCACGGAGACCGTGAAGGTCAGCTCCTGCCCGTCCAGCACCGCGGTGACCCTGCTCTTGAGCCCCTGCGGCACGACGGCCAGGACCCGCACGTCGGCGTCCGCGGCCTCGCCGTACGTCACGGTCCTCACCGACCCGGCCAGCCGCCGGGTCAGCTCGCGCGCGCCCTCGTGATCGGCGGAGATCACCAGGGTGCCGCCGGGCACGATCTTCCCGGCGAAGGTCTCGAAGGACTCGTAGATCTCATCCATCGAGGCGTAGTTGGCGTGGTGGTCCAGCTCGACGTTGAGGACGATGGCGACCTCGGGCGCGTACTTGTGGAAGCTGCGGTCCGATTCGTCGGCCTCGGCCACGAAGACGTCGCCGTCGCCGTGCAGCGCGTTCGAGCCGGGCGCATCCAGGTCGCCGCCGATGGCGTACGACGGCTTCAGTCCGAGTGCGGACAGGGAGACGGCCAGCATGGAGGTGGTGGTGGTCTTGCCGTGGGTGCCGGCCACGGCGATCGGCCGCAGGCCCTCCATCAGCGCGGCGAGCGCGTCGGACCGGTGCACCACCGGAATGCCCAGCTCGGCGGCGCGGGCCAGCTCCGGGTTGTCCTTGCGGATCGCCGACGAGACGACGACGCAGCTCGCGTCGTCGGCCAGGTGCGCGGCGGCGTGCCCGATGTGCACGGTGGCGCCCAGCGCCCGCAGCGCCTCGGCGGTCTCCGACTCCTTGGCATCGCTGCCGGCGACCTCGGCCCCACGCTGCGCAAGGATCTTGGCGATCCCCGACATCCCGGCGCCGCCGATGCCGATGAAGTGCGGTCGGTCCATGGCGGTGGGCAGTCCGGGTGCCATGCGTGTCTCCATAAGATCCGGTACGGGCTGAGCAGCCCTAGCCTATGCGGTGGAACACGGGTCACCCTGCAATGGGCTCCACCGGTCCGGCCGGGGGCCCGGGGAACCGCGCGAGCAGCCACGACGCACCTGCATGCGCCATCGCGACACACCTGCACCCGCAGTCGCGCCGCCCCGCCCCCGCCCCGCGCCCCGAACGGCGCTCACCGGCGTACCCGGCGGAGCGGCTACGCCTTGCTGTGCGAGAACAGCTTCAGCACCGGCACACCGACCTTGTGCCGAGCCCGGGAGGCCCAGTCCCGGTGGAAGAACTCCTCCACGTAGTGGGGATCGGTCAGCACGATCACCTCGTCGGCACCGACCTCGGCGACCAGGGACTTCAGCGCGTCCAGCGGATGATCCTCGACCAGCCGTCCCTGGGCCTCGCTGCCGGCGGCCCGCAGTGCCGCCAGGGACACGTCGAGCGCTTGCCGTCCCACGCTCCTGGCCTGTTCGCCCTCGGGTGTGGCGCCCTCGCGGACCGCCTCGTCCAGTTCCCCGAGCGCGATGTCGTCGATGGCCCGCAGCAGGCGGTCCGCCTGGTCGCCGCGCGGCTGGAGCAGCACATGGAAGGAGACCGGTTCGTCGCCGTGCAAGGTGGTGACGAACTCCACGTCGGCGGACGTCAGGGCCTTCTCGATCATCAGAACGCTTGTGAACACCAGGCGCCTCTCTCCTCCGTGGGCCCCCCAGGGCCCTGCGGAAACCATCCTGCCCCGTGATCGCACGGGTAGTGCCGGACTTAGTGTGCCCGCCGGAAGCTAAACGGAATAACAGATTCCGCCGATTTCACGACCGACGGTAGCGACTGAACAGAAATCCGTCCTCCTCCAGCAGGGACACGAGCCCGAATCGGCGCGGAACGGCGACGGACGGCCCGCCGGCGATGCGCTGCGCCGCCCCCGCCGTGAGCATCGGCGAGAGGGTCAGGCACAGCTCGTCCAGCACCTCCGCCGCGACCAGCTGGCCGAGCAGCCTGGGCCCGCCCTCGGTGAGCTGCCGGGTGTGGCCGAGGCCCGCCAGGGCGCGCACCGCGCGGGCGGGGTCGACGCCCGCGCCGTCCCCGGCGACGACCACCCGGGCACCGGCCTTCTCGGCGGCGGCGACCCGGTCCGGGGGCGCGGCGGCGCCGGTCAGGACGATGGTGGGCACCAGGGGCGAGGTGAACAGCGGGAGGGAGAAGTCCAGGTCCAGGCCGGCGGTGACGACCGCGATCGCCGGGGCCGGTCCCTGCCCGGCGGCCGTGCGGGCCTGCGCGAACTCCGCACGCGCGCGTGCGGGGCGGTACACCTCCTGCCGTACCGTTTCCGCGCCGACCACGATCACGTCCGCGAGCGCGCGGAGCGTCCCGAAGACACGCATGTCGGTCGCGCTGGAGATGGGCTGGGAGCGCCCCTCGTGCTGGGCGGCGCCGTCCAGGGTCGAGACCATGTTGGCCCGCAGCCACGGCCGCGGCGCGTCGGCGTCCGGCTCCGGGTAGGCGTAGGCCGCGGCCAGCTCGGCCAGGCTCCACTCCCGGTCCATGAGGGCACCGGCCCCGGCATGCCCGCCAGGCTCACCGGGCGCATGAGCCCCGGCGGCACCGGCCGCCCCCCTCACCTCCGCCGCCTCCGCACCCTGGCCGAGGGCCCGGGCTGGTGTCTGGTCGGTCACAGGGAACAGGCGTCGCATGACGTGCAGTGTGACACGGCGCTTAGCATGGATAGCCGTGTCATCCTCCATCGCCGCTCCCGGTTCCGGCCCCCTGCCCGACGCGGGCCCCCAGTCCCTGTGCGCCCGCGAGCCACACGTCCCCGCCGACCGTCTGGTCGCCGAGATGGTGCCGCCGCCGCGCTTCGACTCGGTCCGTTTCGCCACGTACATCCCGGACCCGAACCAGCCCAGCCAGACCGGGGCCGTACAGGTGCTGGAGAGCTTCGCCGCCGGCCTCGGCGGCGCGCACGCCTCCGGCGCCGGCCGGCGCGGCCTGTTCGGCTTCGGCCGGCCCAAGGCACCCAAGGCCCCGGCCGGCCCCCGCGGGGTCTACCTGGACGGCGGCTACGGCGTCGGCAAGACCCATCTGCTCGCCTCCCTGTGGCACGCCACCCCGGCCGAGCCCGCGCTCAAGGCGTTCGGCACCTTCGTGGAGCTGACCAACCTGGTCGGCGCACTGGGCTTCCAGCAGACGGTGCAGACACTCAGCGGCCACCGTCTGCTGTGCATCGACGAGTTCGAGCTGGACGACCCCGGCGACACCGTGCTCGTCTCCACGCTGCTCGGCAAGCTGGTCGACGCGGGCGTCGCGCTCGCCGCCACCTCCAACACGCTGCCCGGCAAGCTCGGCGAGGGCCGGTTCGCGGCGGCCGACTTCCTGCGCGAGATCCAGGGCCTGTCCGCCCACTTCCGCCCCCTGCGCATCGACGGCGAGGACTACCGCCACCGGGGCCTGCCCGAGGCCCCGGCGCCGTTCACCGACGAAGAGGTGACGAAGGCGGCGTACGCCACCGAGGGCGCCTCGCTGGACGACTTCCCGCACCTGCTGGACCACCTGGCCCGGGTGCACCCGAGCCGGTACGGAGCCCTGACCGACGGGGTGACGGCCGTGTGCCTCACCGATGTGCGGCCGGTTCCGGACCAGTCGACGGCACTGCGGCTGGTGGTGCTGGCGGACCGCCTGTACGACCGTGAGGTCCCGGTGCTCGCCTCCGGGATGCCCTTCGACCGGCTGTTCAGCGAGGAGATGCTGAACGGCGGCTACCGCAAGAAGTACTTCCGCGCGATATCCCGGCTCACCGCACTGGCCCGGGACGCCAAGGGCCTCGTCGGCGCCTGACCGACCGTCCATAACTGATCAACGCCCCGCGGGTCAAGGGCTGGATTGCGCCATGCGACCGGCGCTTTTCACGCTCTCTCGGGTTCGTAACGCCCAGTTAACCCTGCAAAGGACTTTGCAGGGTTAACGTGTTTCTTGACCATCCATTGACCAATGCTTGGCGCGGGCAAGAGGCGTGAACTTCCGGAAGGGGGGCGCATGTTCCGAGGTACGACGACCCGGACCGTGATCACCCTCTTTACCGTCACCCTGCTCGCCCTGCAGTTCTTCGCACCCACGGGAACCTTCGCAGCCGCGCACACGCTCGGTCATGCGAAGGCCAAAGCCACTTCCGGAACCGTGCTCCCCTCCCATCCCGTGCGCAACGGGTCGGACACGCTCCGCGACGGCGGCTGCACCCAGTCGCCCGTGGGGGCCCAGCACCTGCGCGACCGGCAGCGCGGCTCCGCCCACGGGTGGGCGCTCGAACACCCGCCGATATCCCGGCAGGCGGCCGCCCCGCAGGAACCGGACGCATCCGGTGCCCCGCAGCACCGCATCACGAGATCCTCCAGAGCCCACTCCCCGGCGGCGCTTCAGGTCTTCCGCCGCTGAGAGCCGGCTCCTCCCCCACGAACGTCGTGCAAGCCCGACGCGCCGGTCAGGCGCGCCAGGAGGAATCCACAGATCATGCAGCCCCTCATCGACAACGCCCGTACCTTCGGACAGCGCCCTGAGGAGTTCGCCAAACTCGCCGAAGGCCAGTCCCCGCAGGTGCTGTTCATCACCTGCTCCGATTCCCGGGTCGTCCCGGCCCTGATCACGGGCGCCCGCCCCGGCGAGCTGTTCGAGCTGCGCACCGCGGGCAACATCGTCCCGCCCCACACCTCACAGCACCCCACCGGTGAGGCCGCCACCATCGAGTACGCCGTCGAGGTGCTCGGCGTCCGCGACATCGTCGTCTGCGGCCACTCGCACTGCGGCGCCGTGGGCGCGCTGGTGCGCGGCGACGACCTGACCGCTGTACCCGCCGTGCGCGACTGGCTGGCGCACGCCACCCCGCGCCCGGCCGGCACGGCTGAGGACCCCGAGGTCGCCGAGGGCGTCCAGAGCCATGTCCTGACCCAGTTGCTGCGGCTGCGCGCGTACCCCTGCATCGAGCGCCGGCTGGCGCAGGGGCAGCTCGGTCTGCACGCCTGGTACTACGAGGTGCACACCGGCGCCGTACGTGCGCACCGACCGCAGTCCGACACCTTCGAAGCCCTGTGAGCGCGCCGATGAAGAGCACTCTCATATCCCGTTTCCCCCATCTCAGGCAGGACTTCACCGCCTCCCTCGTCGTCTTCCTGGTCGCGCTCCCGCTGTGCGTGGGCGTGGCCGTCGCCTCCGGGGTGCCGGCCGAGCTCGGGCTCGTCACCGGCATCGTGGGCGGACTGGTCACCGGGCTGATGCGCGGCAGCAGCCTCCAGGTGTCCGGTCCGGCCGCCGGACTGACCGTGCTCGTCTTCGAGGCGGTCAAGGAGTTCGGGCTGCCGGTGCTCGGGGCCGTCGTCCTCGTCACCGGACTGCTCCAGATCCTCATGGGCGCACTGAGGCTGGGCCGGTACTTCCGGGCCATCTCGGTCTCGGTCGTCGAGGGCATGCTGGCCGGGATCGGCCTGGTCCTGATCGCCGGTCAGCTGTACCCCGCCATGGCGGCGAAGGCCCCCGACTCGGGCCTCGGCAAGATGGCCGGGCTGCCGGGCGCGTTCCTGGACGCCCTGGGCGACGGCAAGGCGCTCGCCTCGCTGGCCCTGTGTGCGGGCACCGTCGCGATCCTGGTGCTGTGGAAGCACGCGCCCGCGAAGCTGCGCACGGTGCCCGGTCCGCTCGCCGCGGTCGGCCTCGCCACGCTCGCCGCACCGGCGCTGAGCCGGCCGGTGGCGACCGTCGAGGTGAAGGGGCTGCTGGGTGCCGTCCAGCCGCCGCCGCTGAGTGCCTTCGCGGATCTCGCGGGGGTCGGGGTGCTCGGCACGGTCGTCGCGTTCACGCTGATCGCGTCCGCCGAGTCACTGTTCAGTGCGGCGGCCGTGGACCGGCTGCACCACGGTCCGCGCACCCAGTACAACAAGGAGCTGGTCGCCCAGGGCGCGGGCAACGCGGTCTGCGGGCTGCTCGGCGCGCTGCCGATGACCGCGGTGATCGTGCGCAGCGCGGCCAATGTGCAGGCGGGCGCCCGCACGAAGGCGTCCCGTGTGCTGCACGGCGTCTGGCTGCTGCTGTTCGCCGCCCTGCTGCCCGGCGTCCTCGCCTACATCCCGATCCCGGCGCTCGCGGGTGTCCTGGTCTACTCCGGCGCCAAGCTCGTGCCGGTCGGGGCGCTGGCCGCGCTGTGGCGCGAACACCGCGGCGAGGCGCTGATCCTGGGCGTCACCGCCGTGTCGATCGTGGCGGTCAGCATGTTCGAGGGCGTGCTCATCGGACTCGCCCTGGCGGTGGTCAAGACCGCCTGGGAGGCCTCGCACCTGCGGCTGGAGGTCGTCGACAAGGGCTCCGGTCCCATCGAGGCGTACCTGTCGGGCAACGCGACCTTCCTGCGGCTGCCGAAGATCCTGGACAGCCTGGAGTCACTGCCCCAGGACCGCCCCGTCCGGCTGGACCTCTCCGGCCTGCACCACCTCGACCACGCCTGCCGCACGGCGCTGCAGAACTGGGCCGAACGCCACAGCGCGACAGGCACGGAGCCGGTGAGGGTCACCTCTCCGACCGCCCCGAGGGAAGCGGCCAGAACAGCGGCGCCCTAACGGCTCCTCACGGCGCAGCCACCGAGCCGCCGGCGCCGGCCCGGTCGTCCCCTCCCCGAGCCGACCGGGCCGGCCCACCGCTCCCTGCGCCCAGCCGACCGGACTGGCCCACCGTTGCCTCCCCCGGCCGACCGGACTGGTCCACCGCTGCCTCCCTCAGCTACCGGGCCGACCCCACCGCTCGCACGTCGAGCCCCGGGGCCGGCCCCTCGCCCCTTCCCCGAGCCGCAGGGGCCGGCCCGCCCCCGCCTCGCGGCCCACCGCGTCGGTGCTCCCCCGCCTCTGGCCCACCGAGCCGCTCCACCTGTGCCTCCCGGCCCACCGAGTCGGGTGGCGGGTGGGGCGGAGGTCGGGGTCAGGGGGCGACGCCTCACCCGGTGCCGACGCTGTGCCCGCCCATGGCTTCCATCTCAAGCCGGGCATATCGTTACAGCAGCGGACAGAACAACGCAGGCCTCTCGGCGAGGAGGTCATCATGCTCCAGGAGCTGCTGGGTGCCGCCGCCGCGGTGGGCTCGGTCGGCGTCGTGTACCTCGCGATGGCAGCGCGGGTGATCAAGCAGTACGAGCGAGGTGTGCTGTTCCGGCTCGGGCGGGTCACGAAAGACACCCGCGATCCGGGCCTGAACCTGGTGATCCCCTTCGTGGACCGCCTGCACAAGGTCAACATGCAGATCGTGACCATGCCCATCCCCGCCCAGGAGGGCATCACCCGCGACAACGTCACCGTGCGCGTGGACGCCGTCGTCTACTTCCGGGTGGTCGACGCGGTGAGCGCCCTGATCAAGGTCGAGGACTACAAGTTCGCGGTCTCCCAGATGGCGCAGACCTCACTGCGCTCGATCATCGGCAAGAGCGACCTGGACGATCTGCTCTCCAACCGCGAGAAACTCAACCAGGGCCTGGAGCTGATGCTCGACAGCCCGGCCGTCGGCTGGGGCATCCAGGTCGACCGGGTGGAGATCAAGGACGTGTCGCTGCCGGACACGATGAAGCGGTCCATGGCCCGCCAGGCCGAGGCCGACCGGGAGCGCAGGGCCCGGATCATCAACGCCGACGCGGAGTTGCAGGCTTCGAAGAAGCTCGCCGAGGCGGCCCAGCAGATGTCCGACACACCGGCGGCGCTCCAACTGCGGCTCCTGCAGACGGTGATGGCGGTGGCGGCCGAGAAGAACTCCACGCTGGTCCTGCCGATCCCGGTGGAGCTGCTGCACTTCCTGGAAAGGGGCCATCAGCAACCCGCGCCGAACCCTGACGGAGGGCAGCGTTCCGGCTAGCGTGCCGGGCATGCGCAAGGGTTGGGTGATCGCCGTGGCCGCGACGGCCGTCGTATCGGGGTGCGGAAAGGATGGCCCGGCGTCCGACGCCTCCTCGGCCCCCACCGCCCCCTCCGTCTCCTCCCCCGGCGCCGCCCGTCGGATCGCCGTCACCAGCCCCGCGTACGCCGACGCCGGCACGATCCCGCGGCGCTACACCTGCGACGGCGAGAACGTCTCGCCCCCGCTCGCGGTCAATGGCGTACCCGCGCAGGCCGTCTCGCTGGCCCTCCTGCTCCAGGACCCCGACGCCCCGCACGGGACGTTCACCCACTGGCTGGCGTGGGACATCGATCCGCACACCACGCATCTCACGGCCGGCGAGCATCCGGCGGGCGCGGCCGAGGGCCGCAACGGCTTCGGCGGTACGGGCTACGGCGGCCCCTGCCCGCCCCGCGGCGACCGCCCGCACCGCTATGTCCTCACGGTCTACGCCGCCGACCGCCGCCCGGGCCTCGCCCTCACCGCGACCCCGGACGACCTGCGGCAGGCCCTGTCCGGCCACACCCTCGCGAAGGGCACCCTGACCGGGCGGTACGGACGCTAGGGCCGGTCGCCCACCCTCCCCGGATTCACTCGCGGGCGCCGGTACCACCAGACGGACGGACATCTCTCCGCATACCCGATCAATTAATACTACTTTCATACTGTGAACCCAGTAACACTCCGTGTCACCGCCGTCTGCGCCCTGGGCGCGACTCTCGCCGCCTGCGGTACCGCGGGCACCCCGGACGCCACGAGCCCGGCCCATGCCAGGCCCGCAGCCTCCGCCCCCCTGTCCGCCGCTCGTCCGCCCGTGCTCACCCCCGGCCCGGGCGGCCTGACCCCGGTGTTCGAACACGGTCCGCGCAACCTGGGCAAGACCGTCGCGCTGACCTTCGACGCCGACATGACCGCCGACGAGGGGCCCCGCGCCTCCACCGGCGAGCACTTCGACAACCCCGACCTCATCGGCACGCTGCGCACGCTGAAGATCCCGGCGACCATCTTCATGACCGGCCGGTGGGCCGACGAGTACCCGGCCCAGGCCCGCTCCCTCGGCCACGACCCGCAGTTCGAGGTCGCCAACCACTCCTACAGCCACTATGCGTTCACCAAGGACTGCTACGGCCTGCCGACCGTCGCCGCGGACCGGATGAAGACGGACGTCGAGCGGGCGTACGCCTCTCTCCGCAAGGCCGGCGTACCCAACCCGCTGCCGTACTTCCGTTTCCCCGGCGGCTGTTACGACCAGCAGGCACTGCGTGCGCTCAGCGGGATCGGGGTCACCGCGGTGCAGTGGGACGTGGTGAGCGGTGACGCGTTCGCCACGGACGCCGACGCCGTCGTCCGGCAGGTCCTGGACGGGGTGAAGCCCGGCTCGGTGGTCATCATGCACTGCACCCGCAGCGCCGCCCCGACGACCGAGCGGGTCGTACGCGCGGTCGTGCCGGAACTGCGCAAGCAGGGCTACCGGTTCGTGAAGGTCTCCGAGCTGATCGCGGAGACGAACGGCCACCGGTGACCGCCCCGCGGCGAACCGACGGAAGGAGGCACGGCGCACTCCCTGCTCAGGGTGACCGTCGGGCGGTGAGTGCGCTCGCCGCCGCGAAGGCCGCGGCGGTGACGAGGGCCGCCCCGGCCAGCGGCAGCAGCGGCACCGGGACCCGGCCGGACTGCGAACCGGTGACCAGGTCGCTGACGGCGGCCTGGGCCGGGGAGCCCGCGAGCACCGCCGACAGCAGCGCGGCCAGCAGCATCGCCGGCACCGCGCGACCGGTGGAGCGCAGCAGCGGCCTGCTGGTCAGTGCGCCGACGGCGCTGCCCAGCAGGGCGCAGACGAGGGCGGCCAGGAGTCCGGCCGCGCCTGCCTGGAGCGGCGGGACATGGACCCGGTGGCCGTTGCTCGTGGGGGCGCTGATCAGCGTCACCACCAGGATCGCCGTCACGCCGAGCACCACCGAGGCGAGCAGGGCCGTCAGCAGGCAGGCCAGGTGGGCGCGGGCGGGACCGCGTGCCGCCGCGACACAGGCACGGGCGGCATCGGGCTCGCCCGTGACACAGAGGCGCACCAGCCACGCGGCCACCGGCAGCAGGCCGCTCGCCGCGTAGCCGAGCGAGTCGAGCACCGGCTGGCCGCTCTGCACGCCGATCGCGAGAAAGGCGGCGTACAGGATCACCGGCGGCAGCCAGCGCTGGGAGCGCAGGAGCAGGTCGGCCTGGTAGCGCAGGAGAGCGGTCATGAGCGGCTCCCGGGGTGCTCGGGCGGGTTGGTGCCGTCGGGGCCGACGCTCACCACGTGCCAGGACGGCCGGGCCGTCAGCAGAGCGCGCAGGAGGACGTCCGAGCGGGAGGCGGGGACGGTGAGACGGTGGGTGCCGGGGGTGGGCTCCGTCGCGGCGGCGACGCTCTGCACCACGTCGGCCGGCAGTTGCCGGCCCGGCGGGCCCTGCACGACGACGCGGATGACCGGACCTGTGCCCGCCTCCGGTGAACCCACGTGGTCCGTACGGCGTTCGAGACCGCTCCCGACGACGGTGTACGTCGCGTCGGATGCCCCGGCGAGGCGGCGCGGATCATGGTCCACGAAGACGACGGCGCCCCCGTCGGCGGTGCGCTCGGCCACCGCACGCTCCAGCTCGGCCCGCGCGCCCTCGTCCAGCCCGGTCCACGCCTCGTCCAGCACCAGCAGCTCCGGTTCGGCGAGCAGGGCCTGGGCCACCGCGACCTTCTGGCTGCTGCCCTTGGACAGGCGGGACATGGGGGTGGTCGCGTAGACGGAGGCGCCGAACCGCTCCAGCAGGTCGCCCGAGGCGCGTTGCGCGTTCCCCCGGCTCAGGCCGTGCACCGTGCCGAGGTGCGTCAGATAGCCGAGGGCGGTGAAGGGCAGCGCCGACGGGAACCGCTCCGGCACGTAGGCCGTGTGCGGACGGCCCATGACACGGCCCTCGCTCGGGGTGTCGAGGCGGGCGAGAAGGCGCAGCAGGGTGGACTTCCCGGTGCCGTTCGCTCCTTCGATGCGGGTCAGGGTGCCGGGGGTGAGTGTGAGGTCGACGCCTCTCAGTACCCAGGGGCCGCGGAGGCCGTAGCGGCGGCCGACGCCGACCAGCCGTAGGTCACGTTGCATGGGGTGATGGTGTCCGGTCTCGCCGTCGGGGTTGATCATGAGTCCGGTGTGCGAGACGCGGCCGGCGGCCGCGCGGTTCCCGGCTCCCCTTAGGGTGGGGCGATGTGAGCCACGTTCCAGCGTCCCCCGGTGACAGCCCCTTCCAGTCCGAGCCCAACACCCGTGACGAGGCGCCCCAATTCGTGCTGCCCCTCGTCGTACGGATCGAGCGGGGTGCTCCTCCTGCCCGTACCGATGCGCTGGAGACCGCCGCCCGTGCCGTACTCGTCCTGCTGGGCGACGAGCGGGCCGTCGGGGACGGGGAGTGGGCCGAGGCCGTGCGGGACTGGGAGGACGCCCGGATCCGGAAGGTCGTGCGGCGGGCCCGGGGCGCCGAGTGGCGGCGGGCCGAGGCGCTGCCCGGGATCACGGTGACCGGCAAGTCCGCGGAGGTACGGGTGTTCCCGCCCGTTCCGCTGGACGGCTGGCCCAAGGACCTGGTCAAGCTCCAGGTGTCGGGAACCGAGCTGGACGATCCGGAGCCGCCTCCCGCGGCCGACCGCGGCCGACCCGTGCTGTGGCTGAACCCGGGGCTGGAGATGTCGGCAGGCAAGGCGATGGCCCAGACGGGGCACGGCGCCCAGCTGGCCTGGTGGGCGCTCTCCGACGAGGCGCGTACCGCCTGGCGCGAGGCGGGTTTCCCGCTGGCGGTGCGCAGCGCCGACCCCGCCGAGTGGCGCGGGCTGACCGGCAGCGGGCTGCCGCTGGTCCGGGACGCGGGGTTCACGGAGATCGCGCCGGGCTCCTGCACGGTGGTCGCCGATCATCCCTCGCTCCGCCAGGGATCGCGACGCCCCGGCCCGACAGTCGCCCCGGCCCGACAGTCGCCCTGACCCGACGCCGCTAGGGCCTGTCTGCCGCCTCTGGGCCGTCGGGCTACTTCGGCTCCGGGCAGGAACCGCGGCCGGACACCCTCGGAAGGCGCCCACGGCTTCGCCGAGCGGGTGCCGGGGCCAGGTCCGCAGGCAGGGGCCGGGGCCGCAGGCAGGGCCGGGGCCCGGGGCCGGGGGCACAGGGCCGTCCGGCGGGACGCGGAACCTCAAATGTTCCTCTGAAGGCGCGCCGGCCGGGATTCGGCGGAGCCCGCCGGGGCCATACCCCCGTCATTCGAGGGAGGGGGCGCAGAACCATGCGGCGACTGGGTACGGGAATCGGCTGGCGGCCGGAGATCGCGGACGCCGTGGAGCGCATGCCGGGCATCGACTGGGTGGAGGTCGTGGCGGAGAACCTCTGCCCCGGCCATCTCCCGGACTCGCTGCTGCGGCTGCGCGAGCGCGGGGTGACCGTGATCCCGCACGGCGTCTCCCTCGGCCTCGGCGGCGCCGACCGCCCCGACGAGGGCCGGCTGGCGGCGCTCGCGGAACGCGCGGAGGCGCTCGGGGCACCGCTGGTCACCGAGCACATCGCGTTCGTCCGGGCGGGCGGCGCGCTCACCGCGTCGGCGTGCCTGGAGGCGGGCCACCTGCTGCCCGTCCCACGCACCCGGGACGCCCTGGACGTGCTGTGCGAGAACGTGCGGATCGCGCAGGAGGCGCTTCCGGTGCCGCTGGCGCTGGAGAACATCGCCGCGTTGTTCTCGTGGCCGGGCGAGGAGATGACCGAGGGGCAGTTCCTGGCCGAGCTGGTCGAGCGGACCGGGGTACGGCTGCTCATCGATGTGGCCAACCTGCACACCAACCACGTCAACCGCGGTGAGGACCCGGCCGAGGCGCTGGCCCGGCTGCCGCTGGAGGCCCTCGCCTACGTCCATGTCGCGGGCGGCTACGAGCGCGACGGCGTCTGGCACGACAGCCACGCGCACCCGGTGCCGGACCCCGTGCTCGGCATCCTCTCCGACCTCGCGTCCCGGGTCGCCCCGCCCGGGGTGCTGCTGGAGCGGGACGAGAACTTCCCCGCGCCGGGCGAGCTGGAGCAGGAGCTGGGGGCGATCCGGGAGGCCGTGGCGGCGGGGCGGGCGGCCCACGCGCAGCGCCCCGCGAAGGCGGGTGCCGCCGGGACGAAAGGGGCCGTCGGGACGAAGGAGACCGCCGCGACGGAGGAAGCCCCGGGGACGGAGAGTGTCGCCGGGACGCAGCGTGCCGTCGGGACGCAGCGTGCCGCCGAGACGGAGGGCACCGCCGGGACGAACGGCGTCGTGGTGCCGGGGCTGCCCGAGGTCCGGCAGCGGCTCGCGGTCGCCCAGGCAGCGGTGCTGTCCTCGCTGGTGGCAGGGACGCCGGTGCCGGAGGGCTTCGACCGGGTGCGGATGGGGGTGCAGGCGCGGGCGCTCGCGGCGAAGCGGGCGGGGGTGGTGGCGCGGGTGGCGCCGGAGCTGCCGGAGCTGCTCGGGGAGGGGTACCGGGAGGCGTTCCTGGAGTACGCGCGGACACGGCCGATGAGTGGCGGGTACCGGCAGGATGCGCTGGACTTCGCCGGGCAGCTGCTGAAGACCGGGCGCCCGAAGGACGCGAGGGCACGACGGCAGCTGCGGGACTGGTGGCTGGACCGCGCGGGCCCGGCCCCGCGGCCGCACGGCCTGACGGCCCGGGCGAAGGTGCTGCTGCGGCGGGGCTGAGCGGCGCCCCGGAGGGCCGCGGGGAACCGCACGGCCGCCCTGGGACGGCCCGCAGCCGGACGACGCCCTTCCGGACCACCCCCGGCCCCGCAGTAATATGCCAAGCCCGCACACCAAGCACCTGGCGTGCGGCGCAGGAGGCACCATGCGACCGCGACCCCCCGTCAAGGGCCGAGGCATATTCAGTGGCACCGGATTCATCATCCTGGGGCTGGCGGCAACAGTCGCCGCACTGGCCTTTCCGATCTGGTCGTACGCCGACCGGTCGAACGTGGCCGGCGCGAGCGTACTGAGCGCCCGGACCGTGACGACGCCGTACGGCCCGCTGTCCGCGCAGGACCGGGACTTCATCACCAAGGTCCGCCTCGCGGGCCTGTGGGAGCTGCCCGCCGGAGAGCTGGCGGAGCGCAAGGGCACCACCGAGGCCGTGCGCCAGGCCGGAGCGCACCTCATCGACGGGCACACCTCCCTCGACACGCACGTGCGCACCACGGCCTCCCAGCTCGGCGTCCCCCTGCCCAACGAGCCCAACAGCCAGCAGAAGCAGTGGCTCGCCACCCTGACCGCGGCCCAGGGCCAGGAGTTCGACCGGCAGTTCGCGGGCATCCTGCGGCTCGCGCACGGCCGGGTGTTCTCGCTCGTCGCCCAAGTCCGCGCCGGCACCCAGAACTCACTGGTCCGCGACCTCGCCGACGACGCCAACGCGACCGTGCTGGACCACATCAAGATCCTGGAGGCGACGGGGTACGTCGACTTCTCCTCGCTGGCCCGTGACCTGGCGGTGTCCCCCTCCCCCGTGCCCACGCCGCCGGTGGCCGATCCCGCCTCCGCGGTTCCGGTGGCGCCCTCGCCGTCCACGACGTACTCCCTGCCGCCCGCCGCCTCCGGCCCGCCACCGGCGAACAGCCCCTGACCTGCACACGAATCGGAACGTCACATACCGGCAACACTCTGTCCGGATGGTGAACCGGGCATGGCCATGCGGTGGGCGCGTGGCATAGAAAACACGTCATGTTCTGGGTCCTTCTCCTCCTCCTGGCCTGGGTGTTCGCCGGATCGTCCTGCACCCGCCTGTGCCTGGCGGCCGTACGTGCGGCGGCCGGGGACACGGACACTCCGGCACCTCGCAAGCACGAACTGACGCTGTACGAGGCGGCGTTCCTGTCCGGCGGGCCGGCGCGGGTCGCCGATGTGACCCTGGTGTCCATGGCCCGCCAACGGCGGCTGCTGCTCGCGCACACCGGGTGGGCCACCGTGGTGGACCCGCGGGGCCGTGACGAGATCGAGCAGTCCGTCATAGGGGCGATCGGACCCGAGGGGCAGTCCAGGATCACTCCCGTGCGGGCCGCGGCGGCCGGGGCCGAGGCCGTACGGCAACTCGCCGACGGGCTGGTGCGCGCCGGGCTCGCGGTGCCCGACGATGCGCGGCCGACCGTGGCGGACGGGATCCGCCAGGTGCGGGCCGCCGTCCTGGTCGTGCTCGTGCTGGGCCTGACCGCACTGCTGATGCCCGCCCAGACCGGCACGCCCCGTCTTCTCGTCGGCCTGTGGTTCGCCCTCCCCCTCACGCTCGCCCTCAGCTGTCTGGCCATGGCCCGGGTCGAAGCGCAGCCGTACTCGCGCTGGGCCTCCCCGGCCGGGCAGCGCCTGCTCATGGCGCTCGGCACCCGCAGGCGAGCGGGGGACGGCGGCGACGGCAGCGGCGACGAGCGGTCCTTCCTCACCTCTGTCGCCGTCCGCGGCGTCCGCGCGATCGGCGAGCCGGAGCTGCGCGCCGCCTTCGCCCACCGCGACCAGCTCTGGCGGGAGTGAGGCCGACCCCGGGGGGCGCATAAGGGGCATTGACGGCGACACCGGCCGGACGGTGCTTGCCTTCACCGACAACTGACCGAAACATCCCTTTTGTTGTAGCCGGGCCGTGGCAGTCGTGCCATCGCCGCCGTGCACCGAAGGGATACGCGATGAGAACTGCCGCCCTGTACTCGGCCGCCGGATCCTTGCTCCTGACGTCCCTGTCCGCGGCCCCCGCGGGCGGAGCACCCGCCGCGCCGGGCACCGCCGAACTGCGCGGGGCCGCGACGGCCGCCGCCCGCGCCGACGCGGCAGGCATCGCCTTCGGCAAGTGCTCCGCCGTGCCCGACGCGCCGAGCGACATGGAGTGCGGCACCGTGAGCGTCCCGCTGGACTACGCGCATCCCGACGGCAGGCAGATCAAGCTGACGGTCAGCAGGATGCGGGCCAGCCACAAGGATCCGCACAACAGCAAGCGGAAGGTGCCCCGTCAGGGCGTCCTCGTCTACAACCCCGGCGGTCCCGGCGCGTCGGGCATGCTCTTCCCGCTGGTCGGCAAGCTGCCCGAGTGGAAGCGCATCGCCGCCGCCTACGACCTCGTCGGCTACGCACCGCGTGGAGTGGAGCGCTCGGCTCCGTTGTCGTGCGTGGACCCCAAGCACTTCTTCACGGCTCCCGGCCAGTCTCCGGCACACCCCTCCGAGGAGTACAAGCGCCGACGCATCGCCCGGGCGAAGGCCTACGCACGCGGCTGTGCCCAACGCTCGGGCAACAAGCTGCAGTTCTACACCTCGCTCAACAACGCCCGTGACCTCGACGTCCTGCGGGCGGCGCTGGGCGAGAACCGGCTGACCTTCATGGGGGCGTCGTACGGCACGTACTTCGGCGCGCTGTACGCGACACTGTTCCCCTCGCACGTGCGGCGGATGGTCCTGGACTCGGCGGTGGACCCGGCCCCGGAGAAGATCTGGTACCAGGACAACCTGGACCAGTCGGCCGCGTTCGAGGACCGCTGGACGGACTTCCGCGAGTGGGTCGCCCGGCACGACGCCGTGTACGGGCTCGGCGACACGGCGGCGAAGGTGCAGCGCAGTTACGACATCGCGCGCAGCCGGCTGACCTCGAAGGCCGCGGGCGGAAAGGTCGGGCCCGCGCAGCTGCAGAGCGCGTTCCTCACCGCCGGGTACTACGACGACTTCTGGCCGAGCCGTGCCGCCGCGCTGTCGGCCTATCTGAAGGGCGACGCGAAGCCGCTGATCCAGCTGGCCGCGCCGAACCAGGCGACCGCCGCCGAGGCGGAGAACAGCGGCGCCGTCTACACGGCCGTCGAGTGCAACGACTCGCCCTGGCCGACGGACTGGAAGGTGTGGGACCGCGACAACACGCGGCTGGCGCGCGTGGCACCGTTCGAGACCTGGGACAACGCGTGGATGAATCTGCCGTGCGCCTACTGGCCCGCGCCCCGGCAGCGGCCACTGGACGTGCGGACCGGTCCCGGTGAGCTGCCGGCGGTGCTGATCCTGGCCGCCGAGCGGGACGCGGCCACGCCGTACGCGGGCGCGCTGGAGATGAACCGGCGGCTGTCCGGCTCGGTGCTGGTGACCGAGCGGGACGCGGGCACGCACGGCATCGGGGGCGGCCAGAACAAGTGCGTGAACGGCCACTTGGAGGCCTACCTGCTGGAAGGCCTCCTGCCGGAGCGGCGCGCGGCCTGCGCACCGCACCCGGAGCCGAGGCCCGAGGCCCCGGCCGGCCGCTCCCACAAGCAGCCCCTGCGGGACTCCCTCAAGGGCAAGACCACCTAGGCGGGCCCGGGCCAGCCGTACCGGCCACCGACGCGCGGGGGCCGGTGCGGCATCACCCGGAGGTGCAGCCCCCGGGCCCCCCGGCCCGCCGCACGCACCACCGGCCGTCAGGCGAGCCCGGCCACCAGGTCGGCCACCGACTTGCGGCGGCCCGTGAAGAACGGAACCTCTTCGCGGACGTGCATGCGGGCCTCGGAGGCGCGCAGGTGGCGCATCAGGTCGACGATGCGGTACAGCTCGTCGGCCTCGAAGGCGAGGACCCACTCGTAGTCGCCGAGCGAGAACGAGGCGACCGTGTTGGCCCGCACGTCCGGGTAACCGCGGGCCATCTTGCCGTGGTCCGCGAGCATCCGGCGGCGGTCCTCGTCGGGCAGCAGGTACCAGTCGTAGGAGCGCACGAACGGGTAGACGCTCACGTAGTTGCGGGGCGTCTCGTCGGCGAGGAACGCCGGGATGTGCGCGCGGTTGAACTCGGCGGGGCGGTGCAGCGCCATGTTCGACCAGACCGGCTCCAGGGCACGCCCCAGCCGGGTGCGGCGGAAGAGGTTGTACGCCTCCTGGAGCTGGTCGCTGGTCTCGGCGTGCCACCAGATCATGAGGTCGGCGTCGGCGCGCAGGCCGGAGACGTCGTAGGTGCCGCGGATCGTCACGTCCTTGGCGGCGAGCTGGTCGAACAGCTCCTGGACCTCGTCGGCGTAACCCGCGCGGTCCTCCGGCAGCACGTCCTTCAGCTTGAAGACCGACCACAGGGTGTAGCGGATGACCTCGTTGAGATCCTTGGCCAGCTTGCCCTTGTTCGGGATCCTGCCGGACTCGGTGGTGGGGGCGTCGTCACTCATGGTCCCTATTCTCCCGCTCCGCCGTGCAGGCTCTGCACCGGGTCGGCGGTCAGCTCCTCGATGCCGCTCAGGTCGCCGCCGAGCTGGTCCACCGCCGCGTACGCGCTCGCGATGCAGGCGGGGATGCCGACGCCGTCGTACTGCGCGCCGCACACCGCGAGGCCGGGCAGCCTGGCCACGTGCTCGCGGATGCGGGCCACGCGCGCGTGGTGGCCGACGGGGTACTGGGGCAGGCCGTCCGTCCAGCGGGTGACGCGGGTCCGCAGGGGCACGGCGTCCAGGCCGGTGGCCTCGTGCAGATCGTGCCGGGAGAGCGCGACCAGGCCGGCGTCCTCGCGCTGGAGGATCTCGGTCTCGCGGTGGCGCCCCACGGAAGTGCGCAGCACGACGACGTCCGGGTCCTCCTCGGCGATCCAGCCCCACTTCTGGGAGGCGAAGGTCGAGGCCTTGATGGTGTGCCCGTCGACCGGCGGCACGAGGAAGCCGCTGCCCTCGGGAAGGGCGATGTCCGCCCGCCGGTAGGCGAGGGTGATCAGTGCCATGGAGGCGTACTCGACGGCGCCCAGCTCGGCGGCGGCCGCCGGGGACTCGGCGCGCAGCAGGGCGGCGGCGGCCGGGGCGGGTACGGCGACGACCACCGCGTCGGCGTGCAGCGCACGCTCCCCCGTGGTGACCCGCCAGCCGCCGGACGCCTCCCGGCGGAGCCCGGTGACCGGCGTCCCGGTCAGGATCTCGCCGCCGCGCGCCCGCACCGAGGCGGCGACCGCGAGGGGCAGCCGGCCCACACCGCCCTCGATGCCCATGAAGACGGGCCCGGTCTGCTGCTGGGCGGCCGCCCTGGCCTGGATGTCACGGACGGCCCCGGTCAGGGAGTCGTGGGTGCGGGCCGCCTGGAAGAGCTGCGGGACGGCCGAGCGCATCGAGATGCGGTACGCGTCTCCCGCGTACACGCCGCCCAGCAGGGGCTCGACCAGGCGGTCGACGACCTCGCGGCCGAGCCGTGCCGCCACGTACTCCCCGACGGCCACGTCGTCGCCGAACTCCGTGCGGGGCAGGCCGGCCTCGTGCTCGATGCGTGCCAGGCCCTCGTCGGACAGGACTCCGGCCAGTGCGGCGGCGGTGCCGGGGACGCCCATCACATGGCCCTTGGGCATCGGGCGCAGGGCGCCGCGGGTCCAGATCGAGGCGGTCGCGGGGGCCGGCGTCCTGAGCTGCTCGCCGAGGCCCGCCTCGCGCGCGAGGTCCACCGCCTCGGGGCGGCGGGCGAGCATCGACTCGGCGCCCAGGTCGACGCGGACGCCCGCGATCTCGCCGGGCAGCAGCTTGCCGCCGACCCGCTCGGAGGCCTCCAGGACGGTCACCCGCGCCCCGCGGCCGAGCAGCCGGTGGGCGGCGGCCAGCCCGGCGACACCGGCTCCGACGACGACGACATGCCCGGTGCTCGTACCCGTTGCGCTCATGTCCCCCACTCTCTCAGACCCCGCCGGCCCGCCCGCCCCGGCCCGGTGTCCGGGACGAGTCCGGACCGTGACCGCATCGGGACCGGGAACGTCCAACGTCCGTGCGCGGCCGGGCGTCGAAGGAGCGTCACAGAACACCGTCCTCGGGGGTACCACCCATGCGCACACCACATTCCGCACTCCGTTCCGCACGCCGCTCCGCACGCCCCGTACGGCTGCTGGCCGGCACCCTGCTCGCCGCCTCCCTCGCGCTCGCGGGATGCAGCAGCGCCGGCGACCGGGGCGGCGACTCGGCGAAGTCCGCCGCGGGCGCCGAGGCACGGCAGCCGGGCGCCGCCGACCAGGGGGCCGGGGCCAAGCCGACCCGCCGGGCGCCCAGGCTCGCCCCGAGCGCCATCATCCGCACCGCCTCCCTGACCGTCGAGGTCAAGGACACCGCCAAGGCACTGACGCAGGCCCGCACGACCGCCGAGAGCGCGGGCGGATACGTCGGCGAGGAGAGCACCAGCCGGGACTCCGACGGCCATGAGCGGACCCGGGTCGTGCTGCGCGTGCCCACCGCGCGGTACGACGAGGTCCTCGCCGGCCTCCAGGGCACCGGCAGGCTCCTGGAGCGCACCGCGAAGGCGGTCGACGTCACCGACCAGGTCGTGGACGTGGACAGCAGGATCAGGTCGCAGCGGGCGAGCGTGAACCGGATCCGTACGCTGATGGACCGGGCGACCAAGCTGGGCGACGTCGTCACCCTGGAGGGGGAGCTGAGCAGCCGTGAGGCGGACCTGGAGTCCCTGCTGGCGCAGCAGGCGTCGCTGAAGGACCGGACGAGCCTTGCGACCATCACCCTGTCGCTGTCCGAGAAGCCCGTGCACGAGGCCGCCCAGGACGACACGCCCGGCTTCGTGGACGCGCTGTCGGGCGGCTGGCACGTGTTCGTCACCATGCTGCTCTGGATCGCCCTCGCCCTCGGCGCGGCCCTGCCGTTCGTCGCGCTCGCGGCGCTGCTGACGCTGCTGTGGCTGCGGGTCGTGCGCCCGCGCCGGTCGCGCGGCGGGGAGGCTTCGCCGGCGACGACGGCGCCGGGTCCGCTGCCGCAGGCGCGTCCGGTTCCGGACTCCGCCCGCGAGGGAGACCGGGACTGAAATGCCCGGGCCCCGTAGCGTGTTCGCATGAGCATGAGCGGTGGGCAGGGCGGCAGGGAGCGGCTGGTGGTGATCGGCGGGGACGCCGCGGGGATGTCCGCGGCATCGCAGGCCCGCCGGCTCCGCGGACCCGGTGAGCTGGAGATCGTGGCCTTCGAGCGGGGCCACTTCAGCTCCTTCTCGGCGTGCGGGATCCCGTACTGGGTGGGCGGCGAGGTCCCCGAGCGGGACCGGCTGATCGCCCGTACGCCCGGGGAGCACCGCGCGCGGGACATCGACCTCAGGATGTGCACGGAGGTCATGGAGATCGACGTGGCGGGCGGCCGGGTCCGCGTGCGTGACGTCGACTCCGGGGACGAATCCTGGACGTCGTACGACAAACTCGTGATCGCGACCGGCGCCCGCCCGATCCGCCCCGACATGCCGGGCACGGACGCTCCCGGTGTGCACGGCGTGCAGACCCTGGACGACGGCCAGGCACTGCTGGACTCCCTGGCGCGCACGCGGGGCCGCCGGGCCGTGGTCGTCGGCGCGGGCTACATCGGTGTGGAGATGGCCGAGGCGATGATCAACCGCGGCTACGAGGTGACGGTCGTCAACCGGGGCAGCGAGCCGATGTCGACGCTCGACCCCGACATGGGCCGGCTGGTGCACCGGGCCATGGAGGGCCTGGGCATCACCATGGTCGACGACGCCGAGGTCACCAAGGTGCTCACCGGCGAGGACGGCCGGGTGCGGGCGGTGGTCACCGAGGACGCCGAGTACCCGGCGGACGTGGTGGTCCTCGGCATCGGCGTGCGCCCCCAGACGGAGCTGGCCGAGGCGGCGGGCCTCCCGCTCGGCACGCACGGCGGGCTGCTGACGGACCGCGCCATGCGGGTGCGCGGCCACGAGAACATCTGGGCGGGCGGCGACTGCGTGGAGGTGCTCAACCTGGTCTCCGGCCAGGAGCAGTACGTTCCGCTCGGCACCCACGCCAACAAGCACGGCCAGGTCATCGGCACCAACGCCGGCGGCGGCTACGCCACCTTCCCGGGCGTCGTCGGCACGGCCGTCAGCAAGGTCTGCGACCTGGAGATCGCCCGCACCGGTCTGCGCGAGAAGGACGCCCGCCGCGTCGGCCTCCAGTACGAGAGTGTCACCATCGAGTCGACCAGCCGCGCCGGGTACTACCCGGGCGCCGCCCCGATGACGGTCAAGATGCTCGCCGAACGCCGCACGGGACGCCTGCTCGGCGTACAGATCGTCGGCAGGGAGGGCGCGGCCAAGCGGGTCGACATCGCGGCGGTGGCGCTGACCGCGCAGATGACGGTGGAACAGATGACGGCCCTGGACCTGGGCTACGCCCCGCCGTTCTCACCGGTGTGGGACCCGGTTCTGGTGGCGGCGCGAAAGGCCGCATCGAAGGTACGGGCGGGGTGACCGGCCCGAAGGGGCGCGGGGAACGGCGCGACCTGCCACGTTCCCCCCGCGCCCCGGAACGCTCCTCAAGCCGTCCCGCTGATCCGCGGCAGCGAGGTGACAGCGGCACTCGACGTCACGGCCGCGGGCTGCTCGCCCGCCGGCTTCGCATGGGACGCGGCCGGCCGGGTCGAGCGCAGCCTGTGGCTCACTGCCTCGTCCAGGGTCACCGGCCGCTGCATCTGCGAGGCGAGCCGCCCCGCCTCCTGACCGAGGCGCGCCACGTCCTCCCAGGGAAGCCGTACCACCAAAGACAGCTCGGCCTCGCCGTCGGGCAGAGCATGCATCGCCGAAACCTGCGGAACGTTCATCGCCTGATCCTCACGTCGGTTGAAGGAGGATACGGACGCCCGCCCGCGATCGTTCACCGGTTCGCGGGGCCCGTCGCGGGCAGTACTCCTGTGTGGTCATACCCGTCCATGACGTGAATGCGGTGCGCCGTACGCCCTATGTGACGTATGCGCTCATCGCCGCCAACGTCCTCGCCTTCCTCGCCACCCCGGGCATCGCCGGTTCGGTGGCCGGGGGCAGCGATCTGGCGCAGCTGTGCCATCTCCGCGCCTTCACCGACCATTACGCGGCGGTCCCCAGGGAGTTGATCCACCATCAGCTGCCACGGCTGGTCCCGACGGGCGAGGTGGGCGTGGGCCCGCACGGTCCGGGCTGCGTGGTGGGACCGCCGCGCTACGACAAGTCCCCGCCCCTGTCCGTGTTCACCGCCATGTTCCTGCACGGCAGCTGGCTGCACCTGCTCGGCAACATGCTGTTCCTGCTGATCTTCGGCAACAACGTCGAGGACCGGATGGGCCACATCCGCTACTTCCTCTTCTACGTCGTCTGCGGCTACGCGGCCGGCTACGGCTTCGCGCTGCTCAACGACGCCTCCGGCGACCCGCTGATCGGCGCGTCCGGAGCGATCGCCGGCGTGCTGGGCGCCTATCTGGTGCTGTATCCGACGGCCAGGATCTGGGTCCTCGTCCCGTTCCTGGTCTTCCTGCCGCTCAGGCTGCCCGCCTGGCTGGTGCTGGGCTTCTGGTTCGCACTCCAGGCGGTGTACTCCTCGGGGCACGGCGTCTCGGGCGCCGGCACGGTGGCGTACGCGGCGCACGTGGCCGGCTTCGTGGCGGGGATGCTGCTCGCCTGGCCGCTCAAGGCCGGCACGCCGCCCCCGCCTCAGCCCGGCCGCCTGCTGTTCGGCAGGCGGGCCCGGTCGCGTCAGGTGTGGTCCCGCGAGGTGTGGTGAACGGGTCCGCTCAGCGGGCGCTGTGCGTGTGGACGTAGTCCACGAGCCGGGTCAGCGCGTCCGGGTCGGTGTTCGGCAGCACGCCGTGGCCCAGGTTGAAGACGTGGCCCTCCAGGCCGGCGGCCGCGTCGAGGACCTCGCGGGCCCGGGCCTCGACGGTGTCCTTGTCCGTGAACAGGACCGTCGGGTCGATGTTGCCCTGGAGCGCCTTGCCGGGGCCGACGCGGCGCACCGCTTCGTCCAGCGGGACGCGATAGTCGACGCCGACGACGTCCGCGCCGGCATCGCCCATGAGCTTCAGCAGCTCACCGGTGCCGACACCGAAGTGGATGCGCGGGACGCCGTAGCCGGCGACGGCGTCGAAGACCTTCGCGGAGGCCGGCATGACCGAGCGTCGGTAGTCGGCCGGGGCGAGGGCGCCGACCCAGGAGTCGAACAGCTGGACCGCGCTGGCGCCGGCCTCGATCTGCACCTTCAGGAAGGCGGCCGTGATGTCGGCGAGGCGGTCCAGCAGATCGGCCCACAGCTCGGGGTCGCCGTACATCATCGCCTTGGCGTTCTCGAACGTGCGAGAGGGACCGCCCTCGATGAGGTAGCTCGCGAGGGTGAAAGGCGCGCCCGCGAAACCGATCAGCGGGGTGGCGCCCAGTTCCTTGGTGAGCAGGCCGATCGCCTCGGTGACGTAGGAGACGTCCTCGGGCGTGAGGTCGCGCAGCCGGGCCAGGTCGGCTCGGGTGCGGATGGGCTCCTCGACGACCGGGCCGATGCCGGGCTTGATGTCGAGGTCGATGCCGATGGCCTTCAGCGGGACGACGATGTCGCTGTAGTAGATGGCCGCGTCCACGCCGTGCCGGCGCACCGGCTGCAGCGTGATCTCGGTGACCAGCTCGGGCCGCGTGCAGGACTCCAGCATGGGGATGCCCTCGCGCACCTTGCGGTACTCCGGCAGGGAGCGGCCGGCCTGGCGCATGAACCACACGGGGGTGTGCGGCACGGGCTCGCGCCTGCACGCCTTGAGGAAGGCGCTGTCGTACGTCGCTGTCGGCTGCTGGCCCGTAGGGGTGTCGTTGGCGGTCACGGGGAAAGTCTCGCACGACCCCGGTGAGCGACACGCAGCCCGTCCGGCGCTTGCGCGTGGGCCCTTCCGGCGCTCGCGCGGAAGGCCGTCGGACGCCGCTGCACCAGGCCGTCCGGGCCGGTGCGGCGGACCCGGCAGGTGGCTCGCGGCCGCTACGGCACATCCGGTGCGGGGTGTCTAGGCCAGCACCGAGCGCCAGTTCCCCTTACTCTTCCGCCATGGCTGCGGCTCAAGGACGAACGTCGGACAGTACGGACGGGACGGACGACGCGAAGGAGGCCGGTGAGGCGGACCGGCATCCGGGCAACACCACCCCGCCGGCGTTCCGGGCCGCGGTGGAGGCCCTGCGCACCGCGCGTCTGCGACCGCAGGTCGAGGTGGAGCCGACGCCCGCCCCGCAGCGGCTCGCCCCGTTCGCGTACGCGCTGGAGGCCGTGGTGGTCGACGGCGACCAGGATCTGGCCGACGGGCGGCTGGTGCTGCTGCACGACCCGGCCGGGCACGAGGCCTGGCGCGGCACGTTCCGGCTGGTGACCCTGGTGCGCGCGGAGCTGGAGCCGGAGATGGCCGCCGATCCGCTGCTGCCCGAGGTGTGCTGGTCGTGGCTGACCGGCGCGCTGCAGGCGCGGGGGCTCACCTACGGCGAGCCGAGCGGCACGGTCACGCGCGCGAGCTCGCACTACTTCGGCGGGCTGGCCGAGCGGGCGCCCGCCTCGCAGATCGAGATCCGTGCCTCCTGGACGCCCCGCGAGGGCCTGGGCGGGGTGCCGGACACCGCAGCCCACCTGGCCTCCTGGTGCGATCTGCTGGCCCAGGTCGGCGGGCTGCCCCCGGCCGGTCCCGGTGACGCCTCGGTGGTGACCCTGCCGCAGCGCAGGGGGCCGCAGTCCCGGTAGGGACGCGGGCGGCAGTCCCGGCGGAGCAGGGGGCGTCACGGCAGCGGAGCACGGGCATCACGGCAGGGACAGGGGCGGCAGTCCTGGTGGAGCGGGAACCCCCGGTCACAGCAGGACGGGGTTCCCCGCCCCGGTGACGTCACGACCGGTCACACCCGCGTCATCCTCGCGAAGGTGCTATTGACCATCTCTTTGTCGATACGGCCACTTCCTGCACTCGAATCGCATCAGCCCGAACCGATTCGATCTTCGGATGATCGATCGCGTGTCCGAATTGCACGGATTGTTACTCACTAGATCGTGATCATTCTCTAAAGGCGGACGGGTTTGCTGCCGAAGACGACTGTGACCTTGAAAGCACGGTTCGTCCCGGCTTCTTCCCCAAAGCCGGCCCCCGTCCCCCACCCCAGGAGGCCTGGTGTCCGTTCTCCTCGAGCAGCCCGCAAGCCTGGTCGCCTACCGCCCGAACAAGCCGACCGCCATGGTGGTCGTGGCCGACCCGCGCGTCCGCTCCACCGTCACCCGCCATCTGTGGGCGCTCGGTGTGCGCGATGTCATCGAAGCCTCGTCCATCGCGGAGGCTCGTCCCCGCATCGGCAACCCCCGCGACATCTGTGTCGCCGACGTCCACCTGCCCGACGGCTCCGGCCTGACCCTGCTGTCCGAGACCCGCGCCGCGGGCTGGCCCAACGGACTGGCCCTCTCCGCAGCCGACGACATCGGCGCCGTCCGCAACGCCCTGGCGGGCGGGGTGAAGGGCTACGTCGTCACCGGCACCCGGACCAACATCGGACTGCCCCCACGGCCCGGCGCCGCCCCCCTCGGCGCCGGCGCCCGTATGCACCGCCGCCCCCCGGGTGCCCCGAGCCACCCGGGCGGCTACCGCGAGCTGTCCGGACGCGAGGTCGAGGTGCTGCGGCTGGTCGCCGAGGGCCAGTCGAACAAGGCCATCGGCGTCTCGATGGGCCTGTCCGCACTGACCGTGAAGAGCCACCTGGCCCGCATCGCGCGCAAGCTCGGCACGGGCGACCGGGCCGGCATGGTGGCCGTCGCCCTGCGCACCGGAATCATCCACTGACCCTGCACCCGACCCTGCACCCGACCCCGCACCCCACCCTGCGCCACGCCCTCCGCCGGGCCGCTCGGCGGAAGCACCGGTTCAGTCATGTGAACCCGACGTTTCACCGGCCTGACTGGTTTACGACCCTCCGGCGCCCGTCGACGGAACGTTCCGGCGACGGGCGCTGTCCACACATGGATACCCTTGACATGTGACCGACGCCCAAGACACCGCAGCAGACGCTTCCCTGCGCACCACCGGAGGCACTCCTCCGGACGACGCCGGAGGGTCTGTGACGGGGGCGCCGACCCCACTGCTCGAACCGCGCGAGGGCATTCCGCCGGTGATCGCCGACGAGGCCGCGCTCGCCGAGGTGATCGCCGCGTTCGCCGCCGGTTCCGGCCCCGTCGCCGTCGACGCCGAGCGCGCCTCCGGCTACCGCTACGGCCAGCGCGCCTACCTGGTGCAGCTGCGCCGCGAGGGGGCCGGCAGCGCACTGATCGATCCCGTCGCCTGTCCCGACCTCTCGGGCCTCGGCGAGGCGCTGACCGGCGTCGAATGGGTGCTGCACGCGGCCACCCAGGATCTGCCCTGTCTGCGGGAGATAGGCATGATGCCGACCGCGCTGTTCGACACCGAGCTGGCCGGCCGGCTGGCCGGATTCCCCCGGGTCGGGCTCGGCGCCATGGTCGAGAGCGTCCTCGGCTTCGTCCTGGAGAAGGGCCACTCCGCCGTCGACTGGTCCACCCGCCCGCTGCCCGAGCCGTGGCTGCGCTACGCCGCGCTGGACGTGGAGCTCCTCGTCGACCTGCGCGACGCGCTGGAGAAGGATCTGGACCGGCAGGGCAAGCTGGAGTGGGCCCGCCAGGAGTTCGACGCGATCGCCTCCGCGCCGCCGGCCGAGCCCCGCAAGGATCCCTGGCGCCGCACGTCCGGCATGCACAAGGTGCGGCGGCGCCGGCAGCTGGCCGTCGTGCGGGAGCTGTGGCAGACGCGGGACCGGATCGCCCAGCGGCGGGACGTGTCGCCGGGCAAGGTGCTCAGCGACGCCGCCATCGTGGAGGCGGCGCTCGCCCTTCCGGTCAACGTGCACGCGCTCTCGGCGCTGAACGGGTTCGGGCACCGCACGGGACGGCGGCAGCTGGAGCAGTGGCAGGCCGCGGTGGACCGTGCCAGGGCCCTGACCGAGACGCAGCTGCCGCAGCCGGGGCAGCCCGTCACCGGCCCGCCGCCGCCGCGGGCCTGGGCCGACAAGGACCCCGCCGCCGCGGCGCGGCTCTCCGCCGCCCGGGCCGGGGTGTCGGCCCTGGCCGAGCAGCTCAACATGCCCCAGGAGAACCTGATCTCTCCGGACACCGTGCGCCGGATCTGCTGGGAGCCTCCGGTCGCCGATGCGCAGGCGGTGGGGGCCGCGCTGGCCGGGTACGGTGCGCGTGCGTGGCAGGTGGAACAGGTTTCGGCGGTGCTGGTTTCGGCGCTGGCCCCGAAGGGGTAGGGCGGGCCGGGCGCCCAAGCGCCGTAGGACCTGGGCGTGGTGCGGCGGCTGCGGGTGGGTCGTGGCCGTTCGCGTAGGTCCCCGCGCCACTGAGGGGGCGCCACTGAGGGGGCGCCCGCTTGCGTGTCAGTGTCCGGGGGGCGTAGGGCCTGGTCGTGTGCGGTGGGTGCGGGTTCGTTGTGGCCGTTCGCGTAGGTCCCCGCGCCCCTTGCGGGGCGGCAGCGGGGCGTCGGGAACGCGCCAAGATTGCTGCTGGGGCTGTGTGCAGGTGCTGTGGCTGTCGTCGCTTTCGGCTCTGGAGACTCTTCCGGCTCTGCCCGTACCGCCTGGCACTGCCTCGCGCTGCCCGGCATTTTCGGCTCTGCCGGCGCTGTCTTGAGCCCTCACGGGATTCGCCGGCCCGGGAAGGGCATCGGATCAGTGTGGGCGGACGTTTCGCTGGGGGACGGGTGGGTGCGGTCCGTAGTGCCGGGGTCCTGTCGGGTCGGCCTCCTGGTGTGACGTTCGCCGCTCCACCCGCCAGGACTGTGCAGCTACGTTACTCATAAGTAGCATGAGCCTGAGCGCGCGCTCAGCGCTTGCGTGTCGCAGCTGTGCCACCCCGCACCCTGGAGGAGAGCCATCGTGCCTCGTACCGTCAGGGACGTCGTCTTCGTCGACGGCGTCCGCACCCCGTTCGGCAAGGCGGGCCCGAAGGGCATCTACCACGAGACCCGCGCCGACGACCTCGTCGTGAAGGCGATCCGGGAGCTGCTGCGCCGCAACCCCGGCCTGGACCCGAAGAAGATCGACGAGGTCGCCATCGCCGCGACCACCCAGATCGGCGACCAGGGCCTGACCCTCGGCCGCACCGCCGGCATCCTCGCCGGCCTGCCCCAGTCGGTCCCGGGCTACTCGATCGACCGCATGTGCGCCGGCGCCCTGACCGCCGTGACGGCCACCGCCGGTTCGATCGCGTTCGGCGCCTACGACGCCGTCATCGCCGGTGGTGTCGAGCACATGGGCCGCCACCCCATGGGCGAGGGCGTGGACCCGAACCCGCGGTTCGTCAGCGAGAAGCTGGTCGACGAGTCCGCCCTGTTCATGGGCATGACCGCCGAGAACCTGCACGACCGCTACCCGACCATCACCAAGCAGCGCGCCGACGAATACGCCGTGCGCTCGCAGGAGAAGGCCGCCAAGGCGTACGCCAACGGCAAGATCCAGCAGGACCTGGTGCCGATCTCGGTGCGCCGCACCAGCCCGGAGGCCGGCGAGACCGGCTGGGGCCTGGTCACGGCCGACGAGCCGATGCGCCCGGGGACCACCCTGGAGAACCTGTCGGGTCTGAAGACGCCGTTCCGCGTCCACGGCCGGGTCACCGCCGGTAACGCGGCCGGTCTGAACGACGGCGCCACCGCCTCGATCATCGCGAGCGAGGACTTCGCCCGCGAGAACGGCCTGCCGGTCAAGATGCGCCTCGTCTCGTACGCCTTCGCGGGTGTCGAGCCCGAGGTCATGGGCTACGGCCCGATCCCGGCGACCGAGAAGGCGCTCGCCAAGGCGGGTCTCGGCATCGGCGACATCGGTCTCTTCGAGATCAACGAGGCCTTCGCCGTCCAGGTCCTGGCCTTCCTGGAGCACTACGGCATCGCCGACGACGACGCGCGCGTCAACCAGTACGGCGGCGCGATCGCCTTCGGCCACCCGCTGGCCTCCTCCGGCGTCCGGCTGATGACGCAGCTGGCCCGCCAGTTCGAGGAGCAGCCGAACGTCCGCTACGGCCTGACGACCATGTGCGTCGGCTTCGGCATGGGCGCGACGGTCATCTGGGAGAACCCGCACTTCGACGGAGGCGACAAGTGAGCACCACCGCTGAACTCCTGAAGGGCGCGGCCGAGCTGTTCCCGGACGAGGTCGTGACCCAGGCGCACGTGCGCCACTTCGACCTGCCGTTCGGTGCCGGGCGCTTCGCCCTGATCACGCTGGACAACGGCCTGGACCACACCAAGCCGACCACCTTCGGCCCGGCCTCGCTGGCGAACCTCAACACCGCCGTCGACCAGGTCGAGAAGGAGGCGGCCGAGGGCACCATCGTCGGCGTCGGTGTCACCGGCAAGCCGTTCATCTTCGCCGTCGGCGCCGACCTCAAGGGCGTCGAGCTGCTGAAGAAGCACGAGGACGCGCTCGCCATCGGCAAGGGCGGCCACGAGGTCTTCAAGCGCCTCGCGGGCCTCGCGGTCCCGACGTTCGCGTACTACAACGGCGCGGCGATGGGCGGCGGCGTCGAGGTCGGTCTGCACTGCACCTACCGCACGGTGTCGAAGGCCATCCCGGCGTTCTCGCTGCCCGAGGTCTTCCTCGGTCTGGTCCCGGGCTGGGGCGGCTGCACGATCCTGCCGAACCTGATCGGCGCCGACAAGGCCGTCTCGGTCATCATCGAGAACAGCCTCAACCAGAACAAGCAGCTCAAGGGCCAGCAGGTCTTCGACCTCGGCATCGCGGACGCGATCTTCGAGGGCGCCGACTTCCTGGAGCAGTCGCTGCTGTGGACCGCGCAGGTCCTCAAGGGCGACATCGAGGTCGAGCGCCCGGTGATCGACCGCGGCGAGGGCTGGGACCAGGCCGTCGCCAAGGGCCGCTTCATCGCGGACGGCAAGGTGCACGGTGCGGCCCCGGCCGCCTACCGCGCCCTCGACATCATCGCCGCCGCCAAGAACGGCGACCTCCAGCAGGGCTACGACGCCGAGGACCAGGCCCTCGCCGACCTCATCATGGGCGGCGAGCTGCGCTCGGGCATCTACGCGTTCAACCTGGTGCAGAAGCGCGGCAAGCGCCCCGCGGGCGCCCCGGACAAGAACCTGGCCCGCCCGGTCACCAAGGTCGGCGTCGTCGGTGCCGGTCTGATGGCCAGCCAGCTCGCGCTGCTCTTCCTGCGCCGTCTGGAGGTGCCGGTCGTCCTGACCGACATCGACCAGGAGCGCGTCGACAAGGGTGTGGGCTACGTGCGCGCCGAGATCGACAAGCTGCTCGGCAAGGGCCGGATCAACCAGGACAAGGCCAACCGCCTCAAGGCGCTGGTCACCGGTGTCCTGGACAAGGCCGAGGGCTTCTCCGACGCGGACTTCGTCATCGAGGCCGTGTTCGAGGAGATCGGTGTCAAGCAGCAGGTGTTCGCGGAGGTCGAGGCGGTCGCCCCGGCGCACGCGATCTTCGCCACCAACACCTCCTCGCTGTCGGTGACGGAGATGGCGTCGAAGCTCAAGAACCCCGAGCGGGTCGTGGGCTTCCACTTCTTCAACCCGGTCGCCGTCCTCCCGCTCCTCGAGATCGTCCGCGGCGAGAAGACCGACGACGCCTCGCTGGCCACCGCCTTCGCGGTCGCCAAGAAGCTCAAGAAGACCGCGGTCCTCACCAAGGACGCCCCGGCGTTCGTCGTGAACCGCATCCTGACCCGCTTCATGGGTGAGATCCAGAACGTCATCGACGAGGGCACCCCGGTCGAGGTCGCCGAGAAGGCGATCGAGCCGCTCGGCCTGCCGATGTCCCCGCTGGTGCTGCTGGAGCTGGTCGGCCCGGCGATCGGCCTGCACGTCTCGGAGACCCTCAACCGGGCCTTCCCGGACCGCTTCACGGTCTCCCCGAACCTCGCGGCCGTCGTCAAGGCGGGCAAGCGCGGCTTCTACGTCTACGACAGCGGCAAGCCGGAGCTGGACCCGGAGGTCGCCGCGCTGCTGCAGCAGGGCGATGTCGTCCTGACCGAGGAGCAGGTGCGGGCGCGGGTGCTGGACGCGGTGGCGCAGGAGATCGGGCTCATGCTCGACGAGGGCGTCGTCGCCGAGGCCCAGGACATCGACCTGTGCCTGATCACGGGCGCCGGCTGGCCCTTCCACCTGGGCGGCATCACGCCGTACCTGGACCGTGAGGGTGTCTCGGAGCGCGTGAACGGCAAGCCGTTCCTGGCTCCGGGCGTGGCGAGCGTCCCGCAGTAACGGACCGCGCAACCGTCCTGCGATGCCCGGCACACCTCGGGGTGTGCCGGGCATCGGCGTGTCAGGGGGTGGGCGGGCGCGCGTCCTCGACATGGACGACGTTCAGTTCCCTGCCGTCGCGGTCGCGCTTGGACCGCCCGTGGATCCCGACCGCCAGGTGCGAGGGATCCTCGGACTCCTCCTGGGCGACGAAGGTGACGACGTCCGGGTGGTGGCCGGTCACCAGCCAGCCCTCGTCGCTCTTGAGCTCCAGCACCCGGAAGTCGCCCGCCGGACCGCCCACGTGCACGGGTCCGAACTCGCGCAGGATCTCGCTCGCCCGGTCGGCGAGCGCCCCCTCGGGCTCCTCCAGCACCACACAGGTGCCGTGCTCGAAGAGCACCCACGATTTTCCGGAGCCGCTGAGGAGGCGCCGCCAGGCGCCTATGAGTGTCTCGGTGTCCACGACCGCCATCATGGCGCACTCAGAGCTGCCGCCACGCCTTCAGCGCCAGCCCCACCTCGTCCTTGCGTCCGGTCAGCAGGAGCCGGCCGGTGGAGGGGGACAGCGTTGCCGCCACCACCCGGCCGTCCTCGTCCACGGCCAGGGACACCAGCGCGTCCACCGGCAGCTGCGGGCCCGACTCGGTCCACCAGGCGCCCGCCGACTCCCGCTCGGTGGGATAGGCGGCGAAGGCCACCCGGCCGCTCGCCGAGCGCTGCGCCAGCAAGGTGCAGTCGTGGCCGTCGAGCTCGCAGCGGACCGCCACGGTCCGGCCGTGTCCCGCCGAGGGCAGGAGGGTGGCCGGCCTGCCGCCGGGGCGCCAGGCGCACAGGTCGCCCGCGTCGTCGGTGTAGAGGACGGTGGTGTGCTCGGGCGACGTGGCCAGGGCGTACAGGGTGCCCGGGCGGACCCCGGTCTCCAGGGTCTCCCGGAGGACCGGCTGGGCGCCCGGCTCCTCCTGACGCCAGTGCAGGAGGGCCCCGGGGGCGGCCGCGTACAGTTCGACCCTGCCGGACTCCCCCGTCACGGCCGCCAGGCCGTCCTGGACCTCCCGGCCCTTCAGATCGCGCCAGGGCTCCCAGCCGCCCTTCTCCTTCTGCGCGAGCAGGCTCACCCCGCCGTCCCTGTTGCGCACGAAGACATGGGCGCGGCCCCGGGCGTCCACGGCGACCGCGGGCTGCCCCGTACGGTCGCCGGTCCTGTTCGGGTGGCCGATCGGGTTCCAGTCCAGCGCCGCGAGGCGCGGGCTGTAGTGGGTGGAGTGCACCAGGCCGGACTCGCCCTGCTTCGTGGGCCGCCAGGAGACCAGGTGGGCGTAGCCGTCGGCGCCCTGGCCGACGGCGAGGACGGGGTGAAGTCTCTGGTCGCCGCCCACCCTGCGGGGCTCGGTCCAGGGCCCGCCCGGCCCGCGCTGCGCCCGGCACAGGACGGCGTCGGCCGACAGTTGGTAGACACTGAGCCGGCCGTCGCGGGCGCGCAGGAGCCAGTCACCGTTCACCGGTTCGCCCCCGGCCGGTCCGCGCACCCGCCGGCGCCCGGGCTGTGCCGTCCGTCCACGGTCACAGCCGCTTCGCGCTGCGGAACAGCTCGGCGTAGAAGCCGTTGCCGTCGATGCGGGAGACACCGCCCTTGTCGCCCATCGTGGGGCCGTTCTGTTCCTTGCGGCTGGAGACGAAGACCTTGTGGCCCTCGGTGTCCAGGCCCAGGTAGAGGGCGACGTGGTCGATGTGGTCGGCGGTGCGGTGGTCCATCTTGAAGAACAGCAGGTCCCCGGGCTGCAGCGTGTCGGTGTTCTTCGGTCGGGTGTACCAGGGAGCGGGGCCCTGGAGCTTGATGATGTCGACGCCGGCCTTGGAGCGCGCCATGCCGTTGGCGGAGCGGGGCAGGCCGTCGCCGAGGGTGTCGGAGGCCATCAGCGGGTAGCGGGAGCGGTAGCCCCACACCATGCGCATGAAGCCGGAGCAGTCCAGGGCCCGGTAGCGCTCGGGGCGCGGGGACAGCGTGGTCCCGTTGCGGAAGGTGTACGGGATGCCGAGGTAGTCGTAGAAGTCGTTCTGCTCCAGGCGGTCCACGCCGTCCGCCTTGTACGGCCCGAAGACCGCGTCGCCCCGGTACGGCACGCCCGTGGCGTCCTTCTTGACCGGGGCGCCCTGCACGTACTGGAAGGCGATCGCGAAGACGTCGTCCTCCTGGCTCCCGTAGTACTGCTTGAACCAGTCCTTGAACCACTGCTGGTCCTGGGCGCCCTTGGTCCACGGCTCCGGCATGAGGCGGACCCAGTCGTCGGTGACCACCTTGGTGCTGGTGTTGGCCGGCTCGCCGAAGGTCCGGGACGGGCCCTTGAGCGTGGCGGTGCGGGCGCCGTCGGTGAAGGTGGCGACGACCGCGCCCTTGGCGTCGCGCAGCACGGAGCGCGCCGGGTCGTTCAGTCGCTCCCAGGTCTGCTTGCCGGTCGCCGCGTTCGAGTTGCGCAGGGTGTTGTCGGTGACGGTCTGGGCGGCCGGGACCTTCGCCTGCTCGTCCTTGCGCAGTTCGTAGGTGAAGTAGGCGCTGCCCGCGAGCAGCGCCAGGACCGTTGCCGCATGGACGACGGGGCGGCCTTTGCGCTTCGGCATGGTGGGGGCTCCAGGATTGCGTCGAGTACGGGGGCGGGTTCAGGCGGACGGCAGGGCGCCCAGCAGAATTCCGGCGGTCAGCACCACGTAGGTGGCGAGGGTGACCGTTCCGACGGACAGCAGCGTCGCGCCCTTGGGCTGGCGGACGAGCTGGTAGCCGACCAGGCCCGGGACGATGAAGCCGAGCGTCTGGTTGGCGTACAGCAGCGGGAACTCCATCTGCAGCACGATGATCACAGTGGCCTGGATGAGCACGCCGCTGAGCACCACGGCCGCGAACAGCCGCTTGCCGTACAGGATCACGAACTTCTGCATGAGCAGCGTCGCGAGGTAGGTCAGCACGGTGACGCCGACCACCAGCGCGGCCCGCTGCAGGTCCTCGATGAGGGTGAGCGCGAGCCAGCCCGGTGTGATCATGCCGCCGGGCGACAGGTTGGTCGTCAGATAGCACATCAACGAGAACACGAGGCCCAGGCCGATGCCGATCGCGGCGATCTCGGGGGTGAGGACGGAGGGGATCACTGCTGTTCTCCTGGGCTGTGCCACTGCTGGCTGTCGTCGGCGGGCTGCTGGGGGGCGACGCGGGGCTCGAACAGCCCGCGCTGCCCGCCCGGGCCGTGCGAGAGGCCGGGGTCCGGATGTCCCTGGGGCGCGGCGGGGCCGGGCCGTTCGCCGTGGTACGGCTGCGTCCACCCGTCGGCCGGGTGGGGGCGCTCGTGCCCGGCGGGGCGCACCGGCTCCTGTCCCGGGTAGGGGTGCACGGCGTCCCGCTGCACGGGGATCTGCGGGATGTACACCTGCTGCGCGTAGCGCGTCTCGTACGCCTCGGAATAGCCCTGGTAGGGGTCGATGCGGGGCGCGTACAGCTGCACGGTCTCCACGTGCTCGGCCACGCCGGGTGCCGTGCCGCGGCCGGGCGGGGCCGTGGCGGCGGGCTCGTCGGCGCTCTCGTCCGGCGGCAGTTCGGCGAGGTGCTCCAGCAGGATCTCGCCCTGGCCGTGGATGTTGCCGATCGCGACGAGCGAGGAGTCGGGGCCGAGCTGGTCCAGCAGCTTGGCCATGAACTCCTCGGGGTCGCGCTTGTCGCCGCCGAGGTCGACGGCGCGCGAGCGGAACTCGGCGGGGATGGCGTCGATGGCGGACTTGGCCGGGTGACCGATGACGAAGACGCGCTCGGGGTCGAGGTCGGGGATGATCTCGCCCATCTGCCCATTGCGTTCGACGCGGTCGGGACGGCAGTTGATGACCACGTTGAGCGGGCGGTGGACGGCACCGAGGTCGAGCAGCTGGTTGATGTTCATCAGTGTCGACTCGGGGTCGTTGGCCGCGAAGACGTTGGCGAAGCGCAGCTTCTTGCCCCCGGGCGTCAGATAGCGCTCGACGGAGAGGACGCCGGGGTCCGGCGGGGCGTCGTACATGCCCTGCAGGGCCGTCTCCCTCTCGACGCCGAGGAGTTCGGCGACGGTCAGCGCGATGGCCACGTTCTCCTTGAAGGTGAACCAGCTGAAGCCGCGCAGCTCCTCGTCGCTGACCGTCTCGGGGTCGGCGTAGACCAGCCGGCAGTTCCGGGCGTCCGCCTCCTCCTGGAGGATGTCGAATCGGTCCTTCTCGGCGGTGACGCAGATGCCGTCCTCGGGCATCGAGCGGCACAGTGAGCGGGCCACGTCGTCGAGGGTGGGGCCCATCTCGGCGAGGTGGTCCTCGCGGACGTTGCACAGCACGCCGATGGTGGAGCGGATCAGCTTGGACTGGTTGATCTCCTGCAGGGCCGGCATGACGGCCATGCACTCGATGACGAGCGCGTCCGGCTTGTACGCGGCGGCGCGCCGCACGATGCCGATCTGCTCGACCACGTTGGCGATGCCGAACTTGCGGTAGACCGGCTCCTCGGTGGCGTCCGGGTGGATGAACCGGGCCGCGGTGCCGGTGGTCTTGGCGACGGTCGTCAGGCCGCCGCCGCGCAGGGCACCCGCACACAGGCGGGTGATGGACGACTTGCCGCGGATGCCGTTGACCAGCACCCGCGTGGGTATGTGGTCCAGGTTCGTGAAGTGCCGACGCTGTTCCACGACTCCCGCGACGAGCAGGAACGCGCAGCACACCAGCAGCACGGTGTAGAGGAAGAGCACGGGCGATCAGTTCCTTGTGTACTGCTGCGGCGCGGACGAGGGGGGCGAGGTGCGGCGGGGCTGCTGCCGGCGCTGGTCCTGCAGCTGCTGCCGGATGAGTTCCAGGGAGCGGGTGACCGCGCCGACCTCGTCGTGGTGCTGCGGGAACAGGACGGTCTTGCGGTCGCCGTCGGCCAGGGCCTCGGCCCGGTCGGCCAGCGTGCGCAGCGGCCGGGCCACCACGATGTGCATCCAGCCCAGGCAGGCGACGGCCGCCGCGGCGCCGAGCAGACCGGCGAGAACGGTGCGGTTCTGGGATTCGTACTCGGGGATGGCGAGCCGGCCGGCCTGCTGCCAGCTGACCACGCTCCAGCCGAGCGAGTCGGCGGGGCCGCTGCCGGCGAAGGGGGCGGCGGCGGCGATCCGCACTCCGTGCTCGCGGTAGAGCACTCCGTTGGCGCGGGCCTTCTTACCGAGCCGCTGGGTGCTGGCCGCGACCAGGTCCTTCAGGTGATCGTCGGGCAGGGACTGGAAGGCGAGGAAGCCGGTGTTGCCGGCGATGACCTCGTCCTCGTGGTCGACGAGGCGGACCACGCCCATGCCCGGCCGGGTGAGCAGGGCGTTGAGGAACTCGATGCGGAACTCGCCGACCAGCTGGGTGCCGTCCCCGCCGGGGATCTCGGCGGTGGCGACGACGACGGGCTCCTTGCCGCCGTGTCCGAGCAGCCGGAGCGGGGTGGCGGAGACCCGCTTGGAGCGGATCAGCTTGGGGTCCTTGCCCTCACGGGCCAGGACCTCGCCGGAGGAGTTGACGACGTAGAGCGAGCGGTAGCGCCGGTTCTCGTCGAGGGTGCGTCGCAGCACCCCGTCCATGGTCCCGGCTTCGGTGCGGTTGCCGATGAGGGAGGCGACCGACTGCAGGTCGGCGCTGCCCTCGTTGAGGGCGCGGCGCACCCGGTCGCTGAGGGTGTCGGTGCGTTCGCGCTGGTCGCTGACGAGCTGCTGGGGTACGACGGCCGTGCCGTCGGCGCGGTTGAGCAGCAGCATCAGCGGTGCCGACCAGGCCAGCAGCAGCACCGCGGCGACCACGAGCAGGGCTCGGGTGCCGACACGGCGCAGTCCGCGCGGGTGGTGGGCCGGGCCGGTGGCCTCGGCGCTCTCGCCGAGGAGCTGGCGGCGCAGCCGTTCCAGGGCGTTGCCGACGCGGTGCGCCTCGCCGTAGCCGGGGACGGTGACGGGCCGGGTCAGGTCGCCGCGGCTGAGCCGGCGGGACTCCAGGAACAGCCGGATCAGCGGGCGTTGCACGGTGCCCAGCAGCACGGCCACGGCGATCCCGCCGACCACGAGCAGCGCCCCGCCCGCCAGCAGGCCGATCACCGGGGAGTCGGCGCGGGTGGGGTCCTCGGTCACCTCGACCATGGCCACCACCGACAGGCCGAGGCCGCTGGCGGTGCTGACCTCCCCCGGATCGGCTGCGGCCAGCGTGGCGTATCCGGCGACGGACCGGTCGCCCAGCAGATGCCCCCCGATCAGGCTGCCGCTGACGCCCTGGTAGCCGCCGGAGCCGGGCTCCTTGCTGCTGCGCGGGTCCTGCCGGGCCTTGCGGGCCGCGAGCTGGGCGAAGGACTTCAGCTGCTTGCGGGAGGCGGCGATGTCCTTGCGGTCGGTGCTGGTGCGCACCTGTTCGGGCTCGGGGATGCCGTCGCTGCTGAGGATCGCCCCGTCGGGGTCGGCCACGGCGATCGACCGGAACTGGCCGAGGCTGATGCCGGGGAACTTCAGGTTGTTGGAGGCCACCAGCAGCAGCTGCGGCTTGCCGGGCCAGGACAGCAGCGCGAAGGACAGCAGCCGCGTCTCGCCGTTCTTCAGCCGGACCATCCGCGGCGCGAGTCCGCCCTCGTCGCCGAGTGTGGAGGTGTTCACCGAGGTCAGGGGCACGGTCTCGCCCCGGGCCGCGACCAGCTTGCCGGTGCGGATCTCGACGACGGCGGTGCCTGTCCACTTCTGGTAGGTGGTGCCGAGCTTGTCGAGCACGGCGTCGCCGGTGACCGGCTGGCCCGCGCTGAACAGGGCGGCGGACCGGGTGAGGTCGGTGACGGACTCGTCGATGGAGGCCCGCAGCGCGATGGCCCCGTCCTCGGCGAAGTGCTGCTGGGAGGTCAGCACCGCTTTCGGCACCCCGGCATGGTCGACACGGCCCAGCACGAGTGCGGTGATGCCGGCGAGCGCCAGGAGGAGCGCTGACAGCACCGCGATCGGCGGACGGATGCCTCCGAGCAGCGACATGTCGGCTCGTCGACGGGCTCGGTGCTGCCGCGCCGTGGGCGGTGACGCCAAGGGAGGATCCTCTCGGGGTGTGCGGGCGGGCCGGTTCCGCACAGAAGTAAGAACACGATATTTCGAACATGCGTACACGATGAGCGCGCGGGCTGCACAGGTGCACCCGCAGCACTCAGACAGGTAAGAGGTGCCTAAAGTTGCTCACTTACCAATGTGGTCTGCGCAACATTCGCGCCCAGGCAGTCAGGACCGACCAGACATGGCCCAGGCAGTCAGGACTGAACGGACATAGCCCAGACAGTCAGGACTGAACGGACATAAGGGTCGAACGAGCGCTGGCCGGGCGTCAGGGCATCGGAGTCAGCGGCTTCAGGCCGTCCTGGGCCGCGCCGCGGTTGTACAGCGTGCCCTCGGTGCGCTCGAAGGCGAGCCGCAGCCGGGACCGCTGCCGGTCGGTCAGACCGCGGTCGTCCCGCAGCGCGGCCGCCACGTCCAGCAGGCGGTAGTCCCGTACGTCGTCGTCGCCGTAGGCGGCCTTGCCGCCGTCCGTGACGTTCTCGGCGTCCGGCGGGAACTGCAGCATCGTCGGCTCGAAGCGCGGGCGGACCTCCCAGTGGCCCTTGCCGTGCTCGGTGAACGTGAACCAGGCGATCACGCCCTCCTCGGTCAGCCCCGTCGGCGCCTCGTGCCGCGCGATCTGGTTGCCGAGACCGTAGGCGACCCAGGTGCCGTCGACCTTCTCCATCGGCTGCACGACGTGTGCGTGGTGGCCGATGACCAGGTTGATGCCGGTGGACCGGGCGATCTGCCGGGCGAAGGAGAGCTGCGTGGCGGTGGGGCTCGGCTCGTGCTCGTGCCCCCAGTGCAGCGAGAGGATCACCACCTCGGCGCCGGCCTTGCGGGCCTGCTGTTCAGCAGCCTTGATCCGGCCGAGGTCCTGCTGGTTGGCGAGCCACGGCTTGTCCTTCGGCAGCCGGTGCGGCTCGTTGAAGCCGTAGGCGAACGATATCTGCGCGACCTTGACGCCCTTGACGTCCATGACCAGCGGCGTGAGCGCCTCCTTCCGGGTACGGAAGGAGCCCGTGTGCTTCACCCCGGCGGCGTCCAGCGCGTCCAGGGTGCGCTTCACCCCCTGGTACCCGTGGTCGAGCGTGTGGTTGGAGGCGGTGGAGCAGGTGTCGTAGCCGAGATCCTTGATCGTCTTCGCGGTCTGCGGGGGGACCTGGAAGTCCGGAAAGCCCTCGAAGGGGCCGTTGGGGGTGCCCATCACCGGCTCGAAGTGACAGATCGCCAGGTCCGCCTTGCTGATCACCGGCTTGATGCCGGCCATCATCGGCCCGAAGTCCAGACCGGCCACGCCCTTGCCCGTGCGCTTGGCGTCCTTGCGGGCCTGGTCGACCAGCTCGGGGTGCATCAGGATGTCCCCGGCCGCCGCGACGGTGAAGGTACGCCCGCTGCCCGGGTCACCTCCGTCGTCCGTAAGGAGGCCGCACCCGGCGACGGTGGCGACGAGGGAGAGCGGGGCCAGGAGGGCCAGCAGGGAGCGGGAACGGCTTCTCTTCACCGGGATATCTTGATACAGCCATGAGAGCCACTCGCTCGCGAATCATAACGATCGCAACAATTCTGCTGGTCATCGCTGGTCTCGCCGGCGGTCTGACCGCCGTGCTCCGCGCCACCCGCGGTGGGGGTGCGGCTCCGGCCGACCCCCGCCCCGGCCACGGCGTCCAGCAGGTCGACCTGGCGCAGGAGGTGGCGGACTACACCCGCCGCTTCGGCCCGGACCACGGCTACCGGCAGCCCGGCCGGGCGGACCGCACGGCCGTCGCGAAGGCGGTCGGCCTGCTCCTGGACGGCCACCGGACCGAGGCGGAACGGTTGCTGTCCGAACGGGACTTCACCGTGCGCACCGTTGTCGACCGGGTCTCCGGACACCGCTACACCGAGGTGGCCGACCGCACCGACGACGCCGTGGCCCCGCGCGGCTGGGGCCGGGTCTACCTGGACCTCGACCACCGGCCACGCTGGTCGGTGCAGGTCCCGCACCCGGTCGCCGACCTCGGCACCGAGCAGCTGGGCGTACGGGTCCTGCGCGACTCCCCCGGCGGCATCCTGGTGATTGCGGGCGCACACCGCAAAGCCGGGATCGGGAACGCCGCGGACGTGGCGCACCGCCGGGACACCGTCTTCCACGCCGTCTGCGCCGAACTGGTCCGTCGCGGGATGCCCGGGGTCCAGCTGCACGGCTTCGCCGCCGCCTCCGTGCCGGGGTACGACGTGGTCGCCTCCACCGGCGCCGGCTCCACGGGCCACGCGGACGGCCGCAGGCTGGCCGGCGCCCTGGGCGCGCGCGGCTTCCCCGTGTGCCGGGCCTGGGTGCGGGACTGCCCGCTGGAGGGCCACGAGAACATGCAGGGCCGTGCCGCCGACGCCGCACACGTTCCCTTCCTGCACGTGGAGTTCGCTCCCGAGGTGCGAGCGGGCGGATCGGCGGCCGAGCGAGCGGCCGCCTCCGTCACGGAGGTCACACGCCGCTGGGCGACCGCGCCTGTGACACCGTGAGCGGCATGACGGACGAGACTGCCGGCACGGACGGCACGGACGGCACGGACGGCGCAGAGGGCGCAGAGGGCGCGGACAACCCGGACACCACGGACACCACGGACGGCCGGCCTTCGGACGGCCTCCTGCTGGTGATCGTCGACGGCGCGAACGTCGTCGGCTCGCGCCCCGACGGCTGGTGGCGGGACCGCAGGGGCGCCGCCGAGCGGCTGCGCGACCGGCTGGCCGGGGCGGGGCTGCCGGGTCACGGCGGCGCCGTGGAGATCGTGCTCGTGGTGGAGGGCGCCGCCCGTGGGGTGGAGTCCGTGCCGGGGGTACGGGTGGAGTCGGCCCCCGGCAGCGGGGACGACCGGATCGTGGAGCTGGCCGCGGAGCACCCCGGCCGGCCCCGCCTGGTGGTCACGGCCGACCGCGAGCTGCGGCGGCGGGTGACCGGGCTCGGCGCGGAGGTGACCGGGCCGCGCGCCGTCCTCGGCTGAGCGCGCGGGCACCGGCCTACGACGCGGCGAAGGCCACGATCAGAGCGAGGAAGCCGGCCACTCCGACGGCACCGAGCACGGTTCCCGCGACGGCGGTCCCCATACGGCCGATGCCCTGGCGGGCGTAGTGGATCCCCGCGATGCCGAAGGTGACGGCGAGGGGCCCCGCGATGAACGACCACGGCAGTACGGCAAGCATGAGCGAGGGCCATGCGCCGACGGCCGCGACGGCTCCCAGGACGAGCGAGGTGGGGCCGAGGGCGACGGCCGGTGAGTCGTTGCGGCCGGGTGCGGTCGGTGCGGACATACGATCCCCCTGATTTGAACGTGTTCAAATTCTTGCTGCGAGCCTAGCAGGGGCGTCGGCCGCCCCGCACCGCGGCGGCCTTCCCGACCGGCTGCCCCGCACCACGGCAGGCTTCCCGCCGGCCGCACCGCACCGCGGCCGACTCCCCGCCGCTCGCACCGCACCGCGGCCGACCCCCCGTCAGCCACCCGGAATCCTCGCGTAGAGCACCGCCCCGTCCACCGTGCCCACCTCCTCGTACCGCGCCTGGAGCAGCCGGCGCAGGCTCGGCACGCGGTCGGGGGCGTACGGCTTGCCGCGGGAGTCGTCGACGACGAGGGCGGGGGCCCGTCCCGCCAGCTCCGCCCGGAAGACCGGCCAGGCGCCCTCGACCGCGTACTTCTCGCCGACCTGAGGGCCGTCGCGGCCGCCGCTGTAGTTGGTGAGCAGGCCCGCGGTGAGGTAGCGGGTGGCGGGGGTGCGGCGGGCCAGCCAGTACGTCTCCGGGTGCATGCCCCACACGAGGACACGGTCGGCGGGCGCGGTGCGCTGGGCGAGGACGCTCGCGAGACGCTGGGCGTGGACGAGTTCGGGGCGCGGGGCGAGCAGCCCCCAGGCGAGGAACAGCGTGCAGCAGCAGGCCGAGGTGACGACGGCGCCGGTCAGCCGTTCGCGGGGCGCGGGGCGCAGGGCGGCCGTGGCCAGCAGGGCCACGGGCGCCGTGAGCTGCAGGTAGTAGTGGCCGAAGAAGTGGAAGCCGAGGACGACGGCGGCGGCCGAGGAGGCCAGCCACAGCCACAGGTCGGCCGCTTCGCTGCGGGCGGTGCGCAGGGACCGTACGACCGGCGGGATCAGGCCCGCACAGGCCACGGCCAGGATCGTGGTGTTGGCCACGGCACGGACGAGGACATGGAGTTCGGAGCCGGTGAAGGAGGCGTAGGCGGCGGAGCCGGTGACGGTCCAGAACAGGAATCCGGCGGGGTCGGTGACCAGGGCCGCGCACAGGACCGGCACGGCGAGGCCGGCCGCGAGCCGCAGCGCTCCGACGCGCGGGGTTCCGGCGCGGTGCAGCAGCACGGCCGCCGGCAGCAGCACCGCGCCACCGGTCTGCTTGGCGAGGAAGGCGCAGGCGACAGCGGTCCCGGCCGCGCCCCAGCGGCCCCGGTCCGCACACCACATGGCGGCCGCCGTGCAGGGCAGTATGAACACCTCGAAGGTGGCGGCCTGGGCGTCCTCGGGGTTGAGGCCGACCGACACCAGCAGGTACAACACCCCGGCCGTGCGGCCCGCCGTGTCGCCCCAGCGGCGGCGGGCCAGGGAGGCCAGCAGGACGGCGGTGAGCAGCTGGGCGAGGACCGCCAGCACCCGGACCGGGGTGAGCGAGCCGGAGCCGCAGACCGCGAAGGCGGCCTCGTACAGCCAGGGCACCAGCGGCGGCTTGCGGTCCACGACCGTCTCGTACAGCTGCCCGCCCTGCGCGAGGAGGCGTGCCTGTACGGCGAGATAGCCCTCGTCGGGGTTCCACAGCGGCCGGGCGAAGGACGGGATCCGGGTGGCGCAGGCCAGGGCGGCGAGCGCGGGCAGCAGTCGCGCCCAGTACGCCCTCCGGGTGGTCACGGACCGTGCGGGGGCGAGCGGGGCGGCGAGCATGGGCAGCACGCTATCGGGCCCCGCAGTCCCAGCCGAAGCGGGACATACGGGTCAGGAAGGGCTGCCGGAAGGGTTACGGAGCGTTTTCGGCCGACGGGCCCGGAACGTCGCCCGCCGGGGCCTGGTCACGCAGGGCCAGGCGGCTGTGCGTGCGGCCGTAGAGCATGTAGACGACGATGCCGATCACCATCCAGATGGCGAACCGCAGCCAGGTCTCGGCCGGCAGGTTGAGCATCAGCCACAGCGTGGCGCACACCGACACGATCGGGACGAACGGCACCCAGGGGGTGCGGAAGGCGCGGGGCAGGTCCGGGCGGGTCCGGCGGAGGATGATCACGCTGATCGCGACGACGACGAAGGCGAACAGAGTGCCGATGTTCACCAGCTCGGCCAGTTCACTGAGGCTGGTGAAACCGGCGACGATCGCGATGATCCCCCCGAGCAGGATGGTCGGCCGGTGCGGGGTCTTGAACCGCGGGTGGACGCGGGAGAAGAAGCGCGGCAGCAGTCCGTCACGGCTCATCGCGAAGAACACCCGGGTCTGGCCGAGCAGCAGGATCAGGCACACCGTGGTCAGTCCGACGGCGGCTCCGAAGCTGATCACGCCCGCGTACCAGGGATGGCCGATGGCCTTGAAGGCGTCGGCGAGCGGAGCCTCCACGGACAGCCTCGTGTACTTCTGCATGCCGGTGACGACGACGGAGACGGCGACGTAGAGCACGGTGCAGATGAGGAGCGAGCCGAGGATGCCGCGGGGCATGTCGCGCTGCGGGTTGCGGGTCTCCTCGGCGGCGGTGGCCACGATGTCGAAGCCGATGAACGCGAAGAACACCACCGAGGCGGCGGTGAAGATGCCCATCACGCCGAAGTTGGCCGGTGCCCAGCCGAACATCAGCTGGATGAGCGGGGCTTTGAGGTTGCCGCCCGCCGGGACCGGCTGGGCGGGCGGGATGAAGGGCTTGTAGTTGTGGCCGGTGATGAAGAAGGCGCCGGCGATGATCACGATGAGCACGACCGCCACCTTGATGGCCACGACGATCGAGGTGATCCGGGCGGACAGCTTCATGCCGAGGACGAGGATGCAGGTGAGGACCAGCACCAGGGCCGCGGCCAGGATGTCGAAGCCGAAGCCGTGGGCACCGTCCCGGCCGGCCAGGTAGTCCGGCAGGTGCCAGCCCGCGTTGTCCAGCAGCGAGCGGACGTACCCGGACCAGCCGACCGCCACCACCGCCGTGCCGAGCGCGAACTCCAGGACCAGGTCCCAGCCGATGATCCAGGCGGGCAGTTCACCGAGGGAGGCGTAGGAGAAGGTGTACGCGGATCCCGCCACGGGGACCGTGGAGGCGAACTCGGCGTAGCACAGGGCGGCGAGCGCACAGACCACGCCGGCCGCCACGAAGGCCAGCGACACCGCCGGGCCGGCGTTGTTCTTGGCCACCTGTCCGGTGAGGACGAAGATGCCGGTGCCGATGATGACGCCGACGCCGAAGACGGTCAGGTCGAGGGCGGAGAGGGACTTCTTGAGCGAGTGCTCGGGTTCCTCGGTGTCCAGGATGGACTGTTCGACGTTCTTCGTCCTGAAGAGCGTGCTCACGTGCCTACCTCCCACGCTTGTCGTCCTCGACATGATCGAGAGGGCTGGGGGTGCGTATGCCCCGGCACAGGCAGGTTCACGCAAAAGGACCGGTTCCGCCACTGCAAGAAGTGGCGGAACCGGCCCGTTCCGGTGCTTTTCGGCTAGTCGCGCGCGGGCTCCACGGAGTCCACCTCGTCGGCCGTCCGGTCGAACCGGCCGTCGAGCTTGGAGACCAGACCGGTGACCTGGCGGGCGATGTCGGGCGCGGTCAGCCCGATCTCCGCCATGACCTCGGCGCGCGAGGCGTGGTCGAGGAAGCGCGGCGGGATGCCGAAGTCGCGCAGCGGCAGGTCCACGCCCGCGTCCCTGAGCGCCTGGGCGATCGCCGAGCCGACACCCCCGGCGCGGCTGTTGTCCTCGACGGTGACGACCACCCGGTGCCGCTCGGCGAGCGGGGCCATCGCCTCGTCGACGGGCTTGACCCAGCGCGGGTCGACGACGGTGGTGGAGATGCCCTGCTTGTCGAGCAGAGAGGCGATCTCCAGGCACATCGGGGCGAGGGCGCCCACGGAGACCAGCAGCACGTCCGGGCGCTCGGTGCCGGGCTCGCGCAGCACGTCCATGCCGCCGACGCGGCCCACGGCGGGGACGGCGGGGCCGACGGCGCCCTTGGAGAAGCGCACCACGGTCGGCGCGTCGTCGACGGCGACGGCCTCGCGCAGCTGCGCCCTCACCTGGTCGGCGTCGCGCGGCGCGGCCAGCCGCAGACCCGGTACGACCTGCAGGATCGACATGTCCCACATGCCGTTGTGGGAGGCGCCGTCGGTGCCGGTGACGCCGGCCCGGTCCAGCACGAAGGTCACGCCGCACTGGTGCAGGGCCACGTCCATCAGGACCTGGTCGAAGGCGCGGTTGAGGAAGGTGGCGTAGACGGCGAAGACGGGGTGCACACCGGCGTGGGCCAGTCCGGCCGCGGAGACGGCGCCGTGCTGCTCGGCGATGCCGACGTCGTAGATCCGGTCCGGGAAGGTGTCCGCGAACTTCTTCAGGCCGACGGGCTGCAGCATCGCCGCCGTGATGGCCACGATGTCCTCGCGCTCCTTGCCCAGCTCGACCATCTCGTCGCCGAAGACGGAGGTCCAGTCGGCGCCCGAGGCCTTGACCGGCAGGCCCGTGTCGGGGTGGATGGGACCGATGCCGTGGAAGCGGTCGGCCTCGTCCTGGAGGGCGGGCTGGTAGCCGCGGCCCTTCTCGGTGAGGCAGTGCACGATGACCGGCCCGCCGAACCGCTTGGCCCGGGCCAGCGCCGACTCCAGCGCCTCGACGTCGTGGCCGTCGATCGGGCCGACGTACTTCAGGCCCAGGTCCTCGAACATGCCCTGCGGGGCGATGAAGTCCTTCAGCCCCTTCTTGGCGCCGTGCAGGGTCTCGTACAGCGGCCTTCCGAGGACCGGGGTGCGGTCGAGGATGTCCTTCGTCCGGGCGAGGAAGCGCTCGTAGCCGTCGGTGGTGCGCAGGGTCGCGAGGTGGTTGGCGAGCCCGCCGATGGTCGGGGCGTAGGAGCGCTCGTTGTCGTTGACGACGATGACGAGCGGGCGGTCCTTGGCCTCGGCGATGTTGTTCAGCGCCTCCCAGGCCATGCCGCCGGTCAGCGCACCGTCACCGATCACGGCGACGACGTGGCTGTCCCGTTTCCTCAGCTGGTTCGCCTTCGCGATGCCGTCGGCCCAGCCGAGGACCGTGGAGGCGTGGCTGTTCTCGATGACGTCGTGCTCGGACTCGGCCTGCGAGGGGTAGCCGGACAGGCCGCCCTTCATCTTCAGCCGGGAGAAGTCCTGCCGGCCGGTGAGCAGTTTGTGCACGTAGGACTGGTGCCCCGTGTCCCACAGGACCTTGTCCTTCGGGGACTCGAAGACGCGGTGCAGGGCGATGGTGAGCTCGACCACGCCCAGGTTGGGGCCCAGGTGGCCGCCTGTCTTGGAGACGGCATCGACGAGGAAGGTCCGGATCTCCTCTGCCAGCTGGTCCAGCTCCTCCAGGCTGAGCCGGTCCAGATCGCGCGGTCCCCTGATGCGGGTCAGCAGCGGCACCCGTGCCTCCTTGCAAGTAGAGCTGATCGAGCTGTTGCCGGGCTTGACGAGTCTAATGTTCCGGCTTTGTGGGACACGACAGTGCCCGGCACCTTCGAGGCACCGGGCACGGTCAGACACCTGAAAGGGGCGCGGGGAGCTGCGCGACCGGCCACGACGGACCGGACCCGCAATCACACCCGCGCCCCGAGGCGGCTAGGCGTTACGCACGCCCCGCCGACTTCTGCGTCTTGCGGGTCACCGCGTCGATGACGACGGTCGCCAGCAGAACACCGCCGGTGATCATGTACTGGACCGGCGAGGCGATGCCCTCCAGGGCGAGACCGTACTGGATCGAGACGATGACCAGCACGCCGAGGAGCGCGTTCCAGGTGCGGCCACGGCCGCCGAAGAGGGACGTACCGCCGATCACAGCCGCCGCGATCGCGTTCATCAGCAGGTCGCCTCCGCCGGCGCCCTGGTTGGCGGACGCGATCTTGGAGGCGATGAACAGACCGCCGATCGCCGCGAACGTGCCGGAGATGGCGAACACCGAGATCCGGGTCAGGTCCACGTTGATACCGGCACGGCGGGAGGCCTCGACGCTGCCACCGAGCGCGAAGATCTTCCGGCCGTAGGCGGTGCGGCGCAGTACGAAGTCCGTGATCATCAGCACTGCCACGAAGATCACCACGGCCAGCGGCAGGCCCTTGTACTGGTTGAAGACGTACGCGACGACGAAGGCGACGATGGCCAGCAGCACGGTACGCAGGACCGTTTCGCTGAGCGGCCGGGACGGTACGCCGGCGGCCTCGCGGCGCTTGTTGCCGAAGAAGGAGCTGAGGAAGAACAGCACCGTCACCACGAGGGCGAGCCCGTAGGCGGCGGCCACGTCGGAGAAGTAGTAGCTGGTCAGCTTGGCGACCAGGCCGTTGCTGTTCAGGTTGATCGTGCCGTTGTCGCCCAGGATCTTGAGCATGAGGCCGTTCCAGAACAGCAGACCGGCCAGGGTGACCGCGAAGGCCGGCACCCCGATCTTCGCGAAGAAGAAGCCCTGCACCGCGCCTGCGACCGTTCCGGTGAGGATGGACAGCACCAGGGCCAGGATCTCGTTCATGCCATGCGTGACGTTGAGCACCGCGAAGGTGGCGCCCGCGACACCGGACAGCGAGCCGACCGACAGGTCGATCTCGCCGAGGAGCAGGACGAACACGATGCCGACGGCGATCATGCCCGTGCCGACCATGGCGACGGAGATGTCGGACAGGTTGCCCGCCGTCATGAAGTTGGAGTTCAGGCTCCAGAAGATGCACCAGATGATCGCCAGACCGACGACGACCGGCAGGGAGCCGAGGTCACCGGCCTTCATCTTCCGCTTGAACTCGGTCCAGTATCCGAGGATGCCCTCTTCGCGCACCAGCAGGCGGGGGTCGACCGCGACGTCGGAGCCTCGTGCCGCCTCGGGGTTCTCCACGACGGTGTCCTCGGGGGACGTGGAGGTCTTGTCGATGCTCACTTCTTGATCTCCCCATTGGTGCGCGCCGCACGACGGGTCACGGCATTGTCCGTGGCGCCGGTGATGGCGGAGATGATCTCTTCCTGCGAGGTCGACTTGACCTCGAAGACGCCGTTGTTGCGACCCAGACGCAGGACGGCCACCTTGTCGGCGACGGCCTTCACGTCGGCCATGTTGTGGCTGATGAGGATCACGGCATGACCGCGCTCCCGCAGCCGTTCCACCAGGTCGAGGACCTGTGCGGTCTGCTCGACGCCGAGGGCGGCGGTGGGCTCGTCGAGGATGACCAGCTTCGGCTCGCCGAGCATGGAGCGGGCGATGGCCACGGTCTGGCGCTGACCGCCGGAGAGCGAGGCGATCGGGATGCGGACGCTCGGGATGCGGATCGACAGCGTGGTGAGCAGTTCGCGGGAGCGGCGCTCCATCTCCACCTCGTCCAGGACGCCGCGACGGCGGATCTCCCGGCCCAGGTAGAGGTTGCCGACGACGTCGATGTTGTCGCACAGCGCGAGGTCCTGGTAGACCGTCGCGATGCCCAGGTTCTGGGCGTCGTGCGGCTTGCTGATCTGGACGGCCTTGCCTTCCCACTCGATGACGCCCTCATCGATGGGGTGAACGCCGGCGATCGTCTTGACCAGCGTGGACTTTCCGGCACCGTTGTCGCCCACCAGGGCGATCACTTCACCGGCGTGGACCTCAAGCTCTACGTCGGTGAGCGCCTGAACGGCACCGAACCGCTTGGAGACCCCGCGCAACGCCAGCACGGGCGTAGCGGACACGTGAACCATCTCCTTCGCCGCCTGACCCGGCGGGAGGTTGTGCAGAAGTTGGGGGATGTTCCGTCCGGCGCCCCACGACGAGCTTGCGGGGCTGTCTGATGTGCGGGGCGCCGGAGGAGCTGTGGTGGCCTTCTTTTCCGTCAGCGGAATTCATGTGTGAATTCGCCTAGCGGGAAAGGCCCGTGCGGCTGCTTACTTGAGGCCGATCTTGTCGCAGGCCGCCTTGTACTGCGAGGTGCAGATGTCGCTGATCGTGTAGACGCCGTCCTTGATGACGGTGTCCTTGATGTTGTCCTTGGTCAGCGCGGTGACCGGCACCAGGACCGAGGGGACCTGCTTCGTGGTCGGGCTGTCCACCTTGTCCTTGGCAACGGCGTCGAGCGCCTTGCCCTGGGCGAGGTCCACCGCCATCTCGGCGGCTGCGGCGGCCTCCGGGGCGTAGGGCTTGTAGACGCTCATGTACTGGTCGCCGGTGACGATGCGCTGCACACCCGCGAGCTCCGCGTCCTGGCCGGTGACCGGGACCTTGATGCCGGCGGCCTTGAGGGCGGTGATGATACCGCCGGCCATGCCGTCGTTGGCGGAGTAGACGCCGACGATGTTCTTCTTGCCCAGGGCGGAGATGGCGCCCTCCATGTTGGAGTTGGCGTTCTCCGGCTTCCACTCCTTGGTGTCGTACTCCTTGCCGACGTTCACCTTGCCGGCGAGCACCTCGTGGGCGCCCTTCTTGAACTGGGCGGCGTTCGGGTCGGTGGAGGAACCGTTCATCATGACGATCTTGCCGGACTTGGCCTTGGAGCCGAGCGCCTTGAGCAGCGCCTCGCCCTGGGTCTTGCCGACGGTCTCGTTGTCGAACGACGTGTAGGCGTCGATCGGGCCCTGGGCCAGGCGGTCGTAGGCGACGACCGGGATGCCGGCGTCCTTGGCCTTCTGCACGGAGTTCTTGATGGCAGCGGCGTCCACAGCGTCGACGATCAGCACGTCCACCTTGTTGGTGACCATGGTGTCGACCTGCTGGTTCTGCATCGAGGCGTCCTGCTTGGCGTTGGCGTAGACGACCTCGCCCTTGCCGTTGGTCAGCTCCTTGACCTTCTTCTCGATCAGGGGCTTGTCGAACTTCTCGTACCGAGCGGTCTGGTTCTCCGGGAGGAGCAGACCGACCTTGATGGCATCGCCCTTCTTGGCGCTGCCGGACGACTTGGAGGAGCCACCGGACTCCTTGGCGCTGCCACAGGCCGCGAGAGAGACGGCCATGGCACCAGCAGCAACGGCGAAGGCCGCACGACGCATACGCGTGTTCACTTCAGAAACCTCCCTGACGAGGCCGCGTCGTTGCGGCCGAGGTGGCTGGAAGTCAACTCGGCCACACGTGCGACGTCAAGAAGTAAATCCTTAACGAGATGGCAACGGTGCCATCCGTTCTCTAAGTGAAGGCAGGCGCGACCGCAGGAAGGATGCCTGCGACAGACCCGTCCAGAAGGGTCGAATCGCCCATCTCACTGAGGGCGAGAGCGAGCGCTCCGAGCACTTCCGCACGGCCGCCAAGTGCCCCCGGGAGAACGGACAGTTGGCGCGCCGCACTGGGGATGGCATAGCGGCCGACGGACTCCCTGATGGGCCCGAGAACCAGCTCTCCGGCCTCGGCGAGATCACCGCCCAGGACCACCCGGCTCGGGTTCAGAAGGTTGCAGAGATTGGCCACCCCACTGCCGATGTGGCGGCCGACGTCGGCGATCACCCGACGGCAGCCCGGGTCTCCCTCCCTGGCCAGCCGGACGACACCCTCCATCGTCAGGTCGGCGCCGTGACTGGGCTGGAGCAGCGGGAGCACATAGCGCGCGGCCGTGAACGTCTCCAGGCAGCCACGGTTCCCGCAACGGCAGACCGGTCCGGATTCATCGAGTGTAATATGCCCGATTTCACCCGCGGTGCCGCCCGGGCCGCGATAGATCTTCCCGTTGATCACCAGCCCGGCGCCGACACCGCTGGCGACCTTGATGTAGGCGAGGTCGCGGACGCCCTTGCCGCTGCCCCAGACCAGCTCACCGAGGGCGCCCAGGTTGGCGTCGTTGTCCACGTGCACGGGCACGCCGAGGCGCCCGCGCAGCTCCTCGGCGGGCTTGGTGCCGCCCCAGCCCGGCAGGATCGCGGTGGACCCCAGGGTCCCGGACTCCACGTCGATCGGACCGGGCACGCCGAGCCCGACGCCCGCCACCTTGGACCGGTCGACGCCGGTCGCCGCGATCAGGCGGTTGACCAGCTCCTCCGCCCGGTCGAAGCCCTGGGTGGAGGAGGCGTCGACGTCCAGCGGCTCGGACTCCTCGGCCAGCACCTGGTGCGCGAGATTCCCGATCGCCACGCGCAGGTGGGTGTGCCCGAAATCGACGCCGATGACAATCCCGGCGTCCCCGCTCAGCGACACGCTGCGGGCCCGCCGGCCGCCGGCCGACGTGGGCGTGACCTCGACGGTTCCGCCGTCCTTCAGCTCCCGCACGATGTTCGAGACCGTCGCGGCGGACAGGCCGGTCGTGCGCGCGATCTCCGCCTGCGTGAGCGATCCCGCCAGCCGCACCGCTCGTACGACTCGTTCCAGGTTGGCTCGGTGCAGCGACGACTGCGACCCCGGAGTCTCCATCGACCCATCCACTCCCGCCATCGGCCGGGCGGCCCCTGTGCCGCCCGTGGCCCAGGTCACATCTGCGGAACCGGGCCACTTACAAGTTATGAACTCCAAGCTCGGCTGTACGGGTTACCGCAGTCAAGTCCTTGACGGAAATCGCTGTCACTTCCGTGGTCCGCCCCGGACACCTCGCGGACACGTGCGTGCCACCCGGAACAGGGCGGAACCGCAACTTCAGGGGGCTTCGGCACAGGTGCGTGGGGTACGGCGCGCGGGCGCGCGGGAGCCGGCGGATCGTTCAGCCGCGGAATCCGGGGGCAGGACCGTGACCAGGTCGTGACCGGGGCCCGGGCGGCCGGGTGTACATCGCGAGTGCGAAGGATCACTGCCCGAAGAGTCCGCCCTGCGGTTCACTCCCCGGGCGGAGCGGAGCACGGCCCGGCCCGGGCGCCGCGGTGGCGCCCGGGCCGGGCCGGATGCTCCAGGGACGGGCTACTTCAGTGCGCCCGCCGTCAGGCCCGCCACCACCTGCCGCTGGAAGATGATGTACGCCGCCAGCACCGGCAGCATCGCCATCACCAGGCCGGCGAAGAGACCGGACCAGTCGCCCTTGTACCCCTGGCTGACCGCGAGCTGGACCAGGCCCTGGGTCAGGACCCGCTTGTCGGGGTCGGTGTTGAGGACCGTGGGGAGCATGTACTGGTTCCACTGGCCCAGGAAGTTGAAGATGCCCACGCTGATCAGGCCCGGCTTGGCCATGGGGAGCATGATCTGGAAGAACGTACGGGTGTGCGAGGCGCCGTCCACGAAGGCCGCTTCCGCCACCGAGGTGGGCAGGGTGCGGAAGAACGCGGTCAGGAAGAAGACCGTGAAGGGCAGTGAGTACGCGATGTAGACCAGGATCAGGCCGTGGATGGTGTTCAGCAGTCCCATGTTGTTCACGACGTAGAACAGCGGGACCAGCGCCAGCATGATCGGGAAGCTCATGCCGCCGACGAAGAGGTAGTAGATGAAGCGGTTCCCGGGGAAGTCGAAGCGGGCCAGCACGTAGGCCGCCATCGAGCCGAGGACCAGGGTGCCGATCAGCGAGCCGCCGACCACCAGGATGGTGTTCAGGAAGTAGTCGCTCATGTTGGCCTGGGTCCAGGCCCGCGACCAGTTGTCGAAGTGCAGCTTGTCCGGCAGGGACCAGGGGGAGCCGAAGATGGAGCTGTCGTCCTTGAAGGACGTCATCACGGCCCACAGCAGCGGCATGACCACCATGATCGCCCACAGGATCAGCATGCCGTGGGAGAAGACGTTGAGGACGCCGCCCTCTCGCTTCCGGACAGGGGGCCTCGGCGGTGCCACGTCGACCTTGGAGACGGTCGCGCCGGACTCGGCTGGCAGCGGGGCGGGGGTCTCGGTCGTCTTCATCGCTTCAGTACTCCAGCCGCTCGCGACGGCCCAGCCGCATCACGATCGCGGCGAACGCGAGCGTGACGACGAGCAGGGCGACGCCGATGGTGGTGGCGTAGGCGGCCTGACCGTCCCGGAACGCCTTCTGGTACACGTACAGGACCATCACCGTGGTCGAGTAGTCCGGCCCGCCGGGCCCGGTCGTCATGATCTGTACGACCGCGAACGACTCGGCGCCGAGCGCGAGGATGCCCATGTAGACCCAGCCGGACTGCACGGTGTCCCACAGCAGCGGCAGGGTGATGCGGAAGAACGTGGCGGAGCGGCTCGCTCCGTCCAGCAGTGCCGCCTCGTACAGCTCGGCCGGGATCGACGCCATGCCCGCGGAGAAGAGGACCACGAAGAATCCGACCGTGGACCACACGAGCACCGCCATCACGCACCACAGCGCGAGGCTCGGGTCGCCGAGCCAGAGGGGCTGGATGTCGTCGAGGCCGATGCCGCGCAGGAGCGAGTTGATCGCGCCGCTGTCCGGGTTGTACGCGAAGGCGAACAACAGCGAGACGATCGCGATCGAGAGCACCTGCGGGAAGAAATAGACGATCTTGTAGAAGGACGAGCCCCGCACGCCCGAGACCACGGGGCCGCCCCTTCTCCGTCGTCCGCCCACATTGATCATGAAGGCGAAGAACAGCGCCAGACCGAGTGTCACCAAAGGCAGCACCAGGGCGAAGAGCAGGCTGTGCTGAAGCGACTTCCAGAAGATGTCGTCATGGAACATCCTCTTGTAGTTGTCGAAGCCGACCATTTTGAATTCGGGGCTGAGGCCGGTCCAGTCCGTGAACGAGTAGTAGATGGACTGGATGAACGGCCACACCACGAAGAGCGCGTACAGTCCAAGAGGGGCTGCCAGAAACCCCGCGATGAACCGGTACTTGCCGTGCTGCATCGCCACTCCGGTGTGCGTAAGGGTGCTGGTTACTGGTGCTTGTAGTGCTTGATCGAGGTGTCCTTGGCAGCCTCGTCGGCAAAGCCCTGGATCTTCTTGATGGCCTCGGCCGGAGTGAGGCGGCCGGCCATCATCTCGCCGAGTCCGGCCACACCGATCTTCTCCTTCTGCAGCTGCACGTACCAGTCCTGGATCCGCGGATTCACCACGTTGGATCCGGCCTTGTCCAGCGCGGCCACGCCCGACTTCAGACCCGGGGTGAGGGTGATGCCGGTGGTGCCGCCGTTGTACGCGGTCAGCGACTTCACCTTGGCGGTGAAGTTCTTCGAGGACGCCTCGGAGAGCATGATGCGCAGCTGCTCCATGCCGCCCTCGGAGTTCGCCGCCTTGGCGGGCACGACGAAGGGCTCGCCGCCGGAGGCCCAGATGGTGCCGAACGGCATCTTGTCCGAGCTGTCGATGCCGGTGGGCGCGGAGACCGCGAGGTTGAAGTCGGACGGGATGACGTTGGCCGACTCGTTCTCCACCCAGGAGCCGTTCGGGATGAACAGCGCCTTGCCCTTGGCCCAGGCGGTCTGCGACTGGATGTGGTCGAGACCGGGGGTGCCCTTGAGGATGTAGCCCTTCTTGTACAGCTCGTAGTAGGCCTCGAAGCAGGCCTTGACGGCGGGGTGCTTCCAGGCGTTCGGCTCCAGGTTGTCGATGGCGTCGAGCACCTCGCGGCCGCCGACCTTGCCGATCATCGGGTACAGCGAGAAGGGGAGGTAGTACGGGTACTTGCCCGCGTAGGTCCAGCCCGCCATGCCCTTCTTCTTGGCCTTCTCGCACACGGCGAGCATCTGGTCCCAGGTCTCGGGGTACTGCGCGTCGAGCGAGTCCAGGGCCTTCTGCGAGTACCAGACGCCGTAGACCGTGTAGGCGTAGTACAGGATCCAGACCGGCTTGCCGTCGAACTGGCCCATCTCGACGATGCCGGGGCGCAGCGTGTCGCGGACCTTCTTGTTCGGGTCGTCGTACGAGGGCGCGTCGAGGAGCGAGGTGAGGTCTGCCAGCTGGTTCTTGCCGACGAGCACGCCCATGTCCATCTGCTCGGCGCCGGAGTTGTCGATGAGGTCCGGCGGGTTGCCCTGGTTGAAGCGGGGCTGCAGGGTGGACTGGATCTTCTGGGTGGCGGAGAACTTCACCGTGGCCTTGGGGAAGTCCTTCTGATAGATCTTCACCGCGTCCTGGGCGTACTCCTTGCCGAAGCCGCCGTCGAAGAGGACGAACTCCATCTTGGCGGTCTCATTGACGCCGAGCGGGTTCTTGGAGGTCTTCTTGCCCGCCTTCGCCTTGTCCTGTCCGCCGCCGCCGCTGCTCGCGCAGGCGGAGAGCAGGCCCATTCCGGGGGCCGCCACCAGGCCGAGTGCGGCCGAACGCTTGATCAGATCGCGGCGGCCGACACCTTCGCCGTCGTGGTGCGCAGTGGATCCCATGCTCAAGTCCTCGCCTTCTCCAGGACTCAGGCGGTGAACCGGATCCTCCCCGGCACCGCTGTCGGGTAGTGCAGGGTCATGCGGGAAACGCCGACAGGTATAGTCCACTTCCCGCCAGCTGAGCAAGATCGAATGCAAGGTTGGCCATGGGTCTTTTCCGAGTTGAGACCTCTCGGAAATATGAGCGACCTGTGGACCCTCCGCCGGTGAAATTCGCGACATAGGCCCCTGAATGCCACACCCAACACCCTTGACATCAAGGGCCACTTGACCACCTACTGGTTCCTGCGCATCGAAGCTGACAACGTTGTCTCACGTGGCTGCAGGAGGGGAATCCGTAGATGCAGCGGAGAACTCGGCACAGATACGGTCCGGCGGTCGTGCTCACGACCGCCTTTGTCATGGCCCTCGGTGCACAGGGCGCGGCGGTCGCCCCGCCGGCCGCGGCCGCGGCAGCCGACCGGGAGTTCGCATCCTCGTTCGAGGCCGGCGATCCGGCGCCGGACTGGCTGAACACCGTCGACACGGCGGCGGACGGGAGCAAGCGTGCCTCGGGCGTGGACGGCGGCTACAGCACCGGCATCCCGGGCAACGCCACCGACCATGTCACCGAAGTCCGGGCGAGCGGTGAGAACGAGGGCGCGGGCGAGGTGAAGGAGAACCTCGTCGACGGGGAGCCCGGCACCAAGTGGCTGACCTTCCAGCCCACCGGCTGGGCCGAGTTCGACCTGGACAAACCCATCAAGCTGGTGACGTACGCGCTCACCTCGGCCAACGACTTCGACGGGCGCGACCCGCAGGACTGGACGCTCAAGGGCTCGACGGACGGCAAGGACTGGAAGACGGTCGACACCCGTTCGGGCGAGACCTTCAAGGAGCGGTTCCAGACGAAATCGTACGATCTGGAGCAGCCGGCCGAGTACCAGCACTTCCGGCTGGAGGTGACGAGGAACAACGGCGCCCCGGACATCCTGCAGATCGCCGACCTGCAGTTCTCCACCGGCGGCGGGGGCGGCCCGGTGCCCGAGGACATGCTGTCCCTGGTCGACAAGGGCCCGAGCGGCTCACCGACGGCGAAGGCGCGGGCCGGATTCACCGGAAAGCGGGCCCTTCGCTACGCCGGACGCCACACGGCGGCCGGCCGCGCGTACTCCTCCAACAAGGTCTTCGACGTGAACGTGAAGGTCGACCGCGACACCCAGCTGTCGTACCGGATCTTCCCGTCGATGGCCGACGGCGACCGCGACTACGACGCCACCGACGTCTCCGTGGACCTGGCCTTCACCGACGGCACCTACCTGAGCGACCTGGGCGCCCTCGACCAGCACGGCTTCCCGCTGTCGCCGCGCGGCCAGGGCACCTCGAAGGCGCTGTACGTCAACCAGTGGAACAACGTGGCCTCGCGGATCGGCTCGGTGGCGGCCGGCAGGACCGTCGACCGGATCCTGGTGGCGTACGACTCCCCGCACGGCCCGGCGAAGTTCCGCGGCTGGATAGACGACATCGGCATCGAGCCGGTGGCGCCGGAGAAACCGAAGGCCCACCTGTCGGACTACGCGCTGACCACCCGCGGCACCAATTCCAGCGGCAGCTTCTCGCGCGGCAACAACTTCCCGGCGACGGCCCTTCCGCACGGCTTCAACTTCTGGACGCCGGTGACGAACGCGTCCTCGCTGAGCTGGCTGTACGAGTACGCACGTGCGAACGACGACGACAACCTGCCGACGATCCAGGCGTTCAGCGCGAGTCATGAGCCGAGCCCGTGGATGGGCGACCGGCAGACCTTCCAGCTGATGCCGTCGGCCGCGTCCGGCACCCCGGACACCGGGCGCGAGGCGCGCGCCCTGGCCTTCCGGCACGAGAACGAGACCGCGCGGCCCTACTACTACGGGGTGCGGTTCGAGAACGGCCTGAAGGCGGAGATGACGCCGACCGACCACGCGGCCGCGCTGCGCTTCACCTACCCGGGCGACGACGCGAGCGTGCTCTTCGACAACGTCACCGAGCAGGCGGGCCTGACCCTGGACAAGGAGCACGGCGTCGTCACCGGCTACTCGGACGTGAAGTCGGGCCTGTCCACGGGCGCGACCCGGCTGTTCGTGTACGGCGTCTTCGACAAGCCGGTGACGGACGGCGGCTCCAGCGGGGTGAAGGGCTATCTGCGCTTCGACGCGGGCTCGGACCGCACGGTCACCCTGCGCCTGGCCACCTCCCTCATCAGCGTCGACCAGGCGAAGGACAACCTGCGTCAGGAGATCCCGGACGGTACCTCCTTCGACGCCGTCAGGGACCGCGCCCGCGGGACCTGGGACAAGCTGCTCGGCAAGGTCGAGGTGGAGGGCGCGACCCCGGACCAGCTGACCACGCTGTACTCCAGCATGTACCGGCTGTACCTGTACCCGAACTCGGGCTCCGAGAAGGTCGGCGGCAAGGACCGGTACGCCTCGCCCTTCTCCCCCATGCCGGGCCCGGACACGCCGACGCACACCGGCGCGAAGATCGTCGACGGCAAGGTGTACGTCAACAACGGCTTCTGGGACACCTACCGGACCACGTGGCCGGCGTACTCCTTCCTGACCCCGTCCCAGGCGGGCGAGATGGTCGACGGGTTCGTCCAGCAGTACAAGGACGGCGGCTGGACCTCGCGCTGGTCCTCCCCCGGCTACGCCGACCTGATGACCGGCACCTCCTCGGACGTGGCGTTCGCCGACGCCTACGTCAAGGGCGTGAAGTTCGACGCGAGGGCGGCGTACGACGCGGCGGTGAAGAACGCGACGGTCGTGCCTCCCTTCTCGGGCGTGGGCCGCAAGGGCATGAGCACCTCGCCGTTCCTCGGCTACACCAGCACCGACACGCACGAGGGCCTGTCGTGGGCGATGGAGGGCTACGTCAACGACTACGGCATCGCGAAGATGGGCGAGGCCCTCTACAAGAAGACCGGCGAGAAGCGCTACCAGGAGGAGTCCCAGTACTTCCTCAACCGCGCCCGGGACTACGTGGACCTCTTCGACCCCAAGGCGGGCTTCTTCCAGGGCCGTGACGCCCAGGGGAAGTGGCGGGTGGACTCCGCGAAGTACGACCCCCGTGTCTGGGGCTACGACTACACGGAGACCAACGGCTGGGGCTATGCCTTCACCGCCCCGCAGGACAGCCGGGGCCTGGCGAACCTGTACGGCGGCAGGTCCGGCCTCGCGGACAAGCTCGACGAGTACTTCGCCACCCCGGAGACCGCCTCGCCGGAGTTCGTCGGCTCCTACGGCGGTGTCATCCACGAGATGACCGAGGCCCGGGACGTCCGGATGGGCATGTACGGCCACTCCAACCAGGTCGCCCACCACGTCATCTACATGTACGACGCGGCCGCCGAGCCCTGGAAGGCGCAGGAGTACGTGCGCGAGGCGCTGTCCCGGCTCTACACGGGCAGCGAGATCGGGCAGGGCTACCACGGCGACGAGGACAACGGCGAGCAGTCGGCCTGGTACCTCTTCTCCTCGCTGGGCTTCTACCCGCTGGTCATGGGCAGCGGCGAGTACGCGATCGGCTCCCCGCTGTTCAAGAAGGCGACCGTGCACCTGGAGAACGGCCGGGACCTGGTGATCAAGGCGCCGCGCAACAGCGCGCAGAACGTGTACGTGCAGGGGGTGAAGGTCGACGGACGTCCCTGGACGTCCACCTCGCTGCCCCACTCACTGCTGGCCAAGGGCGGGGTGCTGGAGTTCTTCATGGGCTCCAGGCCCTCGACGTGGGGCACGGGCAGGAACGCGGCCCCGGTCTCCGTCACCCACGACGACAAGGTGCCCACGCCCCGCGCGGACGTACTGAAGGGTGACGGCGCCCTGTTCGACAACACGTCGGAGACGAGCGCCACGGTCACCTCGGTGGACCTGCCGGCCGGCGGCGCCGTGAAGCCCGTCCAGTACACGCTGACCTCGGCGGCCGACCACACGAAGGCACCGTCCGGCTGGACCCTGCAGGGCTCCGCGGACGGCAAGGCCTGGCGGACCCTGGACCACCGCTCCGGGGAATCCTTCGGGTGGGACCACCAGACCCGGGCCTTCACCGTCGCCGCACCGGGCTCGTACACCAGGTACCGCCTGGTCCTCGACGGCGAGGCGACGCTGGCGGAGGTGGAACTGCTGGCCTGACGCACCGCGGACAGCGGGAAGGGGCGGGTCCTCGCGGGCCCGCCCCTTCGTCGTGCGCGGGGTCAGCCGGTGGCCAGGGTGAACACGTGCAGGTCGGCGTTGCGCGGCAGCCGGACGCTCCTGACGGTCCGGCCGGCCGGGGCCGTGAACGGCTTCGTGGCGAAGACGTACGTCGTCACCGGGTCCTTGTCGGCGCCGGCGACGTTGCGGTACGGGGTCCTCGCCACGACCTCGTTGCCGTACTGGACGGTGCCGCCTGCGCCGCCGACGGTCCAGTCGGTGAAGGAGAGGTCCACGGTGTCGGTGGTGCCGTCGGTGTAGGTGACCGTGGCCGTGGCCTGCTGGTTGCCGTTGACCGCGCTGCCGAGGAAGGACAACCGGTGGGCCGGGGCGCCGAGTTCGATCGTCTGGCCGGCGGCCGAGGCGTTGTCCGGGCGGGCTGCGGGCGAGCCGGGCCAGGTGAAGGCGAGGCCGTCGAGCGTTCCCTGGCCGCCCGGGGTCAGGCCGGCCGCGGCGAGGGCCTGGCGGGAGTAGCTCCAGCCGCCGCCGTCGTAGTCGGCCTCGTCGTGGTGGCCCTCGTCGTCGGAGACGCCCGTGTTGTTGTAGGCGGCGAGCAGGCTGCCCGCGGCGGCCACGGTCAGGGAGACGGGCTGCTCGTAGGAGGTGTCGCCGGAGGTGACGGTGACCTTGGCGGTGTAGAAGCCCTGGGCGGCGTCCTGGGCCGCCGTGAGGGTGATCTCCTGGGAGCCGTCGGTGACCGAGCCCGCCGCGGGCGTGGCCGTGACCCCGGAGGAGGTCTGGACCCGGAAGCGCACCTCGGGCCCGCTGCCGCCGCCGAGCGCCAGCGCGCGGACGCCGACCTTCGTGCTCTCCCCGGGCGCGAGGGTGACCGCGGTGGGGCCGACACCGATCTGGTACGGCTGCTCGCCCTGCCGGAAGGACGGCGGCGGGAAGGACGCGCCCCAGCCGCGGTCCGGGGTGGTGGCGAGGGTGTAGTCGAGGCGGCCGCCGTCGCGCACGAAGGAGGCGGGCAGCCACGGACGGCCGGTGGTCCGCCCGTCGACCTTCAGCGACCGCACGTAGGGCGCGTCGGCCGCCGCCCCGCTCGCGTGGATGGAGATGTCGTTGCCGTGCGGCCGGTCGATCTCCACCCGCTCGAACAGCGGGGAGGCGAGGACGAGTTCGGCGCGCGAGGGCACCTGCGGGTACATGCCGAGCGCGGAGAAGACGTACCAGGACGACATCGCGCCGAGGTCGTCGTTGCCGGGGATGCCGCCGGGCCGGGTGGACCACAGCTGCCGCATCGCCGCGCGCACCGTCACTTGCGTCTTGTACGGGGCCCCCGCGTAGTCGTACAGGTAGGGGACGTTGACCGAGGGCTCGTTGTCCAGCTCGGACTTGGTGCCGCCCTCGCCGGTGAAGGCCCAGCCGCCGTCGGCCGTGTGGAAGAAGTCGTCCAGCCGGGCCAGGGCGGCCTTCCGGCCGCCCATCGCGGCGAAGAGCCCGGCGGGGTCGTGCGGGACCATCCAGGTGTACTGGGCGGCGGTGCCCTCCACGAAGCCGTTGCCGGTGTCGGGGGCGAAGCCGGTGACCCAGCTGCCGTCGGCCTTGCGGTCGGCGATGTAGCCGCCGCCGGGATCGGCCGCGATGTCGAAGTTGTTCTGCCACCACTGGGCCCGGCGGGCGAAGGCGGCCGCCGTGTCCTTGTCCCCCGCGGCCACGGCGAGCTGGGACAGGGAGAAGTCGGCGGTGGACATCTCCAGGGTCTCGGCGGCGCCGCCCCAGGCGTTGGAGACGCTGGGCATGTAGTGCAGCGCCAGGTACTTGTCGAGCGAGGGCCGCTGGCCCACCGACAGCACCGGCTTGCCGGCCGCGGACAGGTCCTGACTCGTGGGTACGGTGGCCGCCCGGACCAGCGAGTGCAGGGCGCCCTTCAGGTCGAAGCCGGTGCCGCCGAAGGCGCGAATGCCGGCCAGGGCGGTCGGCGAGGGGTCGCCGTTCATCACGTGGGTGCCGCTCGCGCCGTGCAGCCAGCGGTCCCAGACGCCGCCGTTCTGCCCGGCGAGGGTGTAGAGCGACTGGGCGATGTCGGAGCCGGTGCGCGGGTCCAGGAGGGTGAGCAGCTGGACCTGGTCGCGGTAGACGTCCCAGCCGGAGAAGGTGCCGTACTGGGCGCGGTGGCCGCGGGCCACCCGGTGCACGCGGCCGTCGCTGCCGCGGTATCCGCCGTCCGCGTCGCTGATGACGTTCGGATGGAGCAGCGAGTGGTAGAGCGCCGTGTAGAAGGTGGTGCGCTCGGCCTCGGTGCCGCCGCCGACCCGGACGGCCGCCAGCCGGTCGCGCCAGGCGCGGCGCGCCGCGGCCTCGACCGCCTCGAAGGAGCGGCCGCGCGGGTTCTCCGCGGCGAGGTTGGCCGCGGCGCCCGCCGGGCCGACGTAGGAGATGCCGACCTTGACGTTCACCGGACCGGTTCCGGGCGCGAACTCGACGTAGCCGCCCGCGCCCTTGCCCGCGACGGGCCGTCCGCCCTGCGAGAAGCCGCCGGTGCCGCCGGAGGCCTTGAGGGACCCGGGGTTCAGCTTGTCGTCCTGCCAGGTGCCGGCCGCCTTGAAGGCCCGGTCGAAGCGGGCGGTGAAGTACAGGGTGTAGTAGGAGCGCCGGCCCTCCGGGTCCAGGTAGCCGCAGAAGTTCCCGGAGGTGACGGAGCCGGAGACGGTCCGGGCCGCCGGGTCGATCGTGACCGTCGAGTCCTCGGAGCCCACCTCGGAATTCGCGGTGCGCACGAGCAGGGACGCCGGCTTGTCCGCCGGATAGGTGAAGCGGGCCGAGCCGGTGCGGGCGGTCGCGGTGAGGTCGGCGGTGACGCCGGAGGCGAGGCCGACCCTGTAGTGGCCGGGTTCGGCTCTCTCGTCGGTGTGGGAGAAGTCCGAGGCGTAGACGGCGTCCTTGGTGTCGCTCGCGGGTGAGGAGATGACCTCGCCCGCGAACGGGAAGAAGGGGATGTCGCCGCTGCCGCCCGCGCAGCCGCTGCCCGACATGTGGGTCAGGCTGAAGCCCCGGATGCGGGTGGCGTCGTACTGGTAGCCGCCGGGCGCGGAAGTGCGGGCCGCGTCGCCTCTGGTGTTCTCCGGGCTCCAGGAGAGCATTCCGAACGGCAGGACGGCACCCGGGAAGACGTTGCCGCCGTTCTTGGTGCCGATGAGCGGATCGACGTACGGGGTCGGGTCCTTGACCAGGCCGGGGGGTGCGGCGCCCGCCGCGAGGGCGGGGGTGGCGCCGCCGACCGCGAGCAGCGCGGCCAGCAGCAGGGACATGGGACGGAGACGCATGACGCGGCCCTTCCTCCTCAGGACGGGTCGCGCACCACAGGTCGCACAAGCCGCAGGGACAGTAGCGTGCGCCACCGGTAACACGGAAGACCCCGTACACCGCGGCAGACACGGGCCGGGATCACCCGGTCGAGGTACCCCAAACAGCTTGACATCGTTGTCGGTTAGCGCGGTAAAGTCATGTACAGACCACAAGACAACGTTGTCGCGCTCCCAGGGGGCGAAACCTTCCAAGGGCTCGCCACCACAAGCCAGCACCACCCGGGCAGGTGCTCAACCCCCCTCCCCTGCCCGGCTCGCGGACCCGGTGTGCACGGACACCGGGTCCGCCCGGAGCGACCCTGCAGCGTGCAGTCGGCGCATTTCTGATGTCCATCTCATGGACCAGCCATAGCCACCCGGAAATGCCAGGTGCTAGAAATGTCGCATGCCGGATCTTTTCGGCCGATTCAGGAAAATCCCTTGGCGCTCCATAGTCGGCAAGAGCCCCCGCAGCGTCGCCGGGCAGGTGTTCGTCCTGCAGGTGGCGCTGGTCGTGGTGCTCGTGGTCTGCAGCGTCATCGCGCTCGTCCTGCAATCGGAACGCGACACCACGACGGAGGCCAAGCGCCGGTCCATCGCCGTCGCGCAGACCTTCGCGCACTCTCCCGGCATCGAGCGGGCGTTGCAGACCCCTGAGCCGTCCAAGGTGCTCCAGCCCCTCACCGAGGCGGGGCGCAAGGCCGCGGGCGTCGACTTCATCGTGGTCATGGACACGAAGGGAATCCGCTACACGCACCCCTTGCCGAGCAAGATCGGCCATCGGTTCGTGGGCACCATCGGACCGTCGCTGGCCGGGAAGGTCTACACCGAGAGCGTCCACGGCCCGCTGGGCCACGAGGTGCAGGCGACCGTTCCGGTCTACGACGACCACGGCAAGGTGATCGCCCTCGTCTCCGCCGGCCTGAAGGTCAAGAACGTGACCAACGAGGTGGACAAGCAGTTGCCGATCATCCTGGCCGCCGGCGTCGGAGCGTTCGTGGTGTCGACCGGCGGGACGGCACTGGTGGGCAGGCGTCTGCGGCGCCAGACCCACAGCCTGGCCCCGGCCGAGATGACCCGCATGTACGAGCACCACGACACGGTGCTGCACTCGGTGCGCGAAGGCGTGCTCATCGTCGACGACGACGGGCAGCTGCTGCTGGCCAACGACGAGGCCCGGCGGCTGCTGGAGCTGCCCCTGGAGGCCGAGGGGCGGCCCGTGCGGGAGCTGTCGGTCCTCGACCCCGAGATGGTGGAGCTGCTGACCTCCGGGCGCGAGGCCACCGACGAGGTGCACTTCGCCGGCGGACGGCTGCTGGCGGTCAACCAGCGGCCCACGGACCGTGTGGGAGGCCCCCGGGGCACCGTGGTGACGCTCCGCGACTCCACCGAGCTGCAGGCGGTCTCCGGCAGGGCGGAGGTCACCCGCGAGCGGCTGGAGCTGCTGTACGACGCGGGACTGGGCGTCGGCACCACCCTCGACGCGATCCGTACGGCCGACGAGCTGGCGCAGGTCGCTGTCCCCCGATTCGCCGACTTCGTCACCGTGGACCTCGCCGACGCCGTGCTGCACGGCGAGGAGCCGGCTCCCACCGCGACGGACATGCGGCGCGTCGCCGTCGTCGGCATCCGGGACGACCACCCGCTCTACGAGAAGGGGCGGCTGATCGACTTCCTGCCCTCCACGCCCCAGGCCCGCGGCTACGGCGCCGGACGGTCCGAGCTGGTGACCAGCCTGGCGACCGCGACGGGCTGGCGCGCCCAGGATCCGAAGCGCGCCCAGCAGATCATCGACTTCGGCATCCACGCCCTCATCGCCGCGCCGATCAAGGCCCGCGGCGTCGTCGTGGGCATGGTCAACTTCTGGCGCTCCAAGCGGGACGCCTTCGACGAGGAGGAGCTGTCGCTGGCGGAGGAGCTGGTGGCCCGGGCCGCGGTCAGCATCGACAACGCCCGCCGGTACACGCGCGAGCACGCCGTGGCGGTCACCCTGCAGCGCAGCCTGCTGCCGCGGGCGCTGCCCGAGCAGAGCGCGCTCGACGTCGGCTACCGCTATCTGCCCGCCCACTCGGGAGTGAGCGGTGACTGGTTCGACGTGATCCCGCTGCCGGGCAGCCGGGTGGCGCTGGCCGTCGGCGACGTGGTCGGGCACGGCCTGCACGCCGCCGCGACGATGGGCCGGCTGCGCACCGCCGTGCACAACTTCTCCACGCTCGACCTGCCGCCCGACGAACTGCTCAGCCATCTGGACGACCTGGTGGGCCGCATCGACCAGGACGAGGCCTTTGCCGACGAGGCCGCGGAGATCGCGGGCGCCACCTGCCTGTACGCCATCTACGATCCGGTGAGCCGCCGCTGCGTCATGGCACGTGCCGGGCACCTGGCACCCGCGCTGGTCCACCCCGACGGCAGTGCCACCTTCCCCGACGTGCCGGCCGGGCCGCCGCTGGGCATCGGCGGCATGCCGTTCCGGACGGCCGAGCTGGAGATCCCCGAGGGAAGCCAGCTCGTCCTGTACACCGACGGGCTCATCGAGGACCGCAAGCGTGACCTGGACGTGGGCATGGAGCTGCTGCGCCGGGCACTGGAGGGGCATCCCGAGCGGCCCCCGGAGGAGAGCTGCCAGGCGGTGCTGGACGAGCTGCTGCCCGGGCGCCCCAAGGACGACGTCGCTCTGCTCATCGCGCGCACCCGGGCGCTGCCGCCGGAGAACGTCGCCGACTGGGATGTGCCGCACGACCCGGCCGCCGTGTCGGGCATGCGCCGCGCCGTGTCCGAGAAGCTGGAGGAGTGGGGCCTGGCCGAGCTGGGCTTCGGCATGGAACTCGTCCTGAGCGAGCTGATCACCAACGCCATCCGCTACGGCTCCGAGCCGATCCATGTGCGGCTGATCCGGGACCGCACGCTGATCTGCGAGGTGGCCGACGGCAGCAGCACCTCGCCGCATCTGCGGTACGCCGCGACGACCGACGAGGGCGGCCGGGGCCTGTTCCTGGTCTCGCAGATGACCGAGCGCTGGGGCACCCGGTACACGCCTCAGGGCAAGGTGATCTGGGCCGAGGTGGCACTGCCGGACCTCTCGCTGCTCCTGCCGGAGTGAGGCAGGTCAGGCGGAGCTGCCGAGCGGCCGGGAGGCCCGGCACGCGGTGACGGACGTGCTGCCGGGCACGCGTGTCCCGGGCGTCGGCGGCGTGACGGACGAGGGGAGCTCGATCGTGAACCCGGTGCGGCCCGGGGACGGGGACGGCGAAGGGCCGCACCCCCGTCGCCGGGGATGCGGCCCTGTGGCGCCGCGTCCTGCCGCCTACTTGCGGATCAGGTTGCGCAGCACGTACTGCATGATGCCGCCGTTGCGGTAGTAGTCGGCCTCACCGGGGGTGTCGATGCGGACGACCGCGTCGAACTCCACACCGGAGTCGGTGGTGACCTTGACCGTGCGCGGCGTGGTGCCGTCGTTCAGCTCGGTGACACCGGCGAAGGAGAAGGTCTCCTCACCGGTCAGGCCGAGGGACTCGGCGGAGGAGCCCTCCGGGAACTGGAGCGGCAGGACGCCCATGCCGATGAGGTTCGAGCGGTGGATGCGCTCGTACGACTCGGCGATGACGGCCTTGACGCCGAGGAGCGCGGTGCCCTTGGCGGCCCAGTCGCGGGACGAGCCGGAGCCGTACTCCTTGCCGGCCAGGACGACCAGCGGGATGCCCTGCTCGATGTAGTTGCGGGAGGCGTCGTAGATGAACGACACCGGACCGTCGGCCTGGGTGAAGTCGCGGGTGTAGCCGCCCTCGGTGCCCGGCGCGATCTGGTTGCGCAGGCGGATGTTGGCGAACGTGCCGCGGATCATGACCTCGTGGTTGCCTCGGCGCGAGCCGTAGCTGTTGAAGTCACGACGCTCCACACCGTGCTCGGTGAGGTACTTGCCGGCCGGGGTGTCGGCCTTGATGGCGCCGGCCGGGGAGATGTGGTCGGTGGTGACCGAGTCGCCCAGCTTGGCCAGGACGCGGGCACCGGCGATGTCGGTGACCGGGGCCGGCTCCATGCCCATGCCCTCGAAGTACGGGGGCTTGCGGACGTAGGTGGACTCGGTGTCCCACTCGAAGGTGTTGCCGGTCGGGACCGGGAGGGACTGCCACTGGGCGTCGCCCGCGAAGACGTCCTGGTAGGACTTGTTGAACATGTCCTCGCCGATGGCGTTGGCCACGACGTCGTTGACCTCGGCCTCGGTCGGCCAGATGTCGGTCAGGTAGACCGGCTTGCCGTCCTGGTCGGTGCCGAGGGCGTCCTTGGTGATGTCCACCTTCATGGACCCCGCGAGGGCGTACGCGACGACCAGCGGCGGGGAGGCCAGGTAGTTCATCTTGACGTCGGGGTTGATCCGGCCCTCGAAGTTCCGGTTGCCGGAGAGGACCGAGGTGACCGCGAGGTCGTGGTCGTTGACGGCCTTGGAGACCTCGTCCGGCAGCGGGCCGGAGTTGCCGATGCAGGTGGTGCAGCCGTAGCCGACGAGGTTGAAGCCGACCTTGTCCAGGTAGGGGGTCAGGCCCGCCTTGTCGAAGTAGTCGGTGACGACCTTGGAGCCCGGGGCGAGGGTGGTCTTGACCCACGGCTTGCGGGTCAGGCCCTTCTCGACCGCCTTCTTGGCCACCAGGGCGGCGGCGACCATGACGTACGGGTTCGAGGTGTTGGTGCAGGAGGTGATGGCCGCGACCGTCACCGCACCGTGGTCGAGGGTGTAGGTCGTGCCGTCGGGGGCGGTGACCTGGACCGGGTTGGACGGGGCGCCGTTGGGGTGGACGGCCGGGGCGTCGGAGGCCGGGAAGGACTCCTTGCCCGCCTCGTCGGCGGTGTCGACGTAGTTGCGGACGTCCTGCGCGAACTGCTGGGCGGCGTTCGCGAGGACGATGCGGTCCTGCGGGCGCTTCGGGCCGGCGATCGACGGGACGACCGTGGAGAGGTCCAGCTCCAGCTTCTCGGAGAAGTCGGGCTCGGCCGCCGGGTCGAGCCACAGGCCCTGCTCCTTGGCGTACGCCTCGACGAGCGCGACCTGCTGCTCGGAGCGGCCGGTCAGGCGCAGGTACTTCAGGGTCTCGCCGTCGATCGGGAAGATCGCGGCGGTGGAGCCGAACTCCGGCGACATGTTGCCGATGGTGGCGCGGTTGGCCAGCGAGGTGGCGGCGACGCCCTCGCCGTAGAACTCGACGAACTTGCCGACGACGCCGTGCTTGCGCAGCATCTCGGTGATGGTGAGCACCAGGTCGGTGGCGGTGGTGCCGGGCTTGAGCTCACCGGTCAGCTTGAAGCCGACGACGCGCGGGATGAGCATGGAGACCGGCTGGCCGAGCATGGCGGCCTCGGCCTCGATGCCGCCGACGCCCCAGCCGAGCACGCCGAGGCCGTTGACCATGGTGGTGTGCGAGTCGGTGCCGACCAGCGTGTCGGGGTAGGCCTGGCCGCCTCGGACCATGACCGTGCGCGCCAGGTGCTCGATGTTCACCTGGTGGACGATGCCGGTGCCCGGCGGGACGACCTTGAACTCGTCGAAGGCGGTCTGGCCCCAGCGCAGGAACTGGTAGCGCTCCTTGTTGCGGCCGTACTCCAGCTCGACGTTCTGCTTGAAGGCGTCGTTCGTGCCGAACTTGTCGGCGATGACGGAGTGGTCGATGACCAGCTCGGCCGGCGCCAGCGGGTTGATCTTCGCCGGGTCGCCGCCCAGCTCCTTCACGGCCTCACGCATGGTCGCGAGGTCCACGACGCAGGGCACGCCGGTGAAGTCCTGCATGATCACGCGGGCCGGCGTGAACTGGATCTCCTGGCTGGGCTGGGCCTGGGAGTCCCAGCCGCCGAGGGCACGGATGTGGTCGGCGGTGATGTTCGCGCCGTCCTCCGTGCGGAGCAGGTTCTCCAGCAGGACCTTGAGGCTGTACGGCAGGCGGGCCGAGCCCTCCACCTTGTCCAGCCGGAAGATCTCGTACGACTCGTCGCCCACCTGCAGCGTGCTGCGGGCGTCGAAGCTGTTCGCCGACACGACAGTCTCCTTCATTGATGTGCGCGTACCACCGTCCATCGTGCCGCCACGCCGGCTGGGCCGATCCACTAAGGTAAGGCTTAGTTAGGTAATCCTTAGCGAGTGGCGGCGGGTGCGGTGCGCCCGGCAGATATCTCGATGTCGAGATAACTCTAGTACATGACCGCTGAATGGTCATGCCCGACCCGGCCGCACCGCGCCCGCCGGCCTACCAGTCGCGCTCGGTGGTCATCTTGGCGGGCGCCAGGACGGTCACATGGCCGTGGCCGCCGTACACGGACCGCCTCCAGCGGGCGAACGCACCGGCGGCGCGGTTCCGCTCGCCGTCCTGCCACACGCCGTAGTCGACCCACACGTCGGCCTCGGTGCGACCGCTGTCATCGGGCGTGCGGACACAGACCCTCGAGACATGGGCGGCGATGGCGACGTCGCCCTTCGAGACACCCGCCGCCAGATACGCGCGGAATTCCCGGGTCATCGGGAACCAGCGGTGCGGACCGGCCTCCGGCACCCCCGCGCCGTCCTCCGTGGTGCCGTCCGCGGCCGGACCCTGGTCGTCGGTGGTGGTGTCCGGGAGCCCTTGGTCGTCACTCGTGGTGTCGGGGAGCCCCTGGTCGTCGGACGTCGTGTCCGGCAACTCCCCCTGGTCGTCGGACGTCGTGTCCGGGAGCTCCCCCTGGTCGTCGCTCGTGGTGTCGGGGAGCCCCTGGTCGTCGGACGTCGTGTCCGGCAACTCCCCCTGGTCGTCGTCCGTGTCCTGCGAAGGCCGCTCGACGGCGCACGCCGTGTCGACCGCGGACGGGCGCGGCGCCGGGGAGCCGGCCTTCGCGGCGCCCGCGCGGTGCGTACCGCAGGAGACAAGTGCGCAGCAGCCGACGAGCAGCGCGGCGACGAGGCGCCCGCGCGTCTTGATCCTCATGTACATCCCCCTTCGCGGACAGAGAGGGACGCGCGTGGGCCGGGGTTGCCTGGGTAACCGAGTGTCATACGACATCGGCTGATTTGCCCGAATCTCCCCAGCCACCGCCCTCCGGTGCGGCCAGGGCGCACTGACGACCCGTCACGGCCGTCACCCGAACGGACCCCCCTAACAGGCGTCATCTCATATCTGAGATAACCTCGGCCTCATGTCAGACGACTACCTCGTACGCATCGGCAAGCTCATCCGTGACGCCCGGCAACACCGAGGCTGGACACAGAGTCAGCTCGCGGAGGCTCTCGGCACCAGCCAGAGCGCGGTCAACCGCATCGAGCGCGGCAACCAGAACATCAGCCTTGAGATGATCGCCCGAATCGGTGAAGCCCTGGACAGCGAGATCGTGTCGCTGGGCTATGCGGGTCCGATGCATCTGCGCGTGGTCGGCGGCCGCCGGCTGTCCGGCGCCATCGACGTGAAGACCAGCAAGAACGCGTGCGTGGCCCTGCTGTGCGCCTCGCTGCTGAACAAGGGGCGCACCGTGCTGCGCCGGGTGGCCCGGATCGAGGAGGTGTACCGCCTTCTGGAGGTGCTCAACTCCATCGGCGTGCGCACCCGCTGGATCAACGACGGCGTCGACCTGGAACTGGTCCCGCCCGCCGAGCTGGAGATGGCCGCGATCGACGCGGAGGCGGCCGTCCGCACCCGCTCGATCATCATGTTCCTCGGTCCCCTGCTGCACCGCATGGACCACTTCAAGCTGCCGTACGCCGGCGGCTGCGACCTCGGCACCCGGACCATCGAGCCGCACATGATCGCGCTGCGCCGGTTCGGTCTGGACATCGCGGCGACCGAGGGCCAGTACCACGCGCAGGTGGACCGCACGGTCCGCCCCGACCGCCCGATCGTGCTGACCGAGCGCGGCGACACGGTGACCGAGAACGCGCTGCTGGCCGCTGCGCGGCACGACGGCGTGACGGTCATCCGCAACGCCTCCTCCAACTACATGGTCCAGGACCTCTGCTTCTTCCTGGAGACGCTCGGCGTCAAGGTCGAGGGCATCGGCACCACCACGCTGACCGTGCACGGCGTGCCGAACATCGACGTGGACGTCGACTACTCCCCCTCCGAGGACCCGGTCGAGGCGATGAGCCTGCTGGCCGCCGCGGTGGTGACCGAGTCGGAGCTGACGGTGCGCCGGGTGCCCATCGAGTTCCTGGAGATCGAGCTGGCGGTCCTGGAGGAGATGGGCCTCGACCACGACCGCAGCCCCGAGTACTTCGCGGACAACGGCCGCACCCGCCTGGTGGACCTCACGGTCCGCCCCTCCAAGCTCGAAGCCCCCATCGACAAGATCCACCCCATGCCCTTCCCGGGCCTGAACATCGACAACGTCCCGTTCTTCGCGGCCATCGCGGCGGTCGCACAGGGCAAGACCCTCATCCACGACTGGGTCTACGACAACCGCGCGATCTACCTGACGGACCTCAACCGCCTCGGCGGCCGGCTGCAGTTGCTGGACCCGCACCGGGTGCTGGTCGAGGGCCCGACCCGCTGGCGCGCCGCCGAGATGATGTGCCCGCCGGCACTGCGTCCCGCGGTGGTCGTCCTGCTGGCGATGATGGCGGCCGAGGGCACGTCGGTGCTGCGCAACGTGTACGTCATCAACCGGGGTTACGAGGACCTCGCCGAGCGGCTGAACACCATCGGCGCACAGATCGAGATCTTCCGGGACATCTGAAAGTCTTGAGAAAGACTGCTGCGGCACCCCTCCTGACCTGCATGAATGTGGGGCGGGAGGGGGATGGCGGCCCCTGTGGGACTTCTCTGTGACTTTGAGCCGGGACCGAAGGCCCGCTCTGGTGCTACGTGCGCAAGTCTGACGCATGTCGACACGGGCCAGGAGGCGCTCTCTTGGCCCCAGTGACGCTGCTGACGTTCGGGTACGGGACTGCCACCCGCGACGAGCTGACCGGACTCCTCCGCGACGCCGGCATACGGGCGGTCGTCGACGTGCGAACCGCGCCCGGCGGCCGGCACAACCCCGACGTGGGCAGGGAAGTGTCCGCGCGTGGCCGCCCGCCAGGAAGATCGAGTACCGCTGGGAGAAACGCCTGGGCGCCTTCCGCAAGACAGCACCGGACTCGCCGATGTGAACGAATCGTTCCGGGCTACGCTCCAAACGTGGCGCAGTGTCCGTCAGATCAACGTGCTCGGAAAACTGACCGACCTCGCGATCACCGCCCCGAAGCAAACCGACTGTCACGCTCCTGGGCTCTGGAGTGGCCAAGCGACAGCCGGCGCCCCCTTGCTCGAGGTGACGACTCCTGGCGCGTCGTCCGCTCGCCATGCACGAACACACCGTGGTGAGTGCGGAGCGCCACAGATGCGGAGCGCCACAGAGATGTGACCCAACGCGCGCTGTCAGTGGAATCGGCTAGCTTGTTGCGGTACCGGTTCGACAACTCTCACCCGGTGGGCCCGACAGAAGGACACACGTGCCGCAGGACCGGTGAGCCCCGTACCGGCCCCAAGGGCAACAGCTGACGCAGGCACGGGAGGTGGCCCCTAAGCGGGCCGCGGGGCGCATCTGATCGTCTGTTTACGGTTTCATGGCACACTTGGTGATCACATGACCATGTGATCCAGCAATACGACAGCCGGACGACGGGGGACGGACATCATGTCGTGGGACGAGGAATGGGCCCAGCTCAAAGCTGATGCCCTCGCCAGGCAGCCGCAGTCGGCGCACATGCAGTTGAACCAGTTGCCCGCCGATATGGGCGGTGGCGGGTCAGCCGCTGGAGCGTCCGGGCATGGAGACGGGTTTGCCGTGAACGCCAGCTCCATCGACGGCAGTTCACATCTCCTGCTCGAGATCGCGGGAGTCCTGTATGAGGGGCGCATGGACGGAGAGAACGCGACAATGTGCCGTGCTCCCCGAGCCCATCCAGGCGTAGCCTCGAACGCCGAGACGTTCGCGCGGTTCGCCCAGGACCAGTACAACGACGCGGTGGTGCTGCTGGCGGCACTGGCCGGCAAGCTCAAGTCGACCAACAACACGTACGCGGAGTACGACGACGGGGTGCGCTCCAAGCTGAACTCCGTCCTGGTGTCCGGCCGTTACACCGAACCTGGGGACCGGTGATCCGCAGTGACCCATCGCACGGACGTGGAGTTCCTGGAGGACGCGAATCCTGCGCTCATAGGGCGCAGTGCCGCGGAGTTCACGCGTTTGCAGAAGCTCATCGAGACCACTGACGACGCCTTCCGCAAGGCCGTGAAGGTGGACTGGCAGAGCGAGGCCCGCGACCTGTACGTCAAACGGCTGAAGGAGGCCAAGGAGCTCACCGACGCCCTGTCGGAAGCCTTCCGCACGGTGAGCACCGCCCTCAGGACGTACTCGGACGCGGTCACCACCGCCAAGAGCCATTACAAGAGCGGCAAGGCCACCGAGAAGAAGCTGTCCGAGGTGATGTCGCGCGAGGCCACCGCGGTCACACCGACGGCGCGGGCTGCCGAGCCCATGCGGCAGTGGGAGGATCTGCGGGCCACCACAGGGGTGCTGGACTGGTTCGCGGAGGTGACCGTTGACGTCGACGCGATACGCGAGGACGCCGAGCGGTACTACCACCAGACCAGCGACCACTACGGCGACGCCCTGCGCGTGGAGTCCGAAGCACGCGAGCAGTGCATCGCCGACATCAAGGCGGCCTACCGCTCCCTTCCTGACTTCCAGAGTCCCGTCAAGGACCCAGGACAGTTCCTGAAGAGCCTGGGGCCGCTGCTCACCGAGGCGCACCAAGCAAGCGACAACCCCTACGCGCAGCTGCCTGGCGCGGGACCGAAGGTGGACGCCATCCCCACCATGGGCGGCAACGTCGTGGCGAACGAGATCCTTTCGCGGATCGAGACCCGCATCGACGGACTGCCGAACGCCCAGGGCAACAACTACTGGATGTGGTCCAACGACGACGACAAGCGTCGCGAGTACATCTCCGCCAACAGTGAACTCATCAGGGCTGCCGCACACGATTCCGGCCTGCCGCCCGAGATGGTCGCCGGCATCGCCTGGCAGGAGGTCGAGGGCGACCCCGGCTGGCTCGACGATGCAGCCTTCGAAGGACGGAAGATCCTTCCCGGACAAGAGGACCCCGACGACACCTCGATGGGTCCACTGTCCATCCAGGTGCGCCGCGCCGCCGAGGTGCTCGGCTACGACCCGCACCACCTCACCGACATGCAGCGGGACGTCGTCGTGGGCGCCATCAAGGACCCGTCGAAGAACATTTTCATCGCCTCGGAGTACCTGGCCCAGCTCAAGGCGGAGAGCGGTTTCGCCGACGTACCGCCGGAACAGATGACCCGAGCCCAAATGCAGGAACTGGCCGCCCGCTACAACGGCGGACCCTACTACGAGGACCCGAACGCCCAGGGATACGGTCGGGGCTTCGACAGGAAACTGGACGACGCGAAAGAGGCGCTGCGGTGAGCTCAAGCGCAGATTCGACCACCGAGGTACGCGAGAGTCGACGGCCAGGGGTCTCCAGCCGGATCGGCACCGGTGTGTGCGCGGTCGTCCTCGCCCTGGCAACCTTGGTCACCGGCTACGTCGTGCTCACGGCCTTCATGGTCGAGCCAGACGGCCCCTGGGACCGACAGGCCGTCACCAACTCTCATGTCGCGGCCGGCGTCGGCTTGGCCTTCTGCTCTGTGATGGCGCTGCTGACGTGGGTATTCGTCAAGGCCGAGTGGCTCCGCAGGTGGTGGTACGCCGTCCCCGCGGTGCTGACACTCGCCGCACTGCTGCGGCTGACCCTGTTGGCGCCCAGTCTCTGATTCCGATTCAAGGGGCTGGAGTACCAGCGCATGATCATCGCCGGAGTCAGCGACGGCCTGATCCCCCGCGAGCAGGTCAACCAACTGCGCCGGTCGGACCCCGCCCGCTACCGAAGAGAGCTCCAGCGGGCGCGATCCCTGGTCTTCGTGGCGGCGACCCGGGCACGCGACAGCCTGGACATCTTCTGGCATGGCACTCCCAGCCCCTTCTTGCACCCCCTGCTCGCCTGAGCGGGTGTGTCTGGGGACAGACCCGGCAAGCTGTTCACAACGCGCAGCCGAAGCGTGGCTGTGCGTCGGTGGACTGTCTCTGGGACTCTTCTGGGACTTCCGGCTGCATCAACGGGGACGAGCGTGAAACAGTCGAAAGGTCGTTCGCGCAGGTCAGCGACCCGCGACCACTCATCGAGGCCGGTCACGGCTTCCGCTAGTCCCTTCCGGGACATCTGAAAGTTCTCAGAAAAAGGCGCCCGTCACGTCCCTACCAACCTGCATAAACGCGCGGCGAGACGGGACGTGGTGGCGCCTGTGGGACTTCTCTGGGACTTTCGCCGGGACCGAAGGCTCCCGGCCGCCGTGCATTCCACACGATGCGTCACCGGAAAGTTGTCGCATGACGACGGAGTGGAAGAAGCACCGGTTCAGATGGCGTTCATCGATCCTTCGAGTGGGCTGCTGGGGGGTCCTGGATGAAGCGCTCCAGGTACTGGATCAGCCGGTCCTTGTAGGCGAGGAACGCCTCGACCTCGATGTCGTGCAGGTCGATGGTGCGCTGGAGCGAGCCCATGAAGGCACGGGCGTTGTCGGCGAGGTCGGTGAACCGCGCCGTCACCGCCTCCGGGTCGGCGGGCCGGCTCCCCGCGTCCAGGGCGGCGTACACGTCCTCCGGCCGCAGATGCACCGCGAACCGCTCCTTGGCGGCGAGGAACGCCCGCATGACCTGGCGGTAGAGGGGGGCGTTGGGGGCGGTGAGGTGGGCGAACGCAGAGTAGTCGCTGGAGGTCATCCCGGCACATTCTTCCACCGCGGTCCCGAGCTCACGTGGGAGTTGCGAACACGCACTCCGCCCAGACCGTCTTGCCCGGACCTCCCGGCCGGAGGTGCCAGCCCCAGCAGGTGGCGAGACCCGCGACCAGCAGCAACCCTCGGCCGCTGGTGTCCTCTGGGCCGGGGGCGGGCAGCGCGTCCGGTTCGGGTGGTGTGCATTCGGTACGGGTGTCGGTGACCTCGATCCTGACCGTGCGGGCGGGTTCGCTCACGTGCAGGAGCAGATGGAAGTCCCGGCCGGGGACATGGCTGTGCCGTACCGCGTTGGCGGTCAGCTCACCGAGGACCAGCACGATCTCCTCGTGCGGGTCGGTGCCGTACGGGATTCCCCAGGCGTCCAACCGGTGTGCGGCCAGTCGGCGGGCGAGGCGGGCACCCCGTGGGGTGGAGGTGAAACGCATCTCGAAGGCGCGGCTCAAGTCGTCGCCGGGACACGTGCGTTGGGAGGCGCTGATGGGGCTGGGGAGTTGGCTCGTCATGCCGACAACGGTGTCTTCGGTCGCGTAGCGTGACCAGTGGTGACGCACCGACGCGGCCCGTTGTACGCGTTGTGCCGGTACGGGTACGAGACGCGCGGCGTGACGAGGCCGCCGATGCGGCGTTGAGCCAGGGAGGCGTAGCGATGACCGAGGTTGCACGCGAGGGAGCCGAGACCGTGGTGGCAGACGACGCGGGACAGGCCACGGCGGACACGTCCGGGCAGGCTGTGGTCATCGCGTTCGGGCAGACACTGAAGACGCTGAGGGTGCGGGCGGGCCTGGAGCGGGAGGAGTTCGGACGGCGGATCGGATACTCGGCGTCCACGGTCGCATCGTACGAGCAGGGGCGGCGGATCCCCTCATCCAGGACGATCGAGCGGGCGGACGAGGTCCTGGACGCGGGCGGGTTGCTGACGGTGTGGAAGGAGCAGGTGGAGCGGGCTCAGTATCCGGTGTTCTTCCAGGGGATGGCGACGCTGGAGAAGGAGGCTCTGGAGCTGCTCATGTATGACACCCATGTCGTCAACGGCCTGCTGCAGACGGAGGAGTACATGAGGGCCCTGCTCGCCATGCGGTGCCCTCCCCTTGACCAGGAAACGATCGAGCAGCGGGTGACCGCCCGACTGGCCCGGCAGGACATCTTCGCCCGTCGACCCGCACCATTGCTGAGCTTCGTGATGGACGAGGCGGTGTTGCGACACCGCTACGGCGGCAAGAACGTACTACGCGGGCAGCTGGAGCATCTTCTGCTGATCGGCGACAAGCGGAACGTGGAGATTCAAGTCATGCCGATCGATTGCGAGGACAACGCAGGTGTGAATGGACCGTTCACGGTCCTTACACATAAGGACAGCAAGAAGTTTGTGTACTCGGAGGCACACGCGACCAGCACCCTCGAGACCGACTCGGAGCAGACGGTTCTCGCCGCCGCCCGCTATGGGATTATCCGATCGCAGGCTCTCACTCCGCGAGAGTCGCTGAAGTTGATCGAAGGGTTGTTGGGATCGCTATGAGCAACGCTGAGTCCTCAACCGTCGCGTCCGACCTCGCTTGGTTCAAGAGCAGCTACAGCGGAACCGAAGGCGGTCAGTGCGTTGAGATAGCTGCGGACACGCAAGCTGTGCACATCCGGGACTCCAAGACCGTGGCCGGACCCGTCATCCGCGTGTCACGTGAGGCGTGGGCAGGGTTCCTCGGGGAGGCCTGACGGTCGTACGTCAAGCGTGAGCCCTGCCGCCCGATCACGGACGGCAGGGCTCACGCACACCGCTACCTGGGCAGGTAAGGACTCGGCTTGCCGTACCAGCTGATCCGCAGGGTGTCGCGGGCGCGGGTGGCCGGCGACGGTCAGCCCGGACTCGGTCGCCAGGTAGTACATGACCTGGTTGACGGCTTCGCGGTCGGCGACGCACACCGCGATGTTGCCGCGGGGGGCGCGGACCTTCGGTTCTGTACGGGAGTCGTCACCGGTGAAAGCACGGTGCGCCGGCCCGACGGCTCCGTTCGAATATGGCGAAGCTCCGGGGCGGACGGCCTGACGGAGTCGTCCCGCACCGGAGCCTCAGCGGGCCGGCGGTCCCTGCCGGCGGGTTATGCGTAGTCGATGTCGATGTTGCCGGCGTCGGAGTGCGCGGTGATCGCACCCTGTCCGGTCGAGCTCTGGGCGACCTTGACGGACTTCTGGCCGGCGTCGGTGTCGGCCTGCACCCGGTACTGCTGCCCGGTGTGCGGCACCTTCACGTTCACGTTTCCGGATTGGGCGCGGGCCGTCACCTGAGCCGGCGCCCTGACGAATCCCATGCTCAGATTGCCGGCCTGCGAGGTGGCCGAGGCGGACGCGGAAGCCAGGCCGTCGGCGGTGATGTTGCCGCTCTTGACGGAGGCCGACAGCCGGCCGGCGGCATCGGTGACCCGGATGTCCCCGGAGTCCGTCTTCAGCTGCTGGTCCCCCTGGACGGCCTGGGTGCTGATCACCCCCGCCTCGGTGGACGCGTCGACCTGTACGGAGCTGGGCAGCTGGACCTTGTAGTCGGCCGAGCAGTGCCGGCCGTCGCACTTGCTGGTGATGCGCAGGACGTTGCCCTGCCACTCCTCCTTGAACACCGGACGGTCGTCCGTCCAGGTCAGGGTCCGGCCGATGCCGACCTGGCCCTGTTCACCACGGGTCAGGGTGATGTTGCCGCTGTCCAGGTCGAACTCGATCCGGTCGATCCGGTGGTGGAAGGAGAGCTGCTTGGTCTCGGTGTGGGTGGGTCCCCGGCCCACGCAGCCGACCAGGGCGGCACCGCCGAGGACCAGGACGGTGCCGGTCAGGAACACCTTCCGGGCGATCGCGGGCAGCCCCGTGGACCCGTTCTGTGACGACATGCTTCTCCTTCACCCCTCCAGGAATTTCAAGACGGCCAGGACCCGGCGGTGGTCGTAGTCGGCCGGTGGGATGTCCAGTTTGCTGAAGATCCCGTTGATGTGCTTGGCCACGGTGCTCTCGCTCACCACCAGAGCCGCCGCGATCCCGGCGTTGGACCGCCCCTGCGCCATCAGGACGAGCACCTCCCGTTCCCTGGCGGTGATGCGCTCCAGCGGATCGGCCTGCTTGCGGATCAGGAGCTGGGAGACCACCTCCGGGTCCAGGACGGTGCTTCCTTCGGCCACGCGCCGTACGGCGTCCAGGAATTCGTCCACGTCGGCGACCCGGTCCTTCAGCACATAGCCCAGTGCCCGGGTCCGACCGGACAGCAGCCGTGTGGCGTACCGCTCCTCGACGTACTGGGACAGCACCAGCAGGGCGACGTCGGGCTGGCGTTCGCGGATTTCGACCACGGCCCGCAGGCCCTCGTCGCGGAAGCCCGGGGGCATCCGGACATCGCTCAGAGCGAGGTCCGGCCGGTGCTCCTCGACCTGGGAGATCAGCCCATCGGCGTCGCCGACCGCGGCGACGATCTCGTGTCCGTCGGCTTCGAGCAGCCGCACGATGCCTTCCCGCAGCAGCACCGAGTCCTCGGCGATCACCACCCGCATGGCAGTTCCGCAGTGATCACGGTCGGGCCGCCGGCCGGACTGTCGACGTGCAGCTTGCCGTCCACCCCGTGAACGCGCTGCATGAGGCCGCGCAGTCCGCTGCCGGCCTGCTCGCCGGCGCCTCCGCAACCGTTGTCCGTGACTGTCACCCCGTTTGGAATCGTCGTGATGCTCGACCCGAACGCCCACCTCGGGGGCCTGGGCGTTCTTGGCGACGTTGGTCAGCGCCTCGGAGACCACGAAGTAGGCCGTCGCCTCGATAGCCGCAGACGGCCGGCGCGGCAGGTCGACGTGCAGGCTCGCCGGCACCGGCGAGCGCGCCACGATGCCCGACAGGGCTGCATCGAGTCCCAGATCGTCCAGTACCGCCGGGTGCAACCCGCGCACCAGCTGCCGCAGATCGGCCAGGGTCTGTTTGGCCTGTTCATGCACCTGTGCCAACGCCTCCCTGGCGGGCTCCGGCATGTCCTTGACCGTCTTTCTGGTGATGCCCAGGTTCAACGACATGGAGACCAGCTGCTGTTGCACTCCGTCGTGGAGATCGCGCTCGATCCGGCGTCGCTCCGAGTCGGTGGCTTCGACCACCTGGGCGCGTGCCTCGGTCAGGGTGAGCACCTGCTCGGACAACTGGTTCATCCGGTGCCGCGGGCTCGGGCCCAGCAGGTTCCCGGCCAGCGCCACATCCACAAGAGCCAGGCCTCGCGCGAGGTTCAGCAAGAGCGGCAGGACGCAGATCCCGGCGAGCGTCAGCACCACGAGGAGAGCCTGGTGAAGGCCGAGGACGTACGGCAGGCTACCGCCGATGCCGGTGGTGCCGAGGCAGACCGTGCTCAACGCCAGTCCGGCCACCCAGAAGGCGACCAGCGCGACGGAGCCGAGCAGGCCCAGGGCGCTGGAGACCACGTGGTACCCCAGGCGCCGCCAGGTAGTTGAGGTACGGACCTCGGCCATCACGCGCCGGGACCAGGTGATGCCCTCCGTCCTTGAGCGCTCCACCACCAGGTCGACGTTCAGCAGCGCGGCGAACCTGGCGTGCTGCAGCTCGGCGAACTGCCGCGAACACCAGAACAGGGCCGCGAGGACCGGCAGCACGGCCACCCAGGTCAGCGCCAGCCCGGCCGCCAGCCCGCCCAGGAGCAGCAGGGTGCCGATGGTCACCAGAGCGATGGGCAGACCCGACAGGACATGCAGAACGATCAGCCAGGTCCGTGCCGACCAGGGAGCGCATAACACCCGGGGAACACTGTCGGCGACGCGACCGGTCCGCTGCACTTCCATGGCACCCGTCACCCTGCCCGTCTCCGCCTTCCGGTTCCTGAGCGCCGGCCCGGCCTGCTCCGCACCGTCCGTCACCGTACGTCGTCGAGTCTTGCCGATCGGGTCGGATCCGGTCAGGCAAGCAGACACCCGTTCCGAGGGTGGTGCTGGGTACAGGGTCCCGCCCCCGCTCTGACATCGGTCCTGGTCACCGACGTGCTTGTGCGCCGGGTCGGGCGATATCGAGGAAATATGAATCCCGGTTGCAGCATGTCGTCCCCCACAGGACCCGCACCGTCTGGACGTCGTCCACCGCGGCCTGCCGGACGAGCAGACCGCCCTGTGGTCGCCGGCCTGCTCCGCGAGGCGATCCCGAACGGCGGGTTGCTCGATGACTGCCACCGGACCGGATCACCGGACGGCTTCACACAGCACGTCCTCCATGCGGGCGACCACTCTCGGTCATTCCCTGGGTCAAGGGCCTGCCGCTTCCGCCCCTGGAAAAATACCCGGTAGGGTATGTCTGGCGGCGGCTCGCGCCGAGGCGTCACCGTCCTCGTCGCACCCCGTCGACCTCTCGATCCGCCACGCCGTCCGCGGTCGACCGGACGTCGGCAGCGGTCGGCGCCGACGCGAAAGGCCCCGGCCATGACCGGCAGCGCAGCACACCGCCACAGAGTGGACATACTTCGGCAGCCGTCCGCGAGCGACAGCGGGCCGCGGTCGTGAGCGCCTTACCTGCACCGGCCGCCCCGGCACTGCTGGAGCGCATACGCCGGGGGATCATCGGCGACGACGTGGTGCTGGACGGCCCCTACGGTCCGAAGCGCATCGTCTACGCCGACTACACCGCCTCCGGCCGCTCGCTCGACTTCATCGAGGACTTCATCCGCGAGCAGGTGCTGCCGGGTTACGGCAACACCCACACCGAGAGCTCCCGCACCGGCCTGCAGACGACCCGGCTGCGCGAGGACGCGCGCCTCGTCGTGCGGGACGCGGTCGGCGGCACCGAGGACGACGTCGTCATCTTCTGCGGCTCGGGGGCCACCGCCGCCGTCAACAAACTGGTCGGCATCCTGGAACTGCGCCGCCCCGACCAGCCGCCGCCGGCCGAGCGTCCCGTGGTGTTCGTGGGCCCCTACGAGCACCACTCCAACGAACTGCCCTGGCGCGAGTCCGTCGCCGACGTCGTGGTGATCGACGAGGACGCCGACGGTCACATCGACCTGGGCGCGCTGGAGGCGGGCCTGCGCCGGTACGCCGACCGCCCGCTGCGCATCGGCAGCTTCTCGGCCGCCTCCAACGTCACCGGGATCCTGACCGACACCGACCGTGTCACCCGGCTGCTGCACGCGCACGGCGCCCTGTCGTTCTGGGACTACGCGGCCGCCGCTCCCTACGTCCCGATCCGGGTCGCCGAGAGCGCGCCGGGCGCGGACGACCACAAGGACGCGGTCTTCCTGTCCCCGCACAAGTTCGTCGGCGGCCCGCAGACCCCGGGGGTCCTCGTCGTACGCCGGGACCTGATCCGCAACCGCGTGCCCACCGTCCCAGGCGGCGGCACGGTCACCTTCGTCGACCCCCTCGCCCACCACTACCTCGACGACCCGGTCGCCCGCGAGGAGGGCGGCACCCCGGCGATCGTCGAATCCGTCCGGGCGGGGCTGGTCTTCGCCCTCAAGCAGGCCGTCGGTGCCGACACCATCCAGGCCGCCGAGGAACGCCATGTGCGCCATGCGCTGACGCGCTGGGCCGCCAACCCCCGCATGGAGATCCTCGGCAACCGGCACGCCCGCCGGCTGTCCATCGTCTCCTTCCGCATCCGCCACGGCGACGGTTCCCATCTGCACCACAACTACGTCGTCGCCCTGCTCAACGACCTGTTCGGCATCCAGGCCCGCGGCGGCTGTTCCTGTGCGGGGCCGTACGGCCATCGTCTGCTGGCGATCGACTCGGCCACCTCGCACGCCCTGCTCGGCGAGGTCGCGCGCGGCTGCGACGGCATCAAGCTCGGCTGGATCCGCGTCAACTTCAACTACTTCATCAGCGACACCGTCCGCGACTATCTGGTCGACGCGGTCGACCTGATCGCCGCGCACGGCCACCGGCTCCTGCCCGACTACCGCTTCGACCCGAGCACGGGCCAGTGGCACCACCACGCCGCTGCCGCCGCCGACCTGCTGCGGCTGACCGACGTGCGCTTCACGGACGACGGACGGATCGCCGCCCCGGCCGCCCCTCGTCGCCGGCTGGGCGAGGACGCGCTGGCCGGTCAGCTCGAACGGGCCCGCGAGCTGCTCGGCTCCCGCTCCGGGCGGCTCGACGAGGGCCCGACCGGGCTGTCCGCCGACTTCGAGCGGATGCGCTGGTTCCCGCTGCCTCCCGTCTGCCTGGAGCGGGCCCGGCGGACCCCGCTCGGCACCGGCTGACACGGATACCCCTCGGGGTATCCGTGCGGTGGGGCGGGGCGGACGTCGTCCGGCCTGCGGAGCGTCCGTGCGGTGTGCGCGGGCGCTCCCGTGGCGCGCGGTTCAGCGACTGCGCAGGGCGGCGAAGACGGCGTCGAGATCGGCCGCGCGCGGACGGTTGTGCGGCAGCCTGCCGAGCACCGCCGCCATGCCGCAGGTGTCGGTGAGCGCGGAGAAGACCAGGCCGCCCGCGATGCCCGCCGACAGGATCTGGAAGGCCGGGTGCACGAGCAGCCCGAGGGCGATCCCCGCGAGCACCAGCGCTCCCGCGGTGAAACGGACCTGCCGCTCCATGCTCCACCCCGCCCGGGTGTCGCAGGTCGCGGGCCGCTCCAGGTCGTGGCCCGCGGCGGCCCAGGCGCCGGTGCCGCCGGCCAGGGTGGCGGTGCGGACGCCCTGCTCGGCCAGCAGCCTGCCGGCGTTCTCGGCGCGGGCTCCGGAGGCGCACACGAACACGACGTCGCCGCGCCCGGCGGCGTGCCGCAGCTCGGGGAGGGCGTGCCGGATCCGGTCCAGGGGGATGTTGAGGGCTCCGGGCAGGTGACCGGAGGCGTACTCGCCGGGGGTGCGCACGTCGATGACGGTCAGTTCGGTGAGCCGGGTGCGCACCTGGTCGGTGCGGAGGGTGACGGGAGCATGGGCAGAGGTCATGGCAGTGAGATCCTTGAAGGTCGACGCCGTCCCGAACCGGGACGTACAGTACCCCTAGGGGTATGGCCGAGGAGCGATGGTGGAACTGGAACTCGCGGGTGCGGAGCTGAAGTCCGTCCTGAACCGTCTGCGCCGCGCGCAGGGCCAGATTGCCGGTGTGATCCGGATGATCGAGGAGGGTCGCGACTGCGAGGACGTGATCACGCAGCTCGCCGCCGCGTCGCGGGCGCTCGACCGCGCCGGTTTCGCGCTCATCGCCACCGGTCTGCAGCGATGTGTCGCCGACATGGAGTCCGGCCGCAAGAACGGCGAGGATCCCGAGCAGATGCGGGCCCGTCTGGAGAGGCTCTTCCTGTCACTGGCCTGAGGCCGCAGGCGTGAGGCCACAGGCGTGAGGCCGCAGGTGCGTGGTCGCCGGTGTGGTCGCCCGTGGGTGGTCGCCGGTGGGGGACTCGCCCGGGACGGCGGCCGGCGGTGCATCAGAGCACCGCGTCGATCATCATGAACCCGGCCACGGCCAGCAGCACCAGGGCGAAGGCGCGCTGAAGCGCGCCCCCGGACAGTTTCGCGGCCAGCCGCCTGCCGTCCCAGGCACCGAGGATCGCCGCCCCGGCGAAGGGTGCGATACGGGCCCAGTCCAGGCCGTCCGCGGTACCGGCCCGCATCACCAGCGCGGCCAGCGAGTTGACGCTGATCACCAGGAGGCTGGTGCCCACCGCGTCCCGCATCCGCATGCCGAGCACGCTCACCAGCGCGGGAACGGCGAGGAAGCCGCCGCCGACGCCGAGGACACCGGTGACCGATCCGAGCCCCGCACCGGCGGCCGCCGCGCGGCCCGGCCGCACCGGTACGACGCTGTCCGTCGCGGGACGGGGCCGCAGCATCCGCACCGCGGCCGCCCCTGCCACCAGGGCGAAGGCCGCCGTCAGAGCGTTTGCGGGCAGGTGCCCGGCGAGCGCGCCGCCCAGCATCGCGGGCACGGTTCCCGCCGCCGCGAACAACAGGCCGGTCCGCCACCGGACATGTCCGTCCCGGGCGTGCGCGGACAGCGCGGTGGCCGAGGTGACGCCGACGACGACCAGGCTGGCGGTGGTGGCCGCGACCGGGGTGAAGCCGAGCAGATAGATCAGGGCCGGGACGGCCAGCACACTGCCGCCGCCCCCGAGCGCGCCGAGCGCCAGGCCTATGACGGCCCCGGCGACCAGGGCGCACAGCACAGCGCTCACGCGACGGTCCCGTTCCCGCCCCGTGCGTCGACGACGGGCAGCCCCGCCCCGGCCCAGTCCCGCATGCCGCCGATGACGTCCACGGCGTCCGCTCCGCGCGCGGCCAGCAGCTCGGCCGCCTGCCGGGAACGGTTGCCCGAGCGGCAGATCACGACCAGCGGGCGCGCCTGCGCGGGGGCCGGCAGCCCGGCTCCGGCGGACAGCAGGGACAGCGGCAGATGCACCGCTCCCGGCACATGCCCCGCCTCCCACTCGGCGGGTTCGCGCACGTCCAGCAGGACGGCGCCCTCACCGGCTCGGCCGGCCGCCGCACGGTCACCGGCCGCCGCGGCCGTCCCGTGGCTGCCGCCCTCCTCGGCGGTGCCGTGACCACCTGCCTCCGCGGCAGGGCCACGACCGGAGTCCCCGGCGGCCCTCCCGTGGCCGGTGCGGGCGGCGGCCTCCTGGACGGTCACCCGGCCCGGGCTGTGCAGGTCTCGTCGGAAGATGCTCATCGCGGCTGTGTGCTCCTGTCTGCCTGGTCGGTGCGTCGGGTCGTCACGGACGTGTCCTGCATCCGGCGCAATCAGCCGGTGAGGACCGTGAGCCCGGCGTCCTCGGCCGCGCCGAAGACGTCGTCCACGGCGACGACGTCGCGGCCGGCCGCGTCCAGCAGGGAGGCGGCGACGGCGGCGCGCATGCCGCCCGCGCAGTGCACCCACACCCGCCCCTGCGGTATCTCGCCGAGGCGGCGGTGCAGGGTGTGGACCGGCAGGTGGACCGAGCCCTCGATGAACCCGCCCGCGCGCTCGGACGTGCGCCGCACGTCGAGGACGACGACGCCGTGCGCCGGGTACTGGCCGGCGAGGTCGGCGAAGGTGGCCCGGGGGAAGGTGGCCAGGGGCTCGTCCCGGCGGACCCAGGAGCGCGGGTCACCGGTGGCCGCGGCGGCCGGGCGGTCGATGCCCACGCGGACGAGTTCACGCTGGGCCGCGGCGAGCTGCTCGGGGGACTCCGCGAGCAGCGTGACCGGCCTGCCCCACGGGATCAGCCAGGCCAGATAGGTGGCCAGCTGGCCCTCGGCCTCGAAGTTGAACGAGCCGGAGACGTGCCCGGCGGCGAACGCGACCCGGTTGCGCAGGTCCACCACCCACTCCCCCGCGGCCAGCCGGGCGGCTATCTCGTCCGCGTCCGCCACGGCGGGCGGCGTCAGGTCGACGGGCGCGGGTCCGGCGGCGTTGGCCGGTCCCATGTGCGCGTAGTACGCCGGTATGTCGTCCAGAGCGGCCAGCAGGTCGGCGACGAAGGTGTCCACGTCCCGGGTGAGGGCCTCGTTGGACGCCCTTTCCTTGCCGATGGTGGTCGCCTGCCCGTGTGCCTGGGAGGACGAGCAGAAGCTGCCGAAGCCGTGTGTGGGCAGCACCGCCGTGTCGTCGGGCAGCTCGGCGGCCAGGCGGTGCACGGAGGCGTGCTGCGCGCGGGCGAGGCGCTCGGTCAGCCGCGGCTCCACGAGGTCGGGCCGGCCGACGGTGCCCATCAGCAGGGAGCCGCCGGTGAACACCGAGACCGCAGCGCCGCCCTCCTCCAGCACGTAGGAGGTGTGGTGGGGCGTGTGCCCGGGTGTCGCCACGGCGCGCAGGGTGAGCCCGTCGGCGGCGTCGACCACCGTACGGTCGCCGTCGTCGACCGGTGTGCGCTCGAAGGAGACGCGGGCTCCGGCGGGGACGAGGTAGGCGGCGCCGGTGACCCGGGCCAGCTCCAGACCGCCGGTGACGTAGTCGTTGTGCAGGTGCGTCTCGACGACGTGCGAGATCCGCACCCCGCGCCGCGCGGCCGCCGCGATCACCCGGTCGATGTCGCGCGGTGGGTCGACCGCCACCGCCGTACGCCCGCCGCCCGCCAGGTAGCTGCGGTTGCCGAGACCCGACACCTCGATCGTGTCGACGAAGAACACCGGGTGACTCCCTTCCGTCGAAGAATTACCCCAGGGGGTATGCCGTCGACGGTAGCATGAGTACCCCCGGGGGTATTTTCGAAGGCGGAGAAAGCCCTGTGGATCACCTCGTCGTGTGTCGCGGGTGGGGAGGCGTACGAAGCAGGAGCGGGCATCCGGGAGGCCGACGGCAGTCCCGGGGAGGCGGACCCGGCCGGAGCGGGAGCCTTCGCGCTGCGGACATCAGGGAGGCGGGCAACAGTCTCAGTGGACAGCGGGCCGAACCGGAGCCGGAGCCCTCGGCCTCCGGTGGGCCCGTACGACATCTCGGCGAGCACCATGCGCACTTCGGTGGGCCCGTACGACACCCCGGTGGGCCCGTGCGGCTTCGGTGGCCGCCGGGGTCGGCGCCGGCTGGTTCAGGCGATGGAGTCCGGCCGGATGAGGGACGCGTCGTGGCGCCGCTCATCCGGCCGGAGGCGGAAAGGGCCGGGACCACCCCGGGGGCGTGCCGTCACGGTCGTGACGGCACGCCGCTGGGCGTGGCGGGCCCGCTCGGGTACCGCGGGAGCGCGGCGCGATCACCGCGGGACCCGGCACGGCCCGAGGCCGCGGCCGGGTTGCGCGTCAGTCGCAGGCCGTGGCCGACCGGGCCCGGTCGATGATCGCGACCGAGTCGGACCACATGATGGCGGTGACCGGCGGGCAGTTGACGGCCATGGAGTCGCGGCTCTCGATCTTCACGGGGCCGGCGTAGTCCTTGAAGGTGCCCTCGTCGGTCTTGCATCCCAGGGCCACCAGGCCCGCACAGAGCTTCAGCTTCATGTGCTTGGCGGTGCCCAGGTTGTTGTCGAACACGGAGCAGACTCCGTGCACCCCGCCCACATACTTGGTGTAGGTGAACAGGGTCCCGAACCGCCGCGAGTCGGGAAGCTGCTCGGCGTTGTCCAGCTTGTAGCCGCTCCCGCAGAGAGTCGCCGCCGCGGCGACGGCAACGGGGTTCGCCCCGGCGACCGCACGGGTGCGCGCGTCCCGGGCACCCTTCGCCGAGAGCTGGACATCGGTACCGGCGATGTGCTGTTCGCCAGCGGAGGTCACGGAGGCCGCGGAGGCGTTCTGGGCGATCGCCTGCGGGGCGACCAGGGCCGTGGCGGCGATGGCCGCACCGACGGCAGCGGCACGAATCAGAGTGCGCATGGACGTGTTCTTCCCTTCGGGACGTCCTCGGCGCGGTTGCGCCAAAACGTCCTTTGTCCGTGGGTGAGTTGACTGGGATCGAGCGGGCACGGCCCTCTACGGAGAGGCTGGTGCCGTGCCGTTTGCAGGCCCACGACCGGGCCGGTGCAGGGCGGAAGGGCCGATGCAGGCGGAAGGGCCGATGCAGGGCGGACGGGGCCGGCGCGGCGCGGCGTCGGCCCATCGCGGACGACCGCACATGGCCGGGCGCGATGCCGCAGGCCGCTCCGGTCCGCTTCCTTGCGGTCACCGGCCGGGCAGTGTCGTGGAACGGGGCGTCTGCCCCTCGTTCTCAGGAGTGCCGCATCGAGCGGCGCGTCGTGCGCGGCTTGTGTCCCGCGTCGGCACATGGCTGGTTCGGTGGCGTGGTGATGCGCCCCATGACGTTCCCCCGTCGTTGATCAGCGCGCGTTTCGGCAGGTTGGTCAGGCTGCCCTACGCGGCGGTAACCATAGCCGGGGACCACTCCGGAGCGTCAAGGACCCTTGCGGGTGGCTTGATTGCGCCCATGCGGCACCGGGGCACCGGAATGTGGAGTTCCGTGGATGTTCCAGCAGTTGTGTGAAGGATTCATGGGTGCAGTCGGGTCGCATCCGACAGCCTGTCGACCTTTCCATGTTGACTTGATTTCGCCATAACCGGCCCCGGTTCAACCCTCGTTCGGCCCCTCCCCCGCTCCATACCTGGTCACCGGCCCGAACGTCCCATCGGCGCGCCCACTGTTTTCAGTCAATGCCGATCTCGACAAAAGGGTCCCGTCCGCTTCCGCTTCACAGATGGTTCACAGCTCGGGCGGGGGATCTTGCCGGACCAACGGGGCCCGCCGGGTGCATTCCGCTTACCAGGGCGACTTTGCGCCACTGGCAGATATACCTCTTGCTGCCGCTGTTTCCGGTGTGGCTACAGTGACGCGCCGCCCCGCCCTGCGCATCGGATCGCAGCTGTCCTGGCCGGGGCGTCGGTCATCCACCTGCCGCGACACCCGGGCGCGGCCATCGGCACCGTGGCGTCAGCACTCCTCGCGATGTCACGCCTCCTGACACACCCCTAAGGAACGCTCATGCGTAGCGCATTGACCGCTGCCGGACTCTCCTCGGCCGCCGTCGCCCTCGGCGTCCTGCTGGCCGGCCCGGCTGCCGCGGCAGCCACGACGTCGCAGTTCGACGTCGTCTTCCCCGGCCAGAAGCCGCAGACCCAGTACTACGTGGAGAACAGCACGGCCTCCAAGGACGGGAACATCGCCGCGAAGTCGGTGATGTCCTGGCAGATCCTCGACGACCAGGTCATCGACAACTCCAAGCGTTTCACCAGCTTCAAGATCACGACGCGGTTGGAGGAGCGCCTCACCAAGACCACCGAGGACCACGTGGTCACCAGCAAGACCTGTGATCTGACCAAGCTGGTCAACGACAACTACACCTGGTTCCTGAACGAGCCCGTGAACACCTGTGCCGCCCCCTCCGCCGTCTACGACGGCGAGGTGTTCTGGTCGGCCGACGCCACGGTCGTCTACGACATCGAGGGCGACGGCCATGGGCCCATCACCAAGGAACTGACGGGATCCCCGCTGGTCCACGGGTAACGGGTCGTCCCTGCACGGTTCTTCAGCGCCACACCGCACGACCGGCCGGCCCTGACCAGGCCGTTCCCGGCAGCACAGCACCCGTCCGTCCCACCGGCCGTATCGGCCGGGGCGGGCGGGCAGTCGTGCCCGCTCAGGGCACCAACCGACTGACACGGGGGATCTCTCTTGAGACCGAGAAAGCGAACACTCGCGCCTCTGGCCGCCGTAGCGGCCTGTACCGCGCTCACCGGCAGCCTGATACAGACCGCCCCTGCCGTCGCGGCGCCACACCCGGGTTCCGCACGGAGCCATACCGCACCGACGCCGCCCGGACGCGTGACGCATCCCGACAGCCTGCTCGGCAAGGGCTGGAAGAGCAGCGGGGACCGGGCCGTGACCGCCGCCGCCGACACCGGCGGGCTGAAGATCCTCGTGGCGGACAGCAGCCGGGCGTACGCGTGGAAGACCGCCGCCGAGCTGTCCGAGCCGGGTCTGACGGCGGACTCGTGGATCGGCAACCAGTGCGTGATGGACCGCGACCACGTCGCGGCCGTGTACGCGCCGCGGACCTTCACCAACAAGCCGGACCTGATGCAGGGCGGCGCCTTCGCCGCCATCGTCAACACCGGCAACGGCCAGGTGACGAAACTGCCGTTCACCGTGTCCCTGGCCTACTTCGACCCCTCCTGCAACACCCGCACGCACACGGCCGCGTTCAGCGCCTTCCGGAACGTCAACGACCCGTCCCTGACGAAGACCCGTGTGCTGACCGTCGACACGGCCGGAAAGTCCCTGGCCGAGGCGGCCGTCAAGGGTGAGATCACCAGCGCCGTGCCCGTCGAGGACGGGGCGGTGGCCGCGCGCGGCCACAACCTGGTCCACATCGACCGCTCCGGCAGGGTGAAGGACCTCGTCACCGGGGACAGCGTCCCCTTCGACATCCGGCCCGCGCAGGGCGGGAAGATCGCCTTCGTCGACCGCAAGAACACGAAGACCGCGCAGGCCAAGGTGTGGTCCGGGCACGGCAGGCCGGCCCTCGTCGCCGCCGGGAAGCTGGGCGACCTCGACCTGATGCCGGGCGAGACGGGCCGGGTGTTCCTCACCGGTCACCCCGAGGGAGCCCCGAAGGTGCGGGGCACCGGCGTCACCCGGATCGACGCCCCCGCCGACACGGACATCTCCACCCGGGGACGCCTCGCGGTCGAACCGGTCCTGACCCCGGGCGTCCGCGCGGGCCTGGCACACATCAAGAACGCGGGCAAGGGGTTCACCAGGACCGAGCCCGCCCCGGGCGGCACCAGGCCGACCCCTGAGACCGTGGCCGCGGACCAGCCCGTGACGGTCACCGGCACGGCCACCGCCACCGGCGAGAAGGTCACCCTGTCGGTCGCGGACACGACGGCACCGAACGGGAAGAACCCCTCCCCCGCGCTCGCCGTCGCCGGCGGCAGGGCAAAGGGATCCTCGGTGGCGCGGGTCAACGACCCCACCGCGAAGGTGGACCCGCGGGACACCGACCGCATCTGCGCCATCTCCCGCAACGACGTGAACGCGCAGGCGCTGCAGCCGACGCCGAACCAGGTCGAGTGGGCCGTCGACATGGCCGTACGCGGTCAGCTGCGCTCCCAGTACCTGCGCCAGGGCGGCTACCGCAGCCAGTCCGGCCTGGGCACGATCGACCCGCAGGGTCTCTTCCCGGTGCCGACGCTGACGGGCGGTGACGGCAAGGGGCGTATCCCGGCGAACGTGCTGCTCGGCATCATGGCGCAGGAGTCCAACCTGTGGCAGGCCGAGGGCGGTTCGATCCCCGGCCAGATGGGCAACCCGCTCGCCGCGATGGACGGCTACTACGGCCGCAAGGCCGTCGAGGACGACCCGGACGCCTACTGGAAGATCCACTGGGACAAGTCCGACTGCGGTTACGGCGTCGGTCAGGTCACCGACGGCATGCGCCTGGCCGGCCACGAGAAGGTGGACGACAACGGGCACAAGGAGCAGGCCCTGTCCCCGGCCCTGCAGAAGCTCGTCGCGATCGACTACGCCACGAACATCGCCGCCTCGATGAAGATCCTGGCCGGCAAGTGGAACGAGGTCCACACCCCCGGGCAGACGGTCACCGTCAACAACGACGACCCGTCCATGGTGGAGAACTGGTTCACCGCCGTGTGGAACTACAACCTGGGCTTCAACCCGGTCTCGGACGCGGGCAAGAACTCCGGCCACTGGGGTCTGGGCTGGTACAACAACCCCGCCAACCCGCTCTACAAGAAGAGCTGGGGCCACCCGTTCATGGACACCGACGTGGACGGCCCGGCCGCCAACAAGGACGCCGCGCATCCGCAGGACTGGCCCTACGAGGAGAAGGTGATGGGCTGGGCCGCCTGGTCCATGGACACCGGCTTCTCCTACGGCACCGACGGCAAACAGGACTGGCTCGGCGACTCCGGGTACAACACGGCCGGCTTCCAGCCCGCGTGGTGGACCAGCAAGGACTACCGCAGCCAGGTCTCCCCGCCGCTGGACGCGTTCTGCAACACCAAGAACAACTGCGACCCGAACGTCCCGCCGAACTGCCCGAACAAGGAGTGCTACAAGCAGTACTGGTGGAACCAGCCCAACGTGACGTGGAAGGCCCTGTGCGCCACCACCTGCGGGCACGAGAACATCAAGTACCAGACGCTGATCTCGGAGCCGGGTCAGGGCCACCGCCTGCAGACCGGCACCCCGGTGTGCACCGGCGCACCGACGGGGGCGAAGGTCGTGGCCTCGGTGCCGGACGGGACACCGACATGGTCCGACTGCGGCCCGGTCAAGTCGGCAGGCACCTTCGGGTTCCTCTTCCAGCCCGACTCCGACGTCCATTACGAGGGCAAGGAGGACCTCCACCAGGTCGGCGGCGGCTACGGCGGCCACTACTGGTACGCCCACACCCGCGACGCGCAGCACCTCGGCGGCGACGGCGGCCGGATGACCATCACCGGCGCCTGGACCCTCGGGCAGGACCTCGGCTGGGCACGGGTCCTGGTGCACCTGCCGGACACCGGCGCACAGACGAGGCAGGCGAAGTACCACGTCCTCAACAGCGACAGCAAGAGCCCCGACCGGGACGTGCAGCAGCGTGCCGGACGCTGGGTGAGCCTGGGCGCCTTCCACTTCACCGGACGGCCGACCGTGACGCTGTCGAACGCCACCGACGACGGCACGGCCGACGAGGACATCGCCTGGGGCTCGGTCGCGTTCCAGCCGCTGCCGGGCAAGCCGAAGAACGTGGTCGTCGCGATGGGCGACTCGTACTCCTCCGGTGAGGGCGCCTCCGAGGGCGACCGGGACTACTTCCCGGAGACCAACTACCGCGACAAGCTCGACGACGACGCCCGTGACGCCTGCCACCGCTCCACCCAGGCGTGGTCGCGCCAGGCGACGCTGCCCGGGGCGTCGAAGTCCATCGGCGCGCTGGACGACGCGCTGGACCCGGCCATGGACTACCACCTGATCGCGTGCTCGGGTGCCCGCACCTACAACGTTCTGCCCAAGAAAGTGAGCCCGGCCGACAGTGCTCTGTCGAAGGGCGAGAGCCAGAACGGCGAGGAGCCCCAGATCGACAAGGGCTATCTGGACCAGAACACCACCCTGGTCACGATCTCCATCGGCGGCAACGACTCCCGGTTCGCCCAGATCGTCCAGAAGTGCCTGCTGTCCATCGGCAACGGCAGTTGCCAGGGCGAGACGTTCGACAAGACGGACGACAGCGTCAACGGTCGGGACAAGCAGTTCCTCGGACAGCCGCTGGAGACCGCCGTTCCGGGCCTCATGAACCAGGTCGTCCGGCCGGACATCACACGGGTCCTGAAGGAGATCCACATGAGGGCCCCGAACGCGAAGATCGTCCTGATGGGGTACCCGCCCCTGTTCTCCGACAAGGGATCGTGCCTGAACATCGGCTTCAGCGGCATGGCCATCGGCCTGTCCGAGGCGTCCGCGGGCTGGCTCGACGACACCGCCGACACGTTGTCGACGGCGATGCAGGGCGCGGTCGACGACGCCAAGGCCTCGGGCATCAACGCGTGGTTCTCCAACCCGAAGGCCGACTTCGCGGGCAAGGGCGTGTGCGGTGACCCGGAGCAGATCCACGGCATCGTCAAGACGCTGGTGAAGTCCGACGATCCGGTCAAGGACTGGCCGCTCGTCAACCAGTACGGCCTGTCGGCCCAGTCGTTCCACCCGAAGATCGGGGGCGCGCGCCTGTACGCGAACGCCCTGGAACGCACGATGGCAGGCATGGGCCTGTAACCGTCCGAGTTCTGAGTACGGGTACTCATGCCCGGCCCGGCCGTCCTGGTGGACAGTGACGGCCGGGCCGGGCGTACGACGAGAGAGAGGCAGCTGCGGATGAGAGGCGGACAGGCATGAGGGCCTTCGCGCGGCGCACCGCCGGCCCGAAGAGCGTGTGGGGATCGTTGGCGGTCGTCGTCCTGCTCGCCGTCTCCGGCTGCTCCACGACCCCGGACCGTGCCGTCGGCGAGAAGCAGCTGCGCGAGCTCGGGGAGAGCAGCCGGGCGGTCCAGGCCCGGGAGCGGGCGGAGCAACGGCTTCGGGACGTGGCACGGGCGTACACCGACGGCACCCACCTGTCGCCGGGCCTGGTCGTGGTGCACGACGTGTGTGTGCCGGGGTCGGGCCCGGGCTGGTTCTTCCAGCAGAAGACCGACAACTACAAGATCGCCTGCTCGATGAACATCATCGCCTACTACGGCGCCGACCCCCAGCACGTGGGCGACGTACTCGACAGGATCCTGACGGCGGGTGATCATGCCCGCTCCCGGCCGGGCGGGTCCGCAAGTGCCGTTCCGTTCAGGCACGACGACTACGGCAGGCGGCTCGTCGCCTACTACCGGGGTCACGGTCCGAACCCCCAGGGCCCTCAGGCTCCGGAGCCGACCCAACTGGCCGCGTCCGGAAAGACGTTGACCTGGGACACGACCCGGGGCGGCGCTTCTGGGCGGACGGTCGAGGAGCCCTACGCCGGCCTCGTCGACGATCCGCCGGTGTCACGCGTGGTCCGTGACCCGAAGGCCGCCACGGTCGCCGCCGTCCGGAAACGGTACGGCCTGGTGTTCAGGCTCGAACTCCCCTACCGCGACTATTTCGCCGTGCTCAAGAACGGCCGGACCCGTACCGAGGTGCCCGGCTAGCCCGTGGGCGCCGGCACCCGCTCCCGCCACGGGATGCGCAGGGCCGCCGCGGTCACGATCAGGGACGAGGCCGCGACCGTGGCCATGCCCAGGGTCAGGCCCCCGGCACCCGCGACGAAGCCGACCAGCGCGGGGCCGGCCAGCAGCCCGGTCGTCCCCATCGCGGCGACCAACGCCAGGGCGTCCGAGCCGCGTTCTGCGGCGGCGACGTACACGCACGGGGTCACTGCGGCCGCTCCCAGGCCCACGCAGGCGAAGCCGAGCAGGGTGGGCACCACCCCGCCGGCCGACAGGGCGAGGGCCAGGCCGGCGCCGGCCACGGCGCTGCCGGTGCGCACCACACGCCCGTCGCCCCACCGGCTGCGCCAGTGGTCCGCGCGCACCCGGGCCAGCAGCATCATGACCGAGACGACCGCGATGCCCATCGGCGCGACCGCCGAGGAGGCCTTGACGACGTCCTTCAGGTAGAGCGTCGACCAGTCGTTCATGGCGCCCTCGGTGATGGTGCCGAACGCCATGGCGCAGCCCATCAGCAGGGTCGTCCCGGCCGGCACGGCCCAGCGGGACCCCGTCTTCGGGGTGTCCACCTGTGCGGGTCCCGGTTCCGTGTGCCGGAGCAGGCCCTGGCGCGCGTACCCGAGCAGCAGCAGCAACAGCGCCGCGGCCACCGCGAAGTGGGCCGGAACCGACGAGGTGACGGCGGTGGCGCCGGAGGCCAGGAGGGCGGCGGCGAGCAGGCCCGCGCTGAACGTCGCGTGCAGCTGGGACATGGCGGTGCGGCCGTACGCCGACTCCAGCGCGGCGCCCTGGGCGTTCATCGCGACGTTCAGGCAGCCGACGGCGACGCCGTCGCCGCAGATGACCAGCAGGGCGAGCGGGTAGTCCGGCACCACCGACAGGGCCGCCAGCAGCGCCACGAGGCACAGCGCGGAGACGAGGGACAGCCGCCGGGAGCCGAGCCTGCGCATCAGCACGGCCACGAGCGGGAACGAGGCCGCCGCGCCCGCGCCGCAGGCCATCAGCAGCAGCCCCAGCTCGCCGGCGCCCAGGTCGAGCCTGGCCTTCAGTGCGGGCAGCCGGGCGGCCCAGGTGGCGTACTGGAGGCCGAGGAAGCAGAACAGCGCCGCGATCGCCCACTTGGCACGCCGGAAACCGGGGTCCTCCATCAGCTCGCCTCCCGGTCCGCGGCCAACCGCGCCGACATGTACACCGCGTCACGGCCGTAGCCGGCCGGCGGCCGGGCCTCGTGGTGGGCCCGGTAGCCGTTGGCCCGCCAGAACGCTTCCCTGCCGCCGACCGCGATCAGCGACATCGTCTCGAAGCCGCGCGCGCCGGCCGCGTCCGTCAGATGGCGGACGAGTCTGCTGCCCAGCCCCCTGCGCCGCAGGGGCGCGCTGATGACGAGGTCGTGCAGATGAAGGTTGGGCGAGCGGTGGGCGACCCGCTCCGGCCGGGTCAGGTCCGGGTAGCGGAACATCGGGTACGGCAGGGCGAGGACGTAGCCCGCGACGCGGCCGTCGAGGTCCAGGACGAAGCAGGTGCCGGCCGAGACCCGGGACCGCAGCGCGGCCTCGCCCTCGGTCAGCGAGGTGTCCGCGTACGCCCCGGCCTCCAGCGCGGCGACCTCCGGCCAGTCGGCCTCGGTGACGCCCCGTATCCCGGGGCGGCCGGCCTCGGTGACGCCCCGTATGCCGAGCGGGCCGGCTTCGGTGGCGCCCCGCACCTCGGGCCGGTCGGTCTCGGTGACGCCCCGTATCCCGGGACGGTCGGTCTCGGTGACGCCCCGTTCGGGGTCTCTCATGTCAGTGGTGTCCTTCCGGGCCGCGGGTGCACAGGTACGGCAGCGGGCGGATGCCGTTGAAGCCCTGGGTCGTGTAGCTGGTGGCGTAGGCGCCGGCGGACAGGATCCAGACCGGGTCGCCGGAGGTGAGGGCACGGGGGACGAGCACCGGGTGCCGGCCGTCCCCGTAGGCGTCGTCGCTGTCGCAGGTCGGGCCGGCGACGACGGCGGGGACGGGCTCCCCCTCCTCCGCGCCCGTGCGGCCGGGGAAGACCAACCGGTGTCTGACCTGGTCCATCTCGTACAGGCCGTTGAACTTGCCGACGCTCAGGTACAGCCAGCGTGCCTCCGTCCCGTCGGGCTGGGTCCGTTCGGTCAGCCGGTACACGTGGGCGCGCACGGCGCCGTGGTCGGCGACCAGGTGGCGGCCCGGCTCCATGACGAAGCCGAGCGGTGCGGCGGTGAGACCGCCCAGGCGCTCCATGCCCTCACGGATCACGGTGAACATCTTGTCCAGGGGCGGGTCGAGGGGGTTGCCGTGCCGGTCGAGGTAGCCGAGCGCGGGCAGCCCGCCGCCGAGGTTGACGTGGTCCGGTGCGATCCCCAGCCCCTCCAGGGTGACCAGGACCTCGGCGAGCGAATCGAGGGCCTGCTGCCAGGCCTCGCCGGTCATCTGCTGGGAGCCGACGTGCACGGACAGGCCCGCCGGGACGAGCCCGGACGCGCGTGCCGTGGTGAGGATGCGGACGGCGTCCTCGGGTGAGCAGCCGAACTTGCGGTTCAGTCCCCACAGGGCGCCCTCCCCGCTGGTGGCGAGGCGGCAGAACACCCGGGCGCCCGGGGCGTGTTCGGCGATCGCGGTCACGTCCTGCACGCTGTCGGTGGCGAAGGTGCGGACGCCGAGCCGGTGGGCCTCGGCGATGTCGGCGTCGGACTTGACGGTGTTCCCGTAGTGGATGCGGGCCACGGGCACTCCGGTGCGCAGCGCCTGGACGATCTCGGCGGGGCTGGCCGCGTCGAAGCCCGCTCCGCGGTCCGCGAGGCCCCGCAGGACTTCGTCCACGGGGCACGCCTTCAGGGCGAAGCGGACCTGGATGCCGGGCAGCTCGGTCAGCAGGGTGTCGTACCGGTGCTCGATGCCGGTGAGGTCGTAGACGATGTGGTCGGTGGCGGCTTCGGTGAGGGCTTCGCCGAGCGCGCCGGTGGGACTGCCGCGCCGTGCCGTGGCGAGGGTGCGGATCCGGCTCGGCCCGTCGCGCAGTTCCGCGCGCCCCTCCGGGGCGCTCATCGCCGGGCCGCTTCGACGAGTGCGGGCCAGACGTCCGCGAGGTCCGCGAAGTCCTCGACGTCCTGACGGGCCTCGGCCAGCAACCGCTCGCGGCGGGGGACGAGTTGCTCGGCGAACCGCGCCCAGCGGCCGCCCAGCTTGCGGTAGGCGGTGTCGACGCGGTCCAGGCGCCACACGTTCTCGGCAGGGTCCTGCCAGGTGCTGTCCCGCAGGAACGTGGCGATCCGGTCCGCCCGGACGTGCTGCCGCTCGTCCAGGAGCCCGTTCGCCCCCTCTGCGGCCATCCGGTCGTAGACGTGGTGGAAGTACAGCATCGACAGCAGGAACTTCACGAAGCGGGTCTGGTAGGCCAGGAAGCCCGTGTCGGTGCGGCGTTCGGGGGTGTGGAAGTTCTCGATGTGCCGGTTGTGCAGAATGCCGGGGAGCATGGCGTCGTGCACCAGGTGGATGAGGAAGTAGTCGCTGCCGATGGTGTCGGTCGCCGGGGGCAGCGGGATCCGTTCGTACACGTCGCGGTGGAAGGCGACGTTGCACATGTCGACCCGCATCGGGTCCACGAGGGTGAGGGTGGAGCGGTCGCCGGTGAAGGGGGTCGTGCCCGCGCCGGTGAAGGACTCCTCGACCAGCTCGCGTCGCTGCTGCGACGACGCGCCCGCGGGTGCCCACAGGCCGACCACGTCGTGGTAGACGCCCTCGTCCAGGTGCCGCATCTCGGCCACGTCGACGGAGAGTTCGCCGATGAAGGAGGCGCCGGCCATCGACACCGGGCGGCGGGCGTGGGCCGGATCGAGGGCCGTGGGGATGCCGGCCGCCTTCGCCTCGGCGGCGGGCCGGCCCAGCCACGGCAGTTCGTGGTGGACGGGGAAGACCGGCTCGCCGTGCAGGTGCTGGTAGGTGCTGTCGGAGTCCCGGCGGTGCACCGAGTCGCAGCCGAGCGCGGCGGCCAGCAGGAAGGCGCGGTCGGTGCAGGAGCCGTAGGAGACGCCGGGGGGAGCAGCAGGCCGAGGATCCGGTCCGGGTCGGGCACGCCGGCACGCCGGATCACGCGGCGCAGGAAGTCGCGCTGCGGGGCCTCGCCGAGGTGGTGCACGGTGACCTGCGCGGCCGGGGGCAGTGCGGCCACGGCACGGGCGTGTTCGGCGCGGGTGCGGTCGTCGCAGGAGTCGAGGACCACGAGCTGGACGTCGGCGCCGAAGCGGTCGGCGGCGTAGGCCGCTTCCCGGTGGATCGCGGTGATGGTGGCGGGGCAGGCCCGGTTGGTGGGCAGGCACAGGCAGATCCGGTTCACTGTGCCCCTTTCGCCGCGGCCCAGGAGTCCAGGCCCAGCAGCTTGCGGCCGAGGTCGTTCAGTTCGGCGGGGCCGTAGCGCAGGGCCTCCGGTCGGTGGGCGTCGCCGAGCAGGGTGGCGTTCCAGTCGGGGGTGCCGAGGGTGCGCCAGGACTCGATCCGCGACCGGCGAAGCTCCGTGTGCTCCTCCAGGGCGGGCATCATCGACAGGTACTGGACGGCGCGGACGGCGCCCGCGGAGAGGTTCGGCGCGACGCCATGGGCCAGCAGCCCGTTGAAGATCAGCAGGTCGCCGGCCTGGAGGTCGGGGCGGACCACGGGGAACTCCGCGCGGTCGGTCCCGGGCCGGATCGGGTCGCGGCCGGCCGGCTGGGCGACGCGCCACTGCTCGAAGCGGCGGAACAGCTCCGGGGCGCACTGGAAGCCACCGAGTTCGGGCCGGGTGTCGTGCAGGGCGATGATGCCCTGGACCCGCTGCGGCAGCACGGCGAGGGTGGTGTCGACGTCCCAGTGCAGCTCGATGTCGAAGCCCTCGTCGGCGGGTTCGATCAGGGAGCGGGAACGGGTGCGGACGTTGGGCGGGTTGAGGTTGAGCCGGTCCAGGGTGACCCACAGCTCCTCGCAGTCCCACACGTCCACGAAGGCGTCGTGGACGCGCCGGGACTGGCGGCTGTCCCACAGGAGCTGGTGGTGGTAGGCCTCCACGAAGCCGTAGATGAACAGGTGCTGGTCGAGTTCGGAGCGGAACTCGGGCTCGGCGTACCAGGTTTCGGGGCGGTCGGGGTCCAGGCCCTGGAAGTCCCAGGCGAATTCGAGCAGGCTCTTCGCCTCGCCGGGGGTGATGGCCTCGCGGACGACGATGTAGCCGTACGTCTGCCAGAAGGCGAAGTCCTCCTCGGACAGCACCCGCAGGGGCCGGGACTTCTCCAGGTCACGCAGGGGGGTCGGGGCGAGGTAGGTCTCGCCGTCGGCGCTGAAGTAGGGGCGGCCGGAGGCCGCACGGTGGAGATGGGGGGTGGGCTTGAGCATGCCGTCACTCCGTGCTGATCGAACTGAAGTGCCCCCTCAAGCTGGACTAGACCAATTGCGGGTGTCAACGATTACCGGTCGGTACCCCCGTAAAAGTGCCGCCCAACTGCCGCATGGATGCCGCTTGTCGGGCAAGCAGAAACGGCCGGCACCGGGCCTCGGTGAGACCTCGGTGCCGGCCGTTCGGGCGGGCGGTGCGGTTCAGCCCGCGACGACCGCCTCCGCCGCCGCCACACCGCAGACGCGGGCGGCGCCGTGCGTGGCGATGTGCAGGGCGCCGCGCGGTGGGGCCTGCGGCACACCCATCTCGACCACGACGGTGTCCGGGCGGGCGGCGAGCAGCGCGTCGAGAGCGGTGCCCATCCAGGCGTGCCGGTGCTCGTCGCGGACCACGGCGACGACCCGGCGGCCGCTCGCCGCCGCGAGGGCCTCCCGGCCCGCGGCGGGCCCGCCGAAGGAGCCCTCCGCGCTGCCCGGCAGCAGCCGGCACAGCTCGGCGGCCACGCCCCAGGGGGTCTGGTCACCGACGGCGATGTTCGGGGCCGGGTTGAACCGGGCGACGTAGACCGGGTCGGTGACCGGCGCGGCCGGGGCGGCCCGCGTCACGGTCAGGGCGCGGCGGGCGGCGGTCAGGCCGATCTCCGGCTCCGGTACGACGGTCTCGGCGTCCTTCCTGGTCTCGGCCGTCCAGCGGGCCAGCTCGCGCACCCGGGTGGCCGCGTCGGCCAGGCGTTCCTCGGGCAGCTCGCCGGAGCGCACCGCGGCCACGAGCGCGTCGCGCAGGCTGAGCACCGTGGCCTCGTCGCACAGGCCGCCGCCGACGCAGATCGCGTCCGCGCCCGCCGCGATCGCGAGGACCACGCCGTGCTCCAGGCCGTAGGTGCCGGAGATGGCACGCATCTCCATGCCGTCGGTGACGATCAGGCCCCGGTAGCCGAGTTCACCGCGCAGCAGGTCGGTAAGGATGCGGCGCGAGAGGGTCCCGGGGCGCTCGGCGTCGAGGGCGGGGACGAGGATGTGCGCGCTCATCACCGCCCGGGTGCCGGCGGCGATGGCGGCGCGGAAGGGGGGCAGCTCGCGCTCGTACAGGGTCTGCGCGTCCACGTCGATGCGCGGGACCGCGTGGTGCGAGTCGACGTTGGTGTCGCCGTGCCCGGGAAAGTGCTTGGTGCACGCGGCGACGCCGGTGGACTGCAGGCCCTCGACCCAGGCGGCGGTGTGCCGGGCCACCAGGGCGGTGTCCGCGCCGAAGGAGCGCACGCCGATGACGGGGTTGTCGGGGTTGGCGTTGACGTCGGCGGACGGCGCCCAGTCGAAGTTGACGCCGCAGGCGGCCAGGCGCCGGCCCAGCTCACGGGAGACGGCCCGGGTCAGGCCGGGGTCGTCGACGGCGCCGAGGGCGTGGTTGCCGGGGAAGGAGGAGCCGGTGCGCACGTCGAGGCGGGTGACGTCGCCGCTCTCCTCGTCGATGGCGACCAGCAGGTCGTCGCGCTCGGCGCGCAGCTGGGCGGTGAGGGCGGTGACCTGCTCCTCGGTGACGACGTTGCGGCCGAACAGGGCGACGGAGGCGAGCCCTTCACCGAGGCGTCGGCGCACCCAGTCCGGGGCGGTGGTGCCGTCGAACCCCGGCTGCAGCACCGCGAGCGCGTCCCGGGTGAGGGTGCCGGGCCCAGTGGTGAGTGTGGTCATCGGGGCGTCATCCCTTCACGGCGCCGTCGGTCAGACCGCTGACAGCCTTGCGTTGCAGGAAGATGAAGAGGATCAGGACGGGCAGCGCGAACAGGGACGAGGCGGCCATCGTGGCGCCCCAGTCGTCGCCGAAGGCGGTCTGGAACTGCGAGAGCCACAGCGGCAGGGTCTGCTTCTCGATGTCCTTGTTGAGGATCAGGACGAGCGGGAACTCGTTCCAGGCGGTGATGAAGCCGAACAGCGAGGTGGCCATCAGGCCGGGTGCCAGCAGCGGGAAGATCACCCTGACGAAGGCCTGGGGCCGGGTGCAGCCGTCGACCATCGCGGACTCCTCCAGCTCCTTCGGCACGGCGGCCACATAGCCGCGCAGCGTCAGGACGGTGAGCGGCAGCACCATGATCGCGTAGAAGACGGTGAGCGGGACCAGGCTGTCCAGCATGTCGTTGTCACGGACCAGCATGTAGATGGCGATGACCATGACCTCCCAGGGCGCCATCTGCGCCAGCATGAAGGTCACGATGAAGCCGCGCCGGCCCTTGAACCGCATCCGGGCCAGCGCGAAGGCGGCGAACAGGGCGATGACCAGCGACAGGAGCACCGCGCTGAGCGTGACGGTGACCGAGTTGAGGACCAGGGTCCAGAAGTGGTCGGCGTGCACCGCCTTCTTGAAGTGGCCGAAGGTGAGGTCGGTCGGGATCCAGACCGGGTTCTCCGAGATGATGTCGCCGGTCGGCTTGAAGGCCGTGGCGAACATCCAGTAGACGGGGAACACGAAGCCGGCGAAGAGGATCACGGCGGTCGCGTTGGGCCAGATCCGGCCGAAGAGTGAGCGCTTCACAGCTCGTCCTCCTCTTGCTTGAGCACCATGCGCAGGTAGTACGAGGTGAGGGCGAGCAGCACCAGGATGGTCAGGAAGGAGATCGCGGCTCCGACGCCGAAGTGCTGGTTGCCGACGCCCTCGACGAAGGCGTAGATCGGCAGGGTCTCGGTGAGGCGGTCGGGGCCGCCCTCGTTCATCGCGAAGATCTGCGGGAACGCCTTGAAGACCCAGATGACCTCCAGGAAGGTCGTCGAGTACAGGAAGGGCCGCAGGAAGGGGAAGGTCACCGAGGTGAAGCTCTTCCAGGCGCCGGCGCCGTCCAGCGAGGCGGCCTCGTACAGCTCTCTGGGGATCGTGGTGGTCGCGGCGTAGAGGTTGATCGCGACGAACGGGATCGACTGCCAGACGATGAGCAGGGTGACCACGGAGAAGGTGGAGAACTGCGAGCCGAGCCAGTTGTAGTCGGCCATGGAGTGCCACCCGAGCGTGTCCAGGACCCAGTTGACGACGCCGAATCGCTGGGCGAAGAGCCACTGGTAGACGGTGGTGGCCGCGATGACGGGCATGGCCCAGGCGAGGACGAGGCCCAGCAGGAGCAGCAGCCGCATCTTCTTGCCGAGCCGGGCCAGCAGCAGTCCGGTCAATGTGCCGAACAGCATGATCAGGACGACATTGGCGGCGGTGAACAGGACCGAGCGCTCGACGACCTTCCAGAAGTCCGAACCGGTCAGGACCTCCTTGTAGTTGTCGACGCCGTTCCACTCCGTGAGGTGCTGGATGAGCTGCCGCGGGTTGAGGTTCTGGAACGACAGCATGCCGTTCTTCACCAGCGGCCAGCCGAGCAGGATCAGTGTGGCCAGCAGCGCGGGCAGCAGCAGGAGGTAGGGGGCGGCGGCACCGCGGCGGGACGGGGCCCCGGGGCCGCGGTCCTCACCCGTCGGCGGCCCGGACGTCGGGGCCTTGCGGACAGCGGGCTCCCCGGCCGTGTCCGTGCCTTCGGTCTGCACTGACATGAGTTGCCATCTCTTCCGTGGCGGTCTGGGCCGCATCGGCCGTACGAACGACCTGGCCGGGGGCGTCCTCGGGCCAGGCCCCGGACGCCCCCGGCGGGTCATCAGTTCTTCTGGGCCAGGCGCTTGTTGATCTCGCCCTCGACCTGCTTGGCGGCGTCCGCCGGGGACTTACCGTTCAGCACGGCGGTCATGTAGGACTTGATCGGGTTCGGGGTGTTCTCCACCGCGGCCCACTCGGGGATCAGCGGGGTGGTGCCGCCGGCCGCGGCGGCGGGAGCGGCGGCCTCGGCGACGACGTTGCCCTTGAGGTTGGTCTCCAGGGACTGCTTGTTCGGGATGATGCCGTTCAGCTTGGCCAGCTCGCCCTCGAACTGGTCGGACAGGGCGACCTTGAGGAACTCCTTGGCCAGCTCCTGCTTCTTGCTGCCCTGGGCGACCGCGAGGTTGGAGCCGCCGAGGAAGACACCCTCGGGCTTGTCGGCCGTCGCGCCCGGGATGGTGAAGTAGCCGAGGTCCTTCTCGATCGCCTTGTTGGCCTGGACGGCGGTGCCGGCCTCCCAGCCCATGCCGATGAACGCGCCGGTCTTGCCCTTGGCGAAGACCTGGGCCTGCTGCGGGGTGGCCTCGTCCTTGTCCTTGGGGGCCTTGGAGTAGGCGGCGTACTGCTTGTAGACCTCCATGGCCGCGGCGACCTTGGGGTCGGCGAGGTTGGAGACGTACTTGTCGCCGTCCTTCTTCACCAGGTCGGCGCCCTGGCCGATGGTCAGGCCGTCGAAGAAGTACCAGTTCTGGCCGGGCAGGTAGAGCGGCTCGGCGTCGGTCTTCTTGCCGATGGTCTGAAGGTCCTTGAAGAACTCGCTCCGGGTCTTCGGGGTGCCCTTGATGCCGGCCTTGGCCCAGATCTTCTTGTTGTAGATGACGACGCGGTTGGCGAAGTACCACGGGGCGGCGTACTGCTTGCCGGCGTAGACCGAGGACGCGGAGACCGACGGGGTCCAGTCCGAGCCGATCTGCTGCTTGAGGTCGCCCAGTTCGGCGAGGCCGCCGGTGGCGGCGTAGGCGGGGGTCTGGGTGTTGCCGACCTCGATGACGTCCGGCGGGTTGTCCTCGGAGAGGGCGGTGGTGATCTTCTGCTGGATCCCGTCCCACTTCTGGATCTCGAACTTCAGCTTGGCGCCGGTCTTCTTCTCGAAGGCGGCCTGCACGTCCTTCGACCACTGGGGCGGCGCCGAGCCGTCCATCGTCCAGACCGTCAGCGTCTGGCCCTTGAAGCTGTCCGGTCCGGCGGCCTTGCCACTGTCCTTATCGTCGTCGCCGCCGCACGCCGAGACGGAGACCATCATGCCCGCGATCACGATCGCGGCAGCAAGCTTGCGCTTCACGCCACCCTCCTCAGGGATGCCACTAACCCCCCACGCCCTCGGCGGTGACCTGCGTACGACGCTGTTGCACGTAGGGCTCGGGACCTGGCCACTAATGGTGTAGACCAGTAGGGTGGAGCTTGGCCTAGACCTTTTGAGGTGTCAAGGGTGGTTCAGGAAGCCGGTCCCGGCCGTTACGAGAAAGTCACCGGAGCGCATCCGTCCCCTTTGCCGCGTCGCGCCCACTGGACCAGACCTCCACGCTCAGTTGGACTAGACCATAGGACAGTTGGTCGCTATAACGGGAGCCCACCCATCGAGCCGGGAAGGCAGGCATGACCACCGACGTCAGCAGCGCCCAGCACCACCGGGAGCCCGGCCGTGCCGCGCGCGTGCCGAAGTACTACCGCATCAAGCAGCAGGTGCTGGAGATGACGCAGGCGCTCGAACCCGGCTCGGCCATGCCCGCGGAACGTCTGCTCGCCGTCCGGTTCGCCACCTCGCGCACCACCATCCGGCAGGCGCTGCAGGAGCTGGTCGGGGAGGGCCGGCTCGACCGCATCCAGGGCAAGGGCACCTTCGTCGCCCAGCCCAAGCTGTACCGGACCCTCCAGCTCACCTCGCACACCGAGGACATGCGCGCCCAGGGCCTGGAACCCGCCTCGCAGGTGCTGGACATCGGCGAGGTCCCCGCGGACGAGAAGCTGTCGGGGCTCCTCGGCATCGACGTCGGCGCACGGGTGCTGCGCATCGAGCGGCTGCGGCTGGCCAGCGGCGATCCCATGGCGATCGAGACGACCCATCTGTCCGCCCGGCGCTTTTCGGGGCTGCGGCGGTCGCTGGCGACCTACCCGTCGCTGTACACGGCCCTGGCCGAGGTGTACGGCGTCCATCTCGCGGAGGCCGACGAGACCATCGAGACCTCGCTGTCCACCCCGCGCGAGGCCCAGTTACTCGCCACCGACGTGGGCCTGCCGATGCTGCTGCTGTCCCGGCACTCCCGGGACGCCGACGGAGCTCCGGTGGAGTGGGTGCGCTCGGTGTACCGGGGCTCCCGCTACAAGTTCGTCGCCGCCCTGCGCCGGCCGGCACCCTGATGAGCCCGCTCCACCCGGCCGCCGTCCCGGACACCCTGGCCGCCGCCCTGGTCCGGGCCCGCGAGGCGGCCTGCCTCACCCAGGGGGAGCTGGCCGAGCGGTCGGGGCTGAGCGTGCGGGCCATCCGCAACCTGGAGACCGGCCACACCGCCCGCCCCCGCCGGCAGTCACTGCTGCTGCTCGCCGACGCGCTCGGGCTGCCGTCCCGGGAGACCGGCCGGTTATTGCGGCTGCCCCGCGCCGGGTCCCCGCCCGCTCCCCCGGAGGTGTCGATACCGGCGGAGCTGCCGGCCGCGCCACGCCACCGGCTCGTCGGCCGGGATGCGCTGGTGGCGGACCTGACGGCCCATCTCGCACGGCCCGGGCCCGGCCACGGCAGGCCCGCCGTCGTCGTCGGACCGCCCGGCGCGGGGAAGACCGCGCTGGTCCTGCGGGCCGCCCACGAGGTGCGCGGCCGGTTCCCGGACGGACAGGTCTTCGTCGACCTGCACCCCGTCTCCTCGCTTCCCGTCACCTCGGACGTGCTCGTCCGCCGGATCCTGCGCTCCCTCGGCGACGCCCCCGCCGCCCAGAACCCGGAGGAGGACCGCGCCCGGCTGCGCGACGCGCTCAGCAGGCGCCGGGTACTCGTCGTCCTCGACAACGTCGACAGCGAGGCGCAGGTGCGGCCCCTGCTCGTGGACGACGGGCCGAGTGCCGTCCTGGTGGCCGCGCGGCGCGAACTCGCCGCGCTGCCCGACCGGTTCGACCGCCGGATCGGCGCCCTGGACCGGCAGGACGGCCACCGGATGCTGGCCGACCTGGCCGGCATCGCCCGCACCCGGGCCGAACCGGCGGCGGCGCTCGCCGTCGTGGAGTCCTGTGCGGGGCTGCCGCTGGCCGTGCACATCGCCGGCCTGTGGCTCACCGCGCGCCCGCACCGGCGCGTCGGCGAGCTGGCCGAGCGGCTCGCCGACGAGGGCGACCGGCTGCGCTCGCTGCACATCGGGGACCTGTCCCTGCACGCGAGCGTGGCCGCCTGCTACCGGCTGCTGCCGCCCCCGCTGCGCACCTCGCTGCACCAGCTCAAGCCCGTGCACGGCGACTTCGGTGTCGAGGAGATGCTGGCCCGGGTGACGCCCTCGCGGCGGCTGGCCGTGGACCTGCTGGAGGAACTGCTGCACCGGCAGATGATCCGCGCCGGCCGGCCGGACCTGCACGGCCGGATCCGCTACCGCCTCTACGACGCGGTGCGCCTGTACGTGACGCACGGCGCCGCACCGCCCCGGCCGCGGCCCCCGCACTGTCCGTAGCGGCCCGCCGAGGTCAGTCCAGGAACGCCGTCTCGATCCAGCGGCGCACCGCCCCCGGCCGCATCCGGTGCAGCCGGTCGACGGTGTCGGCCACCTCCGGGGAGCCGCCGACCGACAGGAACTTCTCCCGCACCAGGTCGGCATGGCCCGCCCGGGTCTCCGGACCGGCCGCGCCCACCGGGATCAGCCGGGTGCGGGAGACCGTGCGGCCGTCGGTGAGCCGTACGGTGACCCGGGCGCCGGTGGCCTTGGTGGACCGGGAGAAGTCCCGGTCGTCGGCCTGCAACGCGCCGATCAGGTCGACGAGTTCGTCCCCGCCGAAGCCACGCAGCCACGGCACGGCCAGCTCCCCCGCCTCGCGCACGGCCTCCCCGAACGGCGCGTCCGACAGGAACAGTTCACGGGTCATCTCCGTGTCGTGCTCCAGCCGGATCCGCTTCGCCAGCGCCCAGCGGTCGGGGTCGTCCAGGTGCGGCGGGGAGAAGTCGTCCACCGAGAACTCGCCGGTGAGCAGGGTGGTGGCGACCGGGTAGGGCACGTCCAGGACCAGCGCGCCCAGAGGGGAGCCGGGGCCGGTGACGTACCGGGCGGCCCGTTCCCCCGCGAACAGCGTGTACAGCGACGCCTCGACGACCACCTCGACGATGTCGCCGGGCCGCAGGGAGCCGAGTTCCCGGTGGATCTCGGCGGCACAGTCCACGGCCGCGTCGATGCCGGGGCCGCCGGGGTGCATCTTGAACGACAGCGTGTCGGTGTGCCAGCGCCGGCCGAGGCCCTTCGCCACCGCCTGGGGCAGCGGCACGGTCGCGAACCGGGCCAGGAAGCCGTCGCTGTGCTCGATGATGTCCGGCGCCCCGCGCAGTCCGGCGTACGCAGCGTCGCAGGCGTCCATGGCGGTGCGTACGGGTGTGAGGGTGTTGAACAGGCGGGCGTCGCTGGCGAGGAAGGCACGCATCAGCGGCCAGTTCGGCATGGCGAAGGCCAGCCCGAAGGAGTTCTCGAAGAGACCGGCGGAGGCCCGGTCGCAGTGCAGGCGTCCGGCGACCGCGCCGGCCAGGTGGGTGTGCACGGCGCTCTGGCCGCGCAGCGGCCCGAGGGTCGCGGAGGCGGTGATGCGGGCCGCGCACTCGTTGGCCGCGACCACCGCGGTGAGCAGCGACAGCCCGTCCAGCCGGCGTCCGTACGCGAAGGCGAGCGGGACCGCGACGGTGGAGTTCGACAGATGCCCGGCGTACGCGGTGTCGTCCAGGTTGAGCCAGGAGCCGAGGGCGGCGAAGACGCCCGCGGCCTGCCGCGGGTCGCGCTGCATGGGGTGTCCGAAGGCGGCGACCAGCTTTCTGCCCAGCGGGTGCTGGAGACCGGCCCGGATCGAGGCGATCTGCGACAGCACCTGGCTCGCGGCGAGCTTCAGCACCCGGCACGGTATGTGCTGCGGGCGCAACGAGGCGGCCCAGTGGGAGAGTTCGCGCAGCGGGGTGTCGGCCGGCCGGCGGCCACGGGCGGTCCGGGGCAGGGTGGCTGCCCGGTCGGCCCAGTCGGCGCACAGGGCCCGGGCGACGCTCTCCGCGAGGACAGCGGTCATGAGGCGGCTACCTTCCTTGCCGTGCGTGCGTCGAGAGCGGGACCCGCCTCGGGCGCGGGACCACACATGCGGGAACAGGAGTGCAGGTACAGGGAGTGCAGGAACACGAGGACCGGAACACGAGCGCGGGAGCACCGTCTGCCCGGTGCTCCCGCGGTGTGGCTGGGTCCTAGGCGGCCGGGACCTTGTCCAGGAAGCCGTAGACGCCCTTGATGCGGCCGGCGTCGTCGGTGACGACGACGTCGAAGCCGATGGCGATCGGCTCGGCGCCCGGCTCGGTCACCAGGCCCCACTGGAAGCGGGCCTGGTTGTGGTGGGCGTCGACGGTGCCGTGCAGTTCGAAGATGAGGCCCTTGAACTGGTCGCGGGCACCGGCCACCACGGCCCCGAAGCCCTCGTGGCCCTCGACCGCAGCGAGCGGGTCGATGTACGGGGCATCGGCGGTGAACAGCTCGGCGATGGCGGCGGCGCGCTTGCCGGCGTCCGCCTCGTTCCAGATGTCGAGGTAGCGGGAGACGGTGGTGGTCAGGTCGCTCATGCGGGATTTCTCCTCTGTGACTTGCTTGACTTGTTCGTCCGACAGGTGGCTTCGTACGGGCTTCAGGAGCCGGCCGGCGCCCAGACCGGGAGGGCTCCGGGGAGCACCTCGAAGGTGGCCGACGCGCCGATGCCGTGCTGGTACTCGCCGTCGTGCTCCAGCGGCAGCCGCCGGCCGTCGGTGCGCTCGACGGTGATCGTGCGGCCGCGTGCGTACACGGTCGCCGGGTGGTCCATGTGCGTGGCCTGCAGGGTCAGTCCGGGCACGTCCGCCGCCGCGATCCCGCCGCCGATCACGCAGACGTCGAGCAGTCCGTCGTCCAGCAGCGAGTCGGGCAGCACCAGGAACCGGCCGCCGCGGTAGCGGCCGCCGCCGACGTTGGCGAGGACCGTGGGGCCCTCGTGCACGACGCGGCCGTCGACGGTGACCCGGCCCGGGTACGGCGCATAGCCGGCGGCCGTGTCCGCGAAGGCGCGGGCGTAGCGTTCCCGGCCGGTCAGCGGCAGGCCCTTGGCGGTGATCAGCGCGTCGGCGATCACCCCCGAACAGGCGCCCAGATAGACGTAGTTACGGGTCTCGGCGAGACGGGCCAGGTCCAGACGGCGCAGGCGGGCGCTGCCGCCGATGCCGTAGTCGGTCAGGATCGCCTTCAGGGACTGGCTCCAGGGGCGGTCGCCCCACAGCATCTTGTAACCGGAGTTGCCGGTGCCGCCCGGCACCACGGCCAGGGTCGCGCGGCCGCCGGCGGGGACGAGCCCCTGGACGACCTCCCGGACCGTACCGTCCCCGCCGATGGCGACGACCAGGTCCGGTGCGCCGTCCGCCCGCTCCAGCGCCCGGCGTACGGCGACGGTCGCATCCCCGGGGGCACTGGTCGCGTGCAGCTCGGTGCGCTCCAGGCAGGACTCGCACAACTCCTTGACCTGACGCACCAGTTCGGGACTGTGGCTGCCGGAGGCCGGATTGGCCAGGATCAGGGCCCGGGTGGGTCCCGGGGCTGCGGTGTCTGCCATGACGAGCGTTCTCCTCACGTCGGTCGCACCGGCGGCGGACCGGGGCGGCAACGAGATCGGTCCCCCCTCGCCCGGGCGAGTCCCGCGGAACCGGGTCCGGCCGGTTCGGGCGAGGAGGAGCGTGCGACACCGACGACTCTGCCAAGCCCGGCTGACCCGGCCCTGACATGCGGCTGACGCCCCGAGGAGCCCCGGCGGCGACGAGTACGGCGTCAGCGTCCGATCAGCGTGGCGGCGTCGAATGACCGTGGTGCGCCGCATCGGACCACGGCCGTGCGCACCGACATGTGTACCGACCATCTACGGGGTGAGAACCACATGACCGAACCGACCCTGGCCGGCAGCCGCTACACGTCCGAGTTACGCCGGGAGACGGCGCGCCTCGCCGACGCCAGTCGCGGGATCCCCCTGTCCGAACCGGTCCCCACGTGCCCGGGGTGGACGCTGGGCGACCTGCTGCGCCATGTGCGCCAGAGCCACGACTGGGCGACGACGATCCTGGCCGCCCGGAGCACCGAGCTCATCCTGCCCGGCGACCCGGGGGGCGCCTCCGGCCACGAGAGCGACTGGACCGAGCGGGTGGCCCGACTCGGGGTGCAGGATGCCGCCCCGGAGCGCCGCATCGCCGATCCCGCGCTGCGCGCCCGGTTCCTCGCCGAGGGCGCGGACCGGCTGGTGGAGGCGATCGACGGGCTGGGTCCCGAGGTGCCGGTCTGGGCGCCGCACGGAAAGCAGAACAAGGAGTTCTGGCCGCGCTGGGCGGTGTTCGAGACCGCCGTGCACCGGGCCGACGTGTACCTGATGGCCGGCCTGCCGTTCGCGCTGGACAACGATGTCGCCCTGGACTGCGTGGACTTCTGTCTGAGCGCCTTCGGGGCGCCCGCCGCCCGGCCGTTCCTCTCCCCGCTGTTCTCGCAGGTGCCCCGCGGCGGCGAGACGCTGAGCTTCAGGTCCGCCGATGCGTCCGCCGGCGGTGCCTGGAACTGGCTGATCACCTGCGCCCCCGACGGGGTGCGGGTCACCCGGGACACCGCGGGCCGCGACGCGGCGGCCGACGCCACGGTGATCGCCGCTCCCTCGGACCTGCTGCTGGTGGTCAAGGGGCGGCTGCGGCCCGGGGGCCCGCGCATGACGGTGCGGGGCGACCGCGCACTGCTGGACTTCTGGCTGAGTCACGCCGTCTCCTGACCGCCCGGCCGCAGGACACGACCGGAACGCATGAGCGTGAGCGCACCGACCGCGTCGGTGCGCTCACGCTCATGCCTGCACGTGCGGGCGAGGTGGGGGCGACGCGGAGGGGCGGAGCGAGGTGGGGAGCGGACGAGGTGGGGGGCTGGGCCGCGGTGGGGGGCGGGGCCGCGGTGGGGGCGCGGCCCTCTGCCCACCCTGGGGACACGGCCGTCACCAGGTGACGGGGAGGTCCTCCAGGCCGTACACGATCGTGTTCTGGCGGAAGCGGACGTCCTCGGACGGGACGGCCAGGCGGAGGGTGGGGAAGCGGGCGAAGAGACCGCTCAGGCACACCTCCAGCTCCATGCGGGCCAGTGAGGCGCCGGGGCACAGATGGGCGCCGAAGCCGAAGGCGAGGTGGCCGGAGGCGTTGCGGTGGATGTCGAGGCGGTCGGGGTCGGGGTAGACCGACTCGTCGTGGTTGGCGCCGGGGATCGCCACGATCACGCCGTCGCCCTTGCGGATCCGCGCCCCGCCCAGCTCGACGTCGGCCACCGCGGCCCGCACCTGGTTGTCCTGCGAGATGGACCAGTAGCGCAGGAGCTCCTCGACCGCCGGCTTGAACAGGGCCGGATCGGCCCGCAGTTCGGCCAGCTGGCCCGGGTCGCGCAGCAGGCTGAGGACGCTGAGGCTGATCTGGTGGGCCGTCGTCTCGTGCCCCGCGACCAGGAAGAAGCGGGCCATGGCGACGAGTTCCTGGTGGGTCAGTTCCCCGGTGGCCACGTACCGGGTGACCAGCCGGCTGATCAGGTCGTCCTGCGGATCGGCGGTGCGCTGCGCGGCGAGCCGGTCCAGGAACTGCGACATCTCGACGAACGCCGCGTACGTCTCCTCGGGGCTGGCGTCCTGGGAGAGGATCACCTGGCTCTGTTCGGCGAAGTCCGCCTCGTCGTCCTCCGGCACCCCGAGCATGCGGGCGATCACCAGCGAGGGCAGCCGCAGTGCGAAGCTCTTCACCAGGTCGACCGGGTTGGGGCCCGCCGCCAGCTCGTCCAGCAGCTGCTCCACGAGGAGTTCGACCTCGGGGCGCAGGGCGCGGGTGCGGCGGGCGGTGAACTCGGTCATCGCCATGCGGCGCAGCCGGCCGTGCTCGGCACCGTCCATCCGGCTGAAGGACATCACGCCGGGCTCGGGCGGCAGCTGGATGCGGATCGGGAAGCCGGGCTGCTGGTCGTCGGAGCTGAACCGGTTGTCGTTGAGCACCTGACGGACGTCCGCGTGCCGGGTGACCAGCCAGGCTTCGCCGCCGCGTATGCGCACCTTCAGCGGCGGATCCTTGCGCAGGCCCTCGTAGGCGTCCGGGGGTGCGTAGGGGCAGCTGCGGGGCATGGGCCACGCTGGAAGGGGCTCGCAGGAGTCAGCCATGGTTTCCTCCGTTGGGTCGGCCGAATCGGGGCGGTTTGTTTCGGCCATCGTGGAGGATGTTGCTGACCCGGTTCTGATACATGGCTGACGGGCACGCGGAGGCTCTCCTTCCACGTGCCCGTCGGTTGATCTTTGCACCAGTCGCCCTGCGTGCAGGGCCTGTCGGCGGCTGCGGGTGCTCGGTGGCTTCTCGTGCCCACCCGGCTAGGGACGATGTACCGCCCCGCGCCCCTGGGCGACCCGGGTCCTCCTCGAAAGCCTCAGGACGCCTCCGCCTTGCGCGGCAGCAACTGGACCAGTGCCGCCACCAGGACGCAGATTCCCGCCTGCACCAGCAGGCTGGAACCGAAGGCGTGGGCGTAGGTGTGGGCACTGCCGTGGTGGCCGGCGACGCCGAAGAAGACCACGCCGATCACCGCGATGCCGATGGCGTTACCCATCTCCTGGGCGGTGGAGAAGACCCCGGACGCGGCGGCCGCGTGCTGCGGGGCCACGCCTTCCAGCACCAGCGAGGCGAGCGGGGCGACCACGAAGCCCATGCCGAATCCGGAGAGCACCATGGCCGGAATGCACCAGCCCACGGCACCGCTGCTGTCCAGGTGCCACGCGGTCGCGGCCAGGGCGATGTTGCCGGCCGCCTGCAGCACCGCGCCGACGGTCAGGACCTGTTTGCCGAGCTTGGCCGCGGCCTTGGGCGCCTGCGCGGAGCCGATGAAGAAGCCGAGGCCGAGCGGGATGAACAGCAGACCGGACTGGAGCGCGCTCAGGCCGCGGCCCTCCTGCAGGTACAGCGCGAGGACCAGGAAGAAGGAGGCCATCGCGGCGAAGAACACCAGCAGGGAGACGACGCCCACGCCGAACGCGCGGTCCTCGAACAGGCTCGGGTGGACCAGCGGCGACCTGTTGCGGGCCGCCTTGCGGCGCTGGGTGTACCAGAAGGCGGCCAGCAGCGGCACCGCGGCGACCAGGCACTCCCAGGTCCAGGTCGGCCAGCCCTGCTCGCGGCCCTCGACCAGCGGCAGCACGACGGCCGACAGACCCGCGGTCACCAGGATCACGCCGGTCCAGTCGAGACCGGTGCGGCCCTCGGCGCGGGACTCGGGCACCGTCTTCGGGGTGAGCAGCAGGACGACGGCGCCGATGGGGGCGTTGATCAGGAAGATGGTCCGCCAGTCCCAGCCGAAGATGTCGGCCTTGATCAGCAGGCCGCCGATCAGCTGGCCGAACACGGCCGAGGCGCCCATCGTGATGCCGTAGGCGTTGAACGCGACGGCCCGGGCCTTGCCCTGGTACGCCGTGGTCAGGATGCCGAGGACCTGCGGGATGACCAGGGCCGCCGCGGCGCCCTGCACCGCCCGCGCCGCGATCAGTTCACCCATGTTCGGGGCGATGCCGCAGGCCAGCGAGGCGAGCGTGAACAGCCCCAGGCCGATGGAGAAGACCTTCCGGCGGCCGTAGATGTCGCCGAGCCGTCCACCGGTGATGAGCATGGCGGACAGGCCGATGTTGAAGGTCGCCGCGACCAGCTGGATCTGGGCGCTGCTCGCGTGCATGTTGCGCTGCAGCGAGGGGATGGCGACGTTGACGATGAAGAAGTCGATGTTGGCGATGAACAGGCCGGCCAGCACCACCAGGAGCGCACCCCAGGCGGGTTTGCCCGCGGCCTCCTCGATGTCCGGTGCCGGTGCGGCCGAGGCCGCGCTGCCGGTCAGTTCCGCTTCGGTGGTCATGGACGACCCTCCTAGGTCGTTTCGTGCTGGTGGGTTTCGGGCCGCAGGTGTCCGCGACGCGCGGCGGGGCACGGGACGGCACCCGATTCGGCGGTCATCGGGTCACTGTCCCGCGCCCCGCTGACACGGCGCTGACACGGCGTCCTGGGCTCAGCTGCCGGCGGCGGTGGCCACAGCCCGCTGCAGCCGGTGCGCGAAGTGCGCGGTGACGGCCTGCGCGTGCGTGTCGATGTAGAAGTGGCCGCCCTCGTACTCGTTGTGGCCCAGGTAGGCGGGGGTGCGCCCCGCCCAGTGGGACATGGCGTCATCGGCCTCCTGGAGCGGGTCGCTGCGGCCGCCGTAGGACGCGAGCGGGCAGGTGACGCCGGCGCCGTCGTCGTCGTAGTCCCCGGCGACCCTCAGGTCGGCGCGGAGGGCGGGGACGACGAGCGCGAGCATCTCGGGGTTGTCGTAGACCTCGGCCGGGAAGGACCCCAACTTCTTGATCCACTCGATGAGTTCGGGTTCCGGCATCCGGCTCTGCTCCTCGGTCGGCTTGAAGAAGCCCACCGGCGACCAGCCGGACATGCCGACCATCACCGGGGCCGGGCCACCCTCCTCCTGCATGCGGATCGCCAGCCGGAACGCCAGCTGGGCGCCGAGGCAGTGGCCGAAGAACGCGAACGGCCGGTCGTCCAGGTCGTTGAGCACCGCCTCGTGCAGGGCCTCCAGCAGCGGCCAGAAGTCCTCGTAGGTCTGCTCCTCGCGGCGGTTGTGCCGGCCGGGCAGGGTCACCGCCTGCGGGGCGATGTCCGGGGGCAGCAGACTCTCCCAGTCGCGGTAGATGATGGCGCCGCTGCCGGCGTGGGGCAGCAGGAACAGCCGGATCGAGGCGTCCGGCGAGGGTTCCACGGGGTGGAACCAGTGTCCCTCGGTGGACATCTGGCTGCCGACGGTGCCTATGGCGGTGGTCACGACTGCGTACTCCCAACGGTGGTGGACGGATCGAGGGCGCGTACCGCGGGCAGCAGCACCTCGGCGATCTCCTTCAACTGCGGCTCGGGGTCGAGGGATCCGATCCGCACGACCAGGTGCCGGGCACCGGCGCGGACATAGCCGCCGAGCCATTCGGCGCACTTCTCGGCGCTGCCCCAGGCGTAGGCCTGGATGGTCCGCATCTGGTCCAGGGAGCGGCCGTAGTAGTGGCTTATGTAGTGCTCCAGTTCGGCCCTGGCCGCGGTTTCGTCGGCGTTGACCGTGACCGTGGCGTACAGCGCGGGTGTCACCGTCCGGCCTGCCTCCGCCGCGAGTTCCCCGAGGCGGCGGCCGGCCCGGGCGTAGGCGTCGACGTCCGGGAGGAAGGGCAGCCAGCCGTCGTACCGGGTCGCCGCGCGGGCGAGGACCTTCGGGGTGTCACTGCCGGCCAGCCACAGCGGCGGCCCGCCGGGGACCGCGGGCGACGGCAGCCGGTCCAGGTTCTCCGCCTGCCAGAACCTGCCCTCGAACTCGGCGGGTTCGCCGTCCTCGCCCGACCGCCAGGCCGTTCGCCACAGCGCGGTGATCTCGTCGAGACGGCCCACGCGGCCCTGGAAGGAGGCGCCGACCGAGGCGAACTCCTCCTCCGTCTCGGCCATCGGGAAGCCCGAGCCGAGGCCGAGGATCAGCCGGCCGGCGGCGACATGGCTGAGGCTCGCGGCCATGTTGGCGCCGATGAGGGGGTGGCGCAGCGCGGGGGTGAGGGCGGCGGTGCCGACCGTGATGCGCGTCGTCGCCGCCGCGGCGGCCGAGAGGACGACGAGGGGGTCCAGACGGGGGCGGGCGGTCAGGGAGTCGCCCGCCCACAGGGAGTCGAAGCCGAGGGCCTCCGCCTGGCGGGCGAAGTCGAGCAGTGGGGCTGCGGCGTAGGTGCCGTTGATGGCCTGCTCCCGGGTGGGCAGGAGGATGCCGATCTGCAAGGGCGGGTTCGCATCCGTTGCGGACCGCGTGTGCGTCGTGGCTTGTCGCGCAGTTCCCCGCGCCCCTGGATTCTCGACGGAGTTCGAAGGCATGCGGTGTTTCCTTTCTCGGCGAGCGGTGTTGTCAGACGACCGTTGCCTTCAGTGCGTCCCTGGCCGGGGCTGTCAGTTGCTGCCTCACCGCGCGGCGCAGGATCTTGCCGGACGGGTTGCGGGGCAGGGAGTCGGTGAAGTGGTAGGTGCCGGGGATCTTGTAGTCGGCGATGCGGCCGCGCAGGGACAGCAGGAGTTCGCGGGGGGTGGCGCTCGCGCCGGGGCGCAGGACCACCACCGCGTGCACGCTCTCGCCCCAGCGCTCGTCGGGGAGTCCGACCACGGCCGCGTCGGCGACCGCCGGGTGCGCGGCCAGCGCCTTCTCGACCTCGGCGGGGTAGATGTTCTGCCCGGCGACGATGATCGTGTCGTTGATGCGGTCGCACAGGTGGAGGTAGCCGTCCTCGTCGAGGTAGCCGGCGTCGCCCATGTGCAGCCACTCCCCCACCAGGGTGCGGGCGGTGGCCTCGGGCAGGTTCCAGTAGCCGAGCATCCGGGAGGGGGCGCGGACGCAGATCTGGCCGATGGTGCCGGCCGGGACGGTCTCGCCGTCGGGGCCGACCACCTTGATCTCGTTGCCGGGGCAGGCCTTGCCGACCGAGGTGAGCACGGTGCTGCCGGGGTGGTGGGCCCCGGGCGGCAGGCAGACGGCCACGCTGCCGGTCTCGGTGCTGGCGTAGATCTGGGCGAACTCGCAGCGGTACGTCTCCAGGCACTGCTTGAGCAGCGTCTCGGACATGGGGGCGGCGCCGTAGGCGATCTTGCGCAGGGAGGCGAACGCCTCGGGTCCGGCGCCGCGTTCGGCCGCCATCGCCTGGAGCATGGCCGGGGCGGCGAAGGTGGTCGTGACCTGGTGTTCGCGGATGAGGCGTACGGCTTCCTGCGGGTCGAACTGCGGCATGATCACGTTGGTGCCGCCGGCGTTGAACGTGTGCAGGAACCAGCCGATGCCGGCCACGCCGAAACCCGGCAGGGAGATCAGGCCGACGTCCTCGGGCAGCCAGTCGATCCAGTCCACGCCCTGCTCGCGGCTCGCGTGCGGCAGCGTGAAGAAGCTGCGGTGGGCGAGGACCGCGCCCTTGGGCAGGCCGGTGGTGCCACTGGTGTAGATCTGGACGACCGCGTCGTCGGGGCCGGTGCCGGGCGTGAGGTCGGAGTCGGGCTGGTCGGCGGCCCAGGCGGGCAGGCCCGCGCCGCGGGCGGGTTCGCCGTCGGCGTCGGTGCCGTCGACCCGGATCACCTTGCGCAGGCCGCGCAGCTGGTGGCGGACGGTGGCGACGGTGTCCCAGAACTCGTCGTCGACGAAGATGAGGGCGGCGCCCGAGTCGCGCAGGATGTGGTCGACCTCGCTCGGGGTGAGCCGCCAGTTGACCGGCACCAGGACCGCGCCGGCCTTGGCGCAGGCGATCATCACCAGGTAGTAGTTCGCCGACTCACGGCCCAGGTAGGCGACCCGGTCGCCGCGTCGGATCCCGCTGGTGCGCAGGGCGTGCGCGGCCTGGTTGCTGTCGCGGTGGAGCTTGTCGTAGGTGGTGACGCGGCCCTCGCAGATGATCGCCGGGTGGTCCGGGCGGCTTCCGGCGTGGGCCCGGGAGGAGTGGTGGAGCGTCCAGCGCTCCCGCGGTATGTCAGTCATGGTGGGTTCCCGTCCCTGGGGGGCGTCCCCTGTCGAGGACGCCCCCCAGCTCTGTCACGCTGCCGGTACCGGACCGAGCAGCCCGTCGACGAACTGGGCCAGCGCGCGGACCGTGGGGTGGTCGTGGGTGAGGGAGGCCGGCAGGGCCAGCCGGAAGGTCTGCTCCAGCGCCGACTTGACCTGCTGGGCCATCAGGGAGTCCAGGCCGAGCGAGACGAACTCGGTGGACACGTCCAGCTCGTCGCCCTCCTCCAGGTGCAGGACGGCGGCGACCTTCTCGCGGACCGTGCCGGTGACGGCGGCCAGGCGTTCGGCCTCGGGCAGGGCGGCGAGCGCCGTGAGGTCGAGACCGCCGTCGTCGTCGGGGGCCTGGCGGGCGAGCCGGTCGTAGAGCAGGTCGCCGGTGGCGCTGCCCGCCACATAGCGGTCCCAGTCGAACTCGCCGACGATCCGCTGGGTGCGCGGCCGTCCCCACAGCCGGGCCAGGGTGTCCAGGGCCCGGGTCGGGGAGAAGAAGCGGACGCCGCTGCGTTCGATCTCCTGGCTCAGGTGCTCCTCCAGCCGGGCCGACATGCCGACCCTGGCCCAGGCGCCCCAGTTCACCGAGAGCCCCGGCACACCGCGCCGGCTGCGCCACTCGGCGAGTGCGTCGAGTGCGGCGCTGGCGGCGGCGTAGTGGCCCTGGGTGGCGCCGCCGAGGACGGAGGCGATGGAGGAGTAGGTGACGAAGAACTCCAGCTCGGGGAAGGAGTCCTCGGCGGCCTCGTGCAGCAGCCAGCCGCCGTAGGCCTTCGCGGCCAGCTGGGCGTCGATCGACTCCCAGGTCAGCTCGGAGATCAGCTTCTTGTCGTAGGAGCCGGCCGCGTGCACGATCCCGCCGAGCGGGTACGGCCCGGCCGCCAGGTGCCGTACCAGGCGCTGGACGTCCTCGTCGCGGGAGATGTCGGCCCGTACGACGTCGATCTCGGCGTCGGCGGCGAGGTCGGCGAGGACCGGTGAGGCCTCCTCGGTGGCCCGGCCGCTGCGGCTGACCAGGGTCAGGTGCCGGGCGCCGAGGGCGACCAGCTTGCGGGCGGTGACCAGGCCCAGGCCGCCGAGACCGCCGGTGACGAGGTAGGTGCGGTCGGGGCGGAGCCCGGCCGGGCCCTCGTCGACGGGGTCGGTCTGCTCCCCGGCCGGGTCCTCCGGCAGGGTCACCCAGGTCCGTCCCGCCGGGTCGGACAGGGCGGTGCGCAGGGCCTCGCCGGTCTCGTCGAGGCGGAAGCAGGGTGCGGTGTCGTCGGAGCCGGTGGCGTGGACGACGGCCGCCGCGGGGACGGTGAGCGTGGAGCGGAACGTGCCGTCGTGCCGGACGAGGACCTCGTCGCCGGTCTCGAAACCGGTACCGGAGGCCGCGGCGAGGACCGTGCCGCGGGCCAGCCGGCCGAGCAGCGGCGGCGGTTCCTCCTCCGCCGCGTCCTCCTCCGCGCGTTCGGCGCGGCCGGTGTCCAGGGCGGTGCGGGCGTCCTCGGCGGTCAGGCCGACGGTGTGCACCCGGACCTGGACCTCCTCGGCCTCGGGCGCACGGTCGGTGACCGAGGCCAGGGCCAGGTCGGAGAGGTCCCCGGAGTCGGGGGCGCGCAGTTCGAAGCCTCCCGTCCAGGTCAGCGTGGAGTCTCCGGCGAGCAGCCGGCGCACATAGCGGCGGCCTGGACGGTGGGCGACCTGGTACTCGCCGGGCGGCTCGGTGCGCCACTCGTCGGCCAGCGGGGCGAGACCGCTGCCCGGGGCGAGGTCCACGAGGGTCGCCCGGTACTGCGGGTACTCCGTCAGCAGCACCCGGCCGAAGCCCCACAGGGTGGCGGCGCCGAGGTGCCCGCCGTCACCCGCCGGGTCGCCGGGCAGCCACTGGGCGCCCTCGGTGACCAGCCACAGCCGGGGCGGCCGGGGTGCGCCGGAGGCGTCCAACGCACCGATGAGGGTGAGGAGTTCGTGGTAGTTGTCCTCGCACTCGGCGCGCAGCCGGCCGGCGGACATCGGTGCCGGGCGCTGGTGCCAGATCCGGCACACGTCGGTGACGGTGGGGTCCTCCAGGGCGGCCTTGAGGTCGGTGGGGTCGGGCAGCCAGGTGACCTTCAGGCCGGGCTCGGCGGCGAGTTCCGCGGCCCGGACCGCGGAGGGGTCGAGCAGGACGACGTGCCGGGCCGGTGCGTGCTCCTTGGCCGGCAGCGCCCGGCGCACCCACTCGGGCCGGTGCAGGAACTGGCGGCGGCCGGTGCGGCCCTCGGGGCGGGCCATGCGCACGCCGAGCAGCTCGGCGACCGGGTCGCCGTTCTCCAGCAGCAGGACGTCGGCCAGGCGCCGGTCCAGGTCGCCGCGGATCCGGGCGAGGACACGCAGGTTCTCGCCGCGCGGCTTGCGGAAGTGCCGTACGGAGGCGATCTCGCGCGGCACGAACACCGGGCCCTCGGGGTCGAGGACGACCAGGGCCTGGACGGCGGCCTCCAGCAGTTCGGCCGGGACGTGCTCGACGGCGGTGGCGTCGCGGCCGGTCAGCTCGCCGGTGACCAGGCCGTCGCCGTGCCGGGCGGCGCGCAGCAGCAGCCGCATCCTCGGGCCCTGCGGGCGGCCGACGGAGGCGAGGTCGGTGTAGATGTCCTCGTCGTCGATCTGCTGCCCGGCCGGGGCGAGCGTGGCGTCCAGTTCGGCCAGCTCCGACACCGGCACGAGGGGTTCGCGTTCGGCGGCGACGACGGCGGTGGCGTGCAGGTTCTCCTCGCCGCCGACGACGGTGAACACCTCCACCTCGGCGCCGCCGCCGGGGCGCGGCCGCCAGCGGGTGGTCAGCGCGGTCATGGTCTCGGCGGGCAGCTCCAGCGGGGCGAGCAGCCTCAGGTCCCGGACGGCGGAGCGGGCATGGCCCTGGACGGCGTCCTGGGCGGCGAGCAGCAGGTCGACATAGGCACCGGCCGGCAGGACGGTACGGCCGCCGTCTGCGGTGTCGGCGAGCGCCCCGAGTTCCTCGGTGGTGAACTCCGCGTTGAACTCCCGCACTCCGCTGGCGAACCGCTCCTCGATGCCGAGCAGCAGGTGCCGTGCGGTGCCGTTCGCGGCCGACCGGCGGGGGGTGACGGAGGGCAGCCAGTAGCGCTTGCGCTGGAAGGCGTAGGTCGGCAGGTCCACCCGGGCGGGGGCGGGCCGGCCGGCGTGGTAGCCGTCCCAGGACACGGCCAGGCCGTCGGCGTAGTAGCCGGCGAGCGCGGTCAGGGTGGTCTCGATGGTGGTGTCGCGGCGGCGCAGGCTGGCCAGCCACAGGTGGTCCTCGACCGTGACGCTGCGCCGGGCGAGCGCGGTGAGCCCGGCCTGCGGGCCGACCTCGATCAGGGCGTGCCTGCCGCGCTTGGCGACGGCGCGGATGCCGTCGAGGAAGCGGACGGGCTCGCCGATGTGCCGCACCCAGTAGTCCGGGTCGCCGATCTCGCGGAACCGGGCGAGGCGTCCGGTGACGTTGGAGATGAGGCTGATCTTCGGCTCGTGGAAGGTGATGCCGTCGAGGGCGGCGCGGAAGTCGTCGTAGACCTCGGCCATCAGGGGTGAGTGGAAGGCGTGCGAGACCTTCAGGCTCTCGACGCGCACGCCCTGCTCGGTGAAGTGGGCGACGACCTCGTCGAGGGCGGCGGTGGCGCCGGAGATCACGGTCTGGTCGACGGCGTTGATCCCGGCCAGCGCCAGGTCGGCGTGGCCCTCCAGCAGGGGGGCGACCTCCTCGACGGGTGCGGTGATCGCGGCCATGCCGCCCTCGCTGCGCACCGACTGCATCAGCCGGGCGCGGGCCGCGACCAGCGTGACGGCGTCGGGCAGGCTGAAGAGTCCGGCGACGGCCGCGGCGACGACCTCGCCAATGCTGTGCCCGAGGAGCACGTTCGGGCGCACGCCCCAGGCCATCCACTGCTGGGCGAGGGCGTACTCCAGGGTGAACAGGGCGGGCTGGGTGTACTCGGTGCGGTCGATGGCCCCGGGGTCGTCGGCGGTGCCGAGGAGCAGCTCGCGCACGGAGCGGCCGAGGTGTGCGGAGAACAGCCGGTCGCACTCGTCGACCTGGCTGCGGAATTCGGGGAAGGCCTCGTAGAGGGCGGCGCCCATGCCGGCGTACTGGGAGCCCTGGCCGGTGAACATGAACGCGGTCTTGCGGATGCCCGAGGGCCCCTCGTGCTCCTGCTCGGCGGCCCGGTCGAGGAGCTTTTCCAGCGCGGCGCGGTCGGTGACGGGCGCGGCGACGCGGTAGGGGTGGTGGGCGCGGGTGGTGTTGGCGCTGTGGCACAGCGCGGCCACCGGGAGGTCGGGCTGATCCTGGAGCAACTGCCGGTATTCAGCGGCGAGTTCGCGCAGGGCGGTGGCGTTCTTCGCGGACAGGGTGAACACCGGCGCGGCGCCGGCCTCGTCCTGCGGCCGCTCCTCCGGCTCGGGTGCCTGCTCCAGGACCACCGCGCCGATGGTCCCGGCGAAGCCGAAGCTGTTGACGACGGCCCGCCTCACGTCCGCCTCCCAGGGCTCGGGGGCCGTGGGGATGCGCACCGGGTACAGGTCCCAGGGGATGCGCCCGGAGGGGGTGGTGAGGTTGAGGTGCGGGTAGACGGTGGCGGAGCGCAGCTGGAGCACCGTCTTGATGACACCGACGATGCCGGAGGCGGGCTCCATGTGGCCGAGGTTGGTCTTCACGGAACCGACCAGCACCGGGCGGTCCTTGGTGTGGGAGTCGACGAACACGTCGCCGATGGCGCCGAACTCGATGGGGTCGCCGAGCGGGGTGCCGGTGCCGTGCGCCTCGACGTACTGGATGTCCTCGGGTGCGAGGCGGGCGGCGGCCAGCGCGCTGCGGATCACCTTCTCCTGGGCGGGGCCGTTGGGCACGGTCAGGCCGGCGCTGTCGCCGTCCTGGCCGACGGCGGTGCCGCGGACGACAGCGAGGACGCGGTCGCCGTCGCGCTCGGCGTCGCAGAGCAGCTTGAGGACGACGATGCCGCAGCCCTCGGCGCGCGCGTAGCCGTCGGCGGCCTCGTCGAAGGTCTTGCACTGCCCGTCCGGGGAGAGCATCTGGGCGTTGGAGAACATCACCGGGATGCGCGGGTGGTGCAGGGCGTTGACGCCGCCGCACAGGGCGATGTCGGTCTCGCCGGCGCGCAGCGCCTGGACCGCGAGGTGCATGGCGACCAGGGAGGACGAGCAGGCGGTGTCGACGCTCATGCTCGGGCCGCGCCAGCCGAGGAAGTAGGACAGCCGGCCCGAGAGCGGGAACATGGTGATGCCGGAGGCCAGGTGGCCGTCCAGCTCCTCGTACGGCAGCGAGTCCAGCTCCAGCGCGTAGTCGATGGAGCTGGCGCCGATGTACACGCCGCCGTTGCCGCGGCGCAGCGGCGCCGGGTCGATGCCCGCGTGCTCCAGGGCCTGCCAGGCGGTCTCCAGGAGGAGCCGCTGCTGGGGGTCCATGTAGCGGGCTTCCTTCGGGGAGATGTTGAAGAAGCCGGCGTCGAACAGGTCGATGCGGTCGAGGAATCCGCCGGCCGAGGCGCGGATCTTGCCCTTGTCGTCGGGGCCCTCGGGCGTGAACGCCTCGACGTCCCAGCGGTCCCGGGGGATCGGGCCGATTCCGCTGCGGCCCTCCCGCAGGAAGGCCTCGAACTCGTCGGGCGAGCCGCTGCCGCCGGGGAACCGCAGACCGATTCCGACGATCGCGACCGGCTCGGGCGCCTGCTCTGATTCCGTACGCGGCATGGAACGACTCCTCAGCTTTCCTGGATGGCCTGGGTCAGGTGGTCCACGAGGTGGGCGATCGTCGGCTCGTTGAAGAGCACGTTGACGTTGATCGACAGATCCAGGAGCTGTTCCAGGCTCTGCCGTATCTCGGTCAGCCGCAGCGAGGTGAGGCCGAGATCGAAATAGCTGACGTCGAGAGGAAGATCCTCGGATTCGTCCATGAGGAGAACGACCTTGAACTTCTCCAGGACGAGTGTCTCGATTTCTTCCGCGAGTTCGCTGCGCGGCAGGTCCCGCAACCGCTCGATGGTGCTGTCGACAGGTGGCATGCGGCCATGCAAGCAGCGCCGCCTGACGCCCCGCTGACGACCGCGGGACCCGCTGGGGTTGGCTTGATCAGGCCGGTCAGCCACGTGTCAGCGCGGGGTCAGATTCCGCTGCCAGGCTCGCACTGCTTCAAGAAATCCACACGCCATATCCGAAAGGCTGAAGATGCTTCGCGAAGCCGCGCAGGAGGAGAGTGCTGAGGCACCTTCCGGATTGAAGAGTTACGACCTCTACATCGCGGGCAAGGACGTCGCCGGAGACGGATGGGTCTACACCGTCAGCGGGCGCTCCCTGCTGGAAGACGTATTCACCAGCGTGAGCCTGAAGCGCTCCCTCGAACAGGACCCGGAGTCCGAGGCGGCCAAGCACCCCTATGTCGTCGGGCGCTGCGCGATCGCGGACGACTCCGCCATCGACCTGGCCACCCAGGCCGCCGCCGCGGCCGCCCCCGACTGGGCGGCCGTACCTCTGGAGCGGCGGATGCAGCTGGGCACCCGCTTCCGTGAGGAACTCATCAAGCACCAGGACGAGTTCCTGCGGATGCTGGTCGCCGAGTCCCACCCGGTCAAGCTCGCCCGCTGGGAGCTGAGCTGCCTGCTGCAGATCTACGCCCCCGGCTCCCTGCGCTGGTACACCAAGCAGATGCAGGTCGAGAAGGAGTACAACGGCCGCAAGCTGATCCTGCAGCGCCAGCCGGACGGTGTGGTCGCCTTCAACCCGCCGCAGAACGCCCCGCTGCCGAGCGCCGCCCTGTGCGTGCTGGCCCTCATGGCGGGCAACGCCGTGGTGGTGCGGGCGCCGCGCAGCATCGCGCTGTCCACCATGTGGCTGCTGCGCGACATCGTCGCCCCGCTGCTGGAGGAGGCCGACGCGCCGGCCGGTGTGCTCAACGCGGTGTGCTCCAACCCCAAGCAGACCATGGACCGCTGGATCGCCGACCCGCTGATCAACGACATCTTCTACATCGGCGGCAGCCAGGAGGGCCTGCGCTTCGAGCAGCAGTGCGTGGCGCACGGGAAGAAGCCGATCCTCGAACTCGCCGGCAACGACGGCATCGTGGTGTGGAAGGACGCCGACGTGAAGTGGGCGGCCGAGGCCATCACGGAGGCCTTCTACGGCTCGGGGCAGATCTGCATGGTCCCCAACTACGTGCTGGTGCACCCGGAGATCGCCGACGCGCTGATCGCCGAGGTGAAGGAGCAGGTCAAGGGCATCAAGCCGGGCCTGCCCGAGGAGGAGGACGTCCTTTTGTCGCCGGTCAGGCGCAGCGAGCGCTTCTTCCGGCTGCTGCGCCAGGCGCTGGACAACGGCGCCGAGCTGGTCACCGGCGGCAACCGCACCGAGGTCGACGGCACGGTGTCGGAGACGGGTGTCTTCCTGCAGCCGACGGTGGTCCGGGTGGACGGCCTGGACCGGGCGCGGACCTACGACGTGGTCCGTGAGGAGACGTTCTTCCCGCTGGTCCCGATCGTGGTCGCGGAGCGCGACAACGACGACGCCCTCCTCGAAGCCTTCCTGCAGTTCGTCAACAGCAACGACTACGGGCTGCGCAACTCCCTGTGGTCGCGTTCGGACCACGTCATCGAGACCTTCGTGCGCCGCGTGGTCAACGGCGGTCTGCTGAAGGTCAACGACTCCCACATCGGCTTCCTGCCCTACCTGCCGAGCCACGGCGGCACCGGCCGCACCGGCGGAGCGTTCGGCGAGGCCAACTACCCGATGCTCAAGACCTCCCATGTGCAGGGAGTCAGCATCGCCCGCGACGTGAGCCCGTACGACGCGGTCTTCGGCGCCTGACAGTCCGTTTCGACGTCTTCCGGAGGATTCCCGTGCGTTCCCTCGATGCTGCCCGGACCGTGTGCGAGCAGTTCCACCCCGGACTGCTCAAGGAGCTGGACCAGATTCCGTACGCCGAGCGGGAGCGGCCCAACAGCCCCGTGATCGACCTCTTCCGCATCCACGGCGGGGTCGGCCTGCTCATACCCGAGGCCTACGGCGGCCACGGCGCCGCCCCGCTCGAGGCGCTGCGGGTCCAGCTGGCTCTCGGCGCGCTCTCTCCGTCACTGGTCGCGGCCGTGTCCATGCACCACTTCACCGCCGCCATGCTCTACTCGCTGGCCGTCAAGTCGGGCCGGCTCACGGATGCGCAGACCGCGCTGCTGCACCGGATCGTGCCCGAGCAGCAGGTGATGGCCTCCGGCTGGGCCGAGGGCCGTACCGCACAGAACATCCTCAAGCCGGCCGTGACCGCGCGGCCGGTCGAGGACGGGTTCCTGCTGTCCGGGTCGAAGAAGCCGTGCAGCCTGTCCCGTTCGATGAGCCTGCTCACCGCGTCGATCGCCATCCACGGCGAGGACGGCGGCGAGCCGGAGCTGGCGCTCGCGCTGGTGCCGGCGGACGCGCCCGGCATGTCCGTGCACGACTTCTGGGGCAACGACCTGCTGGCCGGCGCGGAGAGCGACGAGGTGCGTCTGGAGGACGTGTTCGTCCCGGCGGAGATGGTCGTGCGGGCCGGTGCCGACGACCCGACGCGCCTGGACGACCTGCAGTCGGCCGGGTTCGTGTGGTTCGAGATGCTGATCTCCGCCGGGTACGCGGGCTCCGCCGCCGCGCTGGTGGAGCAGGTGCTGGAGCGCAAGCGGGGCGGTGCCGAGGAGCGGGCCGCGCTCGCCGTCGACATGGAGGCCGCCCTCGCCCTGCTGGAGGGCGTGGCCCGGGGCACCGGAACGGAGCCCGGCGACGAGGAGTCGGTGGCCCGGGTGCTGGTCGCCCGGTACGCCGTGCAGAACGCGCTGCCGGACATCGTCGGGCGGGCGCTGGAGCTGCTCGGCGGCCTGGACTTCATCAGCAACTCGGCGAGTGCGCAGGCCGCTGCGGCGACGCGTGCGCTGGCCTTCCATCCGCCGTCCCGCATCGCTGCCGCCGAGCCGCTTCTCGCGTATTTCGGCGGGGGGCCGCTGGTCCTGGCGTAGAGCTCGGCCGGCAGAGCCGAGTGGGCGACTGCGGGTCCGTCGTGGCTGGTCGCGCCCACGCGGCGGAGCCGCACATCGACAGGACCCCGCGCCCCTCGGGGCGCCGTACCGCACCGGCGTGGCCGACTGCCCGGCCGAGACCCGCCCCACCCACATCCCTTGGAGTGAGCGACAAGTGACCATCATCCAGGAATCCCCCCAAGCGCCGGCGGCGTCGGCCGCCGACGACGAGGCAGAGGTCCTCAACCTGTACCGGGCCCACCTCAGCAAGGGCCGGGCCACGCTCGCCGAGCTGTTCGGCAGCCACATGGAAGTGGCGTCCGAGGGCGCCTGGCTCACCACCAGCGACGGCGAGCGCTTCCTGAACGCCGGCGGCTACGGCGTGTTCATCATGGGCGCCCGCCATCCGATCGTGATGGAGGAGGTGGAGCGCCAGCTGCGCACCCACCCCACCGCGACCCGCATCCTGCTGGAGCCGACGGTGGCCCGCGCCGCCGAGGCACTGGTGTCGGTGATGCCGGCCGGTCTGGACCGCGTGCACTTCGCGCTGTCCGGTGCGGAGGCGGTGGAGACCGGTCTGAAGCTGGCCCGCGCGAACGGCTTCAAGCGCACGATCTCGATGCGCGGCGGCTACCACGGCAAGACGCTGGGCGCCCTGTCGGCGACCGCGAAGGACGTCTACCAGGCGCCGTTCCGCCCGCTCGTCCCCGACTTCCAGCACCTGCCCTTCGCAGACGCCGACGCCCTGGAGGCCGAGCTGCGGGCGCACCCGGGCGAGGTGTGCGTGATCCTGGAGCCGGTGCAGGGCGAGGGCGGGGTCATCATCCCGCCGAAGGGCTACCTCAAGCGGGTCGAGGAACTGGTCCGCGAGTACGAGGGCTTCCTCATCCTCGACGAGGTGCAGTCCGGCTTCGGACGGCTCGGCGAGTGGTGGGGCGCCGACATCGAGGGCGTCGTCCCGGACGTCCTGCTCGCCGGCAAGGCGCTCGGCGGCGGCGTGATGCCGGTGTCGGCGGCCGTCGCCACCCGAAAGGCGTTCCGCCCCTTCGACAAGGACCCCTACGTCCACACCGCCACCTTCTCCGGGCAGCCGGTGCTGATGGCCGCGGTGCAGGGCGCGATCCGCGCCGTCAAGGAGGAGCGCCTGGTGACCCGGGCCATGGACCTCGGTGCCCGGCTGCTGCCGCGGATCGAGGAGGTCGCCCGTCGCAACATCCCCGAGCTGGTGGTGGACGTGCGCGGCCGCGGCCTGCTGATCGGCGTGGAGCTCGTGGAGGCCGGTCTGGCCGGCGAGCTGCTGATCGAGCTGTTCAACCACGGCGTGGTCGCCAACCACTCCATGAACGGCAGCTCGGTGGTGCGGTTCACCCCGCCCGCCGTGCTGAACGACACCGACGTGGACTACCTCGTCGACTCCTTCGACCTGGCCACCCGCGACCTGATCAAGGGCGCGGCCAAGATGCCGGAAGGCGGTAACTGATCGTGCGGCACGTCGAACTCGATGCCCTGATACCCGCGGAGCAGGCCGAAACGGTCCTGCACGCCGTACGGCGCTGGGAGAAGTACCCGGACCTGGCGCCCCACGTCAACGCGACCACCGTGCACGCCTCCTACCCCGACCCGAAGGCCTCCTCCAGCTGGGAGCTGCACTTCCGCAGCGGCCTGCTGCGCTGGACCGAGGACGACACGGTGCTGCCCGACAGCGGCGAGATCCGCTTCGAGCAGTCCGACGGCGACTTCGACTCGTTCACCGGGACCTGGTCGATCCAGCAGTCCGGCGACGACGTCGCGGTCCGTTTCGACGCCGACTTCGACTTCGGCATCCCGAGCCTGGAGGGCATCCTCGACCCGATCGCCGAGCGGGTCATCAAGGAGACCGTCGCCTGGGCGCTGACCGGGCTGTACCCGGCCGTGCGCATCCAGGGCGGCATCGAACTCACCCAGCCCGCCGCGGTCGGCGCCTAGGAATCTGCCGAGGAGCTGACCATGGACCAGGCGAACCCGTTCGAGACACCGCGCACCTACTCGCTGCACCGCGCCGAGTACCTGGTGGGCCTCGCCGTCACCACCGGCATGATCGTCTACCACTTCGGTGACATCCGCTGGCTGCCGGCGATCGGACTGTTCCTCTACATCGACCTGATCGGCTACATCCCCGGTGCCATCGCGTTCCGCAAGAGCGGCGGCCGGCCGATCCACAAGGCGTACTACGTCCTCTACAACGTCATGCACAGCCTCATCACGCAGGGCGCGGTGGCCGCGCTGTGGTGCTGGCTGGTCAAGCCCGAGTGGGCGCTGCTGGTGCTGCCGTTCCACCTGTTCGGCGACCGCGGTCTGTTCGGCAACTTCATGAAGTCCTTCGCGCTGCCCTTCGAGCCGGTGCGGCAGGAGGGCTATCTGCGCCTCCTCGACGACCTGGGCCTGGCCCATCCCAAGCCCGTGGGCCACGCGATGGAACCGGTGCCGGTCGGGCACGTCCCGGCACGGCCGGTGGTGCGCGAGACGGAGGCCGTGCGATGACCACCGCGACCGACGTCCGGCGGGCGGTCCGGCAGGACCCGGCCGAACGCCGCCGGGCCCTGTACCACCTGGCCTCCCCTGTGTCGGTGCTCACCACCGGCCCCGAGGAGCGGATGCACGGCACGACCGCGAGCACGGTCACGCTGGTCTCGCGCTCGCCCCTGCTGATCGGTGTGGTGCTGCGGGCGGGTTCGTCCTTCGCCCGGCTGGCCGCCGCCGAGGGGCGGTTCGCGATCAACGTGCTCGGCGGCGACCAGGCCGACGTGGCCCGGCGGTTCGCTGACAGTTCCCGTCCCGACGGCGCCGCGGCCTTCACCGGCCTGGCCTGGACGGCGGACCGGTACGCGCACGCCCCGCTGATCGCGGGCGCACTCGCGCACTACGTCTGCCGCTTCCACTCCGCGCACACGGCGGGCGACAGCGAGCTGCTGCTCGGCCACGTCGTCCGCGCCACCGCGGACGACGGGCTCCCCCTGTTCAGCTACGCCGGCGGGCTCTGCGCCGGCACCCTGCGCCCGGCGAAGGAGACCGCCGCATCATGACCGAACATCCGGTACCCGTAGCCCCCGAGGCCGACTGGGACAAGGCGCCCGGTCTGCTGGACGGCGCGAAGGAACTCACCCTCGGCCCCGAGGAGTGCGACCTCGCCTACTGGATCACCTCGGTGGCCCAGGGCACGCTGCGCGAGCGCGGGGTGACCGGCCACCACGAGAGTGCGATCACCCCGGACTTCCTCAAGGCGCCCGGCCCGCTGCGCGAGGCGCTGGTCCTGGAGTTCGGCTTCCGGGCCCTGGCGGAGGAGCTGGCCACCCGGCTGCTCGGCCACTACGTGTCCATCGCGCCCGGCATCCCGCAGATGGAGTTCTACGCCACCCAGCTGATCGACGAGGCCCGGCACGCCCGGGTCTTCCGCCAGCACCTGGTGGAGCTGGGCGTCCCGGCGAGCACCCTGCTCAAGGACATCGAGGAGATGGCCCGGGACTACCGGCGGCGGGTCCTGGACCCGGTGGTGGACTTCACCCTGGACATCGTCCGCGACCAGGCCGACTTCCCCGGCGGGGTCGCCGTGTTCGCCATCATCATCGAGGGCGTGCTCGCCCCGGCGGCCGAGCTGAGCGAACGCAAGTGGACCCCGCTCTCCCCCGCCACCGGCGAGATCTCGCGCGGCACCGCGATCGACGAGATCCGCCACCTCACCGTGGCCAGCACCATCCTGCGCGACCACGTGATCGAGCACCCGGAGTACAGGCCGAGGCTGCTGGAGATCCTGCGCTCGGGCGTGAAGCTGTGGGACGAGATCCCGGACCGGGAGTTCGTCATCCACCGCGAGGAACTGTTCCAGGAGGGCATGTTCCAGCACGCCGACCTGATCGGCGACTACGAGGTCTGGCCGGGCGTCCGGCTCCTCGACACCACCGCGGAGCAGCGCTACGACATGGCCGAGCGGTGGACCGACGAGATGGCCGAGGTCCGCATGAAGTACATGGGCCTGCCCGTCGAGGTCCTCGCCTCGGAGGCGGGCGCATGAGTACCGGGCAGGCGGCGGTCGTCACCGGCATCGGGTCGTACGTCCCGCCCAACCGGGTGACCAACGACGACCTGGCTGCCCGGCTCGACACCTCCGACGCCTGGATCCGGTCGCGCACCGGGATCGCCGAGCGGTACTTCGTCTCCCCGGGCACCTCCACCGGCGACCTGGCGGTGGAGGCGGGCCTGAGGGCGCTGAAGTCGGCGGGCGACGAACAGGTCGGGGCGGTGGTGCTGGCCACCACCACCCCGGACCAGCCCTGCCCGGCGACGGCACCGCAGGTGGCCGCGCGGCTGGGGCTCGGGGCGGTGCCCGCCTTCGACGTGGCGGCCGTCTGCTCCGGGTTCCTGTACGGGCTGGCCTCGGCCGGCGGGCTCATCGCGGCCGGGATCGCGGACCGGGTGCTGCTGATCGCGGCGGACGCCTTCACCACGATCATCAACCCCGAGGACCGCACCACCGCGGTGATCTTCGCGGACGGCGCGGGCGCGGTGGTGCTGCGCGCCGGCTCGCCCGACGAGCCGGGGGCCATCGGTCCACTGGTGCTCGGCAGCGACGGCGAGCTGAGCCATCTGATCGAGGTGCCGGCCGGCGGCTCCCGGCAGCGGTCCGGCGACCGGCCGGCGGCTCCGGAGGACCACTACTTCCGGATGATCGGCCGGGAGACCTACCGGCACGCGGTGGAACGCATGACAGCCGTCTCCACCGAGGCCGCCGAACGGGCGGGCTGGCTGCTGGACGACGTCGACCGGTTGGTGGCCCACCAGGCCAACGCCCGGATCCTGGACGCCGTCTCGGACCGGCTCGGCATCCCCGCGGAGCGGCAGCTGAGCAACATCGCGCGGGTCGGCAACACCGGCGCCGCCTCGATTCCGCTGCTGCTCGCCGAGGCGACCTCGGAGGGCCGGCTCACCGCGGGCCACCGGGTGCTGCTCACCGCGTTCGGCGGAGGCCTTTCGTGGGGCGCGGCCACGGTCGTCTGGCCGGAGCTGCAGACCATTTGACCGACCGTCAGTCACTCATATCGATTCAGCGGTACGCGGGGCGCGTACACCTTCGAAAGGATTCGACATGCTGGAGCAGCTCAAGGAAATCCTGTCCAACAAGCTCAAGGTGTCGCCCGAGGCCATCACTCCGGAGGCCACCAGGGAGGACATCGAGCTGGACTCGCTGGCCGTGGTGGAGCTGTCGCTGCTGCTGAAGTCCGAGCTGGACCTGGACATCAGCGACGACGACCTCCTGGAAGCCGAGACCGTGTCAGACATGGTCCGGCTCATGGAGGAGCGGAGCGCGACGGTCTGATGGCCGGCATGGACATCGCCGTCACCGGGCTCGGCCTGGTCACCCCGGGTGGGATCGGGGTCGGGCCGAGCTGGGCGGCGGTCTGCGACGGCAGGCCGGCCGCCGCCCTCGATCCGGTGTTGGCGGACAACCCCGTACAGATTTCCTGCCGAGTACCCGCCTTCGACCCCGAGACCCTGCTCAGTGCGCGGCGTGCGCACCGCCTGGACCGGTTCGTCCAGTTCGCGCTGGTCGCCGCGCACGAGGCGGTGGCCGACGCGGGCCTGGACCCGCAGACCTGGGACGGCGCGCGGGTGGGAGTGGTGCTGGGCTGCGCCGACGGTGGTCCGGGAACCGTCGAGAGCCAGCACCATGTGCTGCGCGAACACGGCGCCGAGCGCGTGTCGCCGCTGCTGCTGCCCATGCAGCTGCCGAACATGCTGGCCGGTCAGACGGCCATCGAGTTCGGGGCGACCGGACCCAACCTGGTGGTGGCGACGGCCTGTGCGTCGGGCGCGACCGCCATCGGGACGGCCCGGGACCTGCTGGCGCTCGGCCGGTGCGACATCGTGCTGGCCGGCGGCAGCGAGGCCATGATCACCCCGCTGGTCATGGCCGGGTTCGCGCAAATGGGCGCGCTGTCCAAGCGGCACGACGACCCCGCGTCCGCGTCCCGCCCCTTCGACGTGGACCGGGACGGCTTCGTCGCCGGCGAGGGCGCCGGGATCCTCGTGATGGAGCGGGTCGCGGACGCACGTGCCCGGGGCGCGCACGTCCACGGCCGGATCATCGGCTACGGCGCGACCGCCGACGCGCACCACATGACGTCGCCGCATCCGGACGGTGCGGGGATCGAAGCCGCGGTGCGGGCGGCGCTCGCCGATGCGGGTGCCGATCCGGACGATGTGCAGCACGTCAACGCGCACGGTACGTCGACGCCGCTGAACGATCTGTCCGAGGCCCGGATGATCCGGCGGACCCTGCGCGGGGATCCGCTGGTCACCTCCACGAAGGGAGTCACCGGTCATCTGCTCGGCGCCGCCGGCGCGGTCGAGGCCGCGTTCGCCGTGCTGAGCGTCGAGCACGAGGTCATTCCACCCGTCGCCAACCTGGTCATGCCCGATCCCCGGATCGAGATCAAGTTGGCCCAGACCGTCACCGAGATGCCGATCGACCTGGCACTGAGCAACTCGCTGGGTTTTGGTGGGCAGAACACGGCACTGGCGATCGCCCCCGCCTAGCGCTCCGCGTCAGGGCCGGTGGCTCGTCTGCAGGCCGGCTGTGGCTGGTCGCGCAGTTCCCCGCGCCCCTTGTCGGGCGGCTGCGCCGCCCATGCCGGGGCATCCCGACAGCCGTCCGCTGGTTCGCCGCGGACGGCTGTCCCCCGTTTCCCCTCCCTCTCCCCAAATCCCTTGAGAGTCCCTGGAGTTCCTCATGTCCACCAGTGGTTCCCCACCCCCGGCCCCTCGGCTCGGTACCGGGCACATTCTGTTTCTGATCGTCGCCGCGGCGGCTCCGCTGTCCGCCATGGTCGGCACCGTTCCTCTCGCGTTCGCCTTCGGTGACGGCGCGGGTGTGCCGGCGGCCTTCCTGTTCGCCGGGGTCACCCTGCTGTGTTTCTCCGTCGGGTATGCGGTCAGCGCCCGTCGCACCGGCGGTTCCGGCGGTTTCTACGCCTCCGTCGCCGACGGGCTCGGCCGGCCGCCCGCGGTCGCGGCCGGGTACGTCGCCCTGCTCTCCTACAACTGCGCGACCGTCGGACTGGCGGGCGCGCTCGGCTACTTCACCCACCTGGTGCTCGCCGCCCACGGGCTGACGGTGTCCTGGGAGTGGTGCGCGGCCGTCGGACTGGTCCTGACGGCCGTGCTCGGGTACCGGGAGATCGCGCTCAGCGCCCGGGTGCTGGCCCTGTTGATGCTCGGCGAGATCGGGGTGCTGGCCGCGCTGGACGTGGCGATCCTCGCCCGGCACGGCGTGCACGCACTGCCCGCCGCCTCCTTCTCGCCGCACGTCGCCGCCGGGCACGGCGCGGGTGTCTCGCTGATGTTCGCGTTCGTGTCCTTCATCGGCTTCGAGTCGGCCGCCCTGTACGGCAAGGAGGCGAAGGACCCGCGGCGCAGCGTGCCGCGCGCCACCTACGCGGCCGTCGTCCTGATCGCCGGCTTCTACGCCCTGACCAGCTGGCTCGCGGTCGGTGCCGTGGGCAGCGACCGGGTGCGCGAGGTCGCGGGCAAGCAGATGGGCGACCTCTTCTTCGTCCTCGGCGACGACTTCCTGGGCAAGGCGGGCAGCACCGGGCTGCAGATCCTGCTCTGCACCAGCCTGTTCGCGGCGACGCTGGCCCTGCACAGCGCCGCCAACCGCTACGCCCAGGTCCTCGCCGAGGACGGTCTGCTGCCCGCCGCGCTGGCCGCCGAGCACCCCCGGCACCGCTCGCCCCACCTGGCGAGCCTCGCGCAGAGCGCGCTGACCGCGGTGGTCGTGGCCGGTTTCGCCGTCGCCGGTCTCGACCCGTACGCCGATCTGACCACCAGCATGCTCGGCCTGGGCACCCTGGGCATCGTCGCCCTGCAGGCACTGGCCGCGCTGTCCGTCCTCGGGCTGCGGTTGCGCGGCCGAGGGCAGGGGCACTGGTGGCGGGACACCGTGGCCCCGCTGCTGGGCTTCGCGGGCCTGGCCGCATCCGTCTGGCTGGTGGTCGGCAACTTCGACATGCTCACCGGTTCGCCGTCCCGGGTGATCGCCGCCCTGCCCTGGCTGCTGCCGGCGGTGGCCCTGGGCGGCCTGCTGTACGCCGCCCGGCTGCGCTCGGCCCGGCCGGCGCGCTACCGCGGGCTCGGGCTCAGGCACACCGCCGTGCCGGACCTGCCGCCCGTCGTCCCCTCCGCCCTGTCAGGAGACCGCCATGCATGACGCCCAGCAGCTGATCGAGGCCGGCCCGGATGCCGTACGGCGCCTGGCCCGCCGCCGCTACGACCTGGACCTGGACGCCCTGACGGCCGCGCTGCGCGCCCGTGCGGCCACCCAGGGGGAGGTCACGCGGCTGCGTACCGAGCTGAACCGCACGGCCAAGGCCCGCCGTTCCGGTCCGCCCACCGAGGCCGAGAAGGAGGCCGCCCGGGCGCTGCGCACCGAGGTGCAGCAGGCGGAGGGTGCCGCCCGCACGGCCGCCGCGGAGCTGACCGACCTGCTGCTGGGCATCCCCAACCTGCCGCTGGACGCCGTGCCGGACGGCGACTCGGAGAAGGAGGCGGTGGAGATACGACGCGGCGGTCCGGCCCCGCGTCCGGCCGAGGGGGCCCGGCACCACGCCGAGATCGGTGAGGCGCTCGGCATCCTGGACTCCCCCGCGGCGGCCCGGCTCTCGGGTGCCCGGTTCAGCGTCGCGCACGGTGCCGGGGCGCGTCTGGAGCGGGCCCTCGGCGACTTCTTCCTGGACCTGCACACCCGCGAGCACGGCTACACCGAGCAGTCGGTGCCGTTCCTGGTCGGCCGCGACACCATGACGGGCACCGGGCAGCTGCCCAAGTTCGAGGAGGACCTGTTCCGCACCCAGGTCGGCGACCGGGAGCTGTTCCTGATCCCGACGGCCGAGGTGCCGCTGACCAACCTGGTGGCCGGACAGCTCCTGGACGCGCGGGCCCTGCCGTTCGCGTTCACCGCCCGTACGCCCTGCTTCCGCGCGGAGGCGGGTGCGTACGGCCGGGACACCCGGGGCGTGCTCAGGCTGCACCAGTTCGAGAAGGTGGAGCTGGTGCGGATCTGCTCCCCCCAGGCGGCCCAGGAGCAGCTGGACCTGATGGTCGCGCACGCCGAGGAGTGCCTGCGCCGGCTCGAACTGTCCTTCCGGACGGTGCTGCTGCCGGCGGGCGACATGGGCTTCTCGGCGCGGATGACGTACGACATCGAGGTGTGGCTGCCCGGTGGCGGCTCCTACCGGGAGATCTCCTCGGTGTCGGACTGCGGGACCTTCCAGGCCCGGCGCGCCGACATCCGGGTCAGGCAGGCCGACGGCCGCAAGACCCCGGCGGCCACCCTGAACGGCTCGGCCCTGCCGATCGGACGGACGGTGGCCGCGCTGCTGGAGCAGGGCGTCCAGGACGACGGTTCGGTACTGCTGCCCGAGGCCCTGGTCCCGTACACCGGGTTCCGGCGGATCCTGCCGGGCGGGGCGACCGAGTAACGCATCGCAAAGGGGCGGGGGTCGAGGCCATGGCCTCGACCCCCGCCCCTTTGCGGGCGGTGGCTCACGCGCCCATCATGTGCACCCCGCCGTCCACGTGGACGATCTCGCCCGTGGTGCGCGGGAAGAAGTCCGACAGCAGGGCGACCACGCCGCGGGCGGCCGGGTCCGGGTCGGTGAGGTCCCAGCCGGCCGGGGCCCGGTCGGTGGTCCAGACGTCGGCCAGGTCGGCGAAGCCCGGGATGGACTTGGCGGCCATCGAGCGCAGCGGTCCGGCCGCGACCAGGTTGCAGCGGATGCCCCGGCCGCCGAGGTCGCGGGCCAGGTAGCGGCTGGTGGACTCCAGGGCGGCCTTGGCGACGCCCATCCAGTCGTAGTGCGGCCAGGCGACGGCCGCGTCGAAGGTGAGCCCGACGACCGAGCCGCCGCGCCGCTCCAGCAGCGGCAGACAGGCGGTGGTCAGCGACTTCAGGGAGTACGCCGAGATGTGCACGGCCGTCGACACGTCGTCCCAGGTGCCGTCCAGGAAGGAGAAGGCGCCCTGGGGGCCGTAGGCGATGGAGTGCACGACGCCGTCGAGGGAGTCGGTGTGCTCGCCGAGCCGCCCGGCGAGGCTGTCCAGGTGGCCCTGGTCGGTGACGTCCAGCTCGATCACCGGGGCGGGCCTGGGCAGTTTCGAGGCGAAGCGCTCGATGAGGGTGAGCCGCCCGAAGCCGGTCAGCAGCACCTCCGCGCCCTCCTCCTGGGCGATCCGGGCCACGTGGAAGGCGATGGAGGCGTCCGTGACGACCCCGGTCACCAGGATCCGCTTGCCGGCGAGGAGGCCACTCATGCCGACACCTTCTTCGGCAGCGCGCTGACCAGCGGGGAGTCGTGGTCCTGGGGGCCGACGGAGCTGCCGCCGCCGGGCGCGCCGAGGTTCTCGAAGAAGGCGGCGTTGGAGGAGGCGTGGTCGTCGCCCCACTCCTCGGGCAGGTCGTCCTGGAAGTAGATGGCGTCGACCGGGCACACCGGTTCGCAGGCGCCGCAGTCCACGCATTCGTCGGGATGGATGTACAGGGCGCGGCGGCCCTCGTAGATGCAGTCCACGGGACACTCGTCGATGCAGGAACGGTCCTTGACGTCGACGCAGGGCAGTCCGATGACGTAGGCCATGCTCAACTCCTCGGTAAAATACGGTGGTTCACTTGAGCGGTGTGCCGGTGGTGCGCTCGCCGAGCGTCAGGACGGTGCCGGCGAGGACGGCCATGCAGGCGGCGATGACGCCGAACAGGGCGCCGGGGCCGTGCGCGTCCAGGACCGGCAGCAGCACGAACGGCAGTGCGGCGGCGCTGAGTTTGGACAGCGAGTAGGCGGCGCCGGAGGCGGTGGCGCGGATCGCGGTGGGGTACTGCTCGGACAGATAGACGTGCGAGACGCTGGAGAAGACGTTGCTGCACAGCGTGTAGGCGAACCCGCAGACGACGATCTGCGTCGCCGAGCCCGCGTAGGCGAAGCCGAGCCCGGCCACCACCATGGCGCTCGCCGACAGGGCGATCAGGGTGCGCCGTTCGATGCGGTCCACGACGGGCAGGGCGAGCGCGGAGCCCACCGGGTAGCCGAGGAAGGACAGCGCGGTGAAGCCGAGTCCCGCGACGATGCCGTAGCCCTTGGCGGCGACGATCTGCGGGGCGAGCGTGCCGAAGCCGTAGTAGCCGACGACCGAGAGCACGGAGAACAGCCAGAGCACCAGCGTGCGGCGGAGCATTCCGGGGCCGACGACGTCCCGCAGCCGGAAGCGGTCCGTGGTCGCGCCGGGCCCGGCCGGGGCGGGCGGATCCAGCGGCAGTCCGCGGCCCGCGGCCTCCGCCTCCATCTGCGACACCAGGTGTTCGGCCTCCGCAGTGCGGCCGGTCGCCGCGAGCCAGCGCGGGGACTCGATCAGCTGCCGGCGCAGCACCCACACGACGGCCGAGCCGAGTGCGCCGAGCACGAACAGCCAGCGCCAGCCGGCCACGCCCAGCGGGGTCAGCGGCACCAGCCACAGCGCGGCGAAACCCACCGCGGGCACTCCGCAGAAGGCGAGGGTGTAGGCCCAGGCGATGAAGCGGCCGCGCTTCTTCGCGGGCAGGACGTCGGCCAGATAGCAGTCGGACAGGGCCTGTTCGGCGCCGATGCCGATGCCGGCGAGGAAGCGGGTGGCGATCAGCCAGCCGGCGTTCGGGGAGAAGGCGCCGAGCAGGGAGAAGACCGAGTAGATGGCGAGGTTGATCAGGAAGGCCCGGCGCCGGCCGAACCGGTCGGCGATCCGGCCGAGCGTCAGGGAACCGATGAACTGGCCGACGAACACGGCGGCCAGGACGAGTTTGAGCGAGGTGGCACCGAAGCCGAAGCCGCTCTGCAGCACCTTGCCGATGGTGCCCGACAGGTTGTTCTCGAAGGTGTCGAAGAACAGGCCGACGCCGATGACCGCGGTGAGTCTGCGGTGCAGGGGAGTGATCGGCATGCGGTCCAGGCGGACCCCGATCGGGACGGGAGCGGCGACTTGGCCCGCCGCCGTGGTGGTCTGGGACATGGGGCTGGCTCCTTCGGAACTGCTGGGGACTGTTCGTACGCCGCTCCCGGGAAGGAACCGCCCGGGCCACCGACGGGCCCGGGCGTGCGGCCCGGGGGCCGGGGTGTGGGGGTGTGGGGGTGTGGGGGGTGTGGGGTGAGGGAGGGTGTGGGGGCATGGGGGTCCGGGCGGGGGACGGACGGGATCAGGCCGCTTCCATGGCCCGGCGCCGGATCTGCTCGTCCACGTCACCGCGCCGCACCGGCGCGCTGACCTCGTGCAGATAGGACGCGACCTCGCGGTAGGAGGCCCAGAACCCGACCTCGTGGTACGGCACCCCGCGCTCGGCGCAGTACTGCATGGTCAGCTCCCGGGCACGTCCCAGGTTCTTCTGCGGCATCGCCGGGAACAGGTGGTGCTCGACCTGGTAGTTGAGCCCGCCGTAGAGGAAGTCGACCAGCCAGTTGGGCCGGATGTTGCGGGAGGTGAGGACCTGGCGCTCCAGCCAGTCCAGGGTCTCCTCCTCGCCGTCGCGGATCTGCATGCCCTTGTGGTTCGGGGCGAAGATCATCCCGAAGTAGACGCCGAGGGCGGCGTGCTGGACGACGATGAAGGCGACCGCGAGCGCCGGGGACAGGACGGTGAAGACGAGGCCCAGGTAGACGGCGGCGCGCAGCAGGATCAGGAACGTCTCCAGCGCGGGCCGCTTGGTCTTGCCCTGGGCGATCGACAGGACCGCCGTCTTCAGCATCTTGAAGCCCTCGAGCACCAGCAGCACGAAGAACAGCACGCTCTGGTAGCGCACCACGATCTTCTGGGTGCCGGTGCGGCTCGGGTACTGCTTGATGTCGAAGATGGCGGTGCGCCGGCCGATGTCCGGGTCCATGTCCAGGTGGTTGGGGTTGCTGTGGTGCCTGTTGTGGTGGTTGACCCACCAGCCGTAGCTGACCCCGTTGACCAGGTTGGCGTGGATGTAGCCGACCGCGGAGGCGGCCTTCTTGCTGCGGAACATCGCCTTGTGGCCGGCGTCGTGCCACATGAACGCCGACTGGCCGCCGCACAGGCCCATCCACAGGGCCGTGACGAGCTGCCACCAGGAGTCGCCCAGCTCGAAGAAGGCGGCGAACCCGATCAGCAGCAGGGTGGTGTTGAGGGCCAGCCTGCCCACGTAGTACCGCGGGTCGAGGTCGAGGAGGCCTTCGGCCTTGATGCGTTTGAGCAGTTCGGCGAAGGTCGCCGAGGCGCCGGTGCGCTGTCCCGCGCCGGCTCCTGAGCCGGTGGCCAGGGCCCCGGCTTCCTGTATGTGCGGACGCTGCATGCGTAGCTCTCCTTGGGAGACGTGCCCGGATCGGGCGGCGGCGCCGCTGCCCCGCGGACCTGCGGGCGCCGCGAGTCGACAAGGCTCCCGCGTGCGGTCACCGTCGCGGGCGCATCCGCCCGGCGGACCCGGGCGACGGGGGCACAGTGCGGTACTCCCGGGCCCGGACCGCCGGGCGAACGTGTGTCCAGCGTTCCGTGGAACGCTGATGTGACACTGATGCCGGTCTGATCGGATGCGCGGTGCGCCTTCGGTGCCCGGCTCAGGCGGCCGCCCCGGCGCGCAGCCGCTCGTCGAGGGCGCGCACGACCGCGTCGGCGGCCTCGGCGACCGCCTCGTCGTCGGGTGCGCCGATGACGGCCATCAGCTGCTCGACCATGGCGTGCTGGAGTTCTTCGGTGGACTGGCTCATGGCGTGCTCTCCTGTCGGTGACGAAGGGTCAGAAGGCGTTGCAGGCGCGGAAGACGTGCGCGAAGCCGGGCAGCGAGGCCTGCGGCCCGTCGAAGGCGACGTACTCGGGAATCAGCACGTCGGGCGCCCACTTCTGCTTGTACGACAGCTGCGTCTGCGCCGGGTACAGCGCCGCGCCCTCGGCCCACAGGGCGTGCATCAGCCATTGGAACGCGGGGCTGTGGCCGTCGAGTTCGTGGCTCGCGTCCAGGCCGGTGAACGGCGTGAACCCGAAGTGCAGCCACTCGACACCCTCGGCCCGGAACACCTCGATGGCGTGCGCGTTGATGGCCTCCATCAGGCCCGGGGAGCCCTCGGGGATGCGGCGGCTGAGGTCGTGCATCCAGCCGGCCCGGCTGCCGTAGACCGGCGAGTACGAGATGTACGCGACCGGGGCGCCCTCGATGGTGCCGACGAAGAGCCGGCGGTGGGCCTGGGCGGGGCCGCCGATCTGGCCGACGAGGAACTCCAGTTGCTGGGCTCCGCCCTTGGAGCCGAGCCAGGCCTGGTCGATGGTGGCGATGGCGTCCTGCACGTCGGACGCGTCAGCCTCCTGGATCACCAGGCCGTTGCGCAGGGCGCGGGAGATCTTGTTGCGCAGCTGCATGAACTTGGTGCCGCGCAGGGTGAACTCGGCGAGGCCCACCGCCCAGGAGGCGCCGACCTGGTTGACGGTGAAGCCCCGCCGGGCGTAGCGCTCGGCGTCGGCGCGCTGAAGCTGGACGCCGACCAGGGTGAGGCCCTCGGCGCGGACATGGTCGCGGAAGGCGTCGAGGAGGGTTCCGTAGTCCTGCTCGGCGGCGAAGGGAGCGCCGAACTGCACGGCGAAGCGGCCGGTACGGCGGTAGACGACGACACCGTCCGCACCCGGGACGGTGAACGTACTGTTTCCGCTGTTGAGCGCCAGGAACGAACTCGGGTTCTCGCTTGCCGTGTGGGTGCGTATGGCATCGAGAACCGGGGTGTTCGTGACGGTTTCGGTGGTGGTGGCGGTCATTCCCGTACCCCTTTCGGGAGCGTATTCCATCGAGGGGAGTACAGCACCGACTGGACGTCCGGGAAAAGGGCCGAAAGGAATTCATTGCCTGCGTCAGAAGCGTGTCAGCATTCCGTCAGCGGATGCTGCCACTGTGGTTGTCGTGAACGGCACGGCAATCCCGGAGCCGGGAGCGAGGAGAGGTGCCCGGAGTGGCTGATCGGGGACCATGAGCATGTCTCGAGGTCGGGTCGGAAACGGCCCACGCAGGTTCAAATCCTGCCCTCTCCGCCACCGGCGGAGCAATGGCCGGAGCATCGTCGGACCGGAGTTCCGTGCGCGGTGACCTCTGATTCACCGACCCACCGCACGGAATGCACCATCCCACACCGGGACTGCGCCGAAGGCGGCTCAGGACCGGATTCCCAGGAACCGCCGGCGCCCCCCGTCCCGGCGGAGCAACCGCCCCGGCGGGCCGTCCAGGAGTCGACGCCCGCCGGGGCGCGGCGCGTTCGGTAACTCTTTATTTCACCGCTGCGCAACCCCAGAAAGAAATATCTCGCCAAGGAATTGCCACCAAGGGGGGAAGACATGCTGAGATTCGGCATTCTCGGGGCACTTCAGATACTCACGACGGCCGGCCCGGCGGACATCTCCGGCGACCTGCAGCGCACTCTGGTGCAGACCCTGCTGGTCAGCGAGGGCCAGCCGGTCTCCGGGGAGGGCCTGGCCGAGGAGATGTGGGGGGATGCCGCCCCCGACCACCAGGCCAACGCCCTGCAGGCGCACGTCAGCCGCTTACGCCGCAGGCTGCGCGAGCTGGAGCCGGACCGTCCGGCCTCCCGGCTCACCATCCACCCCTCCGGCTACCGGCTCAGCGTGGGTGAGGGCGAGCTGGACGCGGCCGAGTTCATCCGGGCGGTACGGCTCGCCGAGTCCGCCGGACCGGACGACGCCCCCCACACGGCGGGGCTGCTGCGCGAGGCGCTCGCGATGTGGCGCGGTCCGGTCTTCGGCGGGTTCGCGGCCGGGACCCTGTGCCAGCTGGCGGGCGCCCGCTACGAGGAGCACCGGATGCGCGCCATGGAGCTGCGCTTCGACGCCGAACTACGGCTCGGCCGGCACGCCGCCGTCCTCGCCGAGCTGGCCGAGGCGCACACCAACCACCCCCTGCGGGAACGGTTCTGCGAGCAGCTGATGATCGCCCTGTACGGCTCGGGGCGGCAGGCCGACGCCCTGGACGTCTTCCGCCGGATGCGCCGCCACCTCGACGACGAGCTGGGCATCCAGCCCTCCCCCGCCCTGCGCCGGGTCGAGAACGCGATCCTCTCCCACGACCCCGCCCTGACCGGCGACCTCCGTCTCCAGCCCGTCTGACGTGCGGCCGGTCCGGTCGGCGTAAGCGGTCCGTCAGCCACCGGTCAGCGGGCCTTGTCACGCTCACCGGACCAGTGGAACCGCGAGAACCGACGTCCAGTCACTTCATCCAAGCAGGGGGAGACATGAGGTCCCGTGTCGAGGAACTGGCCGGCCTACGCGAACGCGTGCTCGCCGGCCCGAGCGCCAAGGCGACCGCCGCGCAGCGGGCCAAGGGCAAGCTCACCGTGCGCGAACGGATCGGCCTGCTTCTCGACGAGGGCTCGTTCCACGAGGTCGAGCCGCTCCGGCGGCACCGGGCCAGTGGTTTCGGCCTGGAGGAGAAGAAGCCGTACACGGACGGTGTCGTCACCGGCTGGGGCACGGTCGAGGGCCGTACGGTCTTCGTCTACGCCCACGACTTCCGGATCTTCGGCGGCGCGCTGGGCGAGGCCCATGCCACCAAGATCCACAAGATCATGGACATGGCCATTGCGGCCGGTGCCCCGCTGGTCTCCCTCAACGACGGCGCGGGCGCGCGCATCCAGGAGGGCGTCACCGCCCTCGCGGGCTACGGCGGCATCTTCCGCCGCAACACGGCCGCGTCCGGGGTCATCCCGCAGATCAGCGTGATGCTCGGCCCGTGCGCGGGCGGCGCGGCCTACAGCCCCGCCCTGACCGACTTCGTCTTCATGGTCCGCGAGACCTCGCAGATGTTCATCACCGGTCCGGACGTGGTCAAGGCCGTGACCGGCGAGGAGATCACCCAGAACGGGCTCGGCGGCGCGGACGTGCACGCGGAGACCTCGGGCGTGTGCCACTTCGCCTACGACGACGAGGAGACCTGCCTGGAGGAGGTCCGGTACCTGCTGTCCCTCCTCCCCCGCAACAACCGCGAGAACCCGCCCGCGGTGCCCTGTGACGACCCGGCCGACCGCCGCTGCGAGGCGCTCGCCGATCTGGTGCCCGTCGACGGCAACCGGCCCTACGACATGGCGAAGGTCATCGAGGAGATCGTCGACGACGGCGAGTACCTGGAGGTGCACCAGCGCTGGGCGCGCAACATCATCTGCGCGCTGGCCCGCCTGGACGGCCAGGTCACCGGGATCGTCGCCAACCAGCCGCAGAGCCTGGCCGGTGTGCTGGACATCGAGGCGTCCGAGAAGGCGGCCCGCTTCGTGCAGATGTGCGACGCGTTCAGCATCCCGATCGTCACCCTGCTCGACGTGCCCGGCTTCCTGCCGGGTGTCGGCCAGGAGCACGGCGGCATCATCCGGCACGGCGCGAAGCTGCTGTACGCCTACTGCGACGCGACCGTGCCCCGGATCTCCCTGATCCTGCGCAAGGCCTACGGCGGCGCCTACATCGTCATGGACTCCCAGTCGATCGGCGCCGACCTGACCTACGCCTGGCCGACGAACGAGATCGCGGTGATGGGCGCGGAGGGCGCGGCCAACGTGATCTTCCGCCGGCAGATCGCCGAGGCCGACGACCCGGAGGCCAGGAGGGCCGAGCTGGTCAAGGAGTACAAGGCCGAGCTGATGCACCCGTACTACGCGGCCGAACGCGGCCTGGTGGACGACGTCATCGACCCTGCCGGGACCCGGTCCGTCCTCATCGCCGCGCTGGCGATGCTCCGTTCCAAGCACGCCGAGCGCCCCACCCGCAAGCACGGCAATCCCCCTCAGTGAAGGAGGCCCCGATGTCCCCGACGTCCCCCCTGTCACCTGCGCCCCCCGCATGCCTCACCGCCCCCATCCGCGTCGAGAAGGGCGAGGCCACGGACGAGGAGCTGGCCGCGATCGCGGTGCTGCTGCTCAGCCGCAGCGCCCTGGCCGGGAACGGCGCCGAGGCCGCGTCCCCCGGCACCACCTCCTGGCGTCCGCACGCCTTCCACGCGCCGCACAGCTGGCAGAGTTCCTGACCCCCCGCGGCCGCACGGCGGCGGCCCGGCACGCACCGGTGTGCCGGGTCACTCCGAGGGAGACCGGCTCACTTCTGGGTCAGCTTCACGTCCTGGTCCTTGACGGCGTGGAAGGCCGGCACCACCAGAAGGCCGCCGGGACGCAACTCCGTGACCGTGGCCTGCACATGGGCCTTGCCGGCCTTGACCGGGTTCGGCGTGATCCTGCCGGAGTTCTCCCAGCGGTGTTCGGCTCCGTCGCACTGGGCGACGGAACCGCCGATGCCGTGCTGGACGCCGGGTTCGTCCTGAGCGATCGAGGAGCTGACGAAGGCCGGCCCGGTGGCCCCGGTACAGCGGTAGGTGCCGGACAGGGTGATCGTGCCGTCCGGGGCGATCCGGCCGGCCGGGTCGACGGTGACGGTCTCGGCCGAGTCGGCGGCGGCCGGGCCGACGGCGGTCCACAGCAGGGCCGTGGCGCCGAACACGGCGGCGAGGGCGGGGCGTACGGGCATGGAATGCCTCCCGGTTCCGTGGGGGTGAAGCCTCCACTGGTACCGGCTGGCCCCGCCGCCGGGCGTGACCGTCACTCCATCGGTGGCGCGTCATGGAACCGTCCGGGAGTTGTCCGCAAGTTGTCACGCTTCACCGCAGGCGGTTCCGGGGTGTTCACGACAGGAGGATGGTCTGGGTGTGCGGGGCCGCGGCCGAACCCGTCGGCCCCCCTCACATCCGATGTGGAGGTGCGCCATGTGCTCCTACCGAACCTCGTGCTCCGCGTCCGACCCCGGTACCCCGCACCCCGTGGCCGCCCACCCCGAGCAGGGCTGGACCCTGCTGTGCGACGGCTCGATCGTCTTCGACGACACCGGGGAGCTGCACCCCGACGGCAGCGTGGTCCCGCCGCGCCGGGTCCCGGCCGGGCGGCTCCCCGTGGCGGCCTGACACCGGCTACGGCAGCACCGCGAAGCCGTCCAGCTCCACGAGCGCCTGCTCGTCCCACAGCCGTACGACCCCCACGACCGCCATCGCCGGATAGTCCCGCCCGGCCAGCTTCCGCCAGATGCGGCCCAGTTGGCGGGCGTGGGTGCGATAGTCGGCGACGTCGGTCGCGTAGACGGTGACCCGGGCCAGGTCGGCGGGGGTGCCGCCGGCCGCGCCGAGCGCCGTGAGCAGGTTGGCGAGCGCCGTCTCGAACTGCTCGGGCAGGGTGGCGCCGGTGACCTTGCCGTCGGTGTCGAGGGCCGTCTGGCCCGCCAGGAAGACCACGCGGGAGCCGGCCGCGACGACGGCGTGCGAGAACCCCGTGGCCGGGGAGAGCCCGGGCGGGTTGATGCGCTCGGTCGTCACCGGGCCTCCCCGTTGTGTGTCATGGCGTACAACTCCTTCGCGATGATGCCCCGTTGGACCTCACTCGCCCCCTCGTAGATCCGTGGGGCGCGGACCTCCCGGTAGAGGTGTTCGAGAAGATGGCCGCGGCGCAGGGCGCGGGCGCCGTGCAGCTGGACGGCGGCGTCGACGACGTACTGGGCGGTCTCGGTGGCCAGCAGCTTGGCCATCGCGGCCCGTCCCGGCACACCGGGGGCGCCGTCGTCGTAGGCGGTCGCCGCCGCGTACACCATCAGCCGGGCCGCCTCCGTGCGCAGGGCCATCTCGGCGACCTGGTGGGCCACGGCCTGGAGGTCCATCAGCTTGCCCCCGAAGGCGTCCCGCCCGCGGGTGTGCTCCACGGTGGCGTCCAGCGCCGCCTGGGCCATGCCGACCGCGAAGGCCCCGACGCTGGGCCGGAAGAGGTTGAGGGTGCCCATGGCGACGGCGAACCCGCGGTCGGTCTCCCCCAGCACGTCGTCCGCGGTGACGGGTACGGCGTCGAAGTCGAGGGCGCCGATGGGGTGCGGCGAGATCATCTCCAGGGCGGAGCCGGTCAGTCCGGGCCGGTCGGCGGGGACCAGGAAGGCGGTCACCCCGCGGGCTCCGGCGCCCGGGGTGGTGCGCGCGAAGACGGTGTAGAAGTCGGCCTCGGGGGCGTTGGAGATCCAGCACTTGGCACCGGTGAGCCGCCAGCCGTCGGTGCCGTCCGGCTCGGCGGCGAGGGCGAGGGCGGCCGCGTCCGAGCCCGCCTCCGGCTCGCTCAGCGCGAACGCGGCCACCGCTCTGCCGTCGGCCACCCGGGGCAGCCAGTGCTCGCGCTGGGCGGCGCTGCCGTGCGCGTGCACCGGGTGGGCGCCCAGCCCCTGAAGGGCGAGCGCGGTCTCGGCCTCGGTGCAGGCCCGGGCCAGGGACTCCCGCATCAGGCACAGATCGAGGGCACCGGAGGTGAACAGGCGGGTGAGCAGCCCGAGGTGGCCGAGTTCGGCGAGCAGCGGCCGGTTGACGCGGCCGGGCTCGCCCTTGTCGGCGAGCGGGCGCAGCCGCTCGGCGGCCAGGGAGCGCAGCTCGGCACACCAGGCGGCCTGCTCCGGTCCGAGTGAGAATGCGGTCATCTGCCGGTCCTCCCTCCGAGGCGGATCGCCGTGACCCGTCCCCGTCGCCCTCCGACGTTATCGCGCACAGTTGACTGCCGTCACCAACACGATACGCTCGATGTGCGAGCCCACCAGGACGCCCGTGGTCATCAGGACGCCCGTCTCGACGCTTGTCACGGCAAGGGGGCGAACCGCCATGCACGTCTCGGCCCACGTCGACACCTTCGCGCGCGACCATCTGCCCCCGCCCGACGAGTGGCCCCGGCTGTGCTTCGACCTGCCGGAGCTGAACTACCCCGAACGGCTCAACTGCGCCGCCGAACTCCTCGGCCACGCCGGGGCCGCCCGCCCCGTCTTCCACACCCCGGACGGCCCCACCTGGACCTACGGCGAGCTGCGCGCCCGCGTCGACCGCATCGCCCATGTCCTCACCGCCGAGCTGGGCGTCGTACCGGGCAACCGGGTCCTGCTGCGCGGTCCCACCACCCCCCAGCTGGCCGCGTGCTGGCTGGCCGTGCTGAAGGCGGGCGCGGTCGCGGTCACGGTGCTCGCCCAGCAGCGTCCGCACGAACTGGCCACCGTGTGCGAGATCGCCCGGGTCCGGCACGCGCTGTGCGACATCCGGGCCGTGGACGACCTCGCGAAGGCCGAGACACCCGGGCTGCGCATCATGACGTACGGCGGTGACGGCCCCGACGACCTGCTGCACCGGCCGGCGCCCGGCACCCCGTTCCCCGCGGTCGACACCGCCGCCGACGACATCGCCCTGATCGCGTTCACCTCCGGCACCACCGGCCGCCCGAAGGGCTGCATGCACTTCCACCGGGACGTGCTGGCCATAGCCGACACCTTCTCCCGGCATGTGCTGCGCCCCCGCGCCGACGACGTCTTCACCGGCAGTCCCCCGCTCGGCTTCACCTTCGGCCTGGGCGGTCTGGTGATCTTCCCGATGCGGGCCGGTGCCAGTTCCCTGCTCCTGGAGCACGCCGGGCCCCGGCAGCTGCTGCCGGCGATCGCCGGGCACCGGGTCTCGGTCCTGTTCACCGCACCGACGGCCTACCGGGCGATGCTCGACGAGCTGGGCGGGTACGACCTCTCGTCGCTGCGGCGCTGCGTGTCGGCCGGCGAGAACCTGCCCGCGGCCACCTGGCGGGCCTGGCACGAGCGCACCGGCATCCGCATCATCAACGGCATCGGCGCCACCGAGCTGCTGCACATCTTCATCTCCGCGGCCGACGAGCGGATCAGGCCCGGCACGACGGGCGTCCCGGTGCCGGGCTGGCAGGCGCGCGTGCAGGACGCGGCCGGCAAGGAGCTGCCGGACGGCGAGCCGGGTCACCTCGCGGTCCGCGGCCCGGTCGGCTGCCGCTACCTTGCCGACCCCCGGCAGCGGGAGTACGTGCGCGGCGGCTGGAACGTCACCGGCGACACCTACGTCCGCGAAAGCGACGGCTACTTCCGCTATGTGGCCCGCGCCGACGACATGATCATCTCGTCCGGGTACAACATCGCCGGGCCGGAGGTCGAGGACGCGCTGCTGCGCCACCCGGACGTGGTCGAGACGGCGGTGATCGGACGGCCCGACGAGGCGCGCGGCCAGGTGGTGGTGGCGTACGCCGTGCTGCGGGACGGCGCCCGGCGCGACCCCGAGGCGCTGCGCGCCTTCCTCACCGGCGAACTCGCTCCCTACAAATGCCCGCGCGAGTTCGTCTTCCTCGACGCGCTCCCCCGCACGGCCACCGGGAAGCTGCAGCGGTTCCGTCTGCGCACCCAGGGTGACCAGCAGTGATGCCGACGACCTAAAATGATCAACGTGTCCGAGCAGCACGCCCCCAGGTCCCTCATCGTCACGCTCTACGGGGCGTACGGCCGTTCCCTGCCCGGCCCGGTGCCCGTCGCCGAGCTGATCCGGCTCCTGGCCGCGGTCGGGGTGGACGCGCCGTCCGTGCGGTCGTCGGTGTCCCGGCTCAAACGGCGGGGCCTGCTGCTGCCGGCCCGCACCGGGAGCGGCGCGGCCGGCTACGGACTCTCCCCCGAGGCACGCCAGTTGCTGGACGACGGCGACCGCCGCGTCTACGCGAGCGCACCCCCCGGGGACGAGGGCTGGGTCCTCGCGGTCTTCTCCGTCCCGGAGTCGGAGCGCCAGAAGCGGCACGTGCTGCGCTCCCGGCTGGCCGCTCTGGGCTTCGGCACGGCCGCGCCCGGGGTGTGGATCGCCCCGGCCCGCCTGTACGAGGAGACCCGGCACACCCTGCGCCGCCTGCGCCTGGACCCGTACGTCGACTTCTTCCGCGGCGAGCACCTCGGCTTCGCCCCCACCCCCGAGGCCGTCGCCCGCTGGTGGGACCTGACCGCGATCGCCAAGGAGCACGAACGCTTCCTGGACGCGCACGCCCCCGTCCTCAACGCCTGGCAGCACCGCGCGGACACCCCGCCCGAGGAGGCCTACCGCGACTACCTCCTCGCCCTCGACTCCTGGCGTCACCTCCCGTACACCGACCCCGGCCTCCCCACCCCCCTGCTGCCGGCCGGCTGGCCCGGGGTGCGCTCGGCGGAGGTGTTCCGGGCGCTGCACGAGCGGCTGCGGGACGCCGGAGCCGGGTTCGTGGGGGTGTGAGGGTGCCGAGGGGCCGGGACGGTCACACGCAGCAGGAGCAGTACAGCCGCGCACCGGCCGCCCTGGCCCGGCGGGCCATCGCCACGAACGTACGGACGCTCTCCTGCGCGTCCAGGTAGTCGGCGAAGCGGATCTCCTCGATGTCGAACCACTGGAGCGCGAGCATGGGCACCGCGTCCTCGACGACCCCGGCGAGGGTGTCCCGCCAGTTGTCGGGAAGCTCCTGGAGGATGCGGTCGCTGTCCCAGGGGGACGCCGTGCCCGGCGCCGGCTGCCGGCCGTAGGGCCACTCCACCGGGTCGGGCCAGACCAGTTCCGGGTCCTCGACGCTGCCGAACGGTATGCCTGCGGCGAAGGAGACCAGCTTGCCCAGGACGACGTTCGGGTCCAGGCCCTTCACCTCCAGCCGGTCCGCGCACTCCGCGTCCAGCGCCCCGCCGTGCAGCCAGTCCCCGTCCGGGCCGATCGCCCAGTCGACCGCCGTGGCCCGGTCGGCCGCCCAGAAGTAGTCGTACACCACGCTCATGATCTCTCCGTCGTCTCGCCGTCTCGCACGCGAGTACAGCAGACGGGCCTCAGCCGCCGAGCGTCAGGCGGGGTTTGGGGGCATCGGTACGTCCCGTCCGGGGGCGGCGGCTGCCCGCCCGGTAGGGGACGGGCCAGGTCACGGCGGGGCCCTCGTACCCCTGCTCGGCGGCCGCGTGCAGGGTCCAGTGCGGGTCGTAGAGGTGGGGGCGGGCGAGGGCGCACAGGTCCGTGCGTCCGGCCAGGATCAGGGAGTTGACGTCGTCCCAGGAGGAGATCGCGCCGACGGCGATCACCGGGATGCCTGCCGCGTTGCGGATGCGGTCGGCGAACGGCGTCTGGTACGACCGGCCGAACGCGGGCTGTTCCTCGGCCACCACCTGCCCGGTGGACACGTCGATCGCGTCCGCGCCGTGCGCGGCGAAGGCCCGGGCGATCTCCACCGCGTCCTCGGCCGTGGTGCCGCCCTCGGCCCAGTCGGTGGCGGAGATCCGGACGGTCATGGGCCGCTCGTCCGGCCACACCCCGCGGACGGCGTCGAAGACCTCCAGCGGGAACTTCAGCCGTCCCTCCAGGGAGCCGCCGTAGGCGTCGGTGCGGTGGTTGGTGAGCGGGGACAGAAAGCCGGAGAGCAGGTAGCCGTGGGCGCAGTGCAGTTCGAGCAGGTCGAAGCCGGCCCGGGCGGCGCGCCAGGCAGCCGCGGCGAACTGTTCGCGGATGTCGGTGAGCTGGGCGCGGGAGAGCTGACGCGGGGTCTGGCTGCCCGGCCGGTAGGGCAGTGCGGAGGCGGCCACCAGCGGCCAGTTGTCCTCGGGCAGCGGCTCGTCCATGCCCTCCCACATCAGCCTGGTGGAGCCCTTGCGGCCGGAGTGCCCGAGCTGCACGCCGATCGCCGTGCCCGGCGCCTGGGTGTGCACGAAGTCGGTGATCCGCTTCCAGGCCTCGCCCTGGCGTCCGGTGTAGAGGCCGGTGCAGCCGGGGGTGATCCGGCCCTGCTCGCTCACGCACACCATCTCGGTCATCACCAGGCCCGCCCCGCCGAGGGCACGGGAGCCGAGGTGGACGAGGTGGAAGTCGCCGGGGACGCCGTCCACGGCCGAGTACATGTCCATCGGGGACACGACGACCCGGTTGCGCAGGGTCAGTCCGCGCAGCCGGAACGGCGTGAACATCGGGGGCGTGCCGGCCGGGCAGCCGAACTCGCGCTCGACGGCCCGGGTGAAGCCGGCGTCGCGCAGCCGGAGGTTGTCATGGGTGACGCGGCGGCTGCGGGTGAGCAGGTTGAAGGCGAACTGGCCCGGCGGCTGGTCGAGATACAGCCGCAGGTCCTCGAACCATTCGAGGCTCGCCCGGGCGGCACGCTGGGTGGAGGTGACGACGGGTTTGCGCTCCTCCTCGTAGGCGGCCAGCGCCGAGAGGATGTCGGGCTGCTCCTCCAGGCACGCCGTCAGGGCGAGCGCGTCCTCCACGGCGAGCTTGGTGCCCGAGCCGATGGAGAAGTGGGCGGTGTGGGCGGCGTCGCCGAGGAGGACGACGTTGCCGTGCGACCAGCGCGCGTTGACCACCGTGCGGAAGGTGGTCCAGGCGGACTTGTTGGAGCGCAGCAGGCGTCCGCCGAGCGTCTCCGCGAAGATCTTGGCGCAGCGCTCCACCGATCCGGCCTCGTCCAGGTCCTCGAAGCCTGCCGCCCGCCAGACCTCCTCGCGCATCTCGACGATGACGGTCGAGGCGTCGGCCGCATAGGGATAGCCGTGCAGCTGCATCACGCCGTGCTCGGTCTCGGCGATCTCGAAGCGGAAGGCGTCGAAGGCGACGTCGGCGGCGAGCCAGATGTAACGGCAGCGGTGCGTGGTCACCTGGGGGCGGAACACCTGGGCGTAGGTCTCGCGGGTGGCGCTGTTGACGCCGTCGGCGGCGACGACCAGGTCGTGGCTCTCGGAGAGCCGGCCGGGGTCCGGTGCCTCGGTGCTGAAGCGGAGCTGCACGCCCAGGCTGCGGCAGCGGTCGTGCAGGATCTCCAGGAGCCGCTTCCTGCCGAGTGCGGCGAAGCCGTGTCCGCCGGAGCGCCGGCACACGCCGCGGTGCACGATGTCGATGTCGTCCCAGCGGGTGAAGTCCTTCTGCAGGGCCTCGTAGACCACGGGGTCGGCGTGTTCGATGCCGCCGAGGGTCTCGTCGGAGAGGACCACTCCGAAGCCGAAGGTCACGTCGGGGGCGTTGCGTTCCCAGACGGTGATCTCCCTGGTGGGATCGAGCCGTTTCAGGAGCGCCGCGGCGTAGAGGCCGCCGGGGCCTCCGCCGATGATCGCGATGCGTCGGGGGTGGCCCGTGTCGTTCTGCGGGTGCGGGTGCGTGGCGGCTTGTCGCGCGGTTCCCCGCGCCCCGGAGGTCGGTTCAGCCGAGGTCGGCACAGAAGGTCACCTCCCCCGCCACTTCGGCGGGCGCTTCTGCGTGAACGCCGCGTGGAACTCCGCGTAGTCCTCGCCGTTCATCAGGAGGGCCTGGGTCGAGGCGTCGAGTTCCACCGACGCGGCGAGCGGCATGTCCAGCTCGGCCGTCAGCAGGGCCTTCGTCTGGGCGTACGCCAGGGCCGGGCCGTCGGCCAGGCGGCGGGCCAGGGCGGCGGCCGCCCCGTCCGCGCTGCCCTCCTGCGTCAGCTCGCTGATCAGGCCGATCCGCTCGGCCTCGGGTGCGCGTACCGGATCGCCGAGCATCAGCAGGCGGGTGGCGTGGCCGAGGCCGACCACCCGGGGCAGCAGGTAGGCCGCGCCCATGTCGCCGCCGGACAGGCCGACGCGGGTGAAGAGGAAGGCGAACCGGGCCGTGGGGTCCGCGACCCGGAAGTCGCAGGCGAGGGCGAGTACGGCGCCCGCGCCGGCCGCCACGCCGTGCACGGCGGCGATCACCGGGAACGGGCACTCCCGGATCGCGCGCACCACCTGTCCGGTCATCCGGTTGAAGTCGAGCAGCTGGGCGGTGTCCAGGGCGAGGGTGGCGCCGATGATCTCGTCCACGTCGCCGCCGGAGCAGAAGCCGCGCCCCTCGCCGGCCAGCACCAGGGCGCGGACCGACCGCTCCCGGGACAGCTCGGCGAGCAGGTCGCGCAGGTCGGCGTAGGCGCCGAAGGTGAGGGCGTTGAGTTTGGCGGGGCGGGCCAGGGTGACGGTGGCGACCCCGTCGGCGAGCTCGACCCGCAGGTGTTCCCACTCGGGGGTACGGGCGGCGGAGCCGGTGAAGGGACTCATGACGTGCGGCCTCCTAGGGGGGCGGTGCCTCACGTTGCGCTGTCCCATGACGCTATCACCCGTTTGTGACTGTCGTCACGAGGGCACGACAACGGTGTGCCCGTGTGGCCGGGTCCCGTCACGCGCGTCACCGATCGTCCACAGCGCGGTAACAGTGGCGACGGCCATGCGAGGCGGGCCGTTCGGCGGGGTAGGCCGACCGGTAGCGGGGCCGCAGGTCCCGTACGGAACCCGACGACGGTCCTCGTGGCCGGGCCCGTACCATTCCTACAGTTGAAAGCAGGACATCCTGCTCCATGAACGGACTCGCCTTGCACGAACGCCCCGCCGGACCGGCCTCCTGGCGCATCGCACTGCCGCACACCACCGCGGCCGTGCCCGTGGCGCGTGCTCTGGTGCGCTCGGCCCTCGCCGAGGTGGAGCACCCGGCGTGCAGCGACACGGCCGAGCTGCTCACGGCCGAGCTGGTCGCCAACGCGGTGGAGCACACCGCCGGGCGCGGCCCGATAGAGCTGGTGGTGGAGCTGCTGCCCACCGGCTGCCAGGTCGAGGTACATGATCCGGACCCGGCGCCGCCCGGCCATCTGACGCGTCCGGTGATCGAGCAGCCCGACCCCTGGCAGGAGGGAGGGCGCGGCCTGCTGCTGATCCGCGCTCTCAGTTCGTCCTGCGGTCACCGCCCCACCCCGTCGGGCAAGGCGGTGTGGTTCAGACTTCCTGCAATTCCTGCTCAGCGGCGTCCTGCGTGACCTCGCGGTCCGCCTTCGCCAGCGTGGAGTGCCGGCGCCCGTAGGCGACGTAGATCAGCGCTCCCACCACGAGGAACACCGCGAACTGGATCCAGGTCTGCCAGCCCGTCTCGTACATCAGGTACAGGCAGAAGCCGACGCCGAGCAGCGGGCCGACGGGGTAGAGCGGCACCCGGAAGCTGCGGGCGAGGCCCGGCTCGCGGCGGCGCAGCGCGATCACGGTGATGTTGACGACGGCCATGATGGCGAGCGTGCCGATGGTGCACAGGTTCATCACGGCGTCCAGGGAGGCGAAGGCCGCCGGGACGGCGAAGACGACCGCGACGATCAGCGTGCCGGCCACCGGGGTGGAGGTCCGCGGCGACACCTTCTCGAAGACGCGCGGGATCAGGCCGTCCCGGGACATCGACATCAGGATGCGGGTCTGGCCGTACATCACGGCGAGGACGACCGAGGCGATGGCGACGACCGCGCCGAAGGCGATGACCCCGCCGCCGACGGCGGAGCCGGTGACCTTGTTGACCACGTACGACAGGGCGGCGGGACGGCCGGCGACCTGGTCGCCGCCGATGGCGCCGATCGCGGCGAGCGCGACCGCGCAGTACAGCAGCGTGACCAGGCCCATGCAGACGAGGATCGCCACCGGGATGTCGCGGCGCGGGTTCTTCGCCTCCTCGCCGGCCGTGGTGATCGCGTCGAAGCCGATGTAGGAGAAGAACGCGGCGGTGGTGCCCGCGCCGATGCCGCCGAGGCCGGCCGGGGAGAACGGGGTGAGGTTGCCGTCCTTGAAGGCGCTGTAGCCGATGACGCAGAAGGCGAGCAGGATGACGAGCTTCACGGCGGCCATCGCGGCGGTGGCCCGGGCGCTCTCCCGCACCCCGCGCACCAGCAGCACGGAGGCCATCGCGATGACGATCACGGCGGGGAGGTTCATGATCCCGTGCTCGCCCGGCCCCGCGGAGAGCGCGTGCGGGAGCTGCCAGCCTGTGAGGCTGTGCAGGAGCTCGTTGACGTACTGGCTCCAGCCGACCGCGACGGCCGAGATGGAGACGCCGTACTCCAGCAGCAGGCACCAGCCGACCAGGAAGGCGGTGGACTCGCCGAGACCCGCGTAGGCGAAGGAGTAGGAGGACCCGGAGACCGGGATCGCGCCGCCCAGTTCGGCGAAGGACAGGGCGGTGAAGATGCAGGTGATCGCGGCGAGGACGAAGGAGACCACGACGGCCGGGCCGGCCTGGGCGACGGAGTCGGAGAGTCCGACGAAGATTCCGGTGCCGACGATGGCGCCGACGCCGAAGCAGATGAGCTGGAAGAGGCCCATCGTGCGCTGGAGACCGTGGCCCTCACGGTCGGCGCCGGATTCGGCTATCAGCGTGCCGGGGGACTTGATGCGGGGAGCGGGCATGCGGGTGGTGCTCGTTTCTGGTGGTGCGGGCGACCATCGGTGGGCCGCGGCGGCGGCTCCGGCAGGGGTGGTGCCGGGCCGCCGGTCAGGATAAGGCCTGGTGAGGCCGGTCAGGCAACGCTGTGTGACACAGGTCGGGTCAGGCCGGGCTCTGTGCCGCAGCCCCGGCCAGGGTGGCCACCAGGACCGCCTTGATCGTGTGCATCCGGTTCTCCGCCTCGTCGAAGACGACGGAGTGCTCGGACTCGAACACCTCGTCGGTGACCTCCAGCTCCGTCAGCCCGTGCCGTTCGTGGATCTCACGGCCGACGGCGGTGCCGAGGTCGTGGAAGGCCGGCAGGCAGTGCAGGAACTTCACCCGGTCGTTGCCGGTGGCGCGGAGCACGTCCATGGTGACGGCGTAGGGGCCGAGCAGGGCGATGCGCTCGTCCCAGACCTCCTTGGGCTCGCCCATCGACACCCAGACGTCGGTGGCGATGAAGTCGGCGCCGCGCACGCCCTCCGTCACGTCGTCGGTGAGGGCGATCCGGGCGCCGGAGGCGGTGGCGAGCTGCCGGGCCAGCTCGATGATCGTCTCGTCCGGCCACAGCAGCCGGGGCGCGACGATGCGGACGTCCATGCCGAGCAGCGCGCCGGTGACCAGGTAGGAGTTGCCCATGTTGTAGCGGGCGTCGCCGAGATAGGCGAAGGCGACCTCGGTCAGCGGCTTGTCGGTGTGCTCGGTCATGGTGAGCACGTCGGCGAGCATCTGGGTGGGGTGCCACTCGTCCGTGAGACCGTTGTAGACGGGGACCTCGGCGTAGGCGGCCAGCTCCTCGACGACGCCCTGGCCGTGGCCGCGGTACTCGATGGCGTCGAACATCCGGCCGAGGACCCGGGCGGTGTCCTTCACGGACTCCTTGTGACCGATCTGCGAGCCGGCCGGGTCGAGGTAGGTCGTGTGGGCGCCCTGGTCGGCGGCGGCGACCTCGAACGCGCAGCGGGTGCGCGTCGAGGTCTTCTCGAAGACGAGGGCGATGTTCCTGCCGCGCAGGTACTGCGTCTCGGCCCCGGCCCGCTTGGCGGCCTTCAGCTCGGCCGCCAGCTCGACCAGGCCGCGGAACTCCTCCTCGGTGAAGTCCAGCTCCTTGAGGAAGTGGCGTCCTGCGAGGGCGGTCGGGACTGTCGCCATGGGGGCGCTCCAGGGGTACGGGTGAAGAGACCTTGGAATTCTATACGACCTTCAGCATTAATATTCAGACCCCCCGGTCGGTTCGGTCACACCGCTTCGCGTTCGATGGGACAGCTCATACAGCGGGGGCCGCCCCTGCCCCGGCCCAGCTCGCTGCCCGGGATCTCGATCACCTCGATGCCCTGCTTGCGCAGATGCGTGTTGGTGGTGGAGTTGCGCTCGTAGGCGACGACGACACCGGGTTCGACGGCGAGCACGTTGCAGCCGTCGTCCCACTGCTCGCGCTCGGCCGCGTGCACGTCCTGGGTGGCGGTCAGCACCCGGATCTCACCGAGCCCGAGGGCGGCGGCGATGGCGCGGTGCATGTGCTCCGGCGGATGGTCGGTGACCTTCAGCTCCCGCTCGCCGACTCCCGGCTCGATGGTGTACGAGCGCAGCATGCCAAGGCCCGCGTACTGGGTGAAGGTGTCGCCGTCGACCATGGTCATCACCGTGTCGAGATGCATGAAGGCCCGCCGCTTGGGCATGTCGAGCGCGACGATCGTGCGCGCGGACCCGGCCGCGAACAGCTTGTACGCCAGCATCTCCACGGCCTGCGGGGTGGTGCGCTCACTCATGCCGATGAGCACGGCGCCGTTGCCGATCACCAGCACGTCGCCGCCCTCGATGGTGGAGGGGAAGTCGGCCTGCCCGCGGGACCAGACGCGGAACATCTCGTCACGGAACAGCGGGTGATGGCGGTAGATGGCCTCGAAGTGCACCGTCTCCCGCTGCCGGGCGGGCCAGCGCATGGCGTTGATGGAGACGCCGTCGTAGATCCACGCCGAGGTGTCACGGGTGAAGAGGTGGTTGGGCAGCGGGCCGAGCAGGAAGTCGTCCAGGTCCATGGCGTGGAAGCGCACGGAGGCCGGCTCCGCGTGGGCGTCCAGGAACTCCCGCTTGGTCATTCCGCCGACCAGAGCCTCGGCCAGCTCGCCCGGCCCCATCCCGTCGAACGCTGCGCGCAGATGGTCGGTGGCGAGGGGGCCGTACTCCTTCTCGTCGAAGACCCGGTCGAGGACCAGGGTGCGGGCCTCGGGGACGGCGAGGGTCTCGGCGAGCAGATCCCCGAAGAGATGCACGGCGACCCCGCGGTCGCGCAGGACGTCGGCGAATCCGTCGTGCTCGGCGCGCGCCCGGCGCACCCACAGCACATCGTCGAAGAGGAGGGCGTCCTTGTTGCTGGGGGTGAGCCTTTTGAGCTCGAGGTCGGGCCGGTGCAGGATCACCCGGCGCAGCCGTCCGACCTCGGAGTCGACGTGGTATGCCATGCCTCCATCCTGGCCATCCCTGCCCGCCTTCACGCGCTTCTTGGCCATTTCTGGCCCTTCCTGTTTTCGTCCCCTTGACGAGAACCGGGCTTCCGGATTATCGTCGCGATGACGAAAAGCGAGGGGTTCCATGGCCGACATCACCCGGCGCCTGGGCTGGCGCCATCTGCGCGGCGCGCCCACGGCGCACATCCGCCACCACCGTTCCGGCACGCTGGTCCACGACGGTCCCGGGCTCAGCTTCTGGTTCCGTCCGCTGACCGCCGCGCTGTCCGAGGTGCCGGTCGACGACCGCGAGCTGACGATGACCTTCCACGCCCGCACGGCCGACTTCCAGGACGTCTCGGTGCAGGCGACGGTCACCTACCGGATCGCCGACCCGGCCGTCGCCGCCACCCGCCTGGACTTCTCGATCGACCCGGACACCGGCACCTTTCGGGGCACCCCGCTGGAGCAGCTCGGCACGCTGCTCACCGAGACGGCCCAGCAGCACGCGCTGGACGTCCTGGCCCGCACACCGCTGTCGGCGGCCCTCGTCGACGGGGTGGCGGCGGTGCGCGAGCGGGTCGCGGCCGGCCTCGGTGCCGAACCGCGCCTGCCGGCCACCGGCATCGAGGTGGTGGCCGTCCGCGTGATGGCGCTGCGGCCCGAGCCGGAGGTGGAGCGGGCCCTGCGCACCCCGGCCCGCGAGCAGATCCAGCAGGAGGCGGACCGGGCGACGTACGAACGACGGGCCGTGGCCGTCGAGCGCGAGCGCACCATCGCCGAGAACGAGCTGGCCAGCCGCATCGAACTCGCCCGCCGCGAGGAGCAGTTGGTCGAGCAGAGGGGCACCAACGCCCGCCGCGAGGCCGAGGAGCAGGCGGCCGCGGACGCGGTGCGCGCCCGGGCGGAGGCGGACCGGTCGGTGACCCTGGCCAGGGCGGAGGCCGCACGGTCGGTCGAGCTGGCCGAGGCCGAGGCGACACGGACGGTGAGACTCACCGAGGCGGAGGCCGGGCGGTCCCTGAAGCTCGCCGACGCGGAGGCGGCGCGGTCGCTGAAGCTCGCCGAGGCCGAGGCCGCCCGGGCCGAGCGCATCGCCCGGGCGGAGGCCGAGGGTGCGCGCGAGGTCGGCGAGGCACGGGCGCAGGCACAGGCCGCCTGGCTGCGGGTGCACGCGGAGGCCGGTATCGACGGGACGGTGACCCTGCAGGCGCTCACCGCCACCCGCCTCGCGGAGAACCTGCCGCGGATCGACAGCGTGACCGTCTCCCCGGACGTGCTGACCGGGCTGCTGTCGAAGCTGGGCGGCGGCCCCACCGAGGCGGCGCGGTGAGCCTCGCGCCACGGGCCGTCCTGGTCCATCGCACGACGGAGTACGAGGAGCTGGTGGCCCGGCACGGCACACACGGCCAGGCCGCCTTCTTCCTCGCCTCCCGCGGCCGGGACGTCGGGGAGGTCGCCGAACGCCACCGGCGCGCCCGCCGGGCCCTGGCCGAGGTGACCTCCGCCGTACCGCTGACCTGGCGTCAGGCCCAGGTGGAGCGGTCCGACCTGGACCGCTTCCTGTTCGCCCCCGAGGACGTGGTCGTGGTGGTCGGCCAGGACGGCCTGGTGGCGAACGTCGCCAAGTACCTGACGGGCCAGCCGGTGATCGGCATCGACACCGACCCGGGCCGCAACCCCGGCGTGCTGGTACGCCACCGCCCTCAGGACGCGGCGAAGCTCCTGACGGCGCCGGACGGCACGGTGGACGAACTCACCATGGTGGAGGCCGTCGCCGACGACACCCAGCGGCTGGTGGCGCTCAACGAGATCTACCTGGGCACACCGGGCCACCAGACCGCCCGCTACCGCCTGGGCCTCGACGACGACGGGGGTGCCGTCGAGGCCCAGGCCTCCTCCGGGGTGCTGGTGGGGACCGGCACCGGCGCGACCGGATGGCTGCGCTCGGTGTGGCAGGAGCGGGGCAGCCGGCTCCCGCTGCCCTCCCCCACCGAGGACCGGCTGGTGTGGTTCGTCCGGGAGGCCTGGCCGTCACCGGCGACGGGCACGACGCTGGTCGCGGGCGAACTGGCGGCCTCGGCGTCCCTGACGGTCACCGTGGAGTCCGACCGGCTCATCGCCTTCGGCGACGGCATCGAGAGCGACGCGCTCCAGCTCACCTGGGGACAGACCCTCCGGGTCGGGGTCTGCGGACAGCGCCTGCGGCTGGCGTGAGCCCCGGGCCGCGGTGCGGGGGACTGCGCCTCCGGCCGACCCGAGCCCCGCGCTCGTACGCACAGCGGCTCCGGCCGGCGTGAGCCCCGTCCCGGTACACACAGCGGCTCCGGCCGGCGTGAGCCCCGCGCCGGTACACACAGCGGCTCCTGCCGGGCCGAGCCCGCGGTCGGGGGGTTTGCGGGCACCGGCTCCGGCACCCGCACCGGTCGGCCCGTCCCCTGCTCAGATCGCGGTGCAGGGGACGGGCCAGCGGCGGATGCGCGGGGGCAGGGACACCGCCCAGCCCTCGCTGACCAGGGCCAGCCGCTCGGCCGCCAGCAGGCCGACGGCCTCCCGGCCCGTGGGGTCCAGCAGGTCCAGGGGCGTGGGGTCGTGGAGCCGGTCGAAGGCGGCCAGCAGGTCCGGGTGATCGAGGGTGAGCCGAGCCGCCGTACCCGGTTCCCGGCGGTCCATGACCGTCACGAAGCCGGGACCGCGCCGGTGGTAGAGCGTGCCGAAGCCGTATCCGTCCCGCCAGGCCGACAACTCGGCACCTGAGCCGGGCAGTTCGTCCGGCGGCGGCAGATGCCGCAGGGCGCTCAGGTCGTACGCCGGCCGCCCCACCGCCCGCCAGGTCACCCGCAGGCCCAGGCCCGCGCACTCGCGCAGGAACCGCACCGCCCGGGCCGTCTCCCGCCCCTGCCCGCCGAGGTCCAGCGGCCCGGGCACCTCGACCCGGACGCCGGTGCGCCGGTGGGGCACGTCCGTGGGCAGCCCGCTCACCCGGCGGCCCCCGCGTCCTCGGCCAGGCGGACCGGCTCGCCCCAGGTGGGGAGCGAGACAAGGGTGGGACCGTCGCGGAAGAGCAGCCCCAGGGCCAGGGCGTACCCGGTCCAGGCATCGAGCGCACCGGCGGGCACGTCATGGCCGCGCTGTGCCAGCAGCCGGTGCAGGGCGGGGGCGCTGCGGCCGTCCTCCAGGAGGCGCAGCGCCTGTGCCCGCCAGCCGGTGAAGCGGTGCGTGGCGGGCGGGCGGCCGTGCCGCCGGTCCACCACGAGCAGCTCCTCGCCGGACTCCTCGAACAGCAGCCGGGAGTCGGCGTGTCCGGCCCGCCATGCGGCCACCGCGTCCTTGAGCCGCTGCTCGACGGGGCCGCGGACGCCCGCGTCCTCGGTGTCGAACAGGTAGACCAGGTCGGCGAGTTCGTCCTCGGGCAGGTCGTAGACGTGCTGGTACATCCCGGCCGGGCGGCGCTTGCCGAAGCCGAGCGCCGGGTCGGTGAAGTGGGGGCTGAAGCGCTCCAGCTGGATGCGGTGGGCGCCGCTCGGCGGCTGGAGGTGGACCAGGGCGGGGAGCTGGTCGATGACGGAGGTGTAGTCGTCCGCCGTCTCGCCGGGGAAGCCGTAGAGGAGGTTCCAGGAGCAGGTCAGGGCGTGGTTCTCGCACTCGCGCAGGGTGCGCACGTTGCGGGCGCCGGTGACGCCCTTGTCCATGAGGTCGAGGACCCTGCTGCCCAGGCTCTCGATGCCGGGCTGGATGTGCACCGTGCCGGACTCGCCGAGGAGCCGGAGCTGTGCGGGGGTGAGGTTGGACTTCACCTCGTAGTGCAGCCGCAGGTCCCAGCCGCTCTCGGCGACACGGGGCAGGAAGTCGCGGAAGTAGGCCATGTCGATGATGTTGTCGACGGTGACCACGTCGAGGAGGCGATGGCGGCGCACCAGCCGGCCGATCTCCTCCCAGAGCCGCTCGCCCGGCTTGGCCCGGAAGGCCATCGCCGAGCCGTTGAGCCCGCAGAAGGTGCAGTGGTGCTTCTCGCCCCACCAGCAGCCGCGGGCGCCCTCGACCACCAGCTTGGGGTGGACGTACTCCTGCACCGGGGAGGCCTCCAGGGCGGCCTGCCACTGGTCGTAGTCGGGCGAGGGGATGTCGGCGGGGGCCACGGTCCGCCGGGTCTCGGTGTTGGCCCGCGACCTGTGGCCGTCCCACCAGCACAGGCCGGGCACGTCGGCCGGCGCGGTGCCCTCCTCCAGGTGCCCCAGCAGGGCCGGGAAGGCGTACTCGGCCTCGCCGCGCACCACATGGTCCACGAAGGGGTGGTTGCGGTGCAGGGCGTGGCCCATGGGCCCCTCGCAGTTGCTGCCGCCGAAGACGACCGTCAGTCCGGGCCGCAGGCGCTTGAGTTCGCGGGCGAGCGCGAGGGAGGACACGTTCTGCATGAACGTGGTGGTGAACCCGACCACGTCGGGCTCGGCCGCCAGCACCTCCGCGGCACAGGCGGCGATGAAGCCGGCGGCGTAGGGGCGCATGGCGAGGGCGGTGTCGACGAAGACGTCCCGGTCGGCCGCGTAGTCCCGCAGCCTGGCCAGCCCCCATCCCGGGTCGTCGTACAGGACGCCGGAGAAGACCCAGTCACCGAGGCCGTGGAAGATCGCGTCGCTGCCGACGGCCACGCAGTCGCCCGGCCGCAGCCGGCCGCCGGAGTGTTCCAGCAGGAACTCCGCCCAGCGCAGGGAGCCGTGGAACTCGGTCACCCGGTCGCCGGGGCGGGACCGCCGCACGATCCGGTTCAGCAGGCCCAGTTGCAGGGAGGGCAGGTCGAGGGGGTGCCAGGGCATCGTGGCCAGGTGAACGCGCATGCTCAGCGGGTCGGCCGCTTCTCCAGGATCGCCGGCCGGCGGCTGGTGCTCCGCTCCTCACGGACCACGATCTTTCTGATCTCCATGTCCACCCTTCGCTCCGGACACGCGAACACCCTTGTGCCGCACGGCCGTCCACCATATGGACAGATGTGTGAGGGACACAAGGGTGTTCTGTGCCGGTCCGCAGACGTGGGGCTACAGGCGCGGGTCCACCGGCTCCGACTCCAGGGCGAGCACCCCGAACACCGCCTCGTGCACCCGCCACAGCGGCTCGCCCTCCGCGATCCGGTCCAGGGCCTCCAGACCCAGGGCGTACTCGCGGATCGCCAGCGACCTCTTGTGGTTCAGGAACCGCCGGCGCAGCTTGGCGAGGTTGTCCGGCCGGGTGTACTCGGGACCGTAGATGATCCGCAGGTACTCACGGCCACGGCACTTGATGCCGGGCTGCACCAGCCGGCCCTCCGGGCTGCGGACCAGCGCGCCCACCGGCTTGACGACCATGCCCTCGCCGCCCCGGCCGGTCATCTCCAGCCACCAGTCCACGCCGGCCCGGACCGACTCGGGGTCGCCGGTGTCGACGTACAGGCGCCGGGTGGTCTGGAGCAGTCCGGTGCCGTCGTGCTCCACCATCCGGTCGATCAGGGCCAGTTGCTCGTCGTGCGGCAGCGCGGCCAGGCTGCGGCCGCGGGCGGCCAGGATCTGGAAGGGGGCCAGGCGGACGCCCTCGAGGCCGTCGGTGGTCCAGCAGTAGCGGCGGTAGGCGTCGGTGAACGCGGCCGCGTCGGCGGCACGTTCACGCTGCCGCTCCAGCAGGCCGGTCACGTCGGTCCCGCGGGCCGCGGCGGCCTCCAGCGCGGCGAGCGCGCCGGGGAACACCGCGCCGGAGGCGGCGCCCACGGCCGCGTACTGGCTGCGCAGCAGGCCCGAGGCCTTCAGCGACCAGGGCATCAGCTCGGCGTCCAGCAGGAGCCAGTCCCCCGCGCCGGAGGTGCTGCCGGATGCGGCGAGTTCCTCCCACAGGCCCGCGTCCCCGATGGCCGAGCGCAGGCGGCCGAGGATCTCCTCGGTCACCTTCTCGTCGTCGAAGAACGGCCGCCCGGTCCGGGTGTACAGCGCCCCCGTGGGGCCTTTCCCGCTCTCGGCGTCGCCGGAGCGGGAGGTGCCCCCGTCCCCGAACCACCCGCGGGCGGCGTCCGCGTCCCGGAACACCAGGGCCACCGCCCGCGAGCCCATGTGCTTCTCCTCGCACACGACCCGCTCGACCCCGTCTGCCGCGTACTGCGCGAAGGCCTCGACCGGGTGCTCCAGGTAGCCGTCCACCTGCGAGGTCGCCGTCGGTGCCATGGTCGGCGGCAGATAGGGCAGCAGACGCGGGTCGACGGCGAAGCGGCTCATGACCTCCAGGGCCGCGGCCGCGTTCTCCTCGCGGACCGCGACCCGGCCGGCGTGCCGGGTCTCCACGGCCCTGCGACCGTGCACGTCCGCCAGGGCGAGCGGCCGTCCGTCCTGCCCGCCCGGCGCGTCGGCGCGCAGCGGCCTGGCCGGCTCGTACCAGACCCGTTCGGCCGGTACGTCGACCAGCTCGCGCTCCGGCCAGCGCAGCGCGGTCAGCTTGCCGCCGAAGACGGCGCCGGTGTCCAGGCAGATGGTGTTGTTGAGCCAGGTCGCCTCCGGGACCGGGGTGTGCCCGTACACGACCGCCGCGCGGCCCCGGTAGTCCTCGGCCCACGGGTAGCGCACGGGCAGCCCGAACTCGTCGGTCTCGCCGGTGGTGTCGCCGTACAGGGCGTGCGAGCGCACCCGGCCGGAGGTGCGGCCGTGGTACTTCTCGGGCAGGCCCGCGTGGCAGACGACCAGCCTGCCGCCGTCGAGGACGTAGTGGCTGACCAGTCCCTCCAGGAACCGGCGCACCTCGGCCCTGAACTCCTCGCTCTCGCCCTCCATCTGGGCGATCGTCTCGGCGAGGCCGTGGGTGTGCTGGACGTTGCGGCCCTTGAGGTAACGGCCGTACTTGTTCTCGTGGTTGCCGGGGACGCACAGTGCGTTCCCGGACGCGACCATGGACATCACGCGGCGCAGGACGCCCGGGCTGTCCGGGCCGCGGTCGACCAGGTCGCCGACGAAGACGGCGGTACGGCCCTCGGGGTGCACGCCGTCGGTGTACCCCAGCTCGGCGAGCAGCGACTCCAGTTCGGCGGCGCAGCCGTGGATGTCGCCGATGATGTCGAAGGGGCCGGTGAGGTGGGTCAGGTCGTTGAAGCGCTTCTCGGTGACGACGGTGGCTCCGTCGACCTCCTCGACTCCGCGCAGCACGTGCACCTTGCGGAAGCCCTCGCGCTCCAGCTGCCTGAGCGAGCGGCGCAGTTCGCGGATGTGGCGCTGGATGACCCGGCGGGGCATGTCGGCGCGGTCGGTGCGGGCCGCGTTGCGCTCGGCGCACACCTCCTCGGGCACGTCGAGCACGATGGCGATGGGCAGCACGTCGTACTTCCTGGCCAGCTCGACGAGCTGGCGCCGGCTGTCCTGCTGCACGCTGGTGGCATCGACGACGGTACGGCGGCCGGCGGCCAGCCGCTTGCCCGCGATGTAGTGCAGGACGTCGAAGGCGTCCCGGGTCGCGCTCTGGTCGTTCTCGTCGTCGGAGACGAGACCGCGGCAGAAGTCGGAGGAGATCACCTCGGTGGGCTTGAAGTGCCGCCGGGCGAAGGTGGACTTGCCGGAGCCGGAGGCGCCGACGAGGACGACCAGGGAGAGGTCGGTGACGGGGAGGGCCCGTCCCCTGTTCTGCGTCTCGGTCATGCTGCCTTCGCCTCCTTCTCGGTGTCGTTGCGGTGGAACACGGCCATCTGGGTGGGCGGCCCGACCTCGGGGTCGTCCGGCCCGACGGGTACGAACTCCGTGCCGTATCCGTACCGTTCGGCGACCGCCGCCGACCAGGCACGGAACTCCTCGCGGGTCCACTCGAAGCGGTGGTCGCCGTGCCGGACGTGGCCGGCGGGCAGGGTCTCCCAGCGGACGTTGTACTCGACGTTCGGGGTGGTCACCAGGACCGTCCTCGGGCGCGCGTGCCCGAACACGGCGTACTCCAGGGCTGGCAGCCGGGGCAGGTCGAGGTGCTCGACGACCTCGCTGAGCACGGCCGCGTCGTATCCCTTGAGCCGGTTGTCGGTGTAGGCGAGCGAGCCCTGGAAGAGCTGGACGCGCGAGGCCTGCCGCTCGCCCATGCGGTCCAGCTTGAGCCGGCGCGAGGCGATGGTGAGCGCGCGCATCGACACGTCGACGCCGACGATCTCGGTGAACCGGACGTCCCTCAGCAGCTCCTGCACCAGCTGGCCCTGGCCGCAGCCCAGGTCCAGGACCCGGGCGGCACCGGATGCGCTCAGGGCGGCGACGATCGCCTCCCGGCGCTGCACGGCCAGCGGGGCGGGCCTCTCCTCCGTCTCCGTCTCCTCCTCGACCGCGTTGTCGATCGCCTCGACCTCGCTGTCGTCGGCCTCGGCCAGGCGCACCAGCTCCAGCCGCTCCATCGCCTGCCGGGTCAGCGACCAGCGGCGGGAGAGATAGCGGCTGGTGATCAGCTTCTGCTCGGGGTGCCGGGGCAGCCAGCCCTCGCCGGCCCGCAGCAGCTTGTCGACCTCGTCGGAGGCGACCCAGTAGTGCTTGGCGTCGTCGAGGACCGGCAGCAGCACGTAAAGGTGGCGCAGCGCCTCGGCGAGGGTCAGCGCCTCGGACTCCAGGACGAGGCGGACATAGCGCGAGGCGCCCCACTGCGGGAACTCGGTGTCGAGCGCGACGGGTTCGGCGGTCACCGCCCAGCCGAGCGGCTCGAAGAGCCGCCCCACCAGCTCGGGTCCGCCGCGGGCGGGCAGCGCGGGGATCTCGATGCGCAGCGGCAGGGGCGTGGCGGCCCGCTCCGGGCGGGCGTTGCACACGCCCCGCAGGGCGCTGGAGAACACGCCGCTCAGGGCGACCGCCAGCAGCGAGGAGGCAGCGTAGGGGCGGTCGTTGACGTACTGCGCGAGTGCCGCGTCGGGTGCTCCGCCACGGCCCTTGCCCTTGCCCCGCCGGACCAGCGCGACCGTATCGACCTCCAGCAACAGCGCGGCCGTGCAGCGCTCGGCGTCCGCCTCCGGGTAGAAGACGTGCGCGGTGCCGTAGGAGGTCGAGAACTTCTGCGCGTTGTCGGGATGCTTGTGCAGCAGGAACCCGAGGTCGGTGGCGGGGAGGGCGGCGTTGCCGCTCGTGGATATCGTCAGGAACACATGTCCCAGTATCCAGGGACCGGCACCGCCCTGACCACCCGTTTAGGAGCGGTGCCGGTGGGTGCGGACCGCCCTGCTCAATTCTCCTTCGCGATGACCGTCCGGGCGTTCCCGGCAGCCCGCTCCTGCGCCGCGCGCAGGGCGTCCAGATCCTTCCTGTGCCTGCCGATGACCGTCTTCTGGGCACGGGCCTCGATGGCGTGGACGGTGCCGATGTAGTCGGTGTCGAGCTTGCAGCGGGCGTCGGCAGCCGCTGTCTTCCGCTCCTTGCCCGACGGCTTCTGCGTCCCGAGCCATGCGCTGTCGAGCGAGGCCCCGTCAGGGTCGGGGTAGCGGAAACCCTGCTTCTTCATGCAGGCCGACCAGGCGCGGTCGGCCTTCTTCCAGGCCGGGTCCTTCCGTGCCGCCTTGTGGGACTCGCTCCACAGGGCGAGGGGCAGTGAGTAGTAGCCGGTGACCTTGATGCCGTTGATCTTCGCCGACCCGGGCGCGGAGCCGTAGATGTTCCGTGTGGCCTGTCCCAGGCAACCGCCCTCCGGAACGGAGTGCCCGTGGGCACGGTGGCTGTCGCCGGAGTCGAACAGTCCGGTGAGGGCCACATACTGGTCGGCCGGCCACTCCAGGGGCTGCGAGGACTCCTCCTGCTTGCGGTTGTGGTAGCCGTGCTCGGCTGCCTGGTCCGGATCGTCGACTCCGTAGGGGCTGTCGTCACTGATCGTGCCGAGGCCCGAGAGGGCTCCCTGCCGGACCGGGTACGTGGACTCCACGGTCTTGGTGTTCAGCGTCGAGAAGCCTGCGAAGCCGAGCCGGACCATGCACTTCTTCGCGAGGATCCACTGCGCCGCCCCGACGGCCTTTCCGTCCTGCGTCGACGGGTCCGTCAGGTAGGTGTGGAGCGGGAACGCCGCCATGGTGTTCAGGCTGCGGGTGTCGGCTGCGGCGTCGTCCTGGCCGACGAGCTGACAGGCCGACAGGGCCAGCAGGCCGGTGACGATGAGAGGGAGACCTTTGCGCACGCGGTCATCCGATCAGGCCCGGATCATGTGCGCCGTGAGGGAGGCCACAGTTCCGGCACCGGAAATCCACAGGACGGGCACACCGCCGTCGAACTCCTCTGCGCCGCCGCACGGGCCCGGCGGCCGGACCGGCGCTCGGGCCCGCTGCGCCGGCCGGTGGGGATGACCGGCTCGGGAGCTGTGGCGAAGGCCGTGGCTCCGGCCACCGGACGGTCACAGGTTCCCCGGACACCCGGCCCTCTCCGCCCGGAAGGGCCGGGGGCCGGGTGCACAGGGCCGGGCGTTACGACAGCTGCGACTGGACCTGGGAGGAGATCAGGTCCAGGTGGTCGAGGTCGTCCAGGTCGAGGATCTGGAGGTAGATGCGCTGCGAGCCGATCTCGGCGTACCGGCCGATCTTGTCGACCACCTCGGCCGGGGAGCCGGCCAGCCCGTTGGCCTTCAGCTCGTCCACCTCACGGCCGATCGCGGCGGCCCGCCGGGCGACCTCCTGGTCGTTGCTGCCGACACACGCCACCAGCGCATTGGAGTACGTCAGACCGTCCGCCCTGCGGCCCGCCTCCTCGGCCGCGGCGCGCACCCGGCCGAACTGCCGCTCGCTGTCCTCGACCGAGGCGAACGGGATGTTGAACTCGTCGGCGTAGCGGGCCGCGAGGCGCGGGGTGCGGGTCGCCCCGTGACCGCCGATGAGCACCGGGACCTTCGCCTGGGCGGGCTTGGGCAGCGCGGGCGAGTCGGTGAGGTCGTAGTACCGGCCGTGGAAGTCGAAGGTCTCGCCGGTCTTGGTCGCCCACAGCCCGGTGACGATCTCCAGCTGCTCCTCCAGACGCGCGAACTTCTCCTTCGGGAAGGGGATGCCGTACGCCTTGTGCTCCTCCTCGAACCAGCCCGCGCCCAGGCCCAGTTCCACCCGGCCGCCGGACATCTGGTCGACCTGGGCCACCTGGATGGCGAGCACGCCGGGCAGGCGGAAGGTGCCGGCCGTCATCAGGGTGCCGAGGCGGATGCGCCTGGTCTCGCGGGCGAGGCCGGCCAGGGTGATCCAGGCGTCCGTGGGCCCGGGCAGGCCGTCGGCGCTGCCCATGCGCAGATAGTGGTCGGAGCGGAAGAAGGCGTCGAAGCCGAGGTCTTCCGTGGCCCTCGCCACGGTGAGCAGGGTGTCGTAGGTCGCCCCTTGCTGGGGTTCGGTGAAGATTCGAAGGTCCATACATCCATCCTGCACGGCCCACGCCCCGTCAACCTCACTGGTACCGCCAGGCGCGGCGATCCCCGGTCGGGTGAAAATCGTCAACGGCGCCTCGGGGGCCCGGCGGGCCAGTGACCGGCAACGGCGGTGATCGTTGGGCGGTCGGAGCCGGGCCGTCCGGCACCCGCGCCGGGCGGCCGCCGTCCTCGCGCGTCATCGCCCCGGTCCTCCCCGGGGCCGGGGGCCGAGGAGGCCGTCATGTCCGAAGAAACCGTGGAGTCCGTCCCCCCGCAGGGTGGCTCCGCCGGCCGGCCGAAGGGGCTGCTGGAGCAGATGGAGGAGCTGATGGCGGCGCTGAACGCGGACCTGTCGGACCTCGAAAAAGAAGCGGGTTTTTCTCTGAAGAAATCCAAGGCGGAATAGCCCAGGTGGAGGGCCGTATCTTTATACATCGATTTTGCAAACGGCTACCCGAATGGTCCGCGATTCCAAGGCAGATCGGTCTGAGCGCCTATGGATCAACGGCCAGGCCAGAAAACCCAGTTCAGGGCCGGGCACCACGGCGGCGCAGGGCGTTCTTCACCCCCCAGTTGTCGGGCTCGCTGGCCGAGGACTCCCGGTCGATCACCCGGCTGCAGGCCGACTGGTTCAGCCGGGCGCGCAGCTCCGGCGGCCACGTCTCGATCGCTTCCGCGTCGGCCTCGGTCAGGCCGTCGGGCACCGGCTCCGGCTCGCGCTCACGGGCCCGGATCGGCTCGGCCGACTGCGCACGGGTTAGGCGTCGCAGGTGCGGGCACAGCTCTGGCCCGAGGAGGCGCTGACGCGTGAGGTCGTGCTCGCCGACGGCCGCACGGAGCGCTGGGCCACCGGCGGCCACTACCCGGCCCCCGGACAGGTCGCCCCGGCCTCGGGGGCCGAGGCGCTGCGCAGCCTGACCCCGGACGCAGCGGCCGTGTTCGGCCGGGCGGCCGTGGAGGTCGCCGCTGCTCCGGCCGAGAAGTTCGCCGGGTGCTGCCGGTTCTGCTTCGCCGACGTGTCGGCCCGGGTGCACGGCGGGCTGCGGCCGAGCGACACCCCGGCGTACCGGGTGCTGCTCGGGGAGCCGTGCCCGGCCGACAGGCAGCGCTGGCGGGCCGAGGCCGAGGCGAACCGGGCCACCATGACCCGGCTGCGGATCACCGAGGAGCGCATCCGCCGGGCGGCCGAACAGGAGCGCCCCGGACGGAGTTCCAGGCAGCCCGTACGGCTGCGGAGGCTGCCGCCTCCCGGCTCCGGAGCGCGACCCAGGCCATATCCACCATCGACCCCTCGATAGCCCGTCAGGCGGCAGCTCAGGTCCGGAGCCGGGCCGACTTCACCAACCGGCCGAAGCGCCAGTGGCCGTCATGGTGCGACTGCGACGCGCAGCACCAGTGCGCCCGGCACGCGGAGTCGGACCGCCAGGCGGCCCTGAAGCTTCAACCCTCCGGCGGTCGTCATGAGCACCCCGGCGGTGTGGGCCTGCGTCGGCGAGGGCCGGGGCTGGAGGCCTTGCCTGTACCACTTCAGCTTCCTGTCGGCAGTCGAGCAGAACCGCGTACTCACCCGGCTCGGCATCTCCAACCCCCGTCCGAAGAGGAGGAGTGAACCATGTCCGGTGAACTGGATCGAGAGCGCGAACAGATCGCGCAGGCACGACGGGAGGCGCTGGCCGACATCCAGCGCGCGTCGGCCGAGGCGTCGGCGGCCGTGGTTGGCGTGATCGAGCAGCAGACCGGCATCAGCCTCGGGGCCCCGGTCGGCTCCTCGATCATGGATGCGACCCCGGAGCAGATAGCCGACGCGGAGCGCCGCGCCCGGCACGCCCTCGCCGCCGTCGAGCTGATCCGCCGGTGGCACTGGGACTACGCCCGGACACTCGGGGAGCTGGTGCGCGAGCTGCCCGAGGACGTGCGGGAGCGGATCGCGGACAACTTCATCCAGGCGGGGATCAGTTGACCACCCACCGGCCCCGGGTCAACCCCGGGCAGCGGCGGATTCTGCGCGACTTCGTCGCCGCGCACCCGGGCCTGACGCGCCCCGAGCTGCTGGCGGAGGCCGACCGCGTCCGGATGCGGATGCTCATCACCGACGGGCGGACCGAGCTGGTGCACCGGTCGATGGTCCGGCAGGACGAAGGCGGACGGTACTGGCCCGCCTGAGCTGAGGGAACGCCTTGCCGGCGGTTTAGGTAAATCGCTCCCTTCGGCGACGCGTGCCCCTCAGACTCGCCCCATGATTGTTGCGGCTGCTGATCCCTGGTGGGCCGACTGGCCCAAGTTCCTGCCCGGCTGGTTGGCGTTCGCCTGGACGCTCGGTCTCGGGGCCCGCAAGGTGTGGCTGCGCCGACACCATCTCGCCCTCGGCCCCGCTGCCGACGGACTGCGCGACGCCTTGGAAGCCTCCCGGACACGCTTCGAGGACATCATCTCGGCGGGAGGCCGCAGGGCCGACTGGTTCGAGGACGAGGGACGACGCGACACCGACCGGAAGATCGAAGACCTGGCGGAACGGCTCAAGGACGAGAAGCTGCGGACTGCGCTGACAGGTGTCGTTGCAGCGTGGCGCTCTGCCTTTGGGCACGCGCCGCCACGGCGCATCATCGGCGGCTACATGGAGGACTACCCCACGCCACGGCAAGAAGGAGAACAGGCAGCTGACGAACAGCGGTTCGCCCTCCAGGTTCAGGCCGCTCAAGCGGGCCAGTTGGATGCTCAGTCGGCCATGCGTCGCCTGAACGAGCTGGAGCGCCGCACCGTCGGCCGGTCCTGAAAGGAGCCCGGCCGGGCGTACCCGGCGGGCTTCCGGTGCTGGATCAGGAGAAGACCTCGCCGTCGGCGCGCTCGATGCGGAGCCTCACTGGACTCCCCGGGAGCGGAGGCGTCATGCCCGCTCCGTCCGGCACCGCGAAGGTACCTTCACGGCCATCCGGGAGCCGGAGCCGCACCTCCCAGGTGCGGGAGATCTCCTGCCACGTGTCCCTGTCCGAGATGGTCACGGTGCCGCTCTCGGACATGCGGAGCCCGTCCCTCCTGACGACTGTTCTGGCCTGGGTATGTTCTCTGGCCTCGCAGCCCTGACGCGTCAGGGGTTCTCAGACGTTGAGGTCGCGGCGTGCGACAGCGATGACCCGGTGAGCGTCGGAGCCGTAGACGGCGGACTCGCGCAAGGTGTTCCAGGTGCGGAGGTACGTGTTCACGCTGGCGTCGTCCTCGACCCACAGCTCGCTGTGCCAGGTCTCGACGATCACGCGGCTGTCGTCGTAGACCCAGAAGGCCGTCGCGGGCGGGATCTTGAGCGAGCAGCTGAACGGGATGATCCCCAGCTCGACCGTGTCCAGGCCGACGGCGCCGGACAGCCGGTCGAGCTGCGCGGCCAGGACCGACGGCGGACACACCAGGGCGCGCAGCGCGGCCTCCCACAGGGTCAGGTGGAAGCGCTTGGTGGGGTCGTACAGGGCTTCCTGGCGCTTCATGCGGGAGCGGACGGCGTCCTCGGTGTCCCGGGGCGACTGCTGGAGTTCGGCGTACCGGGTGAAGATCGACCGGGCGTAGTCGGGGGTTTGGAGGATGCCGAAGACCATGGAGGACTCCCAGCCCCGGAACACCGAGGCGTCGGTGTGGACACCTCGGCCATGTCGGCGGAATGCGCGGTCGCACAGCAGCCCGGGTACGAGGATCTGCACGGCCAGTGCAGGCAGACCCAGGACGTACCCCTGCCCCACGGTGGTGGGCTGCTGCTCGCGCGGCGGTGCAGGTGCACGTGTCACCGAGGGCGCCCCGAGGCGTAGCCCCACAGCACGACGCCCGGCCGGGCGTCGTCGTGTGTGCGGCTCGGGCCTCAACCCCATTGCCGGCTGACCACGTTGACGGGGGCTCCCTCGTCTTCCGGCACCCTTTCGTTGTCAGCGGCGACTGTCACAATTCCGTGCATGAGTGATGAGCTGGCGTCGCCCGACATGTCCCTGGCCCTCGACGCGCCACAGAATGCTCCCCTGGTGAGTGAGTGGCTTCTCGGGACGAGCGCCGTACTCGCGTATCACCTCGGGAAGACCGACACGGCGCGGATGATCGCCGACGTGTCGTCGATCGAGGTCCGGCTCTGGAACACCGAGTACAGCCAGGAGGGCTACCGGATCGTGCTCGTGGTGGAACCGAGCCTGTACTCCACCTACAACGAGCGAGAGTTGGAGAGCATCGCCGAGGTGATGCGAGACGTGGTCTGGGGGTCGAGCAAGTCCGTTGACGAGGTTGTCGCCCGGCCGTCGATTCCTCGCCTCGGCCCGGACTGGCGCAGGCAGATCAAGACCGCCGACGGCCCCAAGCCCAGCAACCAAGGCCGGAGGCAGCAGCTCGAACCCAGTCATCCGGTGGAGGACCAGCTCCGGTTCACTAACGAGTGGGAGCTGGACGTGTACCGGGTGCTCAGGGAACGACAACACGCGCTACCGGACAACGAGACGATCGGGATCATGCCGCTCGGTGGCATGCGGGTGCGCGGCTGGACCTTCGAGCCCGACCTGCTGGTCACCTATTGCGGATTCGCCGGTGTGATCGAGATCGACGGGCCGCAGCACAAGGGCCACGCCGGGCGTGACCACAGCCGCAGCCGTCTGTTCTTGCACTCCGGCGTGAAGGTGGTCGACCGGCTGAACGTGGAGGAAGTGAAGAGCCGGGCCGAGGTGGAGAAGTTCGTGAACGACTTCCTCGCGCAGCTCAAGCGCTAGACAGCACGACGCCCGGCCGGTTAGGCAGCCCGGCCGGGCGTCGTCGTGTGGTGGATGGGTCAGGCGTTGCCGGTCCAGTCGATGCGGACCGAGGCGGGGTCCAGGCCACCGGCCGCCACACCCAGGGGGCGGCCCCGCCGACCGGGCATCAGCGTGACCTCGGCCAGCAGCGCGAGGAGCTTGCGGCGGCGCTCCAGGCTGTACGTCTGCCGCCACCAGGCCAGTGCATCGGCCGGGTCTGCCTTGTGCCGCCGCACCAGCTCCGGCAGATCGATGTCGGCGAGCGGGCCGGGCTGCGCCGCAGAGGCTGCGGCCGTGGCCGCCTCGGTGATCTCCTGCTCAACGGCGGCGATGCGTTCCTTGATCTTCCGGGACGCGGCCCGGTACTCCAGGGGGTCCGCCTCATCGTCCTCGGCGAAGGTCTCCGCCAATACCTCCAGCCGAGTCGTCAGGATCGTGTGACGAGTGTTCAGCTCCTCAATGGACGGTCCCTCCGGTGCCTCCGGAACCGGGGGCCAGAACGGGTCGTGGGTCTTCTCCGAGACGATCTCGGCGAGGATCGTCCGCTCCACAAAGTCGTCGACAGGTTCGGCGGTACGGATCAGGTGCGCACTGGACGTGCAGCGGTACTGCTGGCGCTGTCCGGCCCGAGCACCGCCGGGGCGGACCACGGCGCCGCAGCCGTCCCGGCCGCACCGGTACAGGCCCGAGCCGAGGTACTTGGGCTGTCGGCCGTCGTCACCGGCCGAACCCGAGCGACGGGACGGGTCGTTGAGCACGTTGCGCAGGGCCAGCCACACGTCGTAGTCGACGATCGCGTCCCACTGCGCCGGACCGGCGTCCTCGCCCCTGTGCGCGATCCGCCCGGCGATCCGGGGCGACAACAGCACTCCACGCAGCGACTGAATAGTCCACGTCTTGCCGCGCGGGGTGGGGATCTTGCGCTCGTTCCAGTCACGACAGATGCCCGTCAGGGTGCGGCCGGTCTCCGGGTCGGCGGCATAGGCGAGGACGGCACTGGCGGCTTCACGGATCAGGGCTGCCTCCCCCGGGTCCACCTCCGGGACCTGGGGCACCTGGTCCTTGGTCGCCTTGGGCTTCACGGCGCGGAACCCGAAGGTACGCGGGCCACCAGGATTGATCCCCGCCCGGCGGTTCGCCTCGTGCTTGGCCTTCATGCGCTCGACGGCGTGCTCCACCTCGTGCGTGCTCACGCTGGCGAGGATACGGGCGACCATGCGGCCGGATGCCGTGGCCAGGTCCAGCTCCCCCTGCTTCACGGGGCGGATGAGGACGTGTGTGCGCTCCACGATCCCGATGAGCGGTTCGAGGTCGCGGGCTTGCCGGTACAGGCGGTCCGTGTGCCAGACGAGCACGGCGTCGGCCTCACCGGCGGACAGCATGTCGAGCAGCTCCGCGTAGGCGGGGCGCCGGGCGCGGTCACCACTCTTGCCGATGGCGGTGCGGTCGTCGTCGGTCTTCACGCCGACGATCCGCCAGCCGAGTTCGGCGGCAAGCTTGCGGCAGGCTTCCTGCTGCCGGGTGACGCCCTCGGCCTTGCCGGAGGGGTCATGCGAGATGCGTGTGTAGACGACGGCTCGGAGCTGCCGTTCGGTCCCGTTTGTGGCCATGCATCAAAAATACGCCCTGAAAGGTAGGTTGGACCGTCAGCGCTGGATGCGGATCTGCAGTCGGCCGGGGGTTCGCGGTGGGCGTCGGCCGAAGAGGGCGAGCTGGGGTGACGTTCCGCCGCACCGGGGGCTGCCGCCCCCAGACCCCCGCTTCGGCCTGAGCGGCTGCGTCCGCGAACGCCGGACGGGCCGGGGGTGTGGCCGCCCGTCCTCGGGGGCCACGCAGGCAGGGGGTGTGGTCGCCGCTCTCGGAGCCCTGCACGGGCCGGGTGGGTGGCGTGGCCGCCCCTCCTCGATCGCGGGTCGGGCCGGGGGGGGTGTGTGGTCGCCGCCCGTCCTCGGACACCGCACGGGCCGGGTGATGCGGCTGGTCTTCCTGGAGTGCCGGCAGGGCCGGGCTGGGTGCCGTTCGCCTCCGGAGTGCAGGGCGTCGGCCCGGGTGGCCGACGGGTCGTCGGCGTGGTGTCCGCCTCAGACGCCGGTCGGACTGTCCTTCGCGTTCTCCGGTAACGCCTCCTCGCGTGCCGCCAGCTTGCGCAGCATCTCCAGGACCCGGTCCCGGGACTCGTCCGCCGCGTCGATGGCCTCCATGCACTGCCAGTACGTCGCCTCGTCGGCCGCGGTGCTGGCCATGCCGACCAGGGCCATGCCGACCTCGCCGAGCAGGCCGTCGAGGCTGAGGAGGGTGTGCCGGGCGTCCTCCAGCTCGGTGAGCTGGGCGGCGCGCAGGTCTCCGGGATCGAGTTCCGGAGGGTCCAGGACGCCGCAGCCGCGGCCGGCCAGCTCGGTCAGCCCCAGTGCCTCGCCCCGCAGCTCCGGCGGCCCGGAGACCGCGAGCCGGCTGCCGATCGCCTGTGCCAGGGCCTGTGCCTGCCACACCTCCGCCATGATCTCGGGCCCGTCGGCGCCACCCGCCAGGGCTCGCCTGCTGGTCAGTATGAGCCGCACCGCTTCCATGCGCTGCCCCCGTCCTGTCAACCGTGCGTCCCCGCACGTCCGTCCGAACTCCCTTGTCCACTACCCAGAGTGAGGTACCGTGGGACGAAAAGCCAGAGCAAGACGGAAATCTCTGGACAACAATTGGGATTCGGCGGGGAGTTTGAATGCAGAGAGTAATAACGGAGCATGGCACTCCGGCCCTTCGGGGCGGTGTGCCGCGCCACCGCGTCAGGGCGTGTCGTCCGGTGCCGGGGCCGGGAAGCGGTGCTCGTTGCGGTCGATCTTGTCCGACAGGGCGGTCAGCGGGTCGATGCCGAGGACCTCGCAGAGCTGGAGGAGGTACGCGAGGACGTCCGCGACCTCGTCCGTGACGCGGTGCGCGGTCTCGGGGTCTCCCATCACGCGAGCCGACTCCTCCGGGGTCAGCCACTGGAAGATCTCGACGAGTTCGGAGGCCTCCACGCTGAGGGCGGCCACGAGGTTCTTGGGGGTGTGGTAGGGCTGCCAGTTGCGCGCGGCGGCGAACTCGGCGAGCCTGCGCTGGAGTCCGGCCAGGTCAGAATGTTCCGTCACGGGGTCAGGTGTACCACTGTGACGCCCCGGGCCCGCTCGGCCCACGAGGCGTCGCTCACCGCGCCCACGCAGCGGATGTGCCCGCGCTCGCCCATCCGGGCCGCCGTCCGCAGGAGTTCCAGGCGCTGGCCCGGGTCGAGGCCGCGGTCGAAGCCGTCGGCGAGCACCGTGAGGCTGCGCAGGGCGTCGGGCACCTCTCCGGGCTCGTCGACGTCCAGGACGCCGGGCCCGGTGAACAGCACCAGGGCCAGAGCGACATAGCGCAGCTCGCCGTCGCCGAGCCGGGCCAGGTCGGTGCGCAGGCCGTCGCCGCGGTCCAGCAGTGCCCGGACGGTGCCGTCGGCCACCGGCTCGGCGATCAGGTCGGCCACCGGGCCGGCGCAGCCCGCGCGCAGCGTCTCGACCAGCTGGGCGTGCCGGCGTCCGCACTCGGTCCGGGTGCGCCGTAGGACGTCGGCGAGGTTGTCGCAGCCGGGCATGAGCCGTCCCGAGCCCGCCGGAACGGGGATGCGCATGTACTCGGGGCGCGGGTCGCAGGCGAAGACGGAGCGCAGGGCGACGACCATCTGCTCGGCGGCGGCGAGCACCTGCCGCTGCCCGTCGGTCTTGCCGGCCACCCTGAGCGGCAGCAGGGCGGTGCCGAGGCGGTCGTCGGGCAGCGGGGCGCGGGTGACCGGGGAGGCGCCCGCGGTGTGCCAGGCGGCCTGTACGGCCCGGCGTCCGGGATCGCGCAGGGCCGTCTCCAGCAGGACGACCCCCCGGGCCGTCAGCCGTTCGCCCACGATCCGCAGCTCGGGCTCGGCCTGGACGGCCACGTCGAGGCGGACCGGCCCCTCGGTGCCGTCGGCCGTGCACCCGATCCGGAACCCCCGCCGTCCCTCGCCGTCGGGCCGCGCCCGCTCCGGCACACAGGCGACCGGGTCCGGGAACACCTCCGCGAGGGGCGCCCCTCCCCCGAGCCTGGCGAGCGCCTCGTAGGCACCGAGTGCGGTCGACTTCCCGGACCCGCTGGGTCCGGCGATCAGGGTGACGGGACCCAGCGGGAACGCGGCACGCCGGTGCCCGGCGAACGCGGACAGCCGCAGCTCGGTGATGCGGGCGCGGACGTCGACGGGGGCGGGGGCCGGCGTGGGGGCCCGGGGCACTGGCACCGCGGGCGTGGAGAGCGCCGGCACCGCAGGGGCGGGAGCCGCCGGCACTGCGGGGGCCGGGGGCGTGGAGGGGGCGGGCGCCGCAGAGGACCCGGACGGCACGGAGGGCTGGGCGGACGCGGAAGACACGGGCATATGCGGACGGTAGGTCTCCATGGAACCGGTGAACCGTTTTGTCCGCCGGGCCTTCCTACGATCGGGGGACGGCCGGTGCCCGCGCACCGGCCGCACACCGTCGCCCGGCTCAGCCGCCGGACACCCCCGCGTCCTCCATCAGTCCGCTGACCTCCGTACCGGGCGGGGTCAGCAGGAACACATTGCGGTCGACCCGGTGCATCCCGCTGCCCAGACCGAAGACCACGCCCGTACTGAAGTCGAGGACCCGCTTGGCGACGTCGCCCTCCGCGCTCGACAGGTCGAGCAGGACCGGCGCCCCTGCCATCAGCGTCTCGGCGACCTCCCTGGCGTCCGCGAAGATGTTCACCCTGAGGACCACGAACCGCCGGCGGGTCTCGGTCTCCGCGTCGGGCAGCGAGCGGTGGTTCACCGCGGACGGCCACGCGTCCCTGCCCCGCAGCGGCACGACCTGGGCGAGCCCTTCCCACTGTTCATCGGTGACGTCGTAACGGCTCACCGGCTCCCCCCGACCTGACTCGCACTCATTGCCTGCACCAGCCAATTCTTACGCCAAGTCACCCGTTCGGCCCAACAACGACACGAAGCGCCACGGCCCGTCGGCATCTCCTTGCGCGCCACCGAGGGGCACATGTACGAATACGCCCGGTTCTTACCGCCCTCACACCGGACTCTTCACCTGGCGCCACACCCCGCTCACCGGCCGCCGTTAGCGTCCGATGTCGTGCACTTGGCAGAAACACAGCAGGTGACACCCGGCCGGCGGACACAGTCGGCGGTGTCCGCCGTCCCGGGAGTCCGCACGGCGGCCGCGGCGGCCCCGGAGGCTCCCGCGCAGTGGCACCGGGTGCTGACCCTCCTCGCGGACATGAGCCTGTTCATCGGCACCCGGTCGGTGTGGAACCAGGCGGCCAGCCACCGGCTGGCCCTCGCGGCGGTGATCTCCGTCTGCTACGTCTCGATCCTGATCAGCGGTGTCCTCGCCCTGACGGTACGGCGGGCGCGCTCGCTGGCCCGTCTGGACCTGGTGGTGCTGGTGACCGCGGTCACGCTCACCGTGTGCACCTGGGCGCTGAACCACGCCGGTGGCGACGAGGCCGTCCTCACGACGCAGGCCGCGCGGGAGATGCTGGCCGGGCACCAGATCTACGGACAGCCGTGGCCCTGGCTGTTCCACACCAAGGGCGTCGCGCTGACGGCGACGATAAGCGGTGGTTACGACTACACGTACGGCTATCCCCCGCTCGCCCCGCTGCTGACCGCGCCCCTGCTGTGGCTGGGCCACGGCGGGCTCCCGGCGACGGCGGCGGCGACGCTCGCGCTGATCGTGTGCGCGGTGGTGCTGTGGCGGATGCTGCCGATGCCGTGGCGCTCGGCGGCGACGATGCTCTGCCTGGGCTTCAGCTTCCTGCCGACGTACGCGCGCCAGGGCTACCCGGCGATCGTCGCCCTGGCGCTGCTGGTGCCGGTGGTGGTGCGCTGGCCGCGGATCGGCAGCGGGGGCCGGCTGGGCGCCCCGGGGATCGCGCGGGCCGTGTGCCTGGGCGCCGCGTGCGCGACCCAGCAACTGCCCTGGTTCGTGACACCGTTCCTGCTGGCCGGCATCTACGCGGTGCGCCGCGGGGAGCTGGGCGGACGGGCGGCCTGGGCGGTGGTGCTGCGCATCCTCGGGATCGCCGCGGCGGCCTGGCTGCTGGTCAACGCGTACTTCGTGGTGCACGAGCCGGGCCCCTGGCTCGGCGGGATCGCCCTTCCGCTGACCCAGGGCGCGGTGCTGCACGGCCAGGGCCTGGTGGACATCTCGCTGTACTTCACGCACGGCAGCGACCGGCTCGACTGGTACGGCCACGCGAGCGTGCTCCTCGCAGCGGCCCTGCTGGGTCTGTTCGTGCTCTTCGTACGGCGGCTGGGCCCGGCCGCGACCGTGCTGCCGTGGTGCGCCTTCTACCTGGCGACCCGCTCCCAGGACGGCTACTACCTGATGATGACGCCGCTGTGGCTCGCCGCGGCGGTCACGGTGCCCCTGTCGGACTTCTCGCGCGCCTGGCAGCCGCGCCCCAGGTGGCTCAGGGGCCCGCACCGCCGCCCCGCGCTGGTGGGGGCAGTCGCTCTGCTGGTGCTGCCCGCACTGGTGAGCGCGACCCTCGCGGTGTCGGGACGGCCGCCGCTGCGGATGGACATCACGGCGGCCCGCCGGGCCACGGGGCACTCGCTGTCGGCCCTGACCGTGCGCGTGGCCAACACCGGGGACGCCCCGCTCACCCCGCACTACATGTTCACGACGGGCCAGGGCATGAGCAGGTACTGGTCCCTGGGGCACGGTCCGGCCACGATCCCCGCGCACACCACGGCGACCGTGGAACTGCGGGCACCCGGAGGGCGGTTCCCGCTGTCCGCCAAGCAGAGCGCCCGCTTCCGGCTGCGCGCCTTCACCGCGGACCCGCAGACGCTCTCCACCCTCGACGTACGGCCGGCCGATCTGGGCCGAAAGGGCTGAGCGAAAGGGCTGAGCGGGAGGGCTGAGCGGAAGGCCGAGCCACAGGGCCGGGCGGGAAGGGCCCACGCACCAGCCCGCCCTGCGACTGAACCGTCAGCGATCCGTGCGGCTGGACCGCATCAGCCATCGGTGCGGCCGAACCCCATCAGCCGTCCGTGCGGGTGAACCGCAGCCCGGCCGTCACCGCGGTCAGGCCGCGCATCATGCCCAGCTGGTTCCAGGTCACCCCGAACTGGTCCCGGTCCACGGTGAACTCGGCCTCCAGGGTGAGCGCCTCGGCCGTCGCCGAGGCCACGCGCGCGGTGAAGGTGAGCGGCCGGCTGACGCCTCGCACGGTGAGCTGACCGGTGACCCGGACGCTGTCGCCGTCGAGGCGGTCGGCGGAGCGGGCGGCGAAGGTGATCTCCGGGTGGTTGCCGGCGTCCAGGAGGTCGGCCGAGTGCAGGTGGGTGTCCCGCTTGGCGTTCCCGGTGTCCAGGGAGGCCACGTCGAGTCGCACGGTGCCGGTGGCCGAGCCGTCGGCGCGAACCTCGCCCTCGCCCGTGACGGCGGTGAAGGTGCCCTTGACGGTGACCAGGCCCCAGAAGGTCCTGTGCCGCAGGCCCACGGTGGACGCGGCCGGGTCGAGCTGCCAGATGCCTGTTTCGACGGCGACGGTCATGGCCGTCCTCCTGTTCGGGTGGGATGGTTCGGTCACACCATTGGTTCAAATTTGGATGACCTCACGCTAGCCCATCATCCAAATTTGGACAACAGGTAGACTCGAAGCCATGGCCGCCCGCGACGAACACCTCGACGACCAGCCCACTTGCCCCTCCGCCGGGGGCGGCGGGCTGCTCCCCGCCGAGCTGCGCGCCTGGATGCTCCTGCTGGCCGCGACGGGCGCGGTGGAGCAGCGGCTGCGGACGGTCGTGAAGGAGTCCCTCGACGTCTCGCACGACGAGTTCCTCATCCTGTGCCTGCTGGCCGAGCAGCCGCGGGGCGGCCTGCGCATGACCCGGATCGCGGAACTCCTCGGCCGCCCCAAGACCCGGCTGACCTACCAGATCGCCTGCCTCCAGCGGACCGGACTGGTCACGCGCGAGTCCGCGTGCGGGGACAGACGGGGCATCGTGGTGGCGCTCACCGACAAGGCCCGGCGGCTGCTGCAGGAGGCCTCCGGCGTGCTCGCCGACACGGTGCGCGAGGCACTCTCCCGGTTCGTCGGCCCCGAGCAGCGCGAGGCGCTGTCCGCGCTGGTCCCCGACTTCGCCGACGAGCCCCGACAGCCACAGGAACCGTAGGAAACCGGGCTCTTGAGGGCGTGAGCGGTCCAGGTCACTGACGCAAGGAGGGAAACCTCACAGGCCGCGATGTGCCGTCACTCACGGCTGCTGCCCTAGCATCCGAGCCATGACGGTCCTGCCTGACGACGGGCTCCCACTGGCCGCCGAGTTCCCTGACGCGACCCACGAGCAGTGGCAACGCCTGGTCGAAGGTGTGCTGCGCAAGTCGGGCAAGGAAGTCTCGGGTACGGCAGCAGAGGACGCCCTGTCCACCCTGCTCGAGGACGGGCTGCGCACCCGGCCCCTCTACACCGCGCGCGACGGCGCGCCCGACCCCGGTCTGCCCGGCTTCGCGCCGTTCGTGCGCGGCAGCCGCCCCGAGGGCGGCACCACGGGCGGCTGGGACGTACGGCAGCAGCACGCGACGCTCGTCGACGGTGCCGTCCTCGCCGACCTGGAGAACGGCGTCACCTCGCTGTGGCTGCTCGTGGGCCGGGGCGGCGTCCCGGTGTCCGGCATCGAGCGCGCCCTCGACGGCGTCTACCTCGACCTGGCCCCGGTGGTCCTGGACGCCGGCCGTGACACCGAGGCCGCCGCGGCCGCGCTGCTGCGGCTGTACGAGGACAGAGGCGTGGACCCGAAGGCCGTGCGCGGCAACCTGGGCGCCGATCCGCTCGGGTACGAGGCCCGCACCGGCTCCCCGCTGGACTTCGCGCCCGTCGCCGCCCTCGCCGCGCGCTGCGCCGAGCGGTTCCCGGGCCTGCGCGCGCTGACCGTGGACGCGCTGCCGTACCACGAGGCGGGCGGCTCGGCCGCCCAGGAGCTGGGCGCCTCCCTCGCCACCGGCGTGGCCTACCTGCGCGAGCTGACCGAGGCCGGCCTCACGGTCGAAGCGGCCTGCGCCCAGCTGGAGTTCCGCTACGCGGCCACCGCCGACCAGTTCCTGACCATCGCCAAGCTGCGTGCCGCGCGCCGGCTGTGGGCGCGGGTCGCCGAGGTCTCCGGGGCGCCCGGGGCGGGCGCGCAGGTGCAGCACGCGGTGACCTCGCCGGTGATGATGAGCCGCCGCGACCCGTGGGTGAACATGCTGCGCACGACGGTCGCGACGCTGGCCGCCGGGGTCGGCGGCGCCGACTCGGTGACCGTCCTGCCGTTCGACCACGCACTCGGCCTGCCGGACGCGTTCGCCCGCCGTATCGCCCGCAACACCTCCACGATCCTGGTCGAGGAGTCCCACCTGGCCCGGGTGATCGACCCGGCGGGCGGCTCCTGGTACGTCGAGCGGCTCACCGACGAACTCGCCCACGCCGCCTGGGAGTTCTTCCGGACGATCGAGCGGGACGGCGGCCAGTCGGCCGTGCTGCGCTCCGGCCGCATCCGCACGGACCTGGCGACGACCTGGGCCGAACGCTCCAAGAAGCTCGCCAAGCGGCGCGAACCCATCACCGGTGTCAGCGAGTTCCCGTTGCTGGCCGAGAAGCCGGTCGAGCGCGAGCCGGCACCCGAGCCGCCCTCCGGCGGGCTGCCCCGGGTGCGCCGGGACGAGGCCTACGAGGCGCTGCGCGCCCGCTCCGACGCCCATCTGGCGGCGACCGGCGCCCGCCCCCGGATCTTCCTGGCAACTCTCGGCTCCGCCGCCGACTACACCGCGCGGGCGACCTTCGCCGCCAATTTGTTCCAGGCGGGCGGCATCGAGCCCGTCACCGAGGGCGGTTTCGAGGACAGCGGCGCGACCGAGGCCGTGGTGTGCTCCAGCGACGCGCTCTACGCTGAACAGGCCGGGCAGACGGCCCGTTCGCTGCGTGCCGCCGGCGCCCGCCATGTGTTCCTGGCAGGACGCCCGGCCGACCACGCCGGCATCGACTCGTACGTCTTCGCGGGATGTGACGCCGTCGCCGTGCTCTCCGCGACCCTCGACCGCATGGGAGTGTCCTGATGGGAATCCCCGACTTCTCCGGCATCGAGCTGGGGACCCCGCTCACCGAGGGCGGTGACGGGGAGTGGCGCCGGGCCGTCGAGCGGGCGACCGGCGCCGCGCAGCCGCTGTGGGAGACCCCGGAGGGCATCGGGGTCAAGCCGCTGTACACCGGCCGTGACCTGGAGGGCCTGGACTTCCTCGGCACCTACCCGGGCATGGCCCCGTATCTGCGCGGCCCGTACCCGACGATGTACGTCAACCAGCCCTGGACGATCCGTCAGTACGCGGGCTTCTCCACCGCCCAGGAGTCCAACGCGTTCTACCGGCGCAACCTGGCGGCCGGTCAGAAGGGCCTGTCGGTCGCCTTCGACCTGCCCACGCACCGCGGTTACGACAGTGACCACCCGCGGGTGACCGGCGACGTCGGCATGGCGGGCGTCGCGATCGACTCGATCTACGACATGCGGCAGCTCTTCGACGGCATCCCGCTGGACAAGATGACCGTGTCGATGACGATGAACGGCGCCGTGCTGCCGGTGCTGGCGCTCTACATCGTGGCGGCGGAGGAGCAGGGCGTACCGCCCGAGAAGCTGGCCGGGACCATTCAGAACGACATTCTGAAGGAGTTCATGGTCCGCAACACCTACATCTATCCGCCGAAGCCGTCGATGCGGATCATCTCCGACATCTTCGCGTACACCTCGCAGCGGATGCCCCGCTACAACTCCATCTCGATCTCCGGGTACCACATCCAGGAGGCCGGTGCGACGGCCGACCTGGAGCTGGCGTACACCCTCGCCGACGGTGTGGAGTACATCCGGGCGGGCCGCGAGGCGGGCTTGGACGTGGACGCGTTCGCGCCGCGGCTGTCGTTCTTCTGGGCGATCGGCATGAACTTCTTCATGGAGGTCGCCAAGCTGCGGGCGGCGCGGCTGCTGTGGGCCAAGCTGGTCTCCCAGTTCGAGCCGAAGAACACCAAGTCCCTGTCCCTGCGCACCCATTCGCAGACCTCGGGCTGGTCGCTGACGGCGCAGGACGTCTTCAACAACGTCACGCGCACCTGCGTGGAGGCGATGGCCGCGACCCAGGGCCACACCCAGTCGCTGCACACCAACGCCCTCGACGAGGCGCTCGCGCTGCCCACCGACTTCTCGGCCCGCATCGCCCGCAACACCCAGCTGCTCATCCAGCAGGAGTCGGGCACCACCCGGGTCATCGACCCGTGGGGCGGCAGCGCCTACGTGGAGCGGCTCACCTACGACCTCGCGCGCAGGGCCTGGGCGCACATCCAGGAGGTCGAGCAGGCCGGCGGCATGGCGCAGGCCATCGACGCGGGCATCCCGAAGCTGCGCGTGGAGGAGGCCGCGGCCCGCACCCAGGCCCGGATCGACTCCGGGCGGCAGCCGGTGATCGGTGTCAACAAGTACCGGGTGGACAGCGACGAGCAGATCGAGGTCCTCAAGGTCGACAACTCCTCGGTGCGCACCCAGCAGATCGAGAAGCTGCGGCGGCTGCGCGCGGAGCGGGACGAGACCGCGTGCCGGGACGCGCTGGACGCGCTGACCCGGGCCGCGGACGGCGAGGGCAACCTGCTGGAGCTGGCCGTGCGCGCGGCGCGTGCCAACGCCACCGTCGGTGAGATCTCCGACGCCCTGGAGAAGGTGTACGGCCGGCACGCGAGCCAGATCCGTACCATCTCCGGCGTGTACCGCAACGAAGCAGGCGCGTCCCCGTCCGTGGACCGCACCCGTGCCCTGGTCGACGCGTTCGAGGAGGCCGAGGGCCGCCGGCCGCGCATCCTGGTCGCCAAGATGGGCCAGGACGGCCACGACCGCGGCCAGAAGGTGATCGCGACCGCCTTCGCCGACCTCGGCTTCGACGTCGACGTCGGCCCGCTGTTCCAGACCCCGGAGGAGGTCGCCCGGCAGGCCGTCGAGGCGGACGTGCACGTGGTCGGAGTGTCCTCGCTGGCCGCCGGTCACCTCACCCTCGTCCCGGCGCTGCGCGAGAAGCTCGCCGAGGAAGGCCGTGAGGACATCATGGTCGTGGTCGGCGGGGTGATCCCGCCGCAGGACGTGCCGACGCTGCTGGAGATGGGCGCCGTGGCCGTGTTCCCGCCCGGGACGGTGATCCCGGACGCGGCGTACGACCTGGTGCAGCGGCTCGCGGCCGACCTCGGCCACGACCTCTGATCCGCATGGCAGCGATCGATCTCGACACGTATGTGAAGGGCGTGCTCGACGGGAAGCGGGCCCTGGTGGCCCGCGCCATCACGCTCGTCGAGTCCACCCGGCCACAGCACCGGGCGCTGGCGCAGGAGCTGCTCACCGAGCTGCTCCCGCACAGCGGCCGGGCGCGGCGGATCGGCATCAGCGGGGTGCCGGGCGTGGGCAAGTCGACGTTCATCGACGCGTTCGGCACGCTGCTGACCTCGCTGGGCCATCGGGTCGCCGTACTCGCCGTCGACCCGTCCTCCACCCGCACGGGCGGCTCGATCCTGGGTGACAAGACCCGGATGGAACGCCTGGCGGTGGACGCGAACGCCTTCGTACGGCCCTCCCCCAGCGCGGGCACGCTGGGCGGGGTCGCGAAGGCCACGCGCGAGTCGATGGTGGTCATGGAGGCGGCGGGCTACGACGTGATCCTCGTCGAGACCGTCGGCGTCGGCCAGTCGGAAACCGCGGTGGCCGACATGGTCGACTCCTTCCTCCTGCTGACCCTGGCCCGCACCGGCGACCAGCTGCAGGGCATCAAGAAGGGCGTCCTGGAGCTGGCCGACGTGATCGCCGTCAACAAGGCGGACGGCCCGCACGAGCGCGACGCCCGGGCGGCGGCGCGGGAACTGGCGGGCGCCCTGCGGCTGATGCACGGCAAGGACGCGTTCTGGACCCCGCCGGTGCTCAGTTGCAGTGCCCGTGAGTCGGCCGGCCTCGATGTGGTGTGGGAGCGCCTGGAACAGCACCGCACGCTGCTCGACTCCACCGGGCGGCTGACCGCCAAGCGGCGGGACCAGCAGGTCGGCTGGACCTGGTCGATGGTCCGCGACGAACTGCTGGGCCGTCTGCACGCGGACCCCGCGGTGCGCGAGGCCGCTCCCGCCCTCGAACAGCAGGTCAGGGACGGCTCGTTGACGGCGACCCTGGCCGCGGAGCACATCCTGCGGGCGTTCGGCGGCAGCGCGCGGAACACGTCCGCCCCGTGACACGCCTTCGGCCGGGGCCGCACGGGACGGTGCGGCCCCGGCCGGAAACACCGCGCGACGGTGCAGGTCCCGTCGGCGGGGCGCCGCTCAGGTGCGGGCGGGGAGCCGGTCGGCCAGTTCGCCGATGACCCGGTCGGTCTCCTCGAAGAGGTAGAAGTGGTCGCCGGAGAACTCGACGGAGTCGAACGGACCGGAGGTCCACTCGCGCCATCGCGCGACCCCGTCCAGGGAGAGCCTGTCGTCCGCCAGACCGGCGAAGGCCGTCACCGGGCAGGTCAGCCGGGCCTGCGGCCGGGGCGTGTACTCGGCGAGCAGCCGGTAGTCGCCGCGCACCACGGGCAGGATCAGCTCCCGCATCTGCGGCATCTCCAGCAACTCCGGCTGGGTGCCGCCCAGTGCGATCAGGGCCGCGCACAACTCGTCGTCGTCCAGCAGATGCAGGTGCCGCACCGGCGGGCAGTCGGGGGCCTCGCGCGCCGACACGAACAGCCGCTCGGCCGGGTGTCCCGACTCCCCCATCGCCAGGACCAGTTCGTACGCCACGAAGGCGCCCATGCTGTGCCCGAGGGCCAGCCACGGGCGGTCGAGCACCGTGCGCAGGTCCGCGGCCAGATCCGCGGCGAGTGCCGGGATCGAGGCGGGCCAGGGGTCGCCGATCCGGTGCACCCGCCCCGGGTAGCAGGCGACGATCAGCTCCACCTCGGGCGGCAGCCGCTTGGCCCATGCGGTGTACACGCTGTACGAGCCGCCGGCGTGCGGCAGACAGACCAGCTGGAAGCGGGCCTCGGGGCGAGGCCGGGGGCGGCGCAGGGATGTGGGCTCCGTCATGTGCGGGTGGCGTCCCTTCTCTTCATGTCTTCCGGTCATTTTCCGTCGTCGGCCGGGCCCTTTCCTCGCGGGGTCGTACAAAAGCCGAACCCGAGCGTCCCGGGGTCGAGGGCCGTTGCCCCGCCGTCGACGCTGAGCACCGCGCCATGGACCGGCCTGTGCCGGTCCGAGGTGTGGGCGCCGCACTGCGGGGCAGGCTGGAATCGTCTCGTCGTGCGCCGGTCTGTCTCCTTTCCGCCGGATCGGCCCGGGAGTGGGTCTGGCCCCACCCACCCGTACGTCCAGGCCCATACCGTGGCCCTCCCCCGCTCCGTAGCGTCGGCATCACCACGAGACGGAGGAAGACAGACATGGCCAAGACCAAGGACTCCACGGTGAATGCGACGCAGCTCACGGACCCCGGTGTCCAGGGAGCCTTCGAGACGGTGAAGAGCTCCATCAAGCTCTACGGCGCTCTCACCGCCGCGGCGATCGTCGTGCTCGCCGTGGTCGCGACGACCGGTCACTCGGTGACCACGTTCATGTGGGTCCGGTCGGCCGTGCTGCTGGCGGTCGCCGTGGTGATCCACCGGATGGCCGTCACCGCTTCGCAGGGGAACCGAAAGGCCTTCGACCGCGTGGAGACCCTGACCGCCATCATGCCCATCGCGATCATCGGCGTCGACCTGATCCCGGGTGTCTGCCCGCTCTGGTTCGCCGTGATGCAGGGCATCTGCGCGCTGCCCGTCATCCGCGCCGCTGTCGTCACCCGCCAATCCACGCTGCGCGCCGTGTTCCCCAAGGGCGCCTGAGGGCAGTTCCCCGGGCAACGTTCCGTCCCGGCGGGTTCCCGCTGGTCAGGCCTCGACGCTCCCCATCTCAAGACCACCTTTCGACCGACCTGTTGGCGTATGCCGGTCGGAGTCGCCGGCACCGGGACCGGTTCCCGGGCCGCGGTGAACGCCCCACCCAGGAGGACCCCCCGAATGTTCCGACGTATTGGAACAACTGTCGTCCGTCATCCCGTCTGGACGATCGTGGCGTGGCTGATAGCGGCGGTGGCGATCGTCGCCACGGCTCCGAGCCTTCCCTCGAACAGTGACGAGAGCAGCTTCCTGCCCAAGAGTTACGAGTCCATCAAAGCGGCCAC